>NZ_JACKUR010000021.1:0-765314 GCF_025822865.1 Mycobacterium paraffinicum | reverse complement strand
CGGAACTGATTGCGGGACAACACTTCCCATTCCAGCGAGGAGAAGAACGCCTCGGCCGCGGCGTTGTCGAAGCACGACCCGACCCGCCCCATGGATTGGCGGATCCCCAGCTCAGCACACAGCTTGGTGAACACCCTGGCGGTATAAGTGCTGCCACGGTCGGTGTGGAAAATGACCCGCTGCTCAAGTTCGTCGCGCCAGATGCCCTCGCGGCCACCACGGGCTGCCACCGCCATCTTGATGGCCGCACAGGCCAGCTCGGCGTCCGGGTGCAGGCCCATTGCCGCCCCCAGCAGCCGCCGGCTGTACAGGTCGATCACAGTCGCCAAATACAGCTTCCCGGAGTCGGTGGGAATCTCCGTCATGTCACCCACCCATTTGCGGTTCGGTGCATCAGCGGTGAAGTCCCGTTTGACCAGGTCGGCAAACTTCGGTGCGGTCTTGTCCTGCTTGGTCAACCCATTGCGGCGCTTCTTGGGACGCGCCACCAGCAGCTGGCGACGCATCGAGTCGGCGACCGTGTTCACCGACACCGTCCAGCCCTCATCGCGCAGATCGTCGACCAGTCGCGGGGAACCATGCAAGCCCTTGGCCTTAGCGAACGCCTCGGCGACCGCCACATCCAGCTCGGCGCGGCGCCGATCAGTGTCGGTGTGCAGCCCGTCGGGATCCTCGGCGCGGCCCAGCCACTTGTAGAACCACGCCAGGCTGACCTGCAGCACACGGCATGTCACAGCATGTGGCACACGACATTTTTGGTCCTCTGGTCGGCGATGAAGCATGCCACGCTCACTTCGTCGCCTCCTTCACCCACAGGACCACTGATCGCTTGAGGACATCACGCTCCATCCGCAGCTCGGCGTTCTCCGCCCGCAAACGCTTCAGCTCGGCCAGATCGTCCTTGGACAACTCCCCACGGCCCTCGCNCTGCTCCTGATCCTGGGCAACCCAGTTCCCCAAGGTGCCCGGATTCATCCCCAGATCGCGCGCCACCGCCGCGATCGGCTTACCCGTCTCCCGCACGATCCGCACAGCCCCATCCCGGAACTCACGGTCATACTTCTTCCGTTTCTCTGACATCGCTACCCCTTATAGCTGATGCCTCTACGGTCTCGGGGGAACCTCACGGCTTACCCGTCTCCCGCACGATCCGCACAGCCCCATCCCGGAACTCACGGTCATACTTCTTCCGTTTCTCTGACATCGCTACCCCTTATAGCTGATGCCTCTACGGTCTCGGGGGAACCTCAGTCCTGGCAGCAAGTCAGCGTGGGGCGCCACTACGCCGGCGCCCGCTGCGATGTCCACGTCGATGGTGAGCTGCTGCGGTTTTGGATCGACAACCAACTCGTCAAAACCGCCGCCCGCACCAGCAACGGAGAGGTACGAAACAAACGGGCCCTGCGCACCAGCGCAGACGCCTAACACACAACAAGAGTGTCAAGGATCAACCGAAACAGAAGCGTCAAGAATCAACCGACACTGAACAGGGGCACTTACGGTCTGACCCCATAGCCTTCGCCGTCGTCAGCCAGGTAGATCACGTCGTACCAGCGTCGAGGCGGTTGGGCGCCGGTGTCGTACTCCTCGGTGGCGGTCGCGCGCTCCAGCCGAACATCCGTCAAAAGCGGATGGTGTACGCGGATATAGTCTTCGAGCTCGGCAAGCAGCGCATCGCCAGTCAGTGTCATGTCCGCAAGCGCCCTTGCTTCACGCTTCGCCCAACTCACGCGTACATATTGCCGCGGCCGTTGCGGCCTGCGCCGTCGCGCTGGGTTATGTCGCCATCCGCCCGTCGAGCATGATGCCGAGCCGGACGGCACCGTCGCGGCGGCGCACGCCCTCGATGCGGACCTCGATGTCTGGCCGCCGCGGCTTAGCGGCAGTCGACGTCGCCGGGTTCTCGAAAGTGATCATCGTCGATCTCCTCTCTCGCTAGGTCCCCGCTTCATTCAGGGTGCGCCTGCTTTACCGACTATTCGGGGTGCGACACGATCACGATTAGGGCAAGACGGTGTGCATCAGCATCACGTCGTATGCCGACCACAGCGACAGGTTGAAGTACAGGTCCCGCCCCGACGACCAGGGGTGAATCATCGGCGCATAAATGCCACCGGGCATCGAGAAGGCGGACACGAGCGGTTGCTCGGGGCTCCACGGCCCCTGCGGGGCCGGCGCGGTGCGCGCGACCACGTCGTTGCTGCCACCGTTGGTGTAGAGCACCAGGTATTGCTTGAGATAGCTGTTGTATTGGGCCGACATTTCGCCCACCGGGCCCGGGAAGATCGGCGTCGCCGCGCCCGGATTGTTGGGCACCCAGCGGCCGCCGTTGTCGCCGTTCCAGTACTGGTACTTGGTGATGTCGGGCAACTGACCCGGCGGCACCCGCGACAGGAATGCCGCACCGCCGCGTCCCGACGGGGTCCCGAATTGATACAGGTAACCGTCGTTGCCTTTCATGAAGGCACCCATTTGAAAGTTTTCATTGCCGGGGGTGAACCCGGCTCCCGGAATGGCGTCCGCGGAGGCCGTGCGGATCGAGGTGGGGAAGATTCCCCAGTTCTGGCCGTTGTCGTTGGACCGCGCGATCGCCGAGTAGTTCGTGCTCCATTCGCCGTCTCGGCCCCACTGCCGGATCGACATGTAGCTCATGTACTGCGTTCTGCCGATCGAGATGCCGGCCGTCGGAATGATCCCCGTCTCGTGGGCTGCCTTGTGGATGGTGTTGACGACCTGCTTGGACAGGCTCGTCGCCCACACGGGCGAACCGGAGTACCGGTCGTTGGGGATGCCGTCCGCGATGTGGATTCCGTGTGACAGATCCCGGTCCGAGCTGCGGAACAGCGTGTTGTAGCGCCACTGTTGACCCTTGACTTTGCAGTAACCGAAGGTGTCGCCGAAGGCCATCAGGACCTGACGGTTCACGGGATCCCCGTTGTCCCAAGCGATACCGAGGTCGGTGCCGGAAATGCTGAAACGCTGCAGGGTCTTGTTCGGGCCGTCGGGTCCGGTCACCCAGTCGACGAGCGAAGTGGGGGCCCCGGCAATCGAGACGGGCGGCGCCTCCGCCGGTGGCTGCGGCGGCGGGACCGGGGCGGCGTTGGGCTGCAGCTGACCGGCGTTGGGCGGTTGCGGCAGACCGGGGACGGGGGGATTCGGCCCGGGCGGAAGGACCTCCGCCTGCGGTCTCATCGGCGCGACCTGTCGAGGGATCGCCGGCTTGAGGAATGACGAGATCAGCGGTCCCAGCTTGGGCAGCGGCGCCTGGTCATTGGTGTGGGTGGGTCTGCGCCCGGTGGGCGGCTGAACGACCGGTTGGGGTGCTGGCATCGCCGGCGGCGCGGCGGGCGGTTCCACATTCGCTTCTGGCGCTCCGCACGGGGTGGCATTGGCCGTCGGCGCCGGGCCGACCACGTAGACGAGTCCGACCGCGGCCGCCGACGCCATTGATAGCGACACACTTCGAAGAATCGCCGACATGTAACACCTTTCGAGCTGCGGGGACACCGCATTGACGTCCGTAGTTGGCTCATGTGACGATAGTGATTAGTGCGACTGTTGTGACTAGTGATGCGGCGATAGGTACGCATCCGTGACCGTGTCGAAACCCGCCAGGCGGGCACCATGGTCCCGCTCACCCGCTCCCTGGCGAGCGCCGGCGCAGCCCTTTCCACCCGGCCGGCTCTCGCCCGTGTCGTCCGGGCGAAAGGCGCCGCGCGAGTGTTTGCCCGCCTCGCGGCGACCAGCGAACCCGGCCGTCGCCCAAGGGGACGGGCACGCCCGCACGCGCCCGATTCGCGCTGACGGGTGCGACCCACAAACCCGGGTGCGGGACGCCGGCGAGAAACCCGAAGACCTCAAAATGTTTTCGCCCTCACGCAATGAGGTTGAGTCCGCATGTTTGTCTGCCGCCGTACGGGGCAATGTTCCATGAGAGGCGAACGCGTCGGCCGGCCTTCGCGTACGCCTAGGTCCCGTCGGTTCAGCCCGAGAGCCGACGGGGCCGCCCCATTTCAGGCTCCTTTTCGGCCACGACCGCCCGCGATACGCCTGAACGACGAGGTTTTCCAGGAGTACCGTGCGGCGTATGGATGACTCTGCGGGTGTGTGGATTCTGGGCGGCTGGCAAACCGATTTCGCCCGCAACCTCACCAAGGAGGGCCGTGACTTCGCCGACCTCACCGCGGAGGTCGTCGAGGCCACGCTCGCCTCGGCCAAGGTGAATCCGGCCGACATCAAAGTGGTCCACGTTGCGAACGCATTCGGGGAGATGTTCGCCGGCCAGGGCCACCTCGGGGCGATGCCGGCCACGGTTTGCGCGGACCTCTGGGACACTCCGGCCTCCCGGCACGAGGCGGCGTGCGCGTCCGGCAGCATCGCGACGCTGTCGGCGATGGCCGACCTGCGGTCGGGCGCCTATGACACCGCGTTGGTGGTGGGGATCGAGCTCGAGAAGACGGTGCCCGGCGACACCGCGGCCCAGCACCTGGGTGCGGCCGCGTGGACGGGCCACGAGGGCGCCGACGCGCGGTACCTGTGGCCGTCGATGTTCGCCGAGGTCGCCGAAGAATACGACCGGCGCTACGGCTTGGACGACGCGCACCTGCGGGCGATCGCGCAGCTGAACTTCGCCAACGCGCGGCGTAACCCCAACGCCCAGACCCGCGCGTGGACCGTCCCCGACCCCATTACGGACGACGACACCACCAACCCGATCACCGAGGGCCGGCTGCGGCGCTTCGACTGCAGCCAAATGACCGACGGCGCAGCGGGATTGGTTTTGGTCGGCGATGCCTATCTGCGCGACCATCCCGATGCGCGCCCGGTCGGCCGCATCGAGGGCTGGGGGCACCGGACGGTGGGACTGGGTCTGCGGCAGAAATTGGACCGAGCCGTCGATGACCCTTACCTCCTTCCGCACGTGCGGGCCGCGGTGCACGACGCCCTGCGCCGCGCCCGCCTGACCCTGGACCACCTCGACGGGTACGAGGTGCACGATTGCTTCACCCCCAGCGAGTATCTGGCCATCGACCACATCGGGCTGACCGGCCCCGGAGAGTCGTGGAAGGCCATCGAGAACGGTGAGATCGAGATCGGCGGCCGGCTGCCGATCAACCCCAGCGGCGGACTGATCGGCGGCGGCCATCCGGTCGGGGCTTCCGGCGTGCGCATGTTGCTCGACGCGGCCAAGCAGGTCAGCGGCGCGGCCGGGGAGTATCAGGTCGAGGGCGCCAAGACGTTCGGCACCCTCAACTTCGGCGGCAGCACCGCCACCACGGTGAGTTTCGTTGTCCGCACAGCAGAAAGCGCGTGACATGGATGTTGAGATCGTCGGCAAATTCCTGTCCACCCTGCCCGAAGACGACGACCACCCGTACCGGACCGGACCGTGGCGTCCCCAGATCACCGAGTGGGACGCCGACAACCTCACCGCCGTTGAAGGGGAACTCCCGCGCGACCTGGACGGCATCTACCTGCGCAATACCGAAAATCCGTTGCACCCGGCGCTGAAGACGTATCACCCGTTCGACGGCGACGGCATGCTGCACATGGTCGGCTTTCGCGATGGAAAAGCCTTCTACCGCAACCGCTTTGTCCGTACCGACGGCTTCCTGGCGGAGAACGAAGCCGGGGGTCCGCTGTGGCCGGGGCTGGCCGAGCCGGTGCAATTGGCCAAGCGTGAGCATGGGTGGGGCGCCCGCACCCGGATGAAAGACGCGTCGAGCACCGACGTCATCGTGCACCGGGGCGTCGCGCTGACCAGCTTCTACCAGTGCGGCGACCTCTACCGGGTCAACCCGTACTCGGGCGAGACGCTGGGTAAGGAAAGCTGGAACGGGCGCTTCCCGACCGATTGGGGTGTGTCCGCCCACCCGAAGGTGGACAGCAAAACCGGTGAACTGCTGTTCTTCAACTACAGCAAGCGGGAGCCGTACATGCGCTACGGCGTGGTCGACGAGAGCAGCGAGTTGGTCCACTACGTGGACATCCCGCTGCCCGGGCCGCGACTGCCGCACGACATGGCGTTCACCGAAAACTACGTGATTCTCAACGACTTTCCGTTGTTCTGGGACCCCGGCCTGCTCGAGCACGACGTGCACCTGCCGCGCTTCTATCCCGATATCCCGTCGCGGTTCGCGATCCTGCCCCGCCGCGGCGGAACCGGTGACGTCCGTTGGTTCGAAGCGGACCCCACGTTCGTGCTGCACTTCGTCAACGCCTACGAGGACGGCGACGAGATTGTGCTTGACGGTTTCTTCGAGGGCGATCCTTCGCCAGCTGACACCGGTGGATCGAAGTGGGACAAGCTGTTTCGGTTCCTGGCGCTGGACCGCCTGCAATCGCGGCTGCACCGTTGGCGTTTCAACCTCGCCACCGGAGCGGTGCGGGAGGAGCGGCTGTCGGAGTCCATCACCGAGTTCGGCACCATCAACCCGGACTACGCCGCGGGCGACTACCGCTACGCCTATGCCGCCACCGGCAAGCCCGGCTGGTTCTTGTTCGACGGACTGGTCAAACACGACCTGTGCACCGGAAACCAACAGGACTTCCGCTTCGGCGACGGCGTCTATGGAAGCGAAACGGCAATGGCGCCACGGGTCGGAGCCACCGGGGAGGACGACGGTTACCTGGTCACCCTCACCACCGACATGAACACCGACGCCTCCTATTGCGTGATCTTCGACGCCGCCCGGATCGCTGATGGCCCGGTGTGCAAACTCCAACTGCCGGAGCGCATTTCCAGCGGAACCCACTCGACGTGGGCGCCCGGCCACCAGCTGCGGCGCTGGGATACCGCCGAGTCGGCGGCAAGCGCGGTCGGGTTGTGATGGGCGCCCAGAATCCCCGCCGCACCACGCACTGGCCGATGCAACTGGCGTCGATCGGCGGCATACGTTTCGCACGCCGGTCGGCGAACTTCCACGAGACGGTGCGGTTCTACCGCGACCTGGTGGGCTTGCCGCTCTTCGAGACCTTCGGCGAGAGCTACGGCAGCAACGGCGCCATCTTCGGACTGCCCAGCTGGAACCTGACCCTGGAGATCGTGGAATCCGTCGAGCCCGTCGCCGTGGACCACCACGAACAGCTGTGCCTGTACTTCCCCGACCAGCAGGCGCAACAGACGGCGATCGCCCGGCTGCAAGCGGCGGGCATCGAACCCGCCGAACAGCATCCGTACTGGGCGGCGACGGGCGCCGTCACCTACCGCGACCCGGACGGCCGCGAAATCGTGTTCGCGCCCTTCGTGTTCGGCGTCAACGAGCCGAGCGACAGCTCCGCTTCGGGAACGCACGAGTTCCCGTCGTCCTGAGGTCTCAGCGGCCGGACCGACCGGAAGCCAGGGCGGCGATGACCGCCGCAATCGAGCAGACCACCGCACAGACCGCCGCGACCGCGCCGACGTACAGGCCATATTGGGCCGATACCGGCGGATTCACGTTGAGCTTGTAATACCACGCCGTCAGCGCGACGATCAACAGCGAAATCACTAGCGCGCCAACCGAAGCAAGCCTGACCGACAGTCCGCGGCCGACCATCGCCCCGGTCACCAACAGCGCGGAGGACAGCAAAACGATGAGCTGGCCCGCGCCGAACCCTCGCGGCAGTTCCAAGTTCCCGTGGGCGCCTCCGATGGCGTTTGCCCAGCCCCCGCCGTTGACCGCCGTCGTCAACCACGGCAGCCAAGCGCTGGCGGAAATCACCAACGCGAAGAGCGCCACCAGCCAACCAGGGCGCAGCCGGCGAGTCATGCAAGCGAGATTAGCCGACGTGGGACCGACCTCGGCGCCGTCCCGCTCGCGTGGCGCCCGTCGGTCAGCGACGACCGCCGGAGCCGTTCATCCCGGGGTCCGGGCGGGTGAATACCGTGACGAAGTTCTGCAGCGACATGTCGATGTCGCCACGCAGCGCGGCGGCGACGATCATGCCGATCGGCCCGAACAGGGCGGGGCCACCGAGGTGGACATCGAAGCTGACGACCGAGCCCTCTTCCGCGGGCTGAACTTTGGCCATCAGCTTGACCTTGACGCCACCGACGCCGTCACCGTTGAGCGTCATGCCTTCCGGTGGCTTGTAGCGCACGACCGTCCACCTGATCCGGTTGTACATGCCCTTGACTTCGACGATCGACTCCACGACGGTGCCCTTGTCGATGTCGTCGGGCAGTTTGCTGCGCCATACCCGGTGGATGGTCAGCCAATCCTTGTACCGGGACAGGTCGGAGGCATGCTTCCAGGCCACCTCGGGTGGTAGCGGGACGTCGATGGATCCGGAGAGTTTCGCCATGAGCTCAGTTCTGGTCGTCGCCTTTAGCCGCGGTCCCGGCCGCTTTCTTGGCCTCTTCTTGCACTTTGTGGATGGTGTCGGAGTACTTGCCCTGCGTCTTCTCGTCGACGAATTCGCCGGCCTTGTCGACCGCGGTTTCGACCTTGTCGGCGTTCTGCGACAAGAGCTCTTTGGCCTTGTCCAGGAATCCCATGTACCCGTCCTTTCCCCGCCGAAATCCTACTTGGCGGCCGTTAGCGCCACAGCCGCGGCTGCACGCCCAGCACCCGTGCCCGGATCCACCACATCGCCTCGATGGCCCCGGCGCCCAGCATGCCGATCCCCACTGCGGTGGACGTCACCACGACATCGGAGGGATCGAGCAGGAACGCCCGGCGGGCCAGCGGGATGCTGAAGATCACCACGTAGGCCAGGCCGGAGCCGATCACCAGCGCGACCCGCCACCACTGGTAGGGGCGCGCGACCACCGCGAGCACCCACAGCGCCGTCATCAGCAGCGTGATCAGGGCCGCGGTCGACGCCTGCTCCTGTTGCTGGAACGACGCGTGCCGGCCGTGATAGGCCACCAGGTAGGACCCGAACGTCGCGGTGCCGACGATGAGCCCGGAGGGCAGCGCCGAGCTCAGCACCCGCCGCACAAAGCCCGGGTAGGCGCGTTCGTTATTGGGCGCGAGCGACAGGATGAACGACGGGATCCCGATGGTGAACCACGCCGCGATGGTGACGTGTATCGGCTGAAACGGGTACAGCAAGGGATCGACTTTGAGCGGCTTGGCGAACAGGCATTCGATGCCGACCAGCAGCGCCAACAGCACCGAGTAGACGGTCTTGGTCAAGAACAGGTTGGCGACCCTCTCGATGTTGCCGATCACCCGCCGGCCCTCGCCGACGACGTACGGCAGGGTGGCAAACCTGTTGTCCAGCAACACGATCTGCGCGACCGCGCGCGACGCCGGGCTGCCGGCACCCATCGCTACACCGATGTCGGCATCCTTGAGCGCCAGCACGTCGTTGACGCCGTCGCCGGTCATCGCGACCGTATGCCCGTGCGATTGCAGGGCGTGCACCATCGCCCGCTTCTGGTCGGGCCGCACCCGGCCGAAGGTGGTGTGGGCGTCCAGCGCGTCGGCCAGTTGCGCGGGTTCCGCCGGCAGCCGGCGCGCGTCCATCGTCTCCCCGCGCAGCCCGAGCTTGTCGGCGACGGCGCCGACCGACACCGCGTTGTCGCCGGAAATGACCTTGACCGAAACACCCTGCTCGGCAAAATAGTCCAGGGTGTCCGCGGCGTCGGGGCGCACCCGCTGCTCGAGCACCACCAGCGCGACGGGGGTCACGCGTCCCGGCGCGTCCGGATGGTCAACGGCAACGTCACCGGTGCCGACCAGCAGCACCCGCAAACCCTGCGCGCCGATCCGCTCGGCCTGTTCGGCCGCACCCGACGCCGGATCGAGCAGCACGTCCGGCGCCCCGATCACCCAGTTGCCGTTATCCCCGAAGGACACCCCGCTCCACTTGGTGGCCGACTTGAACGGCGCGGTGGCCGTGGCGGTCCAACCGGGTGGACGCTGATAGCTCTCGGCGATCGCCTGCATGCTCGCGTTCGGGCGCGGGTCGGCGGCGGCCAACGCCGCCAGGGCGTCGGTGACCCTGTGCCGCTGTGCCGCTTCGAGTTCCTCGACACCCGCAACCCGCATGCCGTTCTCGGTCAGGGTGCCCGTCTTGTCCGCGCAGACCACATCGACCCGGGCGAGTCCCTCGATCGCGGGCAGCTCCTGCACGAGACACCGGCGCTGCCCGAGCCGGACCACCCCGACGGCGAATGCAACCGACGTCAGCAAGACCAGGCCTTCGGGCACCATCGGGACCAACGCACCCACGGTCCGGAGCACGGACTGCCGCCAGCCCGCGTGCGTGGTGAAGAACTGGGTGTAGATCGTCAGCAGGCCGGCCGGCACCAACAGGTAGGTGATGAACTGCAGGATCCGGTTGATCCCGTTGCGCAGTTCGGATTTCACCAACGTGAACTTGCTGGCCTCTTCGGCGAGCTTGGCGGCATAGGCCTCCGGCCCGACCTTGGTGGCGCGGTAGGCGCCCGTGCCGGCGACGACGAAGCTGCCGGACATGACCGCATCGCCGGTGGCCTTGACCATCGGGTCGGCCTCGCCGGTCAGCAACGACTCGTCGACCTCCAGATTCGCCTCTTCGACGATCTGGCCGTCGACGACGACTTGGTCCCCGGGTCCGAGTTCGATGATGTCGTCGAGCACCACCTCGGAAGGCGACAGCGTGCGCGTCCCGGATTGCCTGCGCACCAACGGCTTCGCCTGCCCGACGATGGCCAGCGCATCCAGCGTCCGTTTGGCACGAATCTCCTGGACCATGCCGATGACGCTGTTGGCGATGATGAGCAGCCCGAACATCCCGTTGATCAGCGACCCCGTTGCCAGCACGATCAGCAACAACACCCCCAGGATCGCGTTGATCCGGGTGAAGACGTTGGCCCGCACGATGTCGGCGATGCTGCGGGTGGCGCGTTCGCGGACCGCGTTGCTCTTGCCCGCGGCGACCCGCTGCGCCACCTCGGCATCGGTCAGACCGGCGATCATCGGGTGAACGTTCCCAGCTTGTCCGAGTCGTAGTACTCCAGGTTGAGCGTCCGTCCCGCGAAGGTGGCCTTGGAAATCGTTCCGGGCGGGGCGTTTTCGTCGGTCAGACCGAAGGTGAAGGTGTCGCCGTCCCAGTGCGTCAGCGTGACCGTCCGGTTCTTGGGGCCCATCACCAGCTGCAGGGAGCCGTCGTGTTCGGTGACGACGGCCGGGCCCCAGTAGTCGCTGGCATACACGCCCGCATAGTCGCTGAGCGGCCTGGCCGGCGCGGGATTGTCCGGCGGCCGCTTGCCGACCAGCGATCCCTCCGGGTTGTTCAGCCAGCCGATCGCCTTCTGGTACAGAGCCCCCCAGTCCTCACGAATCTGGCCGTACTGCACAAGATCCATGAATTCGGCGGTCAGCGTCTCCGGGATGCCATAGGGCGCGCCATTCGTCAGCGCGATGATGCCCAAGTCCTCCGAGGGCATCACCACGAAGTTTGTCGCCGCCCCCAAATCGAAAGCACCGGAATGACTGTATTCGGTGCGGCCCGACGAGTCGACCGACGCGTTGAAGCCGTATCCGTAGAACCCCGGGCGCGCCTTGGGCGTCTTCGCGGGCACCGAAACCGTCTGCGGGCTGGTGGCGGCCAGCAAGGCTTCCGGCGACGCGATCCGCTGTCCGTTGTATGTTCCGTTGCCCAGCAACATCATCAGCCAGCGGGCCATGTCGTTCACCGACGAGCTCACCCCGCCCGCGGGGGACTGTGCATCGGGGTCCCGCTGGAATCGGGCCTCCCACTTGTCCGCGATCTTGATGTGGTTGGCCGCATGGTTGGGTCGTGCGACGAAGTCGGCGAACCGCGAACTGGTCGATGTCATCCCCAGGGGCCGGTAGAGCACCTCGTTGGACAGGTCCTCCCATGACTTGCCCGCCGCGGCGGCCACCGCCTCGGCCGCCGCGGTTACCCCATAGTTGGTGTAGGCGTAGCTGATTCGAAACGGCGCCAACGGCAGGTACTTCAGCCGTTCGAGGGTTTGCCGACGGTCGTAGCCCAAGTCTTCGAGTTTGTCACCGGCATGGTCGGGCAGCCCGGAGCGATGCGAATACAGGTCGGCGACGGTGACGTGCGCCGTGACGTAGGGATCGCTCAGCGTGAACCACGGCAACTTGGACGCCACCGGGGTGTCCCATGCGACGACGTTGTCGCTGACTTCGTGTGCGACCACCGTCGAGCCGACCGACTTGGACACCGAAGCCAACTGGAAAACGGTGTCGGCGTCCACCTTGTTGTCCTGGCCCTGGCCTTTGCTCACATCCTTGACGCCGAACCCCTTGGCGTACAGCACCTTTCCGCCATGGACGATGGCCAAGGCCATCCCCGGGACGCCGGTGCCCTTCATCAGGTCGCCGACGAGGCCGTCGACCTTGGCGACCGCTTCGTCGACGCGGCCGGCGGGGATCGCGAGACCCGACACCTCGTTGGGCGGCGCGTCAGAGGGCGCGGGCGGGCTGGATACCGGTTGGGCGGGCCCGCATCCGGTCAGGCCGAGCAGCACCGTGGCAACGGCCGCGGCCGCGCGTTTCGTCATGGCGGAACTCTAGCGTGGGAGGTTGGCGAACCCCCGAATCAGAGCCGCCACCAGGGGTTCGATTTCGGCGGCGCCGCGGGATCGATGCGTTGGCCGGGGGCGGGGACCGCAACTTTGACGTGTTCCGGTTCCGCGGCGGCGAGCAGGCGTTCGACCGGCTCGGCCCACGGGTGGGGGGCCAGCCGGAAGGTGCCCCAATGAATCGGCACTAGCAGCCCGTCACCGGTGAGGTCCAGGTGCGCCCGCACCGCTTCCTCGGGGTTCATGTGGACGTCCGGCCACGCGGTGTTGTAGGCGCCGATGGGCAACAGCGTCAGGTCGAACGGCCCATGGTCGGCGCCGATCTGCGCGAAGCTCTTGGTGTAGCCGGTGTCGCCGCCGAAGTAGGCGCGATGATTCGGACCGATGAATGTCCACGACGCCCACAGCGTGGTATTGCGATCCAGGAAGCGACCCGAAAAGTGCCGCGCCGGCAGGCAAGTCACGGTCAGCTGATCGACCAGGCCGCTCTGATGCCAGTCGAGCTCGACGATGCGGTGCTCCGGTATCCCCCACGCGCGCAGGTGAGCGCCGACACCGAGCGGCACGAAGAACGGGGCCCGCTGCGTGTGGGCCAGCGCCGTCACCGTGTCCATATCGAGGTGGTCGTAGTGGTCATGGCTGATCACCACCGCGTCGACGGCGGGCAGCCCTTCCAGTTGCACCGGCGGCGGGTGCAGCCGCTGCGGTCCGACGATGTCCGACGGTGAGCACCGATCGCTCCAGACCGGGTCGGTGAGCACCCGGTAACCGTCGATCTCCAGCAGCGCCGTCGAGTGACCGAACCAGCTGACGGCGAGCCGGCCGGGGTCACCGTCGAAGATCGCGGGGGCGGCCAACGGGATTGGCGCCGAAGGCCGGCTCACGCCCCGACTGCCGATAAGCTCCCACGCGACCAGCCGCAGTTCTTCGCGATCCATCATGAAATTGGAGGCGGGGTCGAGGTTGACGAACGCGCCGTCGCGGTAGTTCGGTGACCGCTCCGCCACCGCCCTGATCGCGGCGGGGTGGGCGCCGAGGGCCGCCGGTGCGCCGTGCAGCGCCCGCACCACCCAGCTGCCGGCCACCAGCGAAGCCGTGCCGGCGGCCAGTCGCAGCGCCCCCCGCAGCATGACGGTCAGGCCCCCTGGAACTTCGGCGGTCGCTTCTCGATGCGGGCGACCTGGGCCTCGATTACGTCCTGGCTGCCCCACGCCCTGTCGAACAGCTCCTTGTGCACCGGCCCGGCCTCCTCGATGGCGCCGTCGTCGTTCAGCACGCGCTTGGCATGCTGAATCGCGAGCGGTGCCAGCCCGGAGATCTCGGCGGCCCACGCTTGGGCGTCGGCCAGCGTTCCGATGCGGTTGGCCATGCCGGTCTGCAGCGCCGCGTCGGCGGTCAGCTTCTCCGCGGCCAGCAGCATCGCGCGGGCTCGCCCGTGCCCGACCAGCGAAGACAACCGGCGAATGCTCCAGTTGTCAAGCGCCAGACCGTATTTCGATGTCGGGAACTGGAAGAACGCGTCCGGTGCGACGACCCGCAAATCGCATTGCATGGCCAGCTGCAGGCCCGCCCCGATGGCGGGACCGTTGATGGCGGCGATCACCGGGATCAGCGTGGTATCCATCACCTTGTGCAGCTCGATGAGCCGGTCCGGATAGTCGGCGGCAAACGCGTCGCCGCTCAGGTCGGCGCCGGCGCAGAACGCGGTGCCTTGCCCGGTCAGCACGATGGCACGGACGGAGCCGTCGCTCGCCTTCTGGAACGCCTCCCGCAGCTCCTCGACGAGCTGGGAATTCAGCGCGTTGCGGCGCTCGGGCCGCTGCAGCTCAATCGTCAGCACGGCTTCGGCCTGGGTAACACCGATCATGGCAGCCACCCTATATAGCCTCGTGTCGTGAGTCGTATCACGGCTGCTCAGCTGCGCGACGCGGTGCTGGACGAGGGCTCCTTCATCCGGTGGGACAGCGAGCCGCTCGCGGTGCCGGTCAGCGAGACCTACGCGCGAGAGCTGGCCGACGCGCGGGCGGCCACCGGCCTCGACGAATCGGTGCTGACCGGCGAGGGACGCATCTACGGCCGCCGGGTCGCAGTGGTGGTCTGCGAGTTCGGCTTCCTCGGCGGCTCGATCGGGGTGGCCGCGGCCGAACGGATCACCGCCGCGGTGCAGCGAGCGACCGCCGAACGCCTGCCGCTGCTGGCTTCGCCGAGCTCCGGGGGCACCCGCATGCAGGAGGGCACGGTCGCCTTCCTGCAGATGGTGAAGATCGCCGCCGCCGTCCGCCTGCACAAGCAGGCCCACCTGCCCCACCTGGTCTACCTGCGCAATCCCACCACCGGCGGGGTGTTCGCGTCGTGGGGTTCGCTCGGCCATGTCACCGTCGCCGAACCGGACGCCATGATCGGCTTCCTCGGGCCCCGGGTGTACCAGCTGCTCTACGGCGAACCGTTCCCCGAAGGCGTCCAGACGGCGGAGAACCTGCAGCGCCACAGCGTGATCGACGGCGTCGTCCCGGTTGGCGAGCTGCGCCGGACGCTGGACCGCGCGCTGACCGTCATCGCCGACCCACCCGATCCGCTGCCGGCGGCGGCACCGCCCGAGCCGCTCCCCGACGTGCCGGCGTGGGACTCGGTGGTGGCGTCCCGCCGCCCCGACCGGCCGGGTGTCGGGCTGCTGCTCCGCCACGGCGCCACCGATCTGGTACTGCTGTCGGGCACGGGGCAGGGAGAAGCGGCGACGACCCTGCTGGCGCTGGCCCGTTTCGCCGGTCAGCCCGCGGTGGTGCTCGGACAGCAGCGGGTGACGGGCGGGATGGTGGGGCCGGCGTCGCTGCGCGAGGCCCGGCGCGGGATGGCGCTGGCCGCCGAGCTGCGCCTTCCGCTGGTGCTGGTGATCGACACCGCCGGTCCCGCGCTGTCGGCCGAGGCCGAACAGGGCGGCCTGGCCGGCCAGATCGCTCAGTGCCTGGCCGAGTTGGTGACCCTCGATACCCCGACGGTGTCGGTGCTGCTCGGCCAGGGCAGCGGCGGGCCGGCGCTGGCGATGGTGCCCGCCGATCGGGTGCTGGCCGCGCTGCACGCTTGGCTGGCGCCGCTCCCGCCCGAAGGCGCCAGCGCGATCGTCTTCCGAGACACCGCCCACGCCGCCGAACTTGCCGCGGCGCAAGGCATCCGATCGGCGGACCTGCTGGCGTCGGGCATCGTCGACGCGGTCGTGCCGGAGCATCCCGACGCCGCCGACGAGCCGGTCGAGTTCTGCCAGCGACTCTCGCGCGCCATCGCCGCCGAGGTGCATGCGCTGCGAGCGCTCCCCGCGGGCGAACGGTTAACGGCCCGCTTGCAGCGCTACCGCCGCATCGGATTGCCCTGACCTTTCGCCGATCAGCTCACGACACGTAAGCCACCGCACACGACACGCCGCAAAACGTCACCGTGGCTTACGTCTCGCGGGTCAGCGGCCCGGCAGCCCGAGGTAGCGCTGGATGGTCGGGCCGAGCCAGTCGACGATCTCGTCGCGGCTCATCTCCACGATCGGGGGTAGCCGTAACACGAAGCGGCACAACGCCATCCCCAGGATCTGGGTCGCGATCAACCCCGCCCGCACAGCGGAATCTTGCGGCGGCACGAAGGAAGCCACCAGCGGCTGGATCTGGCTTCCGAAGATTTCCTGCATCCGTTGGGCCGCTTCGCCGTTGGTGGCGCTGGACCGCAGCAGGATGACCAGCGCCTCGTCGCCCTCCCAGCGTTCGAGAAAGTGCCGCACCAACGACCGCCCGACCTGCGCCGGGTCGGTCGAGGCGAAGTCGGGAAATCGCAAGTCGAACTCGGCCGCCGCGGCGAACAGCTTGTCCTTGCTGCCGTAGTACCGCATGACCATCGCGGGATCGATCCCCGCGTCGGCGGCGATCGCCCGGATCGTCGCGCCCTGAAAGCCGACGGCGCCGAACCGCTCGCGGGCCGCCGCCAGTATCACCGCTTTGGTCTCCTCCGACGACCGTCTCATGCCAACGAGTGTAGGCCAACAACTGTTGACATTGCGCCGTCGACGCGCAAGCATGGAGGTATGCCAACAAGCGTTGACTAACGCACCAGGAAGAGGAGCGGACCATGAAAGACACCGATGTCCTGGTGGTCGGCGCGGGCCCCACCGGCCTCACGCTCGCCGCCACACTGCTCAGCCGCGGAATCCGGGTGGTGGTGGTCGACAAGTTGGCCGAGGGCGCGAACACGTCCCGCGCCGCGGCCGTCAACGCCCGCACCCTCGAGGTGCTCGAGGAGCTCGACGTGGCCCGGCGCATGGTCAAGGCGGGGCTGATCGCGCCGCGATTCACCATGCGGGAGGGCCGGCGCATCCTGATCCCCGTCGACTTCAGCGAGCTGCCGACGGACCATCCGTACACCCTGATGCTGTCCCAGGCCGACACCGAGCGGCTGCTGCTCGAGCGACTCCACGAGCTGGGCGGCGACGTCGTCCGCCCCAAGACGCTGAGCCGCATCAGCCAGGACGCCACCGGCGTGACGGCCACATTCGACGACGGCGAAACCATCAGGGCCCGCTACGCCGTCGGGGCGGACGGCATGAACAGCACCGTCCGGACGCAAGCCGGAATCGGCTTCGCCGGTGGCGAATTCGCCGAGGCCTTCACGCTCGCCGACGTGCGAGTGACCGGCGAAGCGCCCCGCAACGAGGTGATCCTGTTCTACGCCAAGGACGGCCTGACGGTGCTGGCCCCGCTGCCCGGCGACATCTTCCGTGTCGTCGCGCCGACCGCCGACGCGCCGCAGCTGCCGTCGGCCGAGTTTGTGCAGGCGCTGCTGGACACCCGGGGCTTCGGCCCGGGGCAGACGGTCGTCACCGAGCTGGTCTGGGGGTCGCGGTTCCACATCCACCACCGCGTCGCCGACACGTACCGCTCCGGCCGATTGCTGCTGGCCGGCGACGCGGCGCACGTGCACAGCCCGGCCGGGGGCCAGGGCATGAACCTCGGGATCACCGACGCGGTGGCGCTGGCCGGGGCGCTCGCCGAGGTTCTGGGGGGCGGCCCGGACGCCGCGCTCGATGCCTACAGCACCGCGCAGCGCCGGCGCGCCGAGCGGGTGCTGAAACTGACTGGACGGCTGACCCGGGTCGCGACCCTGCCGCGCCCGTTGCGCCCCCTGCGCAACACGGGAATGCGCCTGGCCGCAGGCGTTCCCGCGGTGCGCCGGCAGCTTGCGGTGCGGCTGAGCGGACTCTCCACGGAATGACCCAAAACCGCACGGGGACAACATCAATCGGACACCGGTCACCCCGGACGCGAATGCCGCGTCACACCAACCGATCTCGGGGTGACCCGCCCATACCAACGGGCAGTCGCGGCGCAGCGTCGAAAACGTAACCTTTTAGGCATCGACGGCCCGTCCCGGGCACCGCCGCGATCAACAATCAGGCAAGATGGGCGGCATGGACACTGGTGGCATCTCACCCCGCGTCTTGGTCGTCGACGACGACTCCGATGTGCTCGCGTCGCTGGAACGCGGCCTGCGGCTGTCCGGATTCGAGGTGTCGACCGCGGTCGACGGCGCCGAAGCCTTGCGCAGCGCCACCGAGACCCGGCCGGACGCGATCGTGCTCGACATCAACATGCCGGTGCTGGACGGCGTCAGCGTCGTCACCGCCCTCAGGGCGATGGACAACGACGTCCCGGTCTGCGTGCTGTCCGCCCGCAGCTCGGTCGACGACCGGGTCGCCGGACTCGAGGCCGGCGCCGATGACTACTTGGTCAAACCGTTCGTGTTGGCCGAGCTTGTCGCGCGGGTGAAGGCGCTGCTTCGCCGTCGCGGCGCGACCGCCACCTCCTCCTCGGAAACCATCACTGTGGGCCCGCTCGAGGTGGACATCCCCGGCCGGCGCGCCCGCGTCAACGGCGTCGACGTCGACCTGACCAAGCGGGAGTTCGACCTGCTGGCGGTGTTGGCGGAGCACAAGACCGCGGTGCTGTCGCGCGCGCAGCTGCTGGAGCTGGTGTGGGGTTACGACTTCGCCGCCGACACCAACGTCGTCGACGTGTTCATCGGGTACCTGCGTCGCAAGCTGGAGGCCAATGGCGGTCCCCGGCTGCTGCACACCGTCCGCGGAGTAGGGTTCGTGCTGCGTATGCAGTAACCAGGCGGGCGCCATGAACTTTCTATCCCGCATCCTGACCCGTACGCCTTCGCTGCGCGCCCGGGTCGTGGTCGCGACCGCCATCGGCGCCGCCATACCCGTGCTCATCGTCGGGATCGTCGTCTGGGTGGGCATTACCAACGACCGCAAGGAGCGGCTGGACCGCCGCCTCGACGAGGCCGCGGGCTTCGCTATCCCTTTCCTGCCGCGCGGCCCCGACGAAATCCCGCGCTCCCCCAACGACAGCGACGCCATCATGACGGTCCGCCGCGGCGACCAGGTCAAGTCGAACTCCGATGTGACGCTGCCCAAGCTGGACGTCGATTACGCCGATGCTTACGTCAAGGGCGTGCGTTACCGGGTGCGGACGGTGGAGATTCCCGCGCCGGAGCCCACCTCGCTGGCCGTGGGTGCGACGTATGACGCGACCCTCGCCGAAACCAATAATCTGCACCGGCGAGTACTGCTGATCTGCGGCTTCGCCATTGGCGCGGCGGCGGTGTTCGCCTGGTTGTTGGCCGCGTTCGCGGTGCGCCCCTTCAAGCAGCTCGCGCAGCAGACCCGATCGATCGATGCCGGCGACGAGGCACCGCGGGTGGAGGTGCACGGCGCCACCGAGGCCGTCGAGATCGCCGAGGCCATGCGGGGCATGCTGCAGCGCATCTGGGATGAGCAGATCCGGACCAAGGAGGCACTGGCGTCGGCCCGCGACTTCGCCGCCGTGTCGTCGCACGAGCTGCGCACGCCCTTGACAGCGATGCGCACCAACCTCGAGGTGCTGGCCACCCTGGACATGCCCGACGACCAACGCAAAGAGGTGCTGAGCGACGTCATCCGCACCCAGTCGCGGATCGAGGCCACCCTGAGCGCCCTGGAGCGGCTCGCCCAGGGCGAACTGTCGACATCCGACGATCAGGTCCCGGTCGACATCACCGAGCTGCTTGACCGCGCCGCCCACGACGCGATGCGCATCTACCCCGACCTCGACGTGTCACTGGTGCCGTCGCCGACGTGCATCATCGTCGGATTGCCGGCCGGATTGCGCCTGGCGGTGGACAACGCGATCGCCAACGCCGTCAAGCACGGCGGCGCGACCCTCGTCCGCCTCTCGGCGGTCAGCTCGCGCGCCGGGGTGGAGATCGCCATCGACGACAACGGCAGCGGCGTGCCCGAAGACGAACGCCAAGTCGTCTTCGAGCGGTTCTCCCGCGGGTCGACCGCCTCCCATTCCGGGTCGGGGCTGGGGCTGGCGTTGGTGGCACAGCAGGCCCACCTGCACGGCGGAACCGCTGCCTTGGAAAGCAGCCCGCTGGGCGGCGCCCGCCTTGTGCTGCGCCTCCCCGGCCCGAGCTAGCGCTTCGCGCGCCGGAGCGCGAGCGAAACCGTCGGGATGTTCGTCGTGGCAGGCTCCGAATCGGCTATGGCACAAGGGTTTAGCCTCCGTCGGTTCGTTGGCCTGCGGCGCTCGCCCGGTGGGCGATGGGCAACCTAGCGATTCGGCCCACGCCCGGTCGGGCACACTGGAGCGATGGCCAACGGCAACAAACCGACCGACAACGAAACCCTGGCACACATCCGCGACCTGGTCGCACAGGAGAAAACCCTGCGCGAGCAGCTGCAACACCGCGACATCTCCGAATCGGAGGAACACGACCGCCTGCGCCGGCTGGAGGTCGAGCTGGACCAGTGTTGGGATCTGCTGCGGCAGCGGCGGGCGCTGCGGGAAACCGGCGGTGACCCCCGGGAGGCCGAGGTTCGTCCGCCCGGCGAGGTTGAGGGCTACCTGAACTGAGCCAGCACGCGGCAGATGGCGGTGCCTTGGACGCCATCGTGATTGGTGGCGGTCACAACGGACTCGTCGCGGCGGCGTACCTGGCTCGCGCGGGCCTTCGGGTGCGGTTGCTGGAGCGGCAGGGTCACATCGGCGGGGCCGCGGTCTCGGCGCAGGCCTTCGACGGTGTCGGTGTCCGGCTCTCCCGCTACTCCTACCTGGTCAGCTTGTTGCCGGCCCGCATCGTCGCCGACCTGGGTGCGGCGGTGCGGCTGGCCCGGCGGCGGTATTCCTCGTACACGCCCGACCCCGACGCCGATGGCCGCAGTGGGCTGTTGATCGGTGCTGCCGGCGACACGTTCGCCGCGATCGGCGCCGGCCCCGATGAGCAAGGGTTCGCCTCCTTCTACCGACGCTGCCGACTGGTGACCCAACGGCTATGGCCGACACTGCTGGAACCGCTGCGCACCCGCGAGCAGGCCCGCCTGCATGTCACGGGAAGCGGTGAGCGCGAGGCGGCGGACGCGTGGCACGCGTTGATCGACGAGCCGATCGGGCACGCCATCACCACCGCCGTCGGCAACGACGTGGTCCGCGGCGTGATCGCGACCGACGCGCTGATCGGAACGTTCGCGCGCCTCGACGACCCGTCGCTGATCCAGAACGTCTGCTTCCTCTATCACGTGCTGGGCGGCGGCACCGGGGACTGGGATGTTCCCGTCGGCGGGATGGGCGCACTGACCGATGCCCTGGCAACGGCCGCCGTCGGCCACGGTGCCGAAATCATCACTGGCGCAGAGGTTTACAACGTCGATCCCGACGGCCTGGTGCGCTACCGCACCGGCGACGAGGACCACCTGATAAGGGGCCGGTTCGTCCTCGCCGGCGTCACACCCGCGGTATTGGCAGGCCTGCTCGGCGAACGGCCGCCGACCCCCGCGCAGGGCGCGCAGGTCAAGGTGAACATGGTGCTGCGGCGACTGCCCCGATTGCGCGACGACGGCGTCACCCCCGAACAGGCCTTCGCCGGGACGTTCCATGTGAACGAGACCTGGACCCAACTGGACGCCGGATATTCGCGCGCGACCGCCGGGCATATCCCGAATCCGCTACCGTGCGAAGCCTATTGCCATTCGCTGACCGACCCGAGCATCTTGTCGGCCGACCTGCGCGAATCGGGCGCCCACACGATGACGGTGTTCGGTCTGCACACCCCACACTCGTTGTTCGACGGCAGCTACTCCGGCGCCCTGCGTGACCGGCTGACCGAGTCGGTATTGGCGACACTGAATTCCGTTCTGGCCGAACCTATTCAGGACGTGTTGATGAGCGACGCCCAGGGCCGGCCGTGCGTCGAGACGACGACCACCCTGGACTTGCACCGCACACTCGGGATGACGGCCGGCAACATCTTCCACGGCGGCCTGTCGTGGCCCTTCGCGGACGACGACGACCCGCTGAACACGCCCGCACGACAATGGGGGGTGGCGACCGCCCACGAGCGGATCATGTTGTGCGGCTCCGGCGCCCGCCGCGGCGGCGCAGTGTCGGGCATCGGCGGGCACAACGCCGCCATGGCGGTGCTGGCCTCGCTCTGATTACCTGATCGGTGGCGACCCGCAGCGCCCGGCTACGCCGCGCTCGCGATCGCCACTAGCGCGCGTCGATGGTGGTGTAGTCGCGCTCGGTGTAGCCGGTGTAAATCTGGCGCGGGCGGCCGATCTTGCTGTCACCCTCGTCGTGCATCTCACGCCAGTGCGCGACCCAGCCGGGCAGCCGGCCCAACGCGAACAGCACGGTGAACATCCGAACGGGGAAGCCGAGGGCCCGGTAGATCAGCCCGGTGTAGAAGTCGACGTTCGGGTACAGCTTGCGTTCGATGAAGTAGTCGTCGGTCAGCGCCGCCTCTTCCAGCTCCTTGGCGATCTCCAGCAGCGGGTCGCCGCCGAGCTTGGCCAGGATCTTGTCGGCCTGTTCCTTGACGATCCGGGCGCGCGGATCGTAGTTCTTGTAGACCCGGTGGCCGAAGCCCATCAGCTTGACGCCCTCTTCGCGGTTCTTCACCTTGCGGACGAACTCGCTGACGTCGTCGCCACTTTCGCGGATCTGCTCGAGCATCTCGAGCACCGCCTGGTTGGCTCCGCCGTGCAGCGGCCCCCACAGCGCGTTGATGCCACCGGAGATCGAGGTGAACAGGTTGGCCCGCGACGACCCCACCAGCCGCACCGTCGACGTCGAGCAGTTCTGCTCGTGATCGGCGTGCAGGATGAGCAGCATGTCCAGCGCCCGCACGACTTCGGGGTCGGCCTGATAGGGCTCTGCGGGTAGCCCGAACGTCATGCGGAGGAAGTTCTCCACCAGCGACAGCTTGTTGTCCGGGTAGAGGAACGGCTGGCCGACGGACTTCTTGTAGGCGTACGCGGCAATGGTGGGCAATTTCGCGAGCAGGCGGATCGTCGACAGCTCGACCTGGTTGTTGTCCATCGGGTCGAGCGCGTCGGGATAGTAGGCGCTCAGCGCGTTCACCACGCTGGACAGCACCGGCATGGGGTGCGCGTTGCGCGGGAAGCCGTCGAAGAAGCGCTTGAGGTCCTCGTGCAGCATGGTGTGCAGCTGGATCCGCTTGGTGAACTCGGCGAGCTGGTCCTTGTCCGGCAGTTCGCCGTAGATCAGCAGGTAACTCACCTCGATGAAGGTCGACTTCTCGGCGAGCTGCTCGATCGGGTAGCCGCGATACCGCAGAATCCCGGCGTCACCGTCGATGTAGGTGATCGCGCTCTTGCACGCGGCGGTGTTGACGAAGCCGTTGTCGAAGGTGGTGTGCCCGGTTTTGGACAACAGGGAACCGAGCGCAATCCCGTCAGCACCTTCGGTGGCGCGAACGATCTCCAGGTCGATCTCGCCCCCCGGGTACTTCAGAGTTGCGGTGTCGTCGGTGTCGGCCACGAGAACCCCTTCGCGCTCTGACTGGTATGGCTGCCCTGACTAGGTGCTTATAGGTGAAGGTAGTCGTTGTCGCGTTCGCATGCCTGCCCGGGGTCGGGTCTGTCCCGTCGCACCGACCCCCGGGGCGGGCTAGGGCTGGAGGCGCTCGACGTGAGCGCCGGTGACCCGGATCCGGTTATGCAACCGGTTCTCCCGGCCCTGCCAGAATTCGACCGACTCCGGAGCAAGTAGATAGCCGCCCCACCCCGGTGGCACCGGAATCTGCTCGCGGTCGGCGAAGCGCGCGGTGACCTCGGCCAGCTGGTCGAGCAACGCCGCGCGCGACGCGATCGGACGGGACTGGTGCGATGCCCATGCGCCGAGCTGGGAGCCGCGGGGCCGCTTGGACCAGTAGTCCTCGGTGGCCTCCGGCGTGACCTTGCTCACCGGACCGCGGAGGTGAACCTGCCGGCCCAGCTGGTACCAGGGAAATGTCACCGACGCGTACGGCGTCGCCGCGAGGTCGGCGCCCTTGGCCGAGTCATAGTTGGTAAAAAATGTGATCCCGGACTCGTCGACGCTCTTGCACAACACCGATCGGCTCGTCGGCCTGCCGTCGGCGATAGTGGCCAGCACCATGGCGTTCGGTTCGGCGACGCCGGACCGCTCGGCTTCGTCGATCCATTTGCGCAACAAGGCAACCCAACCGTCATCGAGCCAATCTGCGTCGAGATCGGGACTGCCGTCCTTCTCCGCCGATCCGTATTCCACGCGCATCCTCTGCAGGCGCTCGGAGTCTGGTCCTGCCATCGCGCCAACGCTACCGGGGCTTGCTACCGGCCGGTAGCGTCGGCCCGAACGTGGGGTGTCGGGTAGCCCCGGCGCATTGCTGCGTCGGGGCCCCCTCAGAACCGTGCGAGCGAGTTGCCCCGCACACGGCTCAAGCAAGCCCCGAGGGCGTTGCGGGTTCCGGTCTCGTGCCTGTGCGAGCCCGAAGGCTGCGGTGGCATGAGGTGTGTACCAGGCGGGTTCGGTTTCCGTCCGGCGTGCCGCCTCGCCCGTGGTGGGTGAGGTAGTCGGCAGCGATCGCCCGTTTGACGATGCTCAGCCACCAGCGTTCCCACTCGTGCGGGGATTGCGGGGGCTGATCCGGGGTAAGGACGTGGGTCCCGCACAATGGACAACGCCCGTCCTGTTCGACAAGCAGGCGCAAGTTGTAACTGTCCAACGGGGCCAACATCTTTCGCTGCCGTGCGGCCCAGTACTGGGTCAGGTCGGGGTCGTCTTTAGACGCCCCACCCGCGACCAGCCGATGCCGGACGATTTTGGTCCAGGAAAACTTGGTGAGGTAGGCGATATCGCCACAATCGTTGATTACCCGATCGCGGGCACCAAACACCCACCGGTCATTCCTGAACCGGTTGAACCTGCCGAAGTAGCGGCGCACGATCCACTTCTTCGACTTATTGGGGTGGGTGCGGCGCGCCCACCGATAGGTGAGACACCACACGTAGCTATCCAGCGCCGCGAACGCTTTGCTGGACACCGCCCCCCGGTAGTAGGCGGCCCAACCCCGAATGATCGGGTTGAGCCTGGCGATAAGTGCCACCGCGTTGGAGCCACGCATGCTGCGTATCACCTCGGCGAGCCTGCGCCGGATTCGCCTGACCGCATCCTGGCTCGGTTTAATTAACAGCTTGCCCGGCCGACCACCGCGCCGGTATCGGCGCACATTGAAGCCGAGAAAGTCGAAGCCCTCTTCGAGGTGCGCGATGCGCGTTTTGTCCTCGTTGAAAACCAGACCCCTCGGCGCCAGCCAGTGGGCAAGCCGCTCCTTGACATCTTCGGCCTGTCGCTGCGAAACACAACAGACCACCATGTCGTCGGCATACCTGACCAGAATCGGGGTTCCCGGCATCGCTGCCCCAGTGTTGACACCGGTTTGGCGGTAACCGACCCCAGCGGCCTCCTCCAGCCCGTGCAGCGCCACGTTCAACAGCAACGGGCTGATCACCCCGCCTTGCGGAGTTCCCTCCTCGGTCGGGGCGAAGCCCTTACCCGGTTCGAACACGCCCGCCGCAAGCCAGCGCTTGATCAGCTCCCGCGCGGGGAATCCGTCGAGCGCATCGAGCAGCCGGTCATGATCGATCCGATCGAACGCGGCCGACAGGTCGGCATCGAGAATCCAGACCCGTTGGGCACGAGGGCCTTTCAGGGTCCAATACAACGAGCTGACCGCGTCAGCGCAGCCACGGCCAGGACGAAACCCGTATGAGCGGGCTTCGAACTTGGCCTCCCACTCCGGTTCCAGCGCGTTGCGGACCCGCGCCTGATGACACCGATCCATCAACACCGGAATACCGAGTGGACGCTGCTTGCCGCTGGCCTTCGGAATGTACACACGCCGAACCGGCATCGGGTCCCAGCTCGCGCGACCGCGGTGCACACGCACCGCCATATCCGCCCGCTCTGGTGACGACAAGGCAACCTCGCCATCAATCCCCGCCGTCCGACGCCCGGCATTACGCTGGGTAGCCTGCCGCACACTCACCAACGTGTTCGACCACGACCCCAGCATCAATTTCTGCAGCGACCGGACCATGGCCCAGTCCTGCTCCCGCGTCGCCTTGAAGATCCTGCGCCGCAACCGGATTACGTTCTGCTCATGGACACGCCAGTCAATGGAGTCCCAGTCGAGCGCGACGTCCTCGGGTCCGTTCACCACAATGGTGTCCAACTTGCCCCTTCGGTTCATCAGGCCAACAGCCTCGGTGTTCACAGGCTCACCTGCCCACGTCAGCACCCTTTCGGGTCCGGGCGCACAGGCCCGGCATCCGGCCGGTTCCCCACGACGACCACCGGAAGCAGCGGTCACACCGTCGCGAGTCCCGTCGCCTTTCGGCCACCGGCATCCGCTTCTTGAGCATCCTGTCCCGCCGCGGAATTGCGCCCCTCTTACGATCGGCCTACCGGACCGACTCGGCCCGGACCCCGACGGGGTTTCCACGTTCCACGCACACAAGACACGACCGGAATGGGTGCCCCCTATACCCCGAGGCCAGCGGTGTTCCCACGACCGGCTCTCACTACCCGGTCGCCGCTTGCCGCCCCTTCCAGCGGCCAGGCCCTATCACCCAGGTATTCATCCCGTCTTCCCGGGCTAGAAATAACGAGGCATCATCAGGGGTTCACTTACGTTCACCCGCCCGGCCTTCCCCTCACCCGGTTGCTCCCCCAGACGGAACAGGGGCCCTTGAGCTTTTACCCTGGGCTTCGCACCCCAACAGGCAAGACCCGTCAACGCACGCCAGGGCGGGGATCGATCTGGAACACTGATCGAGAACTACGCACCCGGCATAACCGGCCTCCAATCTGCGAGTCCACTTGCTATGCGCGACTTCGCGTCGCACGCGCAAGACCCGTCAACGCACGCCAGGGCGGGGATCGATCTGGAACACTGATCGAGAACTACGCACCCGGCATAACCGGCCTCCAATCTGCGAGTCCACTTGCTATGCGCGACTTCGCGTCGCACGTGGGAATTTTCCTTACTGGGATCGAGCGGTTGCCACTTCGCATGGGCGAGCAGATCAGGCGCCAAAGACGGTGGCGGGCTACCAGGCGAGCCACCGAATCTCACTGGATGTTAGGGATTTCTTGGCAGTTGGGAGTGGTGGGCTGGCCGTTGAACCGATCCGCGATCCACGCCATTGATCTTTCGCCGTCAACCCACCAGGGCAGCACGTGGTTGAAGATGGCCATCTTTTCGAAGAATGGCGTTTGATAATTGGTCCACAGCTGGACATCGGCGCCTTTGTCGCACCAGTCTTGGGCTAGCTGGCGGACTCCGCCCCACGGCATGAACGGGTCCCAGCGATTAGACTCCAACATCACGGGCACAGCCGGTTTCCTGGTGCCGAGCCGTTGTGCCGCCAGAATGCTATGAACGGGATCGGAGCTGAACAGCTGGTAGGGGTCGGTGTTGAAATACCCGTGGCCGAGGAATTGGTCCCACGGTACGAGGTGGCGGAAGCCGAAATCCCACAGTCCTTCAACGAGGCACATACTCGCCGAGCGGCTAACCAGGTCTTGGCCTCGAGGTGCGAGCGTGGGCGCCAGCACGGGAGCGGCCTCTGGATAGGCGGCCAACACACCGTTGAGCACCCACCCCAGCGCCACCAGGAAAACGTTGCCGTCGACAAACGGGGGAAGCAGGGTCGGGTCCGCAGCTGGGGCGCCGCTCCATGCGCCGACGACGTTCAGGTCGGGCGCGTAGTCCGCGGCGATTTCGGCCGCGTCCGCGGAGGCTTGCCCGCCATTGGCGGACCAGCCCCACAGTGCCACCGGCCCGTGGGGGTGCAGCGACGTGCCGGGCAATTGCATCGCCGCTCGTGCCGCGTCGAGCAGCGGTGGTCCGGACGCATCGCGGATCAGGAACGGCACCGGTCCTGGAGTGCCCACACCGGTGCCATCGGATACCACGACGGCAAAGCCGCGGGCCACCATGGTCGCCAGGAAGCCCTCGTCCAGGTTGAGCATCAGATCCTGGCCCGATGAGAAATGCACGCCCTGGTCCAACAACCGCGACTCTGCGCAGTGGTCTCCCAAGCCCAACGGTGAAGCTGCATAGGCAATCAGCGGCCGCGGACCCGGCCCCGGCCAGGGGTCATTCGGCTCAAGATAGGTTCCAGTCTCTGCGACCGGATTGTGCCGCGCGTCGGTGCTGACATACATGATGCGGGTGGCATGAGCGACCCAGGACCCTAGCTGGCCCGATGGCTCCAGCCTGATGCCGTCCTGCGCCTCCGACCGGATCAGTGCGCCTGGCTGGCCCGGGAGTGGGTTTGGCGGGGTGTAAAACGCATGGTAGCGAGACTGGTCAGACCAGCAATTAGGGTCCGGCTCCGGGCAGTGCTCTTCAAAAGCCGGGTCTGCGGGGTCGGCATGCACGTTCGGGGTGACACTGAGCATCGGCAGCACCAACAGCGCCGCCGCTATCCGCAGCCCCCGCCTTAGTGGGACCACCCCGGCCGCAAATGCCGGGCGACGCACCGGGTGGACTGCTTCGCTCCACTTCAGCGAGCGCACGTCCCTCCGTGCAACCCATTTGCACCAAGCCATCATCGGAACCGTTTTCCTATCTGCTCGCGCGAATCGCTTCGAACACACTGGGGTCGACCAAGGTCGATGTGTCGCCCAGGTCACGGCCCTCGGCGACGTCGCGCAGCAACCGCCGCATGATCTTGCCGCTGCGCGTTTTGGGTAGTTCAGGAACGACATGAATTTCTCTCGGCTTAGCGATCGGCGAGATCTCACGGGCCACCTCGGCACGCAGTTCCGCCACCAGCTCCGCGCCGCAGTCCACGGCGTGGGACTCGAGGATCACGAACGCGATGACGGCCTGACCGGTGGTGGCATCGGAGGCGCCGACCACCGCCGCCTCGGCGACGTGCGAATGCCCGACGAGCGCGGACTCCACTTCGGCGGTGGAAATTCGGTGTCCCGACACGTTCATCACATCGTCGATGCGCCCCAGCACCCAGATGTTGCCGTCGTCGTCGTAACGCGCGCCGTCGCCGGCGAAATACCAGCCCCGCGCGGCGAAGCGCGACCAGTAGGTCTCCTGGTATCGCGCCCGGTCACCCCAGATCCCTCGCAGCATCGCTGGCCATGGCTGGTCCAGGACCAGGTACCCCTGCGCATGTTCACCGACGTCGTGGCTGCGTTCGACGGTGTTGCCCTGCTCGTCGACAACACGTGCGGAGATACCCGGTAGCGGTCGGGTGGCCGACCCGGGAACCGCGTCGGAAACGCCGGGCAGCGGGGAGATCATCGCCGCGCCCGTCTCGGTCTGCCACCAGGTGTCGACGATCGGGGTCCGGTTGCCGCCCAAGACCTCCCGGTACCATCGCCATGCCTCGGGGTTGATCGGCTCACCCACCGTGCCCAACAGGCGCAGGCTGGACAAGTCGTGGGCGTCGGGAATCTGCCGACCCCACTTCATAAAGGTGCGGATCAGCGTGGGAGCGGTGTAATAGATGCTCACCCCGTACTTTTCGATCACCTCGAAGTGCCGATGCTCGTCCGGCGACGCCGGGGTGCCCTCGTAAAGCACCTGCGTGGCACCGTTCGATAGCGGCCCGTACACGATGTAGGTGTGGCCGGTGACCCAGCCGATATCGGCTGTGCACCAGTACACGTCGGTCTCCGGCTTGAGGTCGAACACGTAGTAGTGGGTGTACGACGCCTGCGTCAAGTACCCGCCCGAAGTGTGGATTATGCCCTTGGGCTTGCCGGTCGTTCCCGACGTGTAGAGCAGAAACAGCGGATGCTCGGCGTCGAACGCCGGCGGGTCATGCTCGGGCGCTGCCGTCGCGACGGTGTCGTGCCACCACAGGTCGCGGCCCGCGCCCCACGGTATGTCGATCGCGCATCGCCGCACCACCAGCACGTGTTGGACATGATCGATTCCCGAAATGGCCTCGTCGACGGTCGTTTTGAGCGACACCGCTTGGCCGCGTCGGTACTGACCGTCGGTCGTGATGACCAGCTTGGCTTCGGCGTCTTTGACCCGGGCCCTTAGGGCAGACGCGGAGAACCCGGCGAACACCACGCTGTGCATGATGCCGAGCCGTGCGCACGCGAGCATCGCCACGATGGCCTCAGGCACCATCGGCATATAGATCGCGACGCGGTCACCGGCAACCAAGCCCAGCCCAGACAGCGCGTTGGCTGCCTTGCACACCTCGGTCAGCAGCTCGGAGTACGTCAGGGTCCGCGTGTCACCCACGGGCTCGCCTTCCCAGTGGATGGCCACCCGCTCTCCGTGACCAGCTTCGACATGCCGGTCGACGCAGTTGTAGGCCACGTTGAGCTTGCCGCCGACGAACCACTTCGCAACCGGCGCGTCAGACCAGTCCAGCACGTCGAGGAACGGTGAGTCCCACGACAGCCGGTTGGCCTGCTTCGCCCAAAACGCCAGCCGGTCGACTTCGGCATCGCGGTAGAGCTCGTCGGTTGCGTTCGCGCGCGCCGCGAATTCAGCCGGTGGCGGAAAGGACAACCCGTCTACGCACGTTTCGGACACGCCGCGTTCATACGCAGCAAACGTTGGCTAGTCGTTGGTTCGCGAGCATCGGGTATGCCCACGATTAAAGCGGCGCGCGCGAGAGCTTCGAGATCGGGTCGCGCGGCAATGATCTGTGGTGGCCGATCCCCCCACGGGCTCCGACGACGCCGCGCCAGTAAGCCGAAGATGCCGGCGACGGCCCTGGTGGTCGGTGGCCCGTTGCCCACGGCGTCGCCGTCGCCGGATTACCCCAAGGATGCCCTCTGCGCCGTCCGGGCGCGCTCCCACCGGATGTCGCCTCACCCCTCTGGCGGTCGCGTCCACTGGGGGCCGACGGTTGGGCCGGTCCCCTACCGCATACCCGACGGGACCGCTGGGGATGAGTGGTCGAGCACCATTTAGGGAGTACCGATCCTGGCCTGTCGGCGCAGAGAAAGGACTACAGTAGTTGTACCGATCACATCTCGACGCTAAGGTGCGCAATCTGACACGAAGGGATCTAGGCGGGGCGAAAGGACGATAACGGATGGAGCGTCAGCGGCGATTGCTCCGCCAGGAAATCGAGCGCGCTTGGGCGCGATCTCGACGAGGAGAGGAAGCCGGGTCCGTTGCGGTCACGGACACAGTTGTCCGGCCAGAGATCGCAGAATCTTGGGCGCTCGCACAAGTCGATCCCGACCGAGACAGTGCCCCCTCGCTGGGTGACCTCGACGTCGCGACAAGGTGGCGGGAATCACGCCTTCGCCAACCCGTCTCAGAATTGTCGGACGAGTTGGGGCGCATCGCCGACGACGCCGGCTTTGTTGTAGCCGTGACCGACGAAACCGGGACGATTCTGTGGATCAGCGGTTGCCGGGCGATGCGACGCCGAATTGAGGCGGTGAATTTTATGCCGGGCGGCTGCTGGAGCGAAGAGGCGATCGGCACCAATGCGCTCGGCTTGGCGTTGCGGACTGACCGGCCTTCGACGGTGTTTTCGGCCGAGCACATGGTGGAGCGACTCCACGACTGGGTGTGCTACAGCGCACCGATCCACGACCCGCGTGGGCGCCAGCTCGGAGTCATCGATCTGTCATCCACATGGGAGCGCGCCAACGCTCTTGGGCTCACCACGGTGCGCATGCTGACGTCGACCATCGAGGCGCGGCTTCGCGACACGTGGGCTGGTAGCGAGGAAGATGCCGCCCGGGTGGAGCTGAGGTGCCTGGGCCGATCGCAGGTGCTGGTTGACGGCCTGCCGGTCCATGTCACGCTGCGGCAGGCCGAAATTCTCGCGCTGCTGGCGTTGCGCCCGGCCGGCTATTCCCCGGGTGAGCTTGCCGCCGAAATCTACGGTGACCGTTGCGTGGCGCCTGGCACGCTTAAATGCGAGGTCAGCCATGTGCGCCGCCTGCTCGGTGGCCAACTGGCCGCGCGGACCTACGCGCTGCTCAAGCCGGTCAGCTGCGACGCAGTGGCCGTCTTGCACGCGTTGTCTCGCGGCGATGTGGACACCGCGGTTGAACACTACAGCGGGCCGTTGTTACCGGAGTCTGATGCACCCGGAATTGTCGCGTGGCGCGACCAACTGGAGGTGGCGATCCGGGACGCGGTCCTGGGCAGTTCTTCGGCCGAGTGCGCCCTGCGTCTGGGCGCAGTCAACCCTTACGACTCCGAGATTCACGCCCATGCGCTGCGGGTGCTGCCGCCGACGGATCGTCGCCGGCACCTCGCGATGGGGCGGCTTCACGCTTCTGAGGGCGGTTAACGCATCGGCCTGCGCACGGCGCGTGGTTAAACAACGTTTAACCAACCTTGGCGTGTAATCCTCGTCACGAAAGCACCGGAACGTGTCCCCACGCATATGCGCCGGGCCGAGCGAGGACGAGATGAAATACACCAAACCAGGTACTGCGGGAAGCGTCGTGGACTTCGCCTCCCGCTATGAAAACTTCATCGGCGGCAAGTGGCTGCCGCCCACTGACGGTCGTTACTTTGAGAACCCGTCACCCGTAGACGGACAAACCTTCTGCGAGGTGGCGCGCTCGTCCAGCGCCGACGTCGACCTGGCGCTGGACGCCGCGCACGTCGCGGCCGCCGGATGGGCACGGACGTCGGTCGCCGAGCGCGCCAACATCTTGAACAAGATTGCCGACCGCATCGAGGAGCACCTTGAGGAGCTCGCGGTCGCCGAAACCTGGGACAACGGGAAGCCGGTCCGCGAAACCCTCGCCGCCGATCTTCCCCTCGCCGTCGACCATTTTCGCTACTTCGCGGGCGCGATCCGCGCGCAAGAGGGCGGTGTCGGTGAGATCGACGAGAACACTGTCGCCTACCACTTCCACGAACCGCTCGGCGTGGTCGCCCAGATCATTCCCTGGAACTTCCCCATCCTGATGGCGGCCTGGAAGCTCGCCCCGGCACTGGCCGCGGGCAACTGCGTGGTGCTCAAGCCGGCCGAGCAGACCCCGGTCTCGATCCTCAAGGCGATGGAGGTGATCGCCGACCTGCTGCCGCCGGGTGTCCTCAACGTAGTCAACGGCTTCGGCGTCGAGGCTGGCAAGCCCCTGGCCAGCAGCCCGCGGGTCGCGAAGGTGGCGTTCACCGGCGAGACCACCACCGGCCGGCTAATCATGCAGTACGCCAGCGAGAACATCATCCCGGTAACGCTGGAGTTGGGCGGCAAGAGCCCCAACATCTTCCTACCCGACGTGATGGCCGCCGACGACGAATTCCTGGACAAGGCCATCGAAGGGTTCGTCATGTTCGCGTTCAACCAGGGCGAGGTCTGCACCTGCCCGTCGCGCGCCCTCGTCCACTCGTCGATCTACGACGAGTTCATCGCCCGCTGCCTGGACCGCGTCAACGCGATCACCAGCGGCAGCCCGCTGGACAAAAACACCATGATCGGCGCTCAGGCCAGCAACGACCAGTTCGAAAAGATCTTGTCCTACATCGACATCGGCAAGAAGGAGGGCGCCGAACTCCTCGCCGGCGGCAACCCGCGGAAGGTCGCCGAGCACCCAGACGGCTACTACATCGAGCCGACGATCTTCAAAGGCACCAACGACATGCGGATCTTTCAGGAGGAGATCTTCGGTCCGGTGCTGTCGGTTACCACGTTCGACTCCACCGACGAGGCACTCAAGATCGCCAACGACACCCTCTACGGCCTGGGTGCGGGTGTGTGGACGCGCGACGGCAACACCGCCTACCGCCTGGGCCGCGAAATCAAAGCCGGTCGGGTGTGGACCAACTGCTACCACGCCTATCCCGCGCACGCGGCGTTCGGCGGCTACAAGAAATCCGGTATCGGCCGCGAAAACCACAAGATGATGCTCGACCACTACCAGCAGACCAAGAACCTGCTGGTCAGCTACTCGCCGAACAAGCTGGGGTTCTTCTGATGACCACAGCCGGTTCACGGGTCGACATGACGCCGGCGGCGGCGGCGGTGTTGGAACGGCTCATCGCCAGACACGGTCCGGTGATGTTCCACCAATCCGGCGGCTGTTGCGACGGCAGTGCCCCGATGTGCTACCCACGCGGGGAGTTCCGTACGGGCGCGTCGGATGTGCAGCTCGGCACGGTCGGCGACGACACGCCGTTCTGGATGAGCGCCGATCAGTACGAGTACTGGAAGCACACCCACCTCACCGTCGACGTCGTCAACGGGCGCGGCGGCGGATTCTCTCTGGAAGCCCCGGAGGGGGTGCGCTTCCTGATCCGGTCCCGCCTCCTGACCGACGCGGAGTGCGCCGACCTTCCCCGAGCGTGTGCTAGCTGAGACAGGGGAAAGCGAAGCGGCGCCCCACTACACAACCGAATACCAAACCAGATCAAGTAACGACAAAAGGAGTAACGCGATGACTTCTGTATTACCGGGAAAGGTGACCGGCCGGCCCGACGCGCCGCACGCCACCGTCAGCGGACAGGAGGTGCACTCCTGGCTGATGGACCTGGGGTGGGACTCCGACACGATCCGCGGGAAATACCCGACCAAGTACAAATTCGACCCCAACGCTCGTGAGCAGTTCAAGCTTGTCGCTCGCGACTACGGCCGGATGGAGGGCGAGAAGGACGACCGCCAGTACGGCAGTCTGCTCGACTCGCTCGCGCGGCTGAAGGCGCCGACGCGGGTCGAGCCCCGCTGGGCCGAGGTCATGAAGCTGCTCGCCGGCGCATTGGAGCTGGGCGAGTACAACGCGATCGCCGGCTCGGCGGTCATGGCGGACACGACCCGCTCACCCGAGCTGCGCAACGGCTATCTCATGCAGGTCGAGGACGAGGTGCGCCACACCACACAAACGCACTACTTGGCGAAGTACTACGCCGGTCAGTACTACGACCCGGCGGGCTTTGTCGACATGCGCAAGTGGCGCTACATCAACCCGCTGTTCCCGCCCACGATGCAGGCCTTCGGCGAGAACTTCTGCGCGGGCGACCCGGTGTTCGCGTCGCTGAACTTGCAACTGGTGGCCGAGGCGTGCTTCACCAACCCGCTGATCGTGGCGATGACCGAGTGGAGTGCGGCCAACGGCGACGAAATCACGCCGACGATCTTCCTCTCGATTCAGTCCGACGAGATGCGGCACATGGCCAACGGCTACCAGACCATCGTGTCGGTGGCCCACGACGCGGACAACATGAAATACCTCCAGACCGACCTGGAAAACGCGTTCTGGCTGCAGCACCGCTTCGCGACTCCGATCGTGGGCGCCGGTTTCGAATACGGCGCGGTGAACAAGCTCGAGCCGTGGGCCAAGGTGTGGGACCGCTGGGTGTACGAGGACTGGGGCGGCATCTGGCTGGGCCGGCTGGAGAAGTTCGGGGTGAAGTCGCCGGCGAACCTTGCCGACGCCAAGCGGCAGGCGTATTGGGGTCACCACTACACCTACGCGGTGGCCTACGCGGTGTGGCCGTTGCTGGGGTTCCGGATGGACCCGCCCAATGCCCGCGACATGGAGTGGTTCGAGAACAACTATCCGGGCTGGCACTCCGAGGTCGGCCACATGTGGGACTCCTGGCGGGAGATGGGTCTGGCCGACCCCGCCCACCACAAGCTTCCCGGCCAGTTGGTCAACGACGCGGGAGTGCCGATCTATTTCTGCCGTGTGTGCAACTTCCCGGTCATCATCCCCACCCTCACCGGGGCGCTGGGGGATGTCCGCATCCTGGAGCACAACGGCCGCAAGCACTCGCTGTGCTCGCCGTGGTGCGAGCGGATGTTCCTCAAGGAGCCCGAACGCTATCAGGGCGAGAACTTGTGGGAGAAATTCGACGGATGGAACATCGCCGACGTGGTGCACGCCGCGGGGGCGGTACGCAGCGACGGCAAGACACTCAACGCCCAGCCGCATCTCAACAGCGAGCGGATGTGGACCCTCGATGACCTGCGGGCCTGCAACGCGATTATCCGCGACCCGTTGACACACGGCGGCGTCTGGCTGGAAACGGTATAACACCAGTCGCCGGCGGCCTGCCCGAGCATCGTGCAGGCCGCCGGGGCTCCAAACCACAAAACCTCCCGCGCGTCTCCTGCTCTATGCATCCGCGCCGGAAACCCAGAGAACGAGTGAGGACCGATGACTATAACCGAACAGCCGGGCGCCAGCCAGGTTGCACCGGGTGAGATGAGCCCGCGTCGCGCCTTTCTGAATCCCGCCTACGACATCGAGCGGGAACCGCTGGAAACGCGACGAACCTCGCAGTGGTATGCCAAGCCGTATCGGCGGCGCATCTCCGAGTACGAGTCGCTGTTGCTCTACGCACAGTCGGCCCCCGACTGGATTCCGGGCGCGCTCGGTGTCGGCGGCTTCTGCAACAAATTTTCCGGTGGCCGCGCACCGTGGGAGAACTACACGACCGAGGCCAAATCGTCGGACTGGTTCGTGTTCCGGGATCCGTCCGGTCGTGGCCAGCCCACCTACGTGGCGCAGAAAGCCGAGGAGAACGCCGAGGCAGAACGCATGTTCTCGGCCTTCGCTGACCAACAAATGTACCGGGACCTGGACCGGGAGTGGACCTTCGACGTCATCGCTACCGCGCTCGGGGCGTTCGCGCATCACGAATACGGCCTCTTCGGAACACTGGTGGGCGCGCCTGCCCGCGACGTGTTCACCGACGTGCTGCGCCAGGCAGTGATCACCGGAGCGATCGACCACCTCGACAACGCCGAGATGATCCAGGCCGAGAAGGTGTTCTTGTCCAAGAATGTCGACGGTTTCTCCGCCGACGTCGCGCCCGCCCGGGAGTTCTGGCTCTCTGACCCGGCGTATCGGACCGCCCGCGAGATCGTCGAGCGGCTCTGGGGCGACGTATACGACCACATCGAGATCATCTTCGCGGTCTTCATGGTGCACGAGCCGCTGTTCGGGCGCTTCGCCCGGCAACAGTTCTTCCACCGCCTGGCGCCCTTGCACGGAGATCAGCTCACCCCCGCGATCATGTGGCCGACCATCACGGCCGGGGATATCGACGCGAAATGGGCCTTCGAGCTCTTCGGCCACGCGTTGGGGCAGGACCCGAAGTTCGGCGACCACAACCGGGCATTGATGCGGTTGTGGGCACGAGACTGGCTGCCCAAGTCGGTGGCGGCGATGGCCGAGTTCGCGCCGATGTTTGCCCGGACCAGCACCCTGCGGTCCCACGTTTCCGCGGAGGCGGTCAATGAGGCTGCGACGCTCGTTATCGGCGACTGGGCACGTCGTTACGCGCCGATCTTCGGGTTCGAGGTGGACGTCGACGAGCTGGTCAAGAGCGTGACCGACGCGATTGCGGCTGTGCGGTGACGTGTTGCTGCACGACCCTCGCCTGAGCACCGAATTGGAAAAAAATGCAACCCCTTTCGATGGAGCAAAGTATGACCGTAAACAATCCGCCGGTGGCAGCCCCGACCGGTGAGGAAAAGCGTGGGCTGAAAACCATTACCACGGCCCAGCGCATTGCGAAAGAGTTCAACCCTCAGGCGCTACAAGACCGGATGTATGGCGAAGGTGCTGCGGCTCCCGTCGTGGAATCCCGGCGCGTCGTGCTGTGTCTCATGAAGAGCACGGAAGTCGAGCTCGTCGTGGACGAGCTGATGGAGGAGTACGCCGACGACGATTCCTTCGTCGTCGAAGACGCGGGCACCTTTTATCGGTTGGAAAACGACGAAGGTTTCGAGATCGATCTCGACATTATGGAGCCGTTGATAGGACATCGTTACGACGTCTTCGACTTCATGGTCAACGTCACAACCACAATCGGTCGCGCTTACAACGACGGGAACAAATTCGTGATGACCACGAAATTGATGGGGTTGGAGGAAGCGCTTCCCACGTTCCAGCGCGACGAGGACGACGACGCCCCGGACCTGAATCACATGCGGGGCGCAGGTGGCGAGCGGTAATCCGGAGGCGCCGGAGTTCCCGGGGTGCTGCCCACCGAAGCGGTCGGAGCAAGTATGGACGACATTGAGCGAATCATTTATGAAGACGAAGAGTTCACGGTGATCGTGGACGAGTCGTTCCCCTGTTGGGAATGGTTCATCTATCGGGGCCAAGACGCTATCCAGAATGGTGTTTCGCTGACCGAAAGGTCGGCATGCGAGGCGGGCCTGAAGATATTGGCCTACCTCCAGGGGCGCGGATGAACCACCAGGGTGAGCTGGCTGACGCAACCAGGGAGGTGCGATGACTCATCAGCTAAAGCTGTTTTTCGAAGACGACCACGAGGCCGTCATCTCGTGCGGGCCTGATGAGGACGTGATTTCGGCAGCATTGCGCCAGGGTCTCATCCTGATGAGCGAATGCCGGGAGGGCGTGTGCTCCACATGCAAGTGCTTCCTGGCCGACGGTGAGTACAGCGAGCTGCTGCCACATTCTGTCTACGCGTTGTCGCCCAGCGAGCAAGAAGAGGGATATGTTCTGGCGTGCCGGCTGCGGCCGACGTCCGATATGGAGATCGAGTTCGACTACCCGTTCTCGATGGTGCAGCAGTACCAGGAAACCGAACGACGCGGGAGCCTGGACCAGATCGAGATGGTATCGGACACGGTGGCCCGGGTGGTCGTGCGGACCATGGCCGCTCAAGACCCACTCCGCTTCCTGCCCGGCCAATTTGTGCGGATCGCGTTGACCAATGGCGTGAGCCGAGACTTCTCGATGGCCAACCTTCCCGACGATTCCAGACGGCTCGAATTCTTCATTCGGGTCTACCCCGACGGCGAATTCTCTAGCTACATCGCCGGCGAAGCGAGCCATGGAGAGCAGGTGACCCTCTACGGCCCGCGGGGCAAATTCATCTTGCGTGACAACGACCGCACACCGGTCTTCATCGCCGGCGGCACCGGCCTGGCACCCGTGTTGGCGATGCTGCGCCAACTCGCCGCGGAGCGGCCCGCCCAACCGGCGGTGTTGATTTTCGGAAACACCAACGTGGGAGACGTGTTCGGCGCGGACGAACTGAAAGTGGTCACCGAGCAATTGCCCAACCTTCACGTGGTTAGCGGGGTCGTCAACCCGGACGACTCATGGACCGGTGAGGTCGGTACCGCGACCGAGATCGCTCACAAGTACATCTCGGAAAACGACCGCTCTCAATTCGAGTACTACTACTGCGGTCCACCCAAAATGATCAGTGCAACAACACAGATGCTCGAAGCGGCAAGCGTGGCGCGCGATTTGTGCCACCACGAAGATTTCGTGCCCAGCAGAATGGAGGAAACTAATGGCTGACCAACCACGTTCGGGACGGCGGCGCTCACGAGAACCCGAATCGGTCGGTGCCGATTTTCGGCTGGAGCCCTCGCCGTACGGCGATAGCGCTCTGCGGTCCGAGTGGGCCGCTCGTGCCGACGCGCTGACCACGCTCGACGAAGCGGTGGCGACCCTGATGAAATGGCGGACCGATTTCTGGGGCCGCGAAGATCAGGACAGCCTCTGGATCGAGGCTCGCCTGGAAGAACGCGTGGCCGTGCTGCGGCTGCAGTCGATGTCCGACGAGGAATTCCGCACCCGGACGTTGACCGGCGAGTGCGCCCGCGAAGTGTGCGCCAACGTCGCCGAGCGTGCCGCGGTGGCCGGTACGGATTACCAGGAGCTCGAGCGGATCAACGACGAGTTCCGCTCCAGGTACAAGCCGCCAGTCATGCCGACCAACTTGTTCCTGCCGGCCGAGCGGGACCTGGCCGAAAAGCTCATGACCTCACGGACCGTGGACTGGTACGGCAAGTCGCTGGAAGAGCTGCGCGCCGAACGCGGGGTCGTCGTCCACGCGGCGCCTTCACAAGATTGAAACCACCATCGCACCAGCTCTCGTCGTCGCGGTAATGGTCGGTGTGCACTTGAGCGACTAAACCGCAACCCCTTTCACGATTGGAATGAACAAATGACCGAAACCCTTGAAACCGCCAGAACTGGCGACGCGGCCCACACCACGATGCGTGCCGCCGTCGTCACCGAATTCGGCGTCCCGCTGCAGATTTCCGAAATCGACCTACCCACACCCGGATACCGGGAGGCGCTGGTCAAGCTGGAAACCTCCGGGGTGTGCCACACCGACTTGCATGCCGCGCACGGTGATTGGCCCGTCAAACCGCAGCCGCCGTTCGTGCCGGGCCACGAAGGATGCGGGACGGTAGTCTCGGTCGGTGAGGGGGTCGACGACCTGAAGGTCGGCGACAAGGTCGGCAACGCGTGGCTGTGGTCTGCCTGCGGGCGCTGCGAATATTGCCGCACGGGGTGGGAAACCTTGTGCGAGAAGCAACGAAACGCCGGATATACCGTCAACGGCAGTTTCGGCAGCTACATGCTGGTCAATGCCGACTACGCGGCTCGCATCCCCGACGGCGCCGACCCGTTGGAGGTCGCCCCGATTCTGTGCGCGGGCGTCACCGTCTACAAAGGCTTGAAAGAAACCGAGGCCCGACCCGGGCAATGGGTGGCGATTTCCGGAGTCGGGGGGCTCGGCCACATCGCCGTGCAGTACGCCCGCGCGATGGGGCTGCGAGTGCTGGCCGTCGACATCGACGACTCCAAACTGGAGCTGGCGACCCGGATGGGCGCCGAGGTCGCCTTGAACGCACGTACCACAGACGTCGCCGCCGAGGCCCACAAGATCGCTGGGGGGATGCACGGAGTGCTGGTCACCGCTGTGCACCCACAAGCGTTCGGGCAAGCCATCGGGCTGGCGCGCCGAGGCGGCACCATCGTCTTCAACGGCCTACCGCCGGGCGAATTCCCGGCGCCGATATTCGACATCGTGCTCCAAAGATTCACCATCCGCGGCTCGATCGTCGGCACGCGCCAAGATATGGCCGAAGCCCTCGACTACTATGCCCGCGGCCTTGTCAAGCCCGTGGTGACAGCCGCCAAGCTGGAGGACATCAACGACGTGTTCGGGCGCATGGAGCGCGGAGAAATCGAGGGCCGCGTGGTCATCGACTACCGCAACTAGCGACAGTCGGTCAGTCGTAGGTGCAAAGAGCACCTTGCCATAGCAAAGAGCAGTGCGTGCCGCGCTGGGTGATCCGGGTGGGTGTCGCGGTTGGTAAACCCATCCTGGCACCCTGCGTGGTCACTTGCTGGGCAGGTATTGGGATTACAAACCTGTGAGGAGCATCCCTAGGATGAGTACACCAGTGAACGGAATAGACGTTGAAGCTCTCGGGCAATTCGCCGAGACCGTCAGTCAGGATGTCTCGAACGGCAGCGTCCAGTTCGCCGTGAAGACTCAATGGGAGGGACAGACCCGGTCGACCACCACTGTCAAATCGTATTCGTTGGGGGGCAAGCGGTATGCACGGGATTTCACCATTCGAGCCGATGAGCCGGTCGAACTGCTCGGCACCAGCACCGCGCCGAACCCGCAGGAGCTGGTCATGGCGGGCCTCAACGCCTGCATGACGGTGGGGTATGCCGCCGTAGCCGCGACCAAGGGGATCGCGATTCGGTCGCTGGAAATCGAGACTACGGGCGAACTGGACCTACGGGGATTCCTGGGCCTAGATGAAGCCGTCAATCCTGGATACGACGAGATTCACTACACCGTTCGCATCGACGCCGACGCAACGCCCGAACAAATCCAAGAAATCCACGACGCCGTCAGGCGCACATCGCCAAACTTTGCCAACTGCGCCAAGGCGATTCGCATGATCCCCAAGCTTGAGATGGTCAGATCCTAGGGCACGTCAGCGGTCTGGTCTCGCGGAAATTTGCTAGTGAAAAGACGTCGGCTAGCGCCCCAGCAGCGGCGTGACCAATTGCTTGACACAGCGGCCGCGATGTTCGCGGAAAGGCCTTATGAAGACATCTTCGTCGAGGACATCGCCGCCCGAGCTGGCGTGTCGAGAGCCTTGTTGTATCACTACTTTCCCAGTAAACGGGGCCTGTACGCGGCGATATTCAAACGAGCTAGTCACCGGTTGTCGAGGTGCACCAATCCCGATCCGGAGATGCCGCTGGCAGAACAGCTTGCCAGCGGACTCGAGGCACACATCCGATATTTCGCCGATCATCCTTTTGAAGCAATCGCGGTCAACCGCGGCGCGTTGTCCGACGACCCGGCGATCCAAACGATCATCGCGGAAGAGCTGAATGTCATTGGCCAACGCCTGACCGACAAACTCGTCGCCGAAGGACATCCCCGTGACAGCACCGAGATAGCCGTCAGGGCTTGGCTGGCGTTCGTTCGCGCAGCTTGCGTGGAATGGGTTCAGTCGCAGAGGATTACGCAAGCCGGCCTCTCCGAAATATGTCTACGCGCATTCGGCTGCGTTCTCGGGCACCCCACCGTGGCGGACCCAGCCGAAGGAATCACCAATACACGCCTGCGCCTGGGGCCTTCGGCAGCTTCGCCAAGTTCATGGCGTCGATCGCCACTGACAGCGAGAAGCGAAACGGCAACGCATAGTCCTTCATGCGGAAGGCCGCCGGCGATATCGTCGCCAAAGCCCACCGCAGCGCGACGCGCGCGGCCAGATCATATCGCAGACGGACCATTAGCTACTTGACCTGAAAATCCCCTCGCTGACGGGCTGTGCGGTGTCCTACCCGGTTCGGCTGGCGAATATCTCGAACGAATCATTGAACGGCTCATCGAGAGGAACAGTGACATGGATGTGACCCGTGGATTACTCGCCCTGCTAGAGGCCAAGCCTGGTAAGGGCGATGCGCTTAGCACGTTCCTCGCGGCCGGCCGCGCCACCGCGGTGGCCGAGGAGGAAACCGTCACCTGGTATGCCTTCAGACTGAGCGACACCACTTTCGGGATCTTCGATACGTTCGCCGCCGAGGATGGTCGGCAAGCTCACCTCAATGGTCAAATTCCCGTAGAGCTCGGCAAGGTATCGGACGACTTGCTGGCAAAAAAACCCGATATTCGCCCGGGTAGACATCATCGCGGTCAAGTAGCGGATGGCGGTGAGTCTGTCGACAGCGGCGCCCGTGGCGATGCGGGCGGCGGCATCGCCCTCGACAATGGGGCCACCCAGCTGCGGTAGGGTTCGTCCGCGATGTTGGCGTGTCCATTCCGAAAACGGGTCAGAGCTCTTGCAACGGAATACGTCTTCGGTCGCCGATTAGGACATCGCAACCTCGAAGCGAATGGGGCCGGATTACCCGTCGGCGGTCAGCAAGCTCCGAAGGTGGTCACGGTCCCGCTCGTCAAGCGGCAGCAACGGCCGGCGCGGCTCCCCCGCCCAAATGCCCAGCAGATCCAGACCTGCTTTCACCGTTGTGGCCAGCCCGCCGGCGACGATGAACTCCAGCAGCGGTTTGAGGAACGACTTCTCAGTAAGGTGGGACGTCACTGGAGCCTGCCCAGGGACGTTCACACGTGCTCCGAACATGGGGGTCGGTAAGCACCCACTTGAGGAACCTCAAACGGCACACCGACACAAGAGACCGCGGGCCGACCTGACCTGAGTGCCGACGTCCCGTAAGGGTGGTTCGGTGATCCGTCCCAGTGAAGGGGGGCTAAGCGGCATACTGGCTTTGTGACGGAGCTGAAGATCGGCTACGCGCGCGTATCGACAGTCGATCAAGATCTCACAGCGCAGCGAGACGCGCTCGCTGCGCTTGGTGTGGACCCAAAGCGGATCTATGTCGACCACGGTCTGACGGGCACGAACCGAGACCGACCCGGATTGCGCCAAGCGCTCGCCGCCTGCCGCAGCGGCGACACGCTCGTCGTAACCAAACTCGACCGCCTCGCCCGGTCCGTTCCCGACGCACGCGACATCGTCGACGAACTCACCGCCAACGGCGTGCGTCTCAACATCGGCGGCTCGGTACACGACCCGACAGACCCAATCGGCCGGCTGCTGTTCACCACTTTGAGCATGATCGCCGAGTTCGAAGCCGACCTTGCCCGCGCCCGGACCCGGGAGGGCATGGCCGTCGCCCGGGCCAAAGGCCGACTGCGCGGCAAGCAGCCCAAACTCAGTCCACGGCAGGAGGCGCACCTCGTCGAGCTCTACCGCGCCGGAGGACACACCATCGGCGAGCTCGAGGAGCTCTTCCCGGTCACCCGCTCGACGATCTACCGGGCGGTCGCGCGCGCCGGCGGGCGAACGACCGCGACGTCAATACAGAGCGCAACGCGATGACCGATCTCGTCGGGCGCACCACACGTGGGATCTTCCGCGACTTGATGACCAACAGCACGGTCGGCGCGATCAACACCGCGTTTCAAGACGAAGGCTTCGCGCCCGATCCCGACTGCCGCTACGAAGACAACAGCGTGCGCCGACAGACCACCCAGTCGTACCTGGATGCGGTCGACTGGACCGACCCGCGACACGTCGGCCGATTTCTCCGGGTCACCGAACGGTTGCTCAATGGCTGGGAACCTCAGGGCCTCAGCCAGTTTCACCAATCGCTGCACCGCGACGGCTACCAGGTCGATGAGCAGACCGGCCAGATCACTCCAGCCGGGCCACAGCTGTCCATCGAATCGATTGCGAGGCTCGCCGACCCGTCAGCCATCCGCGAGGGCTTCGAGCGCATCAGGCGCGCCATCAGCGACGATCCCGCGCTCGCGGTCGGCAGCGCCAAGGAACTGATCGAAAGCACCGCCAAGGTCATCCTCACCGAACGCGGCCAGCCCTTCGACGACAAGTACGACCTACCCAAACTCGCTCGCGCAGCACAGCTTTCACTCGGGCTCGACCCCACCACCGGGTCCGGACCAGATGGCAGCGACGGCGTCAGGCGCATCCTCGGCGCGGTGACCACCATCGCCAACGGACTCGCCGAACTGCGCAACCGCGGACTGGGCACCGGGCACGGTCCGGCAACCGCGCGCGTCGGTCTCGGCACCCGGCACGCTCACCTCGCAGTCAACGCGGCGCTCACCTGGTGCCAGCTGATGCTCGACACCCTCGCCGACCCTGAAGCGCCCTGGCGCAAGGGTCACTCATAAGCGCGGCCGAACGAAGATCACGAAAACACCCAGATTCGTTCCGTTGCTAAGCCGACCCCGATCCGAAACTCGACGCAATTCGCCGCCGCCATGGCCTCGTGGTGACGGGAACCTACATCGACGGCGACGACGACAACACCGTCATCGTGCTCATGGAAATGGAGAATATCGGTGCCGCAAGACAGTTCGCGGCATCGCCGGACCTCGCCTCGGCGCGCGAGCGGGCCGGCGCCATCGGGCCTCCAGACGGTGTGTGGTTAGGCCCGCGGCGGACCGGCGACTGATCTACAGTCCCGCGAACCGCTCCTTGACGGTTTCCACGGTGAGCCCGTAATCGGCCAGCGAGTAGCGGTGTTTCGGCGCCCGCTCGCCGGACTGGCTGTCGGCGTGCGCCTTCTCCATCGCCGCCCGCGCCTCCTCGGTCAGCGACAATCCGAAGTGCCGGTAGATGTCGGCCACCGTGCCGATCGGATCGGCGATCAGTGCCTTGTATTCGACGTCATAGAACTGGGCCGGCGAGTACTTGGCGCGAGCGGTGTTGAAGCGCTCAAGCCCACGCGACCAGGTATCCATTGCGTCGGCGCCGATTTGAGCTCCGTCGAACGATGTCGACCATCCCTCCGCGGTGTGCTGGGCAAGCGAGCACATCGAAGCCATGATCGTCTCGACCGGCCGATGCGTCTGAATCACCAGCGCGTCGGGATACGTCGCCATCAAGGCGTCCAACGCAAACAGATGGCTGGGATTTTTCAGCACCCAACGCTTTTCGGTGTCGTTCAGTCCGATCAGCTGGAGGTTCTTGCGGTGCCGCTGGTAGGACGGCGTCCAGTCCTGTTGCGACAGCCACTGCGCGTACGTGGGCACGTGCGCCAACGTCTCGTAGGACACCGAATGCAGCGATTGCCGAAGCAACTGCCAGCACTCCTCCAGTTCGTATGCGGCCATGAAGTGCAGGCCGGTGTAGCCGGGGTTGTCCTGGTGGTGCTTGTTGAATTGATCGTCGAGTTGGCGATAGAGGGGATGCGACTCCCAGGTTTCGCGCGGTGGACGCGGCTGCGGGAATTCGGCCAGCCACATGTGCAGGCCCTGATGCGCGGGGTCGGCGCCGAGCAGGCGGTGCAGCGCGGTGGTGCCGGTGCGCACCAGGCCGGTGACGAAGATCGGGCGTTCGATCACCACGTCGGCGTGCTGCGGGTACTGCTTCCAGGACGCCTCGGACAGCAGCCGGGCCACCAGCGCGCCGCGCAGGAAGAACCGATTCATCTTGCTGCCCAACACGGTTAGATCAGCTTCACGCCGGTACGAGTCCAGCAGCACCTCCAGCGCTTCGAGGTAGTTGTCGTCGTCGGTGCCGAAGTCGTCGAGGCCGGTCAGCTTGGTGGCCGATGCGTGCAGTTCGTCGACGGTGCCGATATCGGTGCGATCGGACATCAGTTGTGGTACTCCCCGCAGTTGACGTCCAGGGTCTGCCCGGTGATGCCGCTGGACAGATCGCTGGCCAGGAAAAGGATCGCCGAGGCCACCTCGTCCTCGGTGGGCAGGCGCTTCAGGTCGGAGTTCGCGGCGGTGGCCGAGTAGATCTCCTCAGCCGTGGTGCCGTACTTGCCTGCCTGGTGCTCGAAATAAGCCTGCAATGTCTCACCCCAGATATAGCCGGGGGCAACTGAATTGACGCGGATCCCCTTCTCACCCAGCTCGGTGGCCAGGGATTGCGACATGGACAGCAGCGCCGACTTGGCCATCTTGTAGGCGCCGTATTTGGCTTGGGAGTGCCGTAGCACCATGGAGTTGACGTTGACGATCGATCCGTGTGACTTCTCCAACGCGGGCGTGAAAGCCTGGATGAGCCGCAACGCGCCGAGTGCGCTGAGCTCGATCGCGTCACGGATGTGCTGAAAGCTGGTGCCGGCCAGCGGCTTCATGGACGGCACCCGGAACGCGTTGTTGATCAGCACGTCGACCTTGCCGTAGGTTGCCATGGTCGTCTCGACGAGGTAGTTGACCTCGTCGTCGTCGGTGATGTCGGCACGCACCGCCAACGCCTTGTGCCCGGTGTCGTTGATTTGCTTGGCGACGCTTTCCAGCCGCTCCACGGTTCGCGCCGCCAGCACCAGGTCGGCGCCGTCCTGGGAGCACCGGTGCGCCAGGGTGGTACCGAGGCCCGGTCCGACGCCACTGATGACGACGATCTTGTCGTTGAGCAATCCCGACATCATCACCCCAGCATCCTGGCCGCAATTTGTTGTTGGCGCAGCGCTATTCGCGCGCGCCATTCGTCGTCGGAGATCTTGTTGTGCTCGAAATGCGGCAACGCGGAAGGTACGGCGTCGAAGTCGACCAATTCCACGGTGGGGCCGTCGGCCTCGGTGAGCTGACGGGACACCCGCTGCCAGCGGAACTGCAGGAAGCCCCGCCGATGGTTGAGCGTCTCCACCCAGTTGGTCACGCCCGGGTTCTGGTCGGACACTACGATGCGCACCTTTCCATCCGGATCCGCCTGCGCCTGAGTGTTGTTCAGCGACGTTTGATGGTTGATGTAGTCCAGCGAGATGTACCACAGGCTGCCCAGTTGGAAGCCGAGGTAGGGCGCGTCGGAAACCGGGATGGTGATCACCAGCGCCTGATCGGGCCGCAGGTCGTAGTGGCCCACCGATGAATACTGCGTCGCCAGGCCGCCCGGCGTCAGCCGGGGCGCGACCATCGTGTTGACCGGAAGGTCGAGATAAAACCACTGCGGAAATTGCAGCCAGGTCTTCACCCGGTTGACGAGCTGCTTTCCGGCTGTGGCGTACCGCTTTTCGATGGTTTCGCGGGTCAGCGGCGGCGGGGCGGTGCCCGCGGTGTCCAGCCGGGAAATGGCCAGCGTCCCGCGCTGTGCCGACCAGTCGCCGTAGACCTCGCGGATGACCAGCTGCCCATTGCTGGTGGGCCGCACCCGCCACTCGAAGCTGCCGTCGCCCGCGATCTCGAGTTCGCGGTCGTCGAACGCGGCCTGGCTGGCCGGCACGTTGTCGTCGGTGTATTCACCGCCGAGCAGCTGGAAGCTCAGGTCGGTCGTGGTGCCGCGCCGGCCGGTCACGACGTAGTCGTGATTGGCGTGCACCCTGGTCCCGAAGTAGAGGGTGTCGGGGTTGTCCAGCCCCATCTTCGTGAACGGTCCGGTGCCCGACTGCAGGAACGGGTGGTCCCGGTCGTAGTCGAAGGCCAGGTGGATACAGGCCGAAACGCAGCCCGCCAGATACTGCAGCCCTTCGAGCAGGTCTGCCTCGGTCTCGATGAAGGGCGCGTCGGCGACTAGTTTCTCGGCTTCGGCGATCGCTTGGGTGAGCGGGCCTGAAAAAGAATCTGCGAACACGCCTAGACGCTAGAACGTGTTCTACTTTTTAGTCAATGGCGAACGTTCGCGCGCGTCCGCCACGGCGTTCACTTACGAGGCCGACTCACTAGGGTGCGCACTGCTGCGACAGGTCGATCAGATGCTGCCGCACGTTCGGATGCCGATTCAGGTAGTCCATGACGTTGCCGTTGCCGCCCTCGGCTTGCGACTTGGCCTGCAGCTGCTGGTGGAGGTCAGGATGCCGCTGCAGGTACTGGTCGATGGAGTTACCGACGGTCTGATTGCACTGGGGGGCGGCGGTGGCTGTGCCCGCCAGTGGCACCGCGATCACCGCAGCGGCGGTAGCGGCCATTAGCCCCCCGGCGAGCAGGCCGTACAGCCCGCGGCGGCGAGCGCCGACTGTGTTGGATGTGCTCATGCGCGCCAGAATACTCGCGGCAGCTTTGCATGACCTGTGCGTTCCGCCCTCAGGAAGAGGTAGTCAGCGCGAGGCCGCGGTGCCGCTTTCCTGCTCGCGCTTGATTTCGAGCGCGATATCAATGAGTTGGTCTTCCTGGCCGCCGATGAGCTTGCGCTGGCCCGCACGGTGCAGCAGCTGGTGCGCGGGTACGCCGTAGCGCTCGGACTGGCGGATGGCGTGCTTGAGGAAGCTCGAGTACACCCCGGAGTAGCCCATGATCAGCGCGTTGCGGTCCAGCAGGCACTCGGCGGGCATCGCCGGGGCGACCACCTCTTCGGCGGCGTCGGCGATGTCGAAGAAGTCGATGCCGGTCTTGACGCCGATCTTGTCGAACACCCCGATAAGCGCCTCGACGGGCGCGTTGCCCGCGCCGGCGCCGAACCGGCGACACGAGCCGTCGATCTGCTTGGCGCCCGCGCGAACCGCTTCCACCGAGTTGGCCACGCCCAGGCCGAGGTTCTCGTGCCCGTGGAATCCGACCTGGGCGTCATCGCCGAGCTCGGCGACCAGTGCGGCCACCCGGTCGCGCACCCCCTCGAGGACCAGTGCGCCGGCCGAGTCGACCACGTAGACGCACTGGCAGCCGGCGTCGGCCATGATTCGGGCCTGCTGCGCGAGCTTCTCCGGCGAGATGGTGTGCGACATCATCAGGAACCCGACGGTTTCCAGCCCCAGCTCGCGCGCCAGGCCGAAGTGCTGAATGGAGACATCGGCCTCGGTGCAATGGGTGGCAATCCGGCAGATCGAGCCGCCGTTGTTCTGGGCTTCCTTGATGTCCTCCTTGGTGCCCACTCCGGGCAGCATCAGGAAGGCGATCTTGGCTTCCTTGGCCGTCTCGGCGGCCAGCTTGATCAGCTCCTGCTCGGGCGTCTTGGAGAACCCGTAGTTGAAGCTCGACCCACCCAGCCCGTCGCCGTGGGTGACCTCGATGACCGGCACACCCGCGGTGTCCAGCGCCGCCACGATGGCGCCCACCTCTTCTTTGGTGAATTGGTGGCGTTTGTGGTGGGAGCCGTCGCGCAGCGAGGTGTCGGTCAGCCGGACGTCCCAGATCGGCTTGAAGAAGATCTCCTGAGTGCTCATGCCTGCGCTCCTCCCGCCGTCCGACCAGCGGCCGCCGCTAAGGATTCCTTCGCGATCTCCTCGCCGACCTTGGTGGCCGCGGCGGTCATGATGTCCAGGTTGCCCGCATACGGGGGCAGGTAATCGCCGGCGCCCTCGACCTCGACGAACGTGGTGACGACCGCCTGACCACCGGAGTTCATCGAAGGCTCGTCGAACTGCGGTTCGTTGAGCAGCCGATACCCGGGCACGTAGGTCTGCACCTCGGCCACGACGTCGTGGATGGATTTGGCGATCGCGTCCCGGTCGGCGTCCTCGGGGATAGCGCAGAAGATGGTGTCGCGCATGATCATCGGTGGGTCGGCGGGGTTGAGGATGATGATCGCCTTGCCGCGCTTGGCGCCGCCGATGGTTTCCACACCCCTGCTGGTGGTCTTGGTGAACTCATCGATGTTGGCCCGGGTGCCCGGCCCGGCGGAGACCGACGCCACCGACGCCACAATCTCGGCGTAGGGCACGCCGCCCTGGTCGACCAACGCGCGACTGACCGCGTACACGATCGGGATGGTCGCCTGTCCCCCGCAGGTGATCATGTTGACGTTCGGAGCATCCAGGTGCTGCCGGAGGTTGGCCGGCGGGATGACCGCGGGGCCCACCGCGGCCGGCGTCAGGTCGATCGCCCGGATTCCCGCGGCTTCATACTTCGGCGCCGCGTCCCGGTGCACGTAGGCGCTGGTCGCCTCGAACACCAGGTCGGGTTTCTCGGATTGGGCCAGCAGCCAGTCCACCCCTTCGTGCGTGGTCTCCAGACCCAGCTTGCGGGCCCGTGCCAGACCTTCGCTTTCCGGGTCGATGCCCACCATCCAGCGCGGCTCCAGCCAGTCCGACCGCAGCAGTTTGTAGAGCAGGTCAGTGCTGATGTTTCCCGACCCGACAATGGCCACACTCGCCTTAGCCGGCATGACGCTCCTTTGCGAAGCTCGATATTTAAATCCGACGATTTAATTCGAGACTATTCGAACGACAACTGAACAGAACCCAGGCCCGTGAAGTCGGCCACAAACTGGTCGCCGGCGTGCGCGTCGATCGCTCGCGTGCACGATCCGGGAAGCACCAGGTCGCCTTTGCACAGCCGTACACCGAAGCCCTCCACCTTGCGGGCCAGCCACGCCACCGCGGTGACCGGGTTACCCAACACCGCGTCGGTGCGGCCCTCCGCGACCACCTCGCCGTTGCAGCGCAACACGGCGTCGATGCCCTTCACGTCGACGTCGCGCGGCGAGACGCGCGCCTTGCCGAGAACGAAGCCCGCGGAAGAGGCGTTGTCGGCGATGGTGTCGCACAACCCGATCTTCCAGTCGGTGATCCTGGTATCGATCAACTCGATCGACGGGACCAGCGCCTCGGTGGCCGCCAGCACGTCTTCCTCGGTGCAGCTGGCTCCCGGCAGGTCGGCGTTCAGGATGAAACCGACCTCGACCTCGACCCTCGGCCACAGGTAGCGGTTCGCCTTGACCGGCGTGTCCTCGAACAATTGCATCTCGTCCAGCAAATGCCCGTAGTCGGGCTCGTCGACCCCCATCATCTGCTGGATCGCCTTCGACGACAGGCCCACCTTGTGGCCAAGCACGCGGGCCCCCTCGGCGACCCGCTGACGGATGTTGATCAGCTGGATTTCGTAGGCGTCGACGACGTCGATGTCGGGGTGGGCGGCAGTCAGCGGCGCGATCGGCTCGCGGCTCCGCTCAGCCTGCGCCAAGTCGGCAGCAAGCTCGTCTCGCGTCACAACACTGAGCATCTGCAGAAGTCCCCTCGTCCGTGTGACCGGCCCAGTAGCGCCCGGCCTGGGCAATTCTATAACGTGTTCTACATGACAGCACAGGAGCTCGACGTCGTCGTGGTCGGGAGCGGCGGAGCCGGCATGGTGGCTGCCCTTACCGCCGCTCACCGGGGCCTTTCCACAGTAGTCATCGAGAAGGCTGCGCACTTTGGTGGCTCCACCGCCCGCTCGGGCGGTGGCGTGTGGATTCCCAACAACGAGGTGCTCAAGCGCGACGGCGTCCGCGACAACCCCGAGGCGGCCCGAACCTACCTGCACGGGATCGTCGGCAACGTCGTCGAGCCGGAGCGCATCGACACCTACCTCGACCGCGGACCCGAGATGCTGTCGTTCGTGCTGGAGCACACGCCGCTGAAGATGTGCTGGGTTCCGCGCTACTCCGACTACTACCCGGAGGCTCCGGGCGGTCGCGCGGAAGGCCGCTCGATCGAGCCGAAGCCGTTCGACGCCCGCAAGCTCGGACCCGACGAGGCCGGTCTGGAGCCGGCATACGGCAAGGTGCCGCTCAACGTGGTTGTGATGCAACAGGACTACGTGCGGCTGAACCAGCTCAAGCGACACCCGCGGGGCGTGCTGCGCAGCCTGAAGGTCGGCGCCCGCACCATGTGGGCGAAGGCAACCGGTAAGAACCTCGTCGGCATGGGCCGGGCGTTGATCGGCCCGCTGCGGATCGGGCTGCAGGGGGCCGGCGTCCCGGTGTTGCTCAACACCGCGCTGACCGACCTGTACGTCGAGGACGGCGTGGTGCGCGGGGTCTATGTCCGCGATAGCGGCGCATCCGAGTCATCGGAGCCGCGCCTCATCCGGGCCCGCCGCGGCGTGATCCTCGCCTCGGGCGGCTTCGAGCACAACGAGCAGATGCGAGTGAAGTATCAGCGCGCGCCGATCACCACGGAGTGGACCGTGGGCGCCAAGGCCAACACCGGTGATGGCATCGTCGCCGCCGAAAAGCTCGGTGCCGCACTGGAACTGATGGAAGACGCCTGGTGGGGCCCGACGGTCCCGCTGGTGGGCGCACCGTGGTTCGCGTTGTCGGAACGCAATTCGCCGGGATCGATCATCGTGAACATGTCGGGCAAGCGGTTCATGAACGAGTCGATGCCCTACGTCGAGGCCTGCCACCACATGTACGGCGGCGAATTCGGCCAAGGGGCGGGGCCGGGCGAGAACATTCCGGCGTGGCTGGTGTTCGACCAGCAATACCGGGACCGCTATATTTTCGCGGGATTGCAGCCGGGGCAACGCATTCCCCGCAAGTGGCTGGAGTCCGGGGTCATCATCCAGGCGGACACGCTCGAGGAGCTCGCCCAAAAGGCCGGCCTTCCCGCGGCCGAATTTCTGGCTACCGTGCAGCGATTCAACGGCTTCGCCCGGTCAGGTGTCGACGAGGATTACCACCGCGGCGAGAGCGCGTACGACCGCTACTACGGCGACCCGACCAACAAGCCCAACCCCAACCTCGGCGAGCTCACCCACGCGCCGTACTACGCCGCCAAAATGGTGCCCGGAGACCTGGGCACGAAGGGCGGCGTCCGCACCGACGTCCACGGCCGTGCACTGCGCGACGACGGTTCGATCATCGAAGGCCTTTACGCCGCAGGCAATGTCAGTGCCCCGGTGATGGGTCACACCTACCCGGGTCCGGGCGGCACGATTGGCCCGGCGATGACCTTCGGTTACTTGGCCGCACTGCACATCGCGGGGGGAAACTGATATGCCTATCGATGTAGACGTCGCGCTGGCCGCCGAGCTCGACCCCATCGAATTCGCCTGGACGAGCAGCGATGTGCAGCTCTACCACCTGGCGTTGGGGGCCGGCAAGGATCCGATGGACCCGCGTGAACTGCGCTACCTAGTTGACGACACACCGCAGGTCCTGCCGACGTTCGGCAACGTGGCGGCGTCCTTTCACATGACCAAGCCGCCGACCGTGCAATTCCCCGGGATCGACATCGAGCTGGGCAAGGTGCTGCACGCCAGCGAGCGGGTGGAGGTGCCCGGGCCGCTGCCGCCCTCGGGATCCGCTCGCGCCGTCACCCGGTTCACCGACATCTGGGACAAGGGCAAGGCCGCGGTGATCTGGAGTGAGACGACGGTCAGCGCGCCCGACGGCACGCTGCTGTGGACCCAGCGGCGGTCCATCTTCGCCCGCGGCGAAGGCGGATTCGGCGGCGAGCGCGGGCCGTCCACGTCGGACGCGGCGCCGGACCGCGCGCCCGATGTCGAGGTGGCGGTGCCGATCCTGCCGCAGCAAGCGCTGCTGTACCGGCTCTGCGGGGACCGTAACCCGCTGCACTCCGACCCGGAATTTGCTGCGGCGGCTGGCTTTTCGCAGCCCATCCTGCACGGCCTGTGCACGTACGGCATGACGTGCAAGGCCATCGTCGACACGCTGCTGGACGGCGACGCCGGCGCGGTGGCCGCCTACGGCGCACGCTTCGCCGGTGTGGCGTTCCCCGGCGAGACGCTCAATGTCGGCATCTGGAAGGAAGACGGGCGCCTGCTGGCCAGCGTCGTCGCCCCTGCCCGCGACAACGCGGTCGTTTTGAGCGGCGTAGAGCTGGTGCCGTCCTAGAGTCTGCGCCTCGCCTCGCTTCCCCGCGTCGAGCGTGAAGGTAGCTTCACGTTCGGCCGCGAGCGTGAAGCTACCTTCACACTCGGCGGGCACGAGCGGCGCGCACTCGCCGGATAATATCGGCCGGCCGGTCACCCGCGACCACGCGGACTACGATCCAACCGCGTCGCTCGAGCATTTCGGCGCGACGAATATCCCATCCATACTGGCGCCGATCCGTCCTATGGTGATCACCGTCGTACTCGACCGCTACCATTAATTCCTCCCAGCCCATATCGAGATACGCCACCGCCTGACCGAACTCATCAATGACCTCGATCTGAGTTTGGGGCGCCGGGAGGCCGGCCTGGACCAGCAGAATACGCAGCCAAGATTCCCTGGGAGATTGTGCTCCGCTGTCGAAGAGTGCTATTGCTTCCCTTGCTTGCACGATGCCCCGGCGGCCCGAATACCTTTCTGCGAGCAGCTCGACATCCGCCGCCTTGATTCGCGTTGCGCGCGCCAACGCATCGATGCCGGCGACCGCCGCGCTGGTCGGATACCAGCAGTCGAGGTCCAGAGCCGTCCTGGCTACCGAGGTCACCGAAATCCCTGCTATGACAACAATCTCGTCTTCCTCGATACGGTCGCCATGAGCTCTAATCCCAGCCTGACGGTGGCGATTGCCGTGAATGAGGTCCACGACCGTCGTGGCGTCGACCCACTTGCTCCCGTGCAACGCCGCCGCGGAGAAACCGGCGACCACCCCCTGACGCCCCGTCCACAACCATCCGGCTCTGGCGCGCAGCGCGGCGGTGATGTCCGAGTCCCGACTGACGTACACGTCTCGGAAAAGTCGGGTATAGCCGTTGGATAGCTGACCCCTAGTCAGTGAGCCTCGAGCAATAGCCTCACTGCCAAGGAACGGCTCACACACGACCGCAGCGTCGCACGACTCGCTCGCGGCGTCACTTCACTCGTCTAGTGTGAAGCTAATTTCACGCTCGACCACGAACGTGAAATTAACTTCACGCTCGCGGGTGGCTCACAGAGAACGACGCCCTAGCCGAGGATCAGGCCCGACGTGGGCACACCCGTGCCCGCGGTGACGAGCACGTGTTCGATGTCGGGGACCGGGTTCACCGAGGTGCCGCGCAATTGCCGCACGCCCTCGGCGATGCCGTTCATGCCGTGGATGTAGGCCTCGCCGAGCTGACCGCCATGCGTGTTGATGGGAAGCCGGCCACCGACCTCGATCGCGCCGTCGGCGATGAAGTCCTTGGCCTCGCCCTTGCCGCAGAATCCCAACTCTTCCAACTGAATCAGCGTGAAGGGCGTGAAGTGGTCGTACAAGATGGCGGTCTGAATGTCGGACGGCTTAAGGCCGGATTGCTGCCAGAGCTGCTGGCCCACCACGCCCATCTCGGGCAGGCCCAGTTCCGGTCGGTAATAGCTGACCATCGTGTACTGGTCGGGGCTCGAGCCCTGCGATGCCGCCTCGATGACGGCCGGCTGCTGCTTGAGGTCCCGCGCGCGCTCGGGCGAAGTCACCACGATCGCGACCGCGCCGTCGGTCTCCTGGCAGCAGTCCAGCAGCCGCAGCGGCTCGGCGATCCACCGCGAATTCTGGTGGTCCTCAATGGTGATCGGCTTTTCGTAGAAGTAAGCCTTCGGGTTTTTGGCGGCGTGCTTACGGTCGGCCACCGAGATGGCGCCGAAGTCGCGGCTGGTCGCGCCGGACAGGTGCATGTAGCGCTGGGCGATCATGGCGACCTGCGCGGCTGGCGTCGAGAGGCCATGCGGGTAGGAGAACGAGTTGTCCGCCGCGGTCGAATCCGCCTGTGCGCGGGCGTCTCCCGCCAACCGGGTCTGCACCTGTCCGAACCGCATGCCCGAGCGCTCGTTGAATGCCCGGTACGCCACCACGACATCCGCCACTCCGGTTGCGACGGCCATCGCCGCCTGCTGGACGGTCGCGCACGCCGCGCCGCCGCCGTATCCGATCTGCGAGAAGAACTTCAGATCACCGATGCCCACCGCCCGCGCGACCGCGGTCTCGTTGTTGGTGTCCATCGTGAAGGTGGTCAGCCCGTCGACATCGGACGGCGAAAGACCCGCGTCGTCCAACGCGTCCAGCACCGCCTCGGCCGCCAACCGCAGCTCGCTGCGACCGGAGTCCTTCGAGAAGTCGGTGGCGCCGATGCCGACGATCGCGGCTTTACCCGACAACATCAGGAGTCCCCCATCCTCAGGGTCACGGTCGCGATGACGTGATCACCAAGGCTGTTGCGGCCGAACACCTTCACCGTGATCAGGCCGTCATCCACGGCGGTCACCTCACCGGAGAAGGTCACGGTGTCGTAGGCGTACCACGGCACCCCGAGCCGCAGCCCGATGGACTTGATCAGCGCCGACGGACCCGCCCAGTCGGTGACGTAACGCTGCACCAGCCCGGTGTCGGTCAGGATGTTGACGAAGATGTCCTTCGACCCCTTGGCCTGCGCCAGATCGCGGTCGTGGTGTACGTCCTGAAAGTCCCGCGTTGCCAGGGCCGTCGAGATGATGAACGTGGGATCACCGTGCAGCTTCAGCTCCGGCAATACGGTGCCCACTTCGATGGCCGGGGCGCTCATGCGTCCGGCTCCCATGCGTACAGAGTCCACTCGGGGCCCGTGTCGCCGGCCGGGAAGTCGATATAGGTTGCGCGCACCGGCATTCCGATCGCCACCGAGCCCGGGTCCGCCCCAAGCAGCTCGCCGAGCATCCGTACGCCCTCCTCGAGTTCGACCAGCGCGATCACGAAGGGCAGCGTGCGGCCGGGCACCTTCGGTGCGTGGTGCACAACAAAACTGAAGACCGTGCCCTTACCGCTGGCCACCACGTAGTCGATCGGAGCGCCCTTGTCCTGCCACACGGCGGGCACCGGCGGGTGCTGCAGGCTGCCGTCGGGCCGCCGCTGGATCCGCAGCTCGTGCGCCTTGACGCCCTCCCAGAAGAACGCCGTGTCGCGCGACGCCGAGGGGCGCATCATGGCATCGGGGTCGAGATCCGCGGGCACCGACGACGGCTGCTCAGCGGCCTCCCGCGGCTTGAATTTCAGGATGCGCCAGTTCATCTCGGCGACATCCTCGTCCCCGACCCGCCAGATGATGTGCTGGTTGATGAAATAGCCCTCACCCAAACCCGTCTGCTTGGGCCCGATTACGTCGCCCATCTCCGAAGTGATGCTGACGTGCTCGCCGGGCTGCAGGTAACGGTGATAGGTCTGCTCGCAGTTCGTGGCGACGACGCCGATGTAGCCGGCGTCGTCGAACAACTGCATGATGGGGCCCATCGGGTCGTCCTTCGGCCGTTCCCCGCTCAGGCCGAACATGGTCCACACCTGAATCATGGCCGGCGGGGCCACAATTCCCGGGTGTCCGACGGCGCGGGCGGCGGCCTCGTCGACGTAGATCGGGTTGCCGTCGCCGATCGCCTCCACCCAGTTGTTGATCATCGGCTGGTTCACCGGATCGCGGCCGGCGCGCGGCTTCGGACCCCCGGCAGCCTTGATCTCCGCGATCGCTTCCTGGATGTCGGTCACCTGGGTACCCTCGGCACCTTGAGGCCGGCGGCCGCGATCATTTCTCGCATCACTTCGTTCACGCCTCCGCCGAAGGTGATCACCAGGTTCCGCTTGGTCTGCGAGTCCAGCCAGTTGAGCAGCTCGGCGGTCTCCGGCTCGGCCGGGTTGCCGTACTTGCCGACGATCTCCTCGGCGAGCCGGCCGATGTACTGAATGCGCTCCGTACCAAAGACTTTCGTCGATGCGGCATCGGCAACGTTGATGTCCTCGCCCGCGGCGGCGACCTGCCAGTTCAGCAGCTCGTTGATTCGCCACATCGCGTGGATCTCACCGAGCGCCCGCTTGACGTCGGCGTGGTCGATCGGCGTGACCCCGTCGGCGCCGGGCTTGGACGCCCAGGCGTGCACCCGGTCGTAGATGCCGGCCGTACGGCCCGCGGGGCCCAGCATGACCCGCTCGTTGTTGAGCTGCGTGGTGATCAGCCGCCAGCCGCCGTTCTCCTCGCCGACCAGCATGTCCGCGGGCACGCGCACGTCGTTGTAGTACGTGGCGTTGGTGTGGTGGGCGCCGTCGGACAGGATGATCGGCGTCCAGGAATAACCGGGATCCTTGGTGTCGACGATCAGGATCGAAATGCCCTTGTGCTTCACGGCTTCCGGATCCGTGCGGCAGGCCAGCCAGATGTAGTCCGCGTCGTGGGCGCCGGTGGTGAAGATCTTCTGCCCGTTGACGATGTACTCGTCACCCTGACGCACGGCGGTGGTCCGCAGCGAGGCCAGGTCGGTTCCCGCCTCGGGCTCGGTGTAGCCGATCGCGAAGTGCACCTCACCGGCCAGGATCGCCGGCAGGAACTTCTTCTTCTGCGCATCGCTACCGAACTGCTGCAGGACGGGACCCACCGTCTGCAACGTCACCGCGGGCAGCGGCACGTCGGCCCGATGTGCCTCGTTGACGAAGATCGACTGCTCGATCGGGCCGAAACCCAAGCCGCCGAACTCCTTTGGCCATCCGACCCCGAGCTTGCCGTCCCGGCCCATCCGCCGGATCACCGCACGGTAGGCCTCATTGTGACGGTCCTGCTCCATCGCCTTCATCTCATCGGAGGAGATGAGGTTCGAAAAGTATTCCCGTAATTCCGCTTGCAGCTGGCGCTGCTCCGGAGTCAGGTCTATGAACATTGCGCTCCCACCAGGTCGAGACGATGAGAAGGCCCGCCCAGCAGCCGGGTCAGGTCTTTGATTGTGGAGTAGTACCGGTGCATCGGATAGGTGATGTCCATTCCCATGCCGCCGTGCAGGTGGTGGCAGAGCTGCATCACCGGCGGCGCCTGAGAGGTGACCCAGTACCCCAGGACATCCAGGTCGTCGTCAGCATCCCGTCCTTCTGACAGTCGCCACACGACCGACTTCGCCGCCAAATCGATGGTGCGCGAGGCGATGTAGACCTCGGCGAGCTGGGCGGCCACCGTCTGGAACGTCGACAGCGGCTTGCCGAACTGCTTGCGGTTGGCCACGTAGTCGGCGGTGAGCCGCAACGCCCCGGCCACCAATCCGTCGGCGTAGGCGCCGATTGCCGCCAGCGCCAACTGGTTGACCCGGGGGGCCGTCGCGCCCGCCAGCACGACGGAGTCACCGACTGCGACGTCAGCGAACGTCACCGTGTACTCATCGGCGTCGCTGGACGTCGGGGTCTGGACAAGCTGCACACCGTCGGCCCTCGGCGACACGACGACGACCGCGCTGTCCGCGGTGACGATCATCCAATCCGCTTGTCCGGCATAGCCAACACCGACCTTGGTGCCCGTCAGCCGCCCGTTGGCGAAGGTCGTCGACGGCCGGTCGGGCAGTGCGGACCCCGGCTCGTTGAGCGCGGCAGTCAACACGCCGCCCTTCGGGACATCGGCCAGGAACCGGTCCTGCTGTTCATCGGACGCCAGGTCGAGCAGCGGCACCACGCCGAAACCGAGCGTGACCAACGCCGGCGTGATGGCGCCGTGGCGACCCACCTCAGTCAGCACCGTGGCGACCTCGGGCAAGCCCACGCCGTCGCCGCCCAGACGTTCGGGGACCGGCAGTGCGGGCACGCCCCCGCTGACCAGCGCGTCCCAGCCGAGATCCCGGTCCAGAACGGACGTCACCACATCGGCGACGGCCTGTTGCGTCGCAGTGAGATTGAAGTCCATCAGGACGTCACCGTGTGGCGCCGGTGTAGTCGACCTGCCAGTGCTTGATCCCGTTGAGCCAACCCGACCGCAGCCGCTCGGGCTCCCCAATGGGCTTGAGGTCCGGCATGTTATCGGCGACCGCGTTGAAGATCAGGTTGATGGTCATGCGGGCCAGGTTCGCGCCGATACAGTAGTGGGCGCCGGTGCCACCGAAGCCGACATGGGGATTGGGGTCGCGCAGGATGTTGAAGGTGTGCGGGTCTTCAAAGACCTCTTCATCGAAATTGGCCGACCGGTAGGACATCACCACCCGCTGACCCTTCTTGATCTGCACGCCGGCCAACTCGGTGTCCTCGTTGGCGGTGCGCTGGAAGGCCGATACCGGAGTGGCCCACCGGATGATCTCGTCGGCGGTGGTCGATGGGCGCTCCTTTTTGAACAGCTCCCATTGATCGGGGTTGTTCGCCATGGCGATCATGCCGTGGGTGATCGAGTTCCGAGTGGTCTCGTTGCCGGCCACCGCGAGCATGACCACGAAGAATCCGAACTCGTCATCCGAGAGCTTCTCGCCGTCGATGTCGGCCTCGATGAGTGTGGTGACGATGTCGTCGGTGGGGTTCTTGCCCCGCTCCTCGGCCATGGCCATCGCGTAGGTGATCAGCTCCATGGACGACTGCGCGGGATCGACGTGGGCGTACTCGGGGTCGGTGCCCCCGGTCATCTCGTTGGACCAGCGGAACAGCTTGTCGCGATCCTCCTGGGGAACACCGAGTAGGCCCGCGATGGCTTGCAGCGGCAGCTCGCACGAAACCTGCTCGACGAAGTCGCCGCTACCCTCGGCCGCCGCGTTCTTGGCGATGTTCTGGGCGCGCTGGGCCAGCTCGGCTTCCAGCCGTCCGATGGCCCGCGGCGTGAAACCACGGGAGATGATCTTGCGCAACCGGGTGTGGTGGGGTGCGTCCATGTTGAGCATGACGCTGCGCTGCAGCTCGACCTGCTCACGCTTCATCTCCGGCGGCCAGGTCGGGATGGCGCCGTTCAGCCAGCTCGAGAAGATGTCGCTGCGCTTCGAGACTTCCTTGACGTCGGCGTGCTTGGTGACGAGCCAATACCCGTGGTCCTCGAACCCACCCGCGCCGTTGGGGATGTCGACCCAGTGGATCGGCTCCGCCTTGCGCAGCCAGGCGAGTTCCTCAACGGGCAACCCTGCGAGGTTGACGTCAGGGTCGAGAAAATCGAAGTCGGCGGGAATGTTGGGGGGTGCCATGATGTGTGCGCTCCTCAATTGCAACGTGTTCTAGTGCCAGTAAAACACGGCTCCTGCGCAGATAAAAGGCAGGTCACCATCCTCGCTTGTCAGACTAATGAAACGTGTTCTAGCCTGACGGAATGGGTAACCCGGTAATCGTCGAAGCCACCCGCAGCCCCATCGGCAAACGCAACGGATGGCTGTCAGGCCTGCACGCCACCGAGCTGCTTGGTGCGGTGCAGAAGGCACTGGTTGAAAAGGCCGGCATCTCGTCTGGTTTCCAAGCCGGCGACGTCGAACAGGTCATCGGCGGCTGCGTGACGCAGTTCGGCGAGCAGTCCAACAACATCAGTCGGGTCAGCTGGCTCGTCGCCGGGCTGCCGGAGCACGTCGGCGCCATGACCGTGGACTGCCAGTGTGGCAGCGGGCAGCAGGCCAACGGCTTGGTCGCCGGTCTGATCGCGGCGGGTGCCATCGACATCGGCATCGCCTGCGGCATCGAGGCGATGAGCCGCGTCGGGCTGGGCGCCAACGCCGGTCCCGACCGCAGCATCCTGCGGCCCGCATCGTGGGACATCGACCTGCCCGACCAGTTCACCGCGGCCGAGCGGATCGCCAAGCGGCGCGGCATCACCCGCGAAGACATCGACGAGTTCGGTTACCAGTCACAGGCCAAGGCCAAGCAGGCGTGGGAGGAGGGCCGCTTCGATCGTGAGATCTCCCCGATCGAGGCGCCCGCGCTCGACGAGAACAAGCAACCGACGTCCGAGCGCGTCACCATCTCCCGCGACCAGGGCCTGCGCGACACCACGCTCTCGGGCCTGAGTTCGCTCAAGCCGGTCATCGAGGGTGGGATCCACACGGCGGGAACCTCGTCGCAGATTTCCGACGGGGCCGCGGCCGTGCTGTGGATGGACGAGGACAAGGCCAAGGCGCTGGGGCTGAAGCCGCGGGCGCGCATCATCAGCCAGGCACTGGTCGGCGCCGAGCCGTACTACCACCTCGACGGCCCCGTGCAGTCGACCGCCAAGGTGCTGGAGAAGGCCGGGATGAAGATGGGCGACATCGACATCACCGAGATCAACGAGGCCTTCGCGTCGGTCGTGCTGTCCTGGGCGCGCGTGCACAACCCCGACATGGACAAGGTGAACGTCAACGGCGGCGCTATCGCGTTGGGCCACCCCGTGGGGAGCACCGGTAGCCGGTTGATCACCACCGCGCTGCACGAGCTCGAGCGCACCGATCAGACCACCGCGCTGATCACCATGTGCGCGGGCGGCGCGCTGTCCACCGGCACCATCATCGAGCGCATCTAGCCCGTCTTGATCGTCTCGGAATCCAGCCGCATCGCCGCGGCGCAGTCCTACATCGACGCGCTCGTCAGCCATGACGGCGACTCCGTTCCGTTCGCCGCCGGCTGCACCCGCATCGAGCAGGGCGTCAAGAACGGATTCTCCGGAAACCACTTGCGCCGCAGCCTCAATCGCGGGGCTCAGTACCGATTGCTCAAGGAAACGACGCCGCCGGACTACCGGATCGACGGCGACCGGGTGCACGCCGCCTATGCCGTGCTGACCAAGGCGGCGTTCCGGGGGCGGCGGCTGGCCGCACGGCTCGACGAGACGTTCGTGATTCCGGCCGAAAGCTCAAGCGGCAGAGCCGAAATCCAGCACATTAAGGTTCGCTTCCAACCATTTGTCCAGCGCTAAGGGAACATCATGCCTAAACCGAAGCCACGCTCTCTGAATGCGCCCTGGGTCGGCTTCATCATCAAGTGGATGGCCAAGGGCAACACGTGGATCTACCGGCGCAGCAACGGGAGATTCGGCAGCACCTTCCAGAACGCTCCGGTCGCACTGCTCACCACGACGGGCCGCAAAACGGGTGAACCCCGGGTGAGCCCGCTGCTCTACCTGCGCGAAGGGAACCGGGTGGTGTTGGTCGCCTCGAAGGGCGGCAGCGACAAGCACCCCCTGTGGTACCTCAACCTCAAGGCCAATCCAAAAGTCTCCGTGCAGATCAAGGACGAGGTGCTGCAACTGCAGGCCCGCGATGCCACCGAGGCCGAACGCGCGGAGTACTGGCCGAAACTGGATGCCATGTACCCGTCGTTCGACGACTACCGGTCCTGGACCGATCGGGTCATCCCCATCGTCATCTGCGACCCCTAAGCGCTAGGCCGGCGCGGCCGCCGCGCCGAGCGTGTAGTCAGGGCGAAAAATAGCCGAAAATCTGGCCCTGAGTGCACGTTCGGCGCAACACGCTAGGCCCCGTAGACGGGGACCGGCGGGCGCGCCTTGGCGAGCAGGTCGGCGACGACGGGCCCCAGTTCCGCTGGGTCCCACTTCGCGCCCTTGTCGATCTGCGGTCCGTGCGCCCAGCCCTCGGCGACCCGGATCTTGCCGCCCTCGACCTCGAACACCTTCCCCGTGACGTCGCGGGATTCGGCGCTGCCCAGCCACACCACCAGCGGTGAGATGTTCTCCGGCGCCATCGCGTCGAAATCCTGGTCCTGCGTTGCCATCATCTCGGCGAAGACGGTCTCGGTCATGCGGGTGCGGGCCGACGGTGCGATGGCGTTGACGGTGACGCCGTAGCGGCCCATTTCGGCCGCGCCGACCAGTGTCAGTGCCGCGATGCCGGCCTTGGCGGCGCTGTAGTTACCCTGTCCGACGCTGCCCTGCAGGCCGGCACCCGAGCTGGTGTTGACGATCCGCGCGTCGACGGTTTTGCCCTCTTTGGACAGCCCGCGCCAGTACGACGCCGCGTGCCGCATGGTGGCGAAGTGACCCTTGAGATGCACGGCGATGACGGCGTCGAACTCCTCCTCGCTGGTGTTGGCCATCATCCTGTCGCGCACGATGCCGGCGTTGTTCACCAGAACATCCAGGCCACCGAAGGTGTCGACGGCGGTCTGGATCAGGCCCGCGGCTTCGTTCCAGTCGGCGATGTTGGATCCGTTGGCGACGGCTTCCCCACCGGCCGCGGTGATTTCGTCGACCACGCCCTGTGCGGCGCTGCCGCCGCCGGCCGGTGAACCGTCGAGGCCCACGCCGATGTCGTTAACCACCACGCGGGCGCCTTCGGCCGCGAAGGCCAGCGCATGCGCGCGACCGATACCGCCGCCCGCTCCGGTGACGATGACGACGCGGCCGTCAACCACTCCCATTGTTCGTGTCTCCTCTACTTGATCGCGCTGGCGTTAGTTGTGGCCAGATAGTGCGGCGGCTCACCGCCGCCGTGCACCTCCAGCGAGGCGCCGCTGATATAGGACGCCGTGTCCGACGCGAGAAACACTGTGGCCCAACCGATGTCTTCAGGCTTGGCTAACCGGCCCAGTGGCACGTTCTTTGAGATCGCGGCGATGGACTCGGCGTCACCATAGAAAAGCTCGGACTGCTCGGTCTCCACCATGCCGACCACGCAGGCGTTCACCCGGACCTTCGGCCCCCACTCCACCGCCAGTGTCTGCGTGAGGCTTTCCAAGCCCGCCTTGGCCGCCCCGTACGCGCCGGTGCCGGGCGACGGCCGTCGACCACTCAGGCTGCAGATGTTGATGATCGACCCGCCGCGGTCCTGGTTTTGCATTTGTGCGTTCGCGTGTTGCGAAACCGACAGCGCGCCAATCAGGTTGAGCTCGATGATCTTGCGGTTGAACTTCGCGCTGGACTCCGCGGTGAGCACGTACGGCGAACCGCCCGCATTGTTGACCACGACGTCGAGCCGTCCGTGTTGGTCGACGATGAAGTCGATCAGCGCCTTGACTGCGTCCTCGTCGCGGACGTCGCACGAGTGAAACTCATAGGGCAGGCCCTCGACGGGCCGCCGCGCGCAGGTGATGACGGTCGCGCCCTGCGCGGCGAAGACCGCACTGATGCCGGCGCCCACTCCGCGGACCCCGCCGGTGACCAGAACCACCCGCCCGGCCAGCCCCAAGTTGATGGCGTCGGGTGCTTCGGCGCGAGTCACTGTGCTAGCGTACCAAGCAAGTGCTTGCTTAGGTAGTTACCCCACAAGGAAGTGGCACCGTGCCCATCACATCCAAAACCACCGAACCGGGCATCGTCGCGGTCACCGTCGACTTTCCCCCGGTCAACGCCATCCCGTCGCGCGGCTGGTTCGAACTGGCCGACGTCATCACGGCCGCCGGTCAGGACCCCGAGACGCATGTCGTCATCCTGCGGGCCGAGGGCCGTGGCTTCAACGCCGGGGTCGACATCAAGGAGATGCAGCGCACGGAGGGATTCACCGCGCTGATCGACGCCAACCGCGGTTGCTTCGCCGCCTTCCGCGCCGTCTATGAGTGCGCGGTGCCGGTCGTTGCCGCCGTGAACGGGTTCTGCGTCGGCGGCGGCATCGGCCTGGTCGGCAACTCCGACGTCATCGTGGCCTCCGACGACGCCACGTTCGGGCTGCCAGAGGTGGAGCGCGGCGCCCTGGGCGCGGCCACCCACCTCTCCCGGCTGGTGCCGCAGCACCTGATGCGGCGGCTGTTCTTCACCGCCGCCACCGTGGACGCCGCCACGTTGCACCACTTCGGTTCGGTGCACGAGGTCGTGCCGCGCGACCAGCTGGACGAGGCCGCGCTACGGGTGGCCCGCGACATCGCCGCCAAGGACACCCGCGTCATCCGCGCGGCCAAGGAGGCGCTCAACCTCATCGACGTGCAGCGGGTCAACTCGAGTTACCGCATGGAGCAAGGGTTTACGTTCGAGCTCAATCTGGCCGGGGTGGCCGACGAGCACCGCGACGCGTTCGCCGGTACGGCGAAGGGCAATAAGGAATGACAGACAAAAGGACCAGCCTGGATGAAGCCGTCGCGCAGTTGCGCAGCGGCATGACCATCGGCATCGGCGGCTGGGGCTCGCGGCGCAAACCGATGGCCTTCGTGCGGGCCATACTGCGCACCGACGTCACCGACCTCACGGTGGTGACCTACGGCGGACCCGACCTCGGCTTGCTGTGCTCGGCCGGCAAGGTGAAGCGCGTCTACTACGGCTTCGTCTCGCTGGACTCCCCGCCCTTCTACGACCCGTGGTTCGCCAAGGTCCGCACCAGCGGCGCCATCGAGGCCCGGGAAATGGACGAGGGCATGCTGAGGTGCGGCCTGCAAGCCGCGGCGCAACGCCTGCCGTTCCTGCCGATTCGGGCGGGGTTGGGCAGCTCGGTCCCCGACTTCTGGGAGGGCGAACTGCGTACCGTGACCAGCCCCTACCCCGCACCCGAAGGCGGCCACGAGACGCTGATCGCCATGCCGGCACTACGCCTGGACGCGGCCTTTGTGCACCTCAATCTCGGTGACTGCCAAGGTAATGCGGCCTACACCGGCATCGATCCCTACTTCGACGACCTGTTCCTGATGTCCGCCGACAAGCGCTTCCTGTCGGTGGAGCGCGTCGTGTCCACGGAGGAGTTGGTCAAGGCTGTTCCCCCGCAGGCCCTGCTGGTGAACCGGATGATGGTCGACGCCGTGGTGGAGGCACCCGGCGGCGCCCACTTCACCACCGCGGCACCGGATTACGGCCGGGACGAGAAGTTCCAGCGGCACTACGCCGAGGCGGCCTCCACCGAAGAGGGCTGGCGAAAGTTCGTCCAGACCTACCTGTCGGGTAGCGAGGACGACTACCAGGCGGCGGTTCGCGCATTCGCAGAGGAGGCCTGAAAAGTGAGCAGCACCCGCGCCGAAGTCTGCGCAGTCGCGTGCGCCGAATTGTTCGCCGGAGCCGGCGAAATCATGGTCAGCCCGATGACGAACATGGCCTCGGTCGGTGCGCGGCTGGCGCGGCTGACCTTCTCGCCCGACATCTTGCTGACCGACGGCGAGGCGCAGCTGCTGGCCGACACCCCGGCCCTGGGCAAGACCGGCCCTGTCGAGGGCTGGATGCCGTTCGGCAGGGTGTTCGAGACGCTGGCCTGGGGGCGGCGGCACGTGGTGATGGGCGCGAATCAGGTTGACCGCTTTGGCAATCAGAACATCTCGGCATTCGGCCCGTTGCAGCACCCGACCAGGCAGATGTTTGGCCTACGGGGCGCGCCCGGCAACGCGATCAACCACGCGACCAGCTATTGGGTGGGCAACCACTCGAAGCGGGTGTTCTGCGAGACCGTCGACGTGGTCTGCGGCATCGGCTGGGACAAGGTGGACGCGGACAACCCGGCCTTCCGCTTCGCCAACACGTACCGGGTCGTGTCCAATCTGGGCGTGTTCGACTTCGGCGGCCCGGACCACACGATGCGTGCGCTGAGCTTGCATCCCGGGGTGTCACCCGACGACGTTCGCGAGGCCACGTCTTTCGACGTACATGGCGTCGACGAGGCCGGCGCGACCAGGCTGCCGACGGACGAAGAGCTCCACCTCATCCGCGAGGTGATCGACCCGAAGTCCCTGCGCGACCGAGAGATACGTTGATGATTATTCCGCCTCCTCCTCATCGCTTCGTCCCCCGCAAGCGGGCGGTACCCCCCCTGCATCGTCGGCGGCGGCGATGAAGTTGCGCACGCCGCTGACCGAGCTGGTCGGTGTCGAGCACCCGGTCGTCCAAACCGGGATGGGCTGGGTGGCCGGCGCCCGGCTGGTGGCCGCCACGGCGAACGCGGGCGGCCTGGGCATCCTGGCTTCGGCCACCATGACCCTGGACGAGCTGGCGACGGCCATCGGAAAGGTCAAGGCCGCCACCGACAAACCCTTCGGGGTGAATATCCGCGCCGACGCCGCGGACGCCGGCGACCGCGTCGATCTCATGATCCGCGAGGGCGTGAAGGTGGCGTCGTTCGCCCTGGCGCCCAAGCAGGATCTGATCGCGCGGCTGAAAGAGGCCGGGGCCGTGGTGATTCCGTCGATCGGCGCCGCTAAGCATGCGCGCAAGGTCGCGGCCTGGGGCGCCGACGCGATGATCGTGCAGGGCGGCGAGGGCGGTGGACACACCGGACCCGTCGCCACGACGCTGCTGCTGCCGTCGGTGCTGGACGCCGTGCAGGGCACCGGCATCCCGGTCATCGCGGCGGGCGGGTTCTTCGACGGGCGCGGGCTGGCGGCCGCGCTGAGTTACGGCGCGGCCGGCGTCGCGATGGGCACGCGCTTTCTGCTGACCTCTGATTCGACCGTGCCCGAAGCGGTCAAGCGGCGCTACCTCGAAGCGGCGCTGGACGGCACGGTGGTGACCACGCGCGTGGACGGCATGCCGCACCGCGTACTGCGCACCGGGCTGGTCGAGAGGCTGGAAAGCGGTTCGCCGGTACGGGGTCTCACGGCGGCCGTGCGCAATGCGGCGAAGTTCAAGCACATGTCGCAGATGACCTGGCGGTCGATGATCCGCGATGGGATGGCGATGCGCCACGGCAAGGAGATGACCTGGTCGCAGGTGGTGATGGCGGCTAACACCCCGATGCTGCTGAAGGCGGGGCTGGTGGAGGGCAATACCGAAGCCGGGGTGCTGGCCTCCGGGCAGGTCGCCGGCATTCTCGAGGACCTGCCGTCGTGCGCCGAGCTGATCGGCTCGATCGTGCACGACGCGATCGAACATCTGCGGTCGGCGTCCGCCCTGATCGAATCCGGCGACTAAAGACCCTGGCTCCGGCGCGGGCTCGCGATCATCGTGGAGTCATGAGTGCGCTACTACCTGAAGCCTGGCCGAAGCCGTTGCTGGGCGCGATCCGTGTTTCCAACAGATACCTGCTCAACCCACTGATGCTGCGCCTGGCCGGGCACAGACATTGGTACGCATCGGCCATCCGGCACACCGGGCGACGGTCGGGCAAGCAGTACGCCACGCCGGTCGTGGCGGACCGGACGGCCGACGGGTTCGTCATACCGCTGCCCTATGGCACTGGAGTGGACTGGTTGCAGAACGTCCTTGCCGCGGGGCGAGCGACCATTTCCTCCCAGGGCGAGAGTTACGACGTCGCGCAGCCCGAGGTGATCGACGCCGAAGTGGCTTTGCCCATGCTGTCGGCCGACCGCAAGCGCACATTCGCTCGACTCGGCATCGCGCATTACCTCAGAGTCCGGGACGCTTCGCCGCCGAACTGAGCTCCGCGCCAGGCGCTACAGCCGCTCGATGATGGTGACGTTCGCGGTGCCGCCGCCCTCACACATCGTCTGCAGGCCATAGCGGCCGCCGACGCGCTCGAGTTCGTTGAGCATGGTGGCGAACAGCTTGGCGCCGGTCGCGCCCAGCGGATGCCCAAGGGCGATCGCGCCGCCATTCGGGTTGACCTTCTCCGGGTCGGCCTTTATCTCCTTGAGCCAGGCCATCACCACCGGCGCAAACGCCTCGTTGATCTCGACGGTGTCGATGTCGTCGATCGACAGCCCGGCCTTCTCCAGCGCGTGCCGGGTGGCCGGAATGGGCCCGGTCAGCATGAACACCGGGTCGGCGGCGCGGGCGCTGATGTGGTGGATGCGCGCGCGGGGGGTCAGCTTGTGATCCTTGACGGCCTGCTCGGAAGCCAGCAGCACCGCGCTCGCGCCGTCGGAGATCTGGCTGGCCATCGCCGCCGTCAGCCGGCCGCCCTCGACGAGCGTCTTCAGGCCCGCCATCTTCTCAAGCGACGACTCGCGCGGACCCTCGTCGACCCGGAACGGCCCGGATTCCGTTTCGACGGTGATGATTTCGTTGTCGAAGTGACCGCCGCGGATCGCGGCGAACGCGCGCTCGTGGCTGGTCAGTGCGTAGCGCTCCATGTCCTCGCGCGACAGGTTCCACTTCTCGGCGATCATCTCCGAGCCGCGGAACTGAGAGATCTCCTGGTCGCCGTAGCGGTGCAGCCACTGCTTGGACTCGTTGGTCGGGGAGGTGAACCCGAACTGTTCTCCCACGGTCATGGCCGATGAGATCGGGATCTGGCTCATGTTCTGCACACCGCCGGCCACGATGAGGTCGGCCGTGCCGGCCATGATGGCTTGTGCGCCAAAGGAAATCGCCTGCTGGCTGGAGCCGCACTGCCGGTCCACGGTGACGCCGGGAACCTCTTCGGGGTAGCCCGCGGCCAGCCACGAGAGCCGGGCGATGTTGCCCGCCTGCCCGCCGATGGCGTCGACGCAGCCCGCGATCACGTCGTCGACGGCAGCGGGGTCGACGTCGACCCGGTCGAGCAGCCCACGCCAACCGAGGGCGCCGAGGTCCACGGGATGCACCCCGGCCAGCGATCCGTTGCGCTTGCCGACCGCGGTACGTACAGCGTCGATGACGTACGCCTCACCCATTTGTCAGACTCCTTCTTTGGTAATCCCACCGAGAACGATGGCGAGGTATTGCTGACCCACCTGCTGTGCGGTGAGGGGTCCGCCGGGTTGATACCAGCGCACCGACACCCATGTGGTGTCACGAATGAAACGGTAGACCAGGTCGACGTTGAGGTCGGGCTGGAAGTAACCCTCGTCGATGCCCTGATTGATCACCTCGACCCACATCTTGCGCTGCTGGCGGTTCATGTCCTCGATGTAGGAGAACCGCGGCTGCGACAACAGCCGTTGGGCTTCGTCCTGATAGATGACGACCTGCGCGTGCCGATGCTCGATCGCCTCGAACGACGCCATGAACAGACCCTTGAGCCGCTCCAGCGGGTTGGCCTCGCTGTCCACGATCTCGCGATAGCGGGCGAACAACCAGTCCAGGAAACTGCGCAGTAGCTCGTCGACCATCTCCTCCTTGGAGGAGAAGTGGTGATAGAGGCTGCCGGAGAGAATGCCGGCGCTGTCCGCGATGTCGCGCACGGTGGTAGCGCGCAATCCGCGCTCGGCGAACATCGTCGCGGCGAGCTCTAACAACTCGTCGCGGCGGCTGTTTGCCTGACCGGCCACTCGGTCCACTTGATGAGAGTATCAACCAAGCGCTTGCTTGGCCAGCTGGCCGCTCACGCGCTCACGGATGCTGGCTGGACACCGAGATGACCTCGCCGGTCAGGTAGCTGGAATAGTCGCTGGCCAGGAACGCGATGGTGGCCGCCACCTCCCACGGCTCGGCCGCCCGCCCGAAAGCTTCACCGGCCGACAGCCGATCGAGCAGGTCGGACGAGGTCGTCTTGTCCAGGAACTTGTGCCGCGCGATGCTCGGCGACACCGCGTTGATCCGCACCCCGTATTCGACGGCTTCTATTGCGCTGCAACGGGTTAATGCCATAACGCCCGCTTTGGCGGCCGCGTAATGCGACTGCGAGTGCTGTGCCCGCCAGCCCAGAACGCTTGCGTTGTTGACGATCACCCCGCCGTGGTCCGCGTCGCGGAAGTAGCCCAGCGCCGCGCGGGTGGCCCGGAACACCGACGACAGCGTCACGTTCAGGACGCGGTCCCACTCGTCGTCGGTCATGTCGACCACCGGTGTCTGACCGCCCAGACCGGCGTTATTGACCAAAACGTCCAGCCGGCCCATCCGGGCGGTGGTCGACGCGACCAGCGCGTCCACCTGCGCGCTGGAGGTCACGTCGCACAGCACGCTCTCGACCCGGCCCAGCCCCAGCCCGGACAGTTCGGCGGCGGTCTCCCCCAGCCGTCGTTCGTGGTGGTCGGACACCACCACGTCGGCGCCCTCGACCAGCGCCCGTCGCGCCGTCGCCGAGCCGATCCCGGTGCCGGCGGCCGCGGTTACGACGACCACCTTGCCTTGCAGAAGCCCGTGCCCGGCAACCTCTTTCGGAGCTTCGGACAGGGTCATCCCTTTACCTCCCGGGGCAGGCCGAGCACCCGCTCGGCGATGATGTTGCGCTGGATCTCGTTGGAGCCGCCGTAGATGGTGTCGGCGCGGGTGAACAGGAAAAGCCGCTGCCACTCGTCGAATTCGCCGTCCGACAAGGTCAGCCCCAGCTTGCCGATCACGTCCATCGCCAGCTCGCCCAGATCGCGATGCCAGTTGGCCCACAACAACTTTGACACGTTGTCCTGGCCGGGCTGCTCAACGTCCATGGTGGCCAGCGCATACGAACGCATGGCCCGCAGCCCGGCCCACGCCCGCGTCAGCCGCTCCCGGATGAACGGGTCGTCGGCGGCGCCGTTGCGTTGCGCAAGTTCGGCCAGGTTGGAAAGCTCACGGGCGTAGCGGATCTGCTGCCCGAGTGTCGACACGCCGCGTTCGAAGGTCAGCGTTCCCATGGCGACCCGCCAGCCGTCGCCGGGCGGGCCGACCACCAGATTGGCGTCGGTGCGGGCGTCGTCGAAGAAGACTTCGTTGAATTCCGAGTCGCCGGTCAGCTGGATGATCGGGCGGACCTGCACACCCGGCTGGTCCAGCGGCACCAACAGATACGACAGCCCGGCGTGCCGTTTGGAACCCTTCTCCGTGCGAGCGACCACGAAGCACCACTGCGCCCAGTGCGCCAACGAGGTCCACACCTTCTGGCCGTTGATCACCCACTGGTCACCGTCCAGCTCGGCGGTGGTGGAGACGTTGGCCAGGTCGCTGCCGGCGCCGGGCTCGGAATAGCCCTGACACCACAGCTCGGTGACGTCGAGGATCTTCGGCAGGAAGCGCTGCTGCTGCTCGGGCGTTCCGAAGGCGATCAGCGTCGGCCCGAGCAGTTCCTCGCCGAAATGGTTCACCTTGTCCGGGGCGTCGGCGCGGGCGTACTCCTCGTAGAACGCCACGCGGTGCGCGGTCGACAGGCCGCGGCCGCCGTGTTCCACCGGCCAGCCCAGGCAGGTCAGGCCGGCCTTGGCCAGATGCTGATTCCACGCCCGGCGTTCTTCGAACGCCTCGTGCTCGCGGCCCGGTCCGCCAAGGCCCTTGAGAGCTGCGAATTCGCCGACCAGATTGTCGGCGAGCCATTGGCGGACCTCCGCCCGGAACTCCTCGACGTCCTGCATGCCCTGTAGGCTAACCTACCAAGCACTTGCTTTGTTAGAGGAGCATTCATGGGGAGCGATCCGCGCACCGTACCGGCGGCGCTCGATCGTTTGGCGCAGCAACTCCCCGGTCACGCCGCGTTGATCACCGACGAGCGGGCGTTCACGGCGGCCGCCCTGCGCGACGAGGTGCACCGGGCGGCGGCCGCGCTGATCAACCTCGGCGTGCAAGCGGGGGACCGCGTGGCGATCTGGTCGCCGAACACCTGGCACTGGGTGGTGGCCTGCCTGGCGATCCACCACGCCGGTGCGGCCATGGTGCCCCTGAACACCCGCTATACCGCCGAGGAGGCCTCCGATATCCTGGCCCGCACCGGTGCGCCCGTGCTGTTCGGGATGGGGCGATTCCTCGGCCATGATCGGGTCGCCGACCTGGGCCGCTTGAGCCCTGAAGCCCTGCCCGCGCTGCGGCACATCGTGCGGATCCCGATCGAGGCTGACGACGGGACGTGGGACGACTTCATCTCCCGCGGCTCCGACGTCAGCGCGGTCGCGGCCCGCGCCGCCGCCGTCACGCCCGACGACGTCAGCGACATCCTGTTCACCTCGGGCACCACCGGCCGCAGCAAAGGGGTGCTCTGCGCGTACCGGCAGTCACTGTCGGCCTCGGCGTCGTGGGCCGCCAACGGCAAGATCACCAGCGACGACCGCTACCTGTGCATCAACCCGTTCTTCCACAACTTCGGGTATAAGGCCGGCATCCTGGCCTGCCTGCAGACCGGGGCGACGCTGATCCCGCACCTGACCTTCGACCCGCTGCGCGCGCTGCAGGCGATCGAACAACACCGCATCACCGTGCTGCCCGGACCGCCCACCATCTATCAGAGCCTGCTGGACCATCCGCAGCGCAAGGACTACGACCTGAGTTCGCTGCGGTTCGCGGTGACCGGAGCGGCCACCGTTCCCGTCGTGTTGGTCGAGCGCATGCAGTCCGAGCTCGACATCGACATCGTGCTGACCGCTTACGGGCTGACCGAGGCGAACGGCATGGGCACGATGTGCCGCGCCGATGACGACGCGGTCACCGTCGCCACGACGTGCGGGCGTCCGTTCGCCGACTTCGAATTGCGCATCGACGCAACAACTCCCGGCGAAGCTGGTGAGGTGCTGCTGCGCGGTCCGAACGTCATGCTGGGTTACCTCGACGACCAGGCCGCCACCGCGGCCGCCATCGACCGCGACGGCTGGCTGCACACCGGTGACATCGGTGCCGTCGACGCGGCCGGCAACCTGCGCATCACCGACCGGCTCAAGGACATGTACATCTGCGGCGGATTCAATGTCTACCCCGCCGAGGTCGAGCAGGTGCTGGCCCGGATGGAGGGGGTCGCCGATGCCGCGGTGATTGGGGTCCCCGACGAGCGTCTCGGCGAGGTCGGACGGGCGTTCGTGGTGACCAGGCCCGGCGTCGACCTCGACGAGCAGTCCGTGATCGCTTACACCCGTGAACATTTGGCGAACTTCAAGGCGCCGCGGTCGGTGCGGTTCGTCGACGCGTTGCCGCGCAATCCTGGCGGCAAGGTGGTCAAACCACAACTGCGAGAGTGGACGTGAAGTGGATCTGGAACTAGACGAAGAGACGCTGGCGTTTGCGGCCGAGGTGCGGGACTTCTTGTCGGCCAACGCCGATTCGATCCCGACGAAGTCCTACGACAACGCCGAGGGCTTCGCCCAGCACCGGCAGTGGGACCGCGTGCTGTTCGACGCCGGGCTGTCGGTGATCACCTGGCCCAAGAAATACGGGGGCCGCGACGCGCCACTACTGCATTGGGTGGTGTTCGAGGAGGAGTACTTTCGCGCCGGCGCCCCGGGACGCGCCAGCGCCAACGGCACCTCGATGCTGGCGCCGACGTTGTTCGCACACGGCACCGAAGAGCAGCTGGACCGCATCCTGCCGAAAATGGCCAGCGGCGAACAGATCTGGGCTCAGGCGTGGTCGGAGCCGGAATCCGGCAGCGACCTGGCCTCGCTGCGATCCACCGCGACCAAAACCGACGGCGGCTGGCTGCTGAACGGGCAGAAGATCTGGAGTTCCCGCGCGCCGTTCGCGGAAATGGGCTTCGGGCTGTTTCGGTCGGACCCGACGGCCGAGCGGCACAACGGCCTGACGTACTTCATGTTCGATCTGAAGGCCAAGGGCGTCACCGTGCGACCCATCGTCCAGCTGGGCGGCGACACCGGTTTCGGCGAGATCTTCCTCGACGACGTGTTCGTCCCCGACCACGACGTCATAGGCACCCCGAACGAGGGCTGGCGGGCGGCCATGAGCACCTCGAGCAACGAACGCGGCATGTCCCTGCGCAGCCCGGCCCGCTTCCTGGCGACCGCCGAGCGGCTGGTGCAGCTCTGGAAGGACAGCGGCTCTCCCCCGGCCTTCGCCGACCGCGTCGCCGATGGCTGGATCAAGGCACAGGCCTACCGGCTGCAGACGTTCGGCACCGTGACCAGGCTGGCCGACGGCGGTGAGCTGGGCGCCGAATCGTCGGTGACCAAGGTGTTCTGGTCGGACCTCGACGTGGAGCTGCACCAGACCGCACTCGACGTGCTCGCCGCCGACGGCGAGCTCGCCGGCAATTGGACCGATGGCCTGCTGTTCGCGCTGGGCGGCCCGATCTACGCCGGCACCAACGAGATTCAGCGCAACATCATCTCGGAGCGGCTGCTGGGCCTGCCCCGCGAGAAGTCCGGGAGCAAGAAGTGAAATTTGCGCTAGACGAACAGCAGCGCGACTTCGCGGCCAGCATCGACGCCGCCCTGGGCGCTGCCGACCTGCCCGGCGTGATCCGCGCGTGGTCGGCGGGCGATACCGCGCCCGGTCGCAAGGTGTGGGGCCAGCTGGCCGACCTGGGTGTCACCGCGCTGGCGGTCCCCGAGAAGTTCGACGGCATCGAGGCCCATCCGGTCGACCTGGTGGTCGCACTCGAACGCCTGGGACGGTGGTGTGTGCCCGGGCCGGTGGCCGAATCCATCGCCGTGGCACCAGTTTTGCTCGCCTCTGACGATCAGGCCGAGCGCTGCGCCGCCGCGGCCTCCGGTGAGCTGATGGTCACCGTCGCGCTGCCGCCGCAGACGCCGCGCGCGGTGGACGCCGACACGGCCGGGCTGGTGCTGGTGGCAACCGACGAGGGCGTCGCCGAAGCGAGGCCGGGTGACCGGCACGAGTCGGTCGATCCGAGCCGGCCCCTCTACGACGTGACCCCGACCGGCCGGGCCTGGCAGGCTGATCTTCGGCGCGCCTACGAGTTCGGGGCGCTGGCCACCGCCGCGCAGCTGGTCGGCGCGGCCGAGGCGCTGCTGCGCGACACCGTCGACTACGCCAAGCAGCGGTCGCAATTCGGCCGGGTGATCGGTTCCTATCAGGCGATCAAGCACAAGCTCGCCGACGTCCACATCGCGATCGAGCTGGCCCGCCCGCTGCTGTATGGCGCGGCCTTATCACTCGAGCCCCGCGACGTCAGCGCCGCCAAGGCGGCGGCGTCCGAGGCCGGCCTGCTGGCCGCGCGGTCGGCGCTGCAGACCCACGGCGCGATCGGGTTCACCCAGGAACACGACCTGTCGCTTTGGTTGCTGCGGGTGCAAGCATTGCGTTCGGCCTGGGGTACGCCCGAGGCGCATCGGCGACGAGTGCTGGAGGCGCTGTAACCATGACTCGGGGCGCGACCATGCAGAGTGTGGCGATGGGGGGGTACCACCCGCTTGCGGGGGAGAGGAGCGGCGCTCGTGAGTGAAGAACGGGAGATGCTGCGGGAGACCGTCGCGACCCTGGTGGCCAAGCACGCGAACCCGGCGGCGGTGCGCGCGGCGATGGAGTCCGACCGCGGCTACGACGAGTCGCTGTGGCAGCTGCTGTGTGAGCAGGTGGGCGCCGCCGCGCTGGTCATCCCCGAGGAGCTGGGTGGCGCGGGCGGCGAACTCGCCGATGCCGCAACGGTTTTGCAGGAGCTGGGCCGGGCGCTGGTGCCTTCCCCACTGCTGGGCACGACGCTGGCGGAGCTCGCCCTGCTGGCCGCGCCCGAGCCCGACGCCGAGACGCTGGGCGGCCTCGCCGAGGGCACCTCGATCGGCGCGCTGGTGCTCGACGCCGACTATGTGGTCAACGGCGATATCGCCGACGTCGTCGTTGCCGTGGACGACGACGGCCAGTTGAGCCGGTGGACCCGGTTCGGCGCGCAGCCCGTCACCACCATGGACCCGACCCGACGGCTCGCGCAGCTCAAGGCCGAGGCGACCGAACCGATCGGCACCGACCCCGGCATCGCCGACAGCGCGGCCATCCTGCTGGCCGCCGAGCAGATCGGGGCAGCCGAACGCTGCCTGGAGCTCACCGTCGAATACGCCAAGAACAGAGTGCAATTCGGCCGGCCGATCGGCAGTTTCCAGGCCCTCAAACACCGGATGGCCGATCTGTACGTCGCGATCGCCGCGGCGAAGGCCGTCGTTGCGGACTCTTGCAACGAGCCCACCCCGTCCAACGCGGCCACCGCGCGCCTCGCCGCGACCGAGGCGCTGTGCACCGCCGCCGCCGAAGGCATCCAGTTGCACGGCGGGATCGCGATCACCTGGGAACACGACATGCAGCTGTATTTCAAACGCGCTCACGGCAGTGCACATCTGCTCAGCACACCGCAAGAACTGCTCGCACGGCTGGAAGCCGAGGTGCTCGGGACGTCGTGAACGACCACGTCGCGCTGCGCGCCGCCATCCCGCCCTTCTATGTGATGGACGTGTGGCTGGCCGCGGCCGAGCGCCAGCGCAGCCACGGCGACCTGGTGAACCTGTCGGCCGGCCAGCCCAGTGTGGGAGCGCCGGAGCCGGTGCGCGCGGCCGCGGCCGCCGCCTTGCACCTCAACGAGCTCGGTTACAGCGTGACACTGGGCATCCCCGAGCTGCGCGTGGCGATCGCGGCGGATTACCAACGCCTGCACGGGCTTCGGGTCGAACCCGACGACGTGGTGGTCACCACCGGTTCGTCCGGCGGATTCCTGCTCGCGTTTCTGGCGTGCTTCGACGCGGGTGACCGGGTGGCGCTGGCCAGTCCCGGCTACCCGTGCTACCGAAACATCCTGTCCGCGTTGGGATGTGAGGTGGTCGAAATCCCCTGCGGACCGCAGACCCGCTTCCAGCCCACCGTGCAGATGCTCGCCGAACTCGACCCGCCGCCCCACGGAGTGATCGTCGCCAGCCCGGCCAATCCCACCGGAACCGTGATAGCGCCGTCCGAGTTGGCCGCCATCGCGTCGTGGTGCGAGACGTCCGGGGTGCGGCTGATCAGTGACGAGGTCTACCACGGCCTGGTCTACGAAGGGGCGCCGCAGACCAGTTGCGCCTGGCAGACATCACGAGACGCCGTGGTGGTCAACAGCTTTTCGAAATACTGGGCGATGACCGGTTGGCGGCTGGGCTGGATGCTGGTGCCACCGGCGCTGCTGCGCGCGGTGGACCGCCTGACCGGCAACTTCACCATCTGCCCGCCGGTGCTGTCGCAACTCGCCGGGGTGGCGGCCTTCACCCCCGAGGCGATCGCCGAAGCCGACGGCAACCTGCACCACTACGCGACCAACCGGGCGCTGCTGCTCGATGGGCTGCGCCGGATCGGCATCGACCGCCTCGCGCCCACCGACGGCGCGTTCTACGTGTACGCCGACGTGTCGGACCGCACCGACGACTCGATCGCGTTCTGCTCGAAACTGTTGGACGACACCGGGGTTGCCATTGCGCCAGGCATCGATTTCGACACCACGCACGGCAACTCATTCGTCCGGTTGTCGTTCGCCGGGCCGACCGGCGACATCGAAGAGGCGCTGCGGCGGATCGGCCCCTGGCTTTAGGCGTCCAGGATCTTGTCCAGGCGAGCCTCGAGGGCACCGCGGTCGCCGACGTCGGACACGTTGATGCCGAACCGGTCGCTGAGGGTGTCCACCACCGCCGCAGCGTCGTCGAGGCGGATCTTCTCGCTGGCGTCGGCGCGATGGATGGCCAGGTTCCGACCGGCCAGGTTCACCCGGGCATCGTCGGTGACACGCGCGGCCGTCAGACCGGTGACGAAGTGCGACGAGGGATGCGTCGAGACGAACCAGCTACCCACTTGCAGGTCGACGTCCGGCGCGGTCCGGGTGCTGAACTCGTAGAGCGGTTGCCACTCGCCGCGGACCTGGGCCTGCAAGACCAGGCCGTCGCCGCGGTCCTCCAGCCGGTAGGGCTCGTGCGTCGTCTGCTGCACGCTGCCGGTCTCGATGCGCAGTGGCGAGGTGGGTGTCTGGCCACCGAAGCCCACGTCGACGAGGTACGAGGCGTGGGAGCCGGGGAACGTCACCGCCAACACGGTGTGTGTCTGCGGCGGTGCCGGCGCGTCGAGCGGCCGCATCCACACCACCCGGCCGGCCAGGCGCCGCACGCGGAAGCCCAGCTCGGACAGCACGTAGCCCATCAAGCCGTTCTGCTCGTAGCAGTAGCCACCCCGGCCCCGCCCAACCAGCTTGCCGGCGAGGGCGCCCGGGCTCAGGTCGTCGACGGGCACATTCAGCAGCGGATCGAGGTTTTCGAATGGAATCGCTTTGGTGTGCGCGCTCACCAAGGCCCGCAATACGTCGAGGTTCGGCGCCGCGGCGCCGCCATAACCGATGCGATCGAAGTACTCGCCCAGCTCCAGCGTCATACGGCCATTCTGCTGCCAACGCCATCGGCAGGCGTGCGACGGCCGGTAGCGGGTATGCCGTCCCTAGCCCCAAGCCTTGGTCCGAAGGAGGAACCCGTGGCCGACGTCGACCTCTATCTCGATCCCGTCTGTCCTTTCTCTTGGGTGACCGCACGCTGGCTGCGCGACGCCGCACAATCGACGCACACACCGGTCGCCTTGCGGCAGATGAGCCTGGCGGTGCTCAACGAGGGCGAGGACACGGACGCCAAACAGCAACGCATGATGGAACGGTCGACACGGCTGGGACGCCTGTTCGCCGCGGCCGTCGCCGAGCGAGGACCGGACGCGTTTGCGGGCCTCTACGACTCGATCGGTCGCCGGATCCATGTGCGGCAGGAAGACCTCACCGCAGCAGGAATCCGGGAAGCCCTCGCCGAGAACGGCCTCGAGGAGAGGCTCGCCGAAGCCCTCGACGACAGCGGCTTCGACGAAGCGGTCAAGCGGGCGCACCAAGCCAGCCAAGACGCCTTGGGCGACGAGGCCGGCAGCCCGATCATCGCGATCGACGGCCACGCGTTCTCCGGCCCCGTCCTGACCCGAACACCGAACACGCAGGACGGCATTCGCTTGCTGGAGGCCGTGCTCACCATCGCCGGCGTTCCGGAATTCGCCGAGCTGCAACGGCCCCATCAGGGACCGCCGACCATCGACGCCTGAGCGCGACCGACGCGTTCGTCGGCTAACTGTGCCGTCCCCCGGCCGGCGGCCGGGCGAACGAAGGTTGCCGAAAGAGACACCGGCGGGGTTCTGAGCGCTTAACCTTGAGCTCGCCTATACATATTTCGCGGAGGGTTGAGCGCCAGCAAATGCCTGAAGAGCCCCATTCCGACAATGTCGCACCGGTACCGAGCGGCATCGCCGCGGAGCTGGCGGCCGCGGGGTTCGAGGATGCGCGCCAGGTAGCCCGCGGCGGAGCGGGGGTCATCTACTGCTGCTACGAGACCGCGCTCGGGCGAAGCGTCGCGGTGAAGGTGCTGCCATCCCACATCGACGACGACAGCAGAGAACGGTTCCTGCGCGAGGGCTACGCGATGGGCGGGCTATCCGGCCATCCGAACATCGTCAACATCCTGCGGGTCGGCGTGACCCCGAGCGGCAAACCCTACATCGTGATGCCGTATCACTCGGCGGACTCGCTGGCAGTCCGGCTGCGCCGGGAAGGGCCGGTCGCCTGGCCCGAGGCGTTGCACATCGGCGTAAAGCTCTGCGGCGCACTGGAAACCGCGCACCGGACCGGGACCTTGCACCGCGATATCAAGCCGGCCAACGTCCTCGTCAATGACTACGGCGAGCCGCAACTAAGCGATTTCGGCATCGCCCACATCGAAGGCGGATACGAGACCGCGACCGGGTTCTTCTCCGGGACGATCGATTTCACCGCGCCGGAGGTCATGACGGGCAACCCGGCGACGATCGCGTCCGACATGTATTCGCTTGGCGCCACGCTGTATGCGCTCATCGCGGGCAACGCCGCGCACGAGCGCAAGAAGGGCGAGGACCTGATCGCGCAGTATCTGCGCATCAGCACCACCGGGATCCCGGACATGCGGCCCGACGGCATCCCGGACGCGGTGTGCTCGGCGATCGAGAGGGCGATGTCGATCGACCCCGCCGAGCGGCCCGCCTCGGCCGAGGAGTTCGGCCGCGAGCTACAGGCCGCCCAGCGCCGCAACGGTCTGAAACCCGACGCGATGGCCATCACCGGGCGCCCCTCGGCCGTGGCGGCGGAAACCCCGTATGCCGCGCCGGTCCCGCCCGGAGGCCACAGCGAGGTGGCGCACCCGCCCCTCCCCAACACGTCGAGCATGCCCGCACCTACGCGTGCGCCGAGCGGGCACGACGACCCGACCTCCGCGATCAGCGCCCCGCTCGGGCACGAACATGCCCTGGAAACGGCGGCCCTTCCGCAGTCGGCACCCGCGGAGCTGGCGAGCTTGCTGCGTGGCGGGCAGGCGTCCGCGACGCAACCGAAGGTGCGGCCACCCCACGCCGCCCCGCCGTCGCGCCGAAACGGCGGCGCCCAGGGCCCGCCGCGCGGTCCCAGGGACCGGGCCGCCGCGTGGTTCGCGGAGCCGGGGAAGAAGCGGAACCGCATCGCGCTGGTGGCCGGAGCGGCCGCCGCGGTCGTGCTGCTGGTCATCGGCGGCGTCTTTTTCGCGCTTTCGCCGGACAACAAAGCCGGGTCGAAAGGGACGTCGGGCCAGCCGACCGCGCAGCCGCCCATGCAATGGAAACCGATCACCAACGCGCGCATTTCGCGGGACGCCGCGGCCACCACGCAGGCCGACGGCACCATCTGGATCTTCGGCGGCATCCGCAGCGACGGTGGCCTGACCGGACTGCAGGAGGGCTACGACCCCGTGATCGACAGCTGGAAGGTCGGCGACGACCTGCCGGTCCCCGTTGCGCACGCGATGGCGGTCACCTGGCAGGGCAACCCCGTGGTGCTCGGCGGCTGGAAGTCCGAGGGCGGCAAAAACGTTGCGAGCGACCAGGTTTGGCGGGTCATCAACAGCCGCTGGGTCGAGCTTCCGCACCTGTTGCAGCCCCGGGCGGCCGCGGCGGCGGCCGTGGTCGGCGACCGGCTGGTCGTCACGGGCGGCGTCGACGCAGGCGGCGCGCTGCTGAACACGACCGAGGTGTTCGACGGCAACGCCTGGACCCTCGGTGCGCCCATCCCGACGCCGCGTCAGATGCTGGCCGCGGCCTCGGACGGGAAGCTGGTGTACACCGTGGGCGGTGCCAGCGGCTCCACGGATCTGGCGACGGTCGAGGCGTACGACCCGGCCGCGAAGACGTGGACGCCGTTGCCCGCGCTGAGCCAGCCGCGCAGCGACCTCGGCGCGGCGATCGTCGACGGGCGGCTGGTCGCGGTCGGCGGCGTGTCGGCCGGACAACTTCTCAAGAGCGTCTCCGCCTTCGACCTGATGACGAAGGTCTGGTCCGCTCTGCCCGACATGACCACCGCGCGGCACGGCATGGCCGTCGACGCGGTGGAGAAGTCCGTGTACGCGATCGGCGGGTCGACCGCCGTCGGCGACGGCCAGCTGACGTCGTCGGCCGAAGCGCTGAAGCTGCCGGCCCGCCGGATCCAGCCGGCGTCGCAGTGGCGGTCGCTGCCGGACGCGCCGACGCCCCGGCTGATGACGGCATGGGCCGTGGTCAACGACAAGATCTGGATCGTTGGCGGCCTGCGCAACGGCGTCGCACTGCAGACCGTGGAGAGCTACGACCCGCACACCGGCGCCTGGGAGACCGGGCCGCCCCTGCCCATCCCGCTGCATCACGCGGCGGCGGCGGCCTACCGCGGCGAAGTGGTGGTGCTCGGCGGCACCAGTGATCAACTGGCCAACGCGTCCGACAAGGTGTTCGCGCTGCGCGGCGGCTCCTGGGTTGAGCTGCCGCATCTGACGCACGCGCGGGCGGCGCCCGCCGCGGCGGTGGTGGGCGACAAGCTCGTCGCGGTCGGCGGCCAGAACGCCAAACAGGTTGTTCCGCAGACCGAGGTCTTCGACGGCAGTTCGTGGAACGACGCCGCCGACATGCCGACACCGCGCGAACATCTGGCCGCGGTGTCGGATGGCACCTACGTGTACGCGATCGGCGGTAGGTTCCTTTCCGCCGACAAGAACTCCGCGGCGAACGAGCGGTTCGATCCGCAATCGGGCAACTGGACCAAGCTGGTGGGCATGCCGACCCCGCGCGGGAGCTACGGCGCGACCTACATCGACGGCCGCATCGTGGTCGTCGGCGGCGAGGAACCGACGATGGTGCTGAACGTCGTCGAGATGTACGACATCGCCGACGCGAAGTGGAGCACCCTGCCCCCGATGCCGACCGCGCGCCACGCCGAGGTGGTGGCGACCGTCGGGAACACCGTCTACTGCATCGGCGGCGCGAACCGGCCGACCCACGAGGGCCCGATCGCGACCGTGGAGGCGCTGGACTTCATGTAGTGACGGTCAGCTTGGTTGTCGGCTGGCTGTACGCCGCCAAGCGGTGGATGTATCGCGGGGGGAGACCGGGATTTCCGGCCAGAGTGATGAATCGGCTTTCCGCGCTGCAGTATTCAGCGGGTATGCTGTCCCCGACGCGGGCGATGACGCTCGAGGTGCTGGGACGGCGGTCCGGACGAGTGATCTCGGTCCCCGTGGTCGCCGTCGATCACGATGGCGGGCGCTACCTGGTATCGATGCTGGGCGATGACGCGAACTGGGTGCGCAATGTTCGCGCGGCGGGCGGGCGTGCGGTCATGCGCCGCAGGCACGCCGTGCCCGTACACCTGCTCGAGGTCGCCACCGACGCCCGCGCACCCATCTTGCGCCGCTACGTCGCGGTGGCGCCCGGAGCGCGCCCACACATTCCGCTGGGCAGCGACGCTCCGCTGACGGAATTCGAGCGCATCGCCGCCCACTACCCGGTCTTCCGGATCACCCCCGACGATCCGCCTCTCCCGCGAGGAAGCGGGCGCGCCGGTGGGCACTGAGGAACAGCACCGCAAGACCCAACTGGATCGCCAGGATGGGCGCCATAAAGCCGACCCGAACGAGCCCGCTGCTGATCGCATAACCCCCTGCGGCCGCGAGCCCCACGAGCACCGGGCACACCGTGAGCAGCAATACCCCTCGCCGGTCGACAGGTGCGCGGCCGGCCCACAGCAGCAGCGCCGTCCAGCCAGCCATCAAAGCCGCACACAGCGCGGCAGCGTAGCGGTAATCGGGTGCCGGGGTGAACCCGTGGAGACCGAGCATCGCGGCGGCCACGCGCGGCACCAGCAGTGGCACCACCATTACGGCATCCGCCACGGCTCCGGCCCAGTACGCGAAACGCAGCGTGTCACAGCGACCTGCCATCGACCTCACCTGCCAGTAGCCCTCGGCTTACGCGGTCTCATGATTTCGGCGTCAGCGGCGACCGGGTAGAGCCCAAGGTCACCTGGTCAGAGCCCCCGATCCCACCCCATTGTTTTACTTGCGCCAGATACGGGGATTCCACCAACGAGCCGGCGCCGCGCGCCAGGCGAAAACCGACCTGATGGGAGCCCATGATGAATAGCAGCGCTATCTGGATCGTGGTCGCCGCCGCGGCGGTCTTGGTGATTCTCGTTGCCCTAGTCGCACTGAGCAGGATGCGGCGCCGCCGACGGCAGCGGCAGGCCGAACAGATCCGCGAGCAGGCCAAGCTGGAGACGGCAAAAGTCGAGCGGCGCGAAGCCCTTGCCCAGGAAACGGCCGCCAAGGCCCGCGCCGCCCAGGCCGAGGCGGAGGCCAAAGCGGCCGAAGCCGCCCGGCTGCAGGAGCGAGCGGCCAACCATCAGAGCGAGGTCGCGGCGTCGCGCGAACAACTGCAGGAGCAGTTCAAACGCGCCGACGAACTGCATCCGGAGGCCACCGCCAAGCCGGCTGGTGAGCACGACGATCCCGACGCGGGACGGTCCTTCCAGTCGCACGAGCCGACGACCGACGCCGAGACCGTCGGGCACGACACCTACCGTGGGACGCCCGGCTGATCTCTAGAGCCAGGTGTCCTGGGTGGTGGCGGTGAGGAACGCTTCCAGGTCGTCGCGCCACTGGGCGGGTGTGGTCTTGTCCGGTTCGATCCCGGTGTATTCGCCGCGATAGAACAACAGCGGGCGCGGCTTGATCTTGGGTGCCTCCGACAGCGACTGGACCGCGCCGAACACGACGAAGTGGTCGCCGCCGTCGTGCACCGACGCCACCGTGCAGTCGATGTAGGCTAGCGACCCGTCAATGATCGGTGAGCCGAGATCGGAAGCGTGCCAGTCGATTCCGGCGAACTTGTCGGGCTCCTTCGACCCGAATCGCGCTGAAACGTTCTTTTGCTTCTCGGTCAGCACGTTGACGCAGAACCGGCCGCTGGCCTCGATGGCCTGCCAGGACCGCGAGACCTTGGTGGGGCAGAACAACACCAACGGCGGGTCCAGCGACAGTGCCGCGAACGACTGGCAGGCGAAGCCGACAGGGGCGTCGTCGTGCACCGTGGTGATGATGGTGATGCCGGTGCAGAACTGACCCAGCACCTGCCGGAAGGACCGCGGATCGATCGGCGCAGACATGACTATCCGCGGGCGCCGACCGTGAAGTCGTGGCCCCACAGGCTGACGGCCGTGCTTTCCCGGGCGACCCAGTCGTTATCCTCGACTTGCCTTCCCTCGCAGCCGAATTCGACGTCGAACCCGCCGGGTGTCTTCATGTAGAAGGACAGCATCAGGTCGTTGACGTGCCGGCCAAGCGTGGCCGACATGGGCACCTTGCGGCGCAACGCCCGGTCCAGGCAGAGCCCGACGTCGTCGGAGTTCTCGACCTCCAGCATCAGGTGCACGATGCCGCTCGGCGTCGGAAGCGGCAGGAAGGCCAGGCTGTGGTGACGCGGGTTGCAACCGAAGAACCGCAGCCACGCGGGCGCACCGTCGGCCGGCCGGCCGACCAATTGGGGCGGCATCCGCATGGAGTCGCGCAGCTTGAAGCCGAGCACGTCACGGTAGAAGTGCAGGGCCTCGTCGTCATCGCGGGTGGACAACACCACGTGGCCCAGGCCCTGCTCGCCGGTGACGAACTTGTGCCCGTACGGGCTGACCACGCGGCGGTGCTCCAGCGCGACGCCGTGGAAGACCTCCAGGCAGTTGCCGGACGGGTCGGCGAACCGGATCATCTCGACGACGCGGCGATCCGCCAGCTCGGCGGCGGTGGCCTCCTTGTAGGGCACGCCCTCGACATCGAGGCGGTTCCGGATCTCTTGCAGCCCTTCGGCATTGGCGCATTCCCAGCCGGCCTCCATGAGGTGGTCGCGCTCGCCGGGCACGATCACCAACCGGGCCGGGAAATCGTCCATGCGCAGGTAGAGCGCGCCGTCGGTGGGGCCGCTGCCCTCGACCATGCCGAGCACCTTCAGGCCGTACTCACGCCAGGCCGCCATGTCGGTGGCCTCGATGCGTAGATAGCCCAGCGATCGGATGCTCATCACGCACCTCCCAGGAAATCAACGGTCAACTTGTTGAACTCGTCGAACTTCTCCACCTGCGCCCAATGTCCACACTGCCCGAAAACGTGGAGCTGCGCACGCGGAATGGTCTTCAGTGCGACCAGCGCACCGTCCAGCGGGTTGACCCGATCCTCGCGACCCCAGATCAACAGCACGGGCTGGCGCAGCCGGTGCACCTCGCGCCACATCATCCCGAGCTCGAAGTCGGCCCCCGCGAACGACATTCCCATCGCCCGGGTCGCCGTCAGCGATTCCGGCGTGCTGGCCAGCGCGAACCGCTCGTCGATCAGCTCCTGCGTGATGAGCTTCTGGTCATAGACCATGACCCGCAGGAAAGCCTCAAGGTTTTCCCGGGTGGGTTCGACGGAGAACTTCCCCAGCCGCTTGACGCCCTCGGTCGGATCGGGGGCGAACAGGTTGATGCTCAGCCCGCCGGGCCCCATCAACACCAGCCGGCCGGCCCGATCGGGATAGTCGAGGGCGAACCGCACGGCGGTGCCCCCGCCCAGCGAATTCCCCACCAGCGGAACGCGTCCCAGCCCGAGCTGGTCGAATAGCCCCTTGAGCGCCCGCGCGGCGTAGTGGTTGAACTGCCCGTGCTCGGCGCGCTTGTCCGAAAGCCCGTAGCCGGGCTGATCGACGGCCAGCACATGGAACCGCTGCGCCAGCACTGGAATGTTGCGCGAGAAGTTCGTCCAGCTCGCGGCGCCGGGACCGCCGCCGTGCAGCAGCACCACCGTCTGGTCGTTGCCGACCCCGGCCTCGTGGTAGTGCAGCGTCAGCGGTCCGTCGACATCGACATCGGCAAAGCGCGAGGTGGACTCGAACGTCAGCTCTTCGGTAGCCGTCACGGCTAGACCATCGTGTCGCCCGGCGGCAACCCGAACTCGTTGTTCCCGAAGATCTGGTAAGCCCGCTCGGGATCGTTGGCGGCGTGCACCCGGCCGGCATGCGCGTCGCGCCAGAACCGTTGCACCGGTTGGTCGTTGCCCAGGGCGGTGGCGCCGGAAGCCTCGAACAGCCGGTCGATGGAAGCGATCGCACGTCCGGTCGCCCGCACCTGGTCGCGGCGGGCGCGGGCGCGCAGCTCGAACGGGATCTCCTTGCCCGCGGACAGCAACGAGTACTCGTCGGCGACGTTGCCGCTCAACTGGCGCCAGGCCGCGTCGATGTCGCTGGCCGCTTCGGCGATGCGCACCTTGGCGAACGGATCGTCCTTGGCCTTCTCCCCGGCGAACGCCGCGCGCACCCGCTTGCCCTGGTGCTCCACGTGCGCGTCGTACGCGCCGTAGGCCATGCCGACGATCGGCGCGGAGATGGTGGTGGGGTGCATTGTGCCCCAAGGCATCTTGTAGACCGGGGCGGTGTTCGTCTGGTACCCGCCGGCGGTCCCGTCGTTCATCGCCTTGTAGGACAGGAACCGGTGCCGGGGCACGAAGACGTCCTTGACGACCACGGTGTTGCTGCCGGTGCCGCGCAAGCCGACAACATGCCACACGTCGTCGATGCGGTACTCGCTGCGCGGGATCAGGAAGCTGCCGAAGTCGACCGGACGGCCGTCCTTGATCACTGGACCGCCGAGGAAGGCCCACGTGGCGTGGTCACATCCCGACGACCAGTTCCAGGAACCGTTGACCAGATATCCGCCGTCGGTCACCACGCCCGCGCCCATCGGCGCGTACGACGACGAGACCCGCACGTTCGGGTCGTCGCCCCAGACTTCCTCCTGGGCCTGCTGGTCGAACAGCGCCAGGTGCCAGTTGTGCACGCCGATGATGGAGCTCACCCAGCCGGTGGAGCCGCACGCGCTGGCCAGCCGCCGCACCGCCTCGTAGAACAGGGCGGGATCGCATTGCAGTCCACCCCACTGTTCGGGCTGGAGCAGGGTGAAGAAGCCGATGTCCTGCAGATCCTGAACGGTCTCGTCGGGCAGCCGCCGCAAATCCTCCGTCGCCTGAGCGCGCTCCCGAATCCGGGGCAGCAGATCATCGATGCCAGCCAAAACCGACTGCGCGTCGCGTTGTTGAATGGACGTCACTAGGTTTGCCTCCTGGGCCAAACTTACTCAGCGGACTTACACCAGAGACTAGAACACGTTCCGATTTGTGTCGAGCAGGGTATTCCTGCGGCTGGTAGCGATAGGAATCCGCTTTTCTGTAACATGTTCTAGTTGTAACGAGAGGGAGGATTGGGTCTTGGCCGAGGCCAATCTCGACGAGCCGCTCGGTGACCACGTCCTTGAACTGCAGATCGCCGAGGTCGTCGCCGAAACGGACGATGCGCGGTCGCTGGTGTTCGCGGTACCCGACGAGCCGGGCGATCCCGACATCCCGCCCGAGCGGCTGCGCTACGCACCGGGCCAGTTCTTGACGTTGCGCGTTCCCAGCGAGCGCACCGGATCGGTGGCCCGCTGCTACTCGCTGTGCAGTTCGCCGTTCACCGACGACGCGCTGACCGTCACGATCAAACGGACCGCCGACGGATACGCGTCGAACTGGCTGTGCGAGCACGCGCGGGCGGGCATGCGGATCCACGTGCTCGCGCCGTCGGGAAACTTCGTACCCAAGACGCTCGACGACGACTTCCTGTTGATGGCCGCGGGCAGCGGGATCACCCCGATCATGTCGATCTGCAAGTCGGCCCTCGCCGAGGGCAGCGGCCAGGTGACGCTGCTCTATGCCAATCGCGATGACCGGTCGGTGATCTTCTCCGACGCGCTGCGCGAGCTGTCGGCCAAATATCCCGACCGGCTCACGGTGGTGCACTGGCTGGAATCGCTGCAGGGCATGCCGAGCGTGACCGCGCTGGCGAAGCTTGCCGCCCCCTATACCGATCGCCCCGTGTACATCTGCGGGCCCGGCCCCTTCATGGATGCCGCCCGCGAAGCGCTGGAATCGCTGAAAGTTCCTGCGGCGCAGGTGCATATCGAGGTGTTCAAGTCGCTGGACTCCGACCCGTTCGCGGCGGTGAAGATCGACGACACCGCGCCGGGCGACCAGCCGCCGGCCACCGCCGTGGTGCAGCTCGACGGTGAGACCCACACCGTGTCGTGGCCGCGCAACGCCAAGCTGCTCGACGTGCTGCTAGCCAAGGGTCTCGACGCGCCGTTCTCCTGCCGCGAGGGCCACTGCGGCGCGTGCGCGTGCACTTTGCGCAGCGGCAAGGTGAGCATGGAGGTCAACGACGTGCTCGAGCAGCAGGACCTCGACGACGGCCTGATCCTGGCCTGTCAATCTCACCCGGAATCTGATTCGGTAGAAGTCACCTACGACGAGTAGTGGCGGGGTTAGGTTCACCGCTAGGGTTGGCGAACCGAGAGGGGAACGGCATGAAGCGGCTGATGACCGGGTTTGCGGTGGTCGGATCGGCGCTGACGTTCCTGCCCGGCCCGGTCGCCGGCGCGGCCAGCAACACCGCGACCACGTTGTTCCCGCTGGACGGCCCCAACCAGCTGGAGACGCGCACCATCCTGAATTGCTTCAAGTCCGACGGCCACTGCGACTTCACCGCCGGCGCGGACATGCTGACGCCCGACGGGGTGACCGGCTTCCCGCACGAGCTGTGGGCCCGCCAGACCACCGAGATCCGGTCGTCGAACCGGCTGGCCTACCTGGACGCGCACGCCACCGGCCAGTACGAGCGGGTGATGAAGTCGATGGGATCCGACGAGATCACCACCGTCTACTTCGGTGAGGGCCCGCCGGACAAGTACCAGACGACCGGGCGCATCGACTCCACCGATTGGCAGACCGGCCAGCCCAAGACCGACAACAACGTCATCGTCTGCACCCACATCCAGGTGGTCTACCCCGGGGTCAACATCACCTCCCCCAGCACCTGCGCACAGACCACGTTTTCCTAAGGACAAGAACTTAAACCGAGATCCCGATCTAGGCCTTTCCAGATACGCGAAGGCCTCCGTTCCGCTGTCGGTATTGAGCGGGGCCGGCTCCTCCAAGGACGGTCACAACTCGGTCGCCAAACAGTAGAACGACTTCCAGTCAGACTGAGTAGTGCTCGAACTCGGAGAGATTTGAGGGGAGGGTGACTCGCATCATGAACCGTGCGAATGCCTGGCCTAAATGCTCGCGATACGGACTAGCCAGTCCCACGAACGCATCGGCCGCCGCGGTCCGGTCACGGTCGATGGTGTAAAGCTCGCGAAAATTCACTACGGACCAGTCATCGAGCACGTCCTGAGCCGGGGGCAACAGGAACTCAGCGATAGTTCGCCCGGCGATCAAATCCTTGCGGTATCCCTTTTCGCTGACCGGCTTTCCCAATTCCTCAGCGAGCCGTCGATAGCTCTGGATCTCGGCCACTAGCAACCTGTTCTGTGCTCGCTTATCGATATCGCAAGACTGGGTCAGAATTATTGCGTCAGCTCTGCGAGACACCACGCGTGGAGGCTTGCCTTCTTCAAACTTGCCAGATTCTTCGAACACCCGTGTCCCTCGTAGGAGGGTGCCCTGCCAGAGTTCGTCCGTGCGCTCATACCAGTCGGCATACTTATCGGCGCCGCCAGTCTGCTCGCTATCCTCAGCATCCGGATTGATGGCCATGGAGGCTATGTCCTCCAGACCTGATGATCCTCATCGGTATAAGTACGGGGCTTCATTTCATCTTCACCGACGATCACGACGTCGACGTCCTCGTACTCGCGACTAAGCGCTGGAAGGTCAGCGAGAATATCGGTGTAGGCCAGCTCATTGGTAGCGTCCTCTCCGATAGCGCCGCCGAGCACATGCTGAATGAAGCCTGCGTTCTTGAATGCCGTTTCGAGCACGACAGTCACCACGTGCATAACCGAGCTGATGACCAACTCAATGTTCACCAAGTCTGACAGGTGCGCGCTGTGAAAATCTTTGTGCACCAACATCGGAAGCAAATCGGCGTCGACTGTATCGAGTCTGCCGGCGGTCGCTAAGACGCCAGGTGCGGTGTCTGGTGTGGATATCGCACGAAACACCGCGGGCTCGCCCCAGACACGCAGAGGCCCCGCCTCAGCTTTGACCTCGTGACACTCTGACACGTGCCGCGAATCATGCCACGCCGACAAGGGCTGCGACACCGCACCGCCGGCGACTCGTCCAAAAACCCCGCCACCACCGACGGTCGACATAGTCCCGCTACGCCTGTTCAGCAGCGTCAACTCGCCTGGATGTATGTCAACGATCCCGCCGCAAAGCAGGGGGGCATCGTCGTCGGCCCAGCCAAGAAACCTTGTCGGCCTGGCGGTCCCACCTCTGGCCCTCATTTCCGGTGCTGTCATCTCAGTCATCCGAACAACTTCCTGCATGCATCAGTGATGCTCGACTCGAATTCATGGTTCTCCCACTTATGCAGGACTGTCGCCAGCTCGACCATTTGGTCTACATCAGCGTCCGACGGCGCGGGGATAGAAAGGTCGATGTCTAGCATGAATGCAGATTCCCCCTCGACAGCGTGAGCGACGCTCGCGAAAGTCACTGTGGTCTCGATCGACGTCTCCGCCGAAATCGACTCAGAGCGAGACACGAAGGCTCGTGTCCGTGAGTCCGGTTGATGCGCCATTACAACGGGCACATTGAAATAATCAGTGGGCCTTACCGACTCGCCCGGGACGATCACCCGATTGATGTAGCGCAGGCTCACGGCTGCTGGCGTGAAGGCGCCGAATTCGTCTCGAAATGCTTTCAAAGCTTCGCGAAAACGCGTGGCTAGGCTGTCCCAGTTCTCGTACGGAGGAAGCGCATTGACACTCAGGTTGTCCTCATTCGCAACAAGCCGTCGATTCTGGTCAGAATTCGAATAGACGAACCGCAGTCCTCCGCGTTTGACTTGCAGCTGCCCGTTCTCACCGTCGACGGAGGCTTCGATTGCGGTCTGCGCGTTGGGTTCAGCCGGATAGTCGTCGCGGATCCTCGCGTACAGCAACCCCGGCGACGCCGCGGACCACGACACAGCTTCCGTGAACGTGACTTGGCAGATCACTTCAACGATCGGTGGGTTCGGGTACTTACGGCGCGGCGCAACGTCAGTCACGTCCCCACTTCCCTTCCCTCGCCCGCTTGGTTGGTCAACGAAGGTGAGCAGAGATTACCCTCGCACACTCCATTTGCCCGTTCGGCACATGCGCACATTATGAATAACGTCGGGTTGGTACCCATTCGTTCCTGCAATAACACGCCGTAAAACGGCGCACCGCATCCGTCAACCGACGGTATCGCGCCTGGTCGCAGTGTGCCACAGCTTCATAGTGACGTACCCGGACCTCTCCACAATGTTGCTGAGCCAACCTCTCAAGGGTCCCCGCGGACAAGCCTCTAGAGGGCTCAGCGCGGCAGGCCGAGGAGCCGCTCGGCGGCCACGGTGAGCAGGATCTGCTCGGTGCCGCCGGCGATGGTGAGGCAGCGGGTGTTGAGGAAGTCGTACACCGCGTGGTTGCGGACCAGCCCGCCGCCGTCGGAGACGTCCATCATGTACTCGGCCAGCGCCTGCCGGTAGCGCACCCCGATGAGCTTGCGGACGCTGGACTGCGCCCCCGGGTCCTGCCCGCCCACGGCGAGCTGGGCGATCCGCTGGTCCAACAGCGCACCGGTCTGGGCGATGACGATCAACCGCCCGAGCCGGTCCTGTTGCGCGGCGTCCAGGACGAGCTCACCCAGCACCTTGAGCAGTTCCTCCATCGGGTTGCCCAGCGCGGTGCCGGTGGCCATCGCGATCCGCTCGTTGGCCAGCGTGGTCCGCGCCAGCCGCCAGCCGTCGTTCACCTCGCCCACCACCATCTCGTCGGGGACGAGCACGTTGTCCAGGAAGACCTCGTTGAACAGTGAGTCACCGGTGATCTCGCGCAGCGGGCGGATCTCGATGCCCGGCGATTTCATGTCCACCAGGAAGTAGGTGATGCCCTTGTGCTTCGGGGCGTCGGGGTCGGTGCGCGCCAGGCACACGCCCCACCGCGCCTTGTGCGCAGCCGACGTCCACACCTTCTGCCCGGTGAGCAGCCAACCGCCGTCACCGCGCACCGCCTTGGTGCGCAGCGACGCCAGGTCGGAGCCGGCCCCCGGCTCGGAAAACAGTTGGCACCAAAGGAATTCACCGCGCAGGGTGCCCGGCACGAAGCGCTCGATCTGCTCCGGCGTGCCGTGCTCAAGGATGGTCGGCGCCGCCCACCAGCCGATCACCAGGTCCGGCCGCACCACGCCGGCCGCCGCCAGCTCCTGGTCGATCAGCAACTGCTCGGCCGGCGACGCGGCACGCCCGTGCGGCGCCGGCCAGTGCGGCGCCTGCAGCCCGGCCTCGGCGAGCGCCGCCTGCCGCTTCTCTTCGGGCAGCGCGGCGATTTCGGCGATGGCGGCGGCGATCTCCGCACGCTGCGCCTCGACGTCGGTGAGGTCTATCCCCAGGCGCCGCCGCACACCGCCCTGCGTCAGTTCGGTGACGCGGCGCAACCAGCGCTCGGCGCCGCCGAGGAAGCTGCCGATGGCGTGCGCCCGCCTCAGGTACAGGTGCGCGTCGTGTTCCCAGGTGCAGCCGATGCCGCCGAGCACCTGGATGCAGTCCTTGACGTTGGCCTTCGCGGCGGCGATGCCGATGCTCGCCGCCAAAGCGGCCGCAATCGAAAGCTGGTCAGCATCGCTGTCCGCTGCGGCGCGGGCGGCGTCGGCGGCGGCCACCTCCGCCTGCTCGGCACGACACAGCATCTCCGCACACAGGTGCTTGACGGCCTGGAAGCTGCCGATCGGCTTCCCGAACTGTTCGCGAACCTTGGCGTAGTCGACGGCGGTGTCCAGCGACCACCGGGTCACGCCCGCCGCCTCGGCCGCCAGCACGGTCGCCGCCAGTTCCTCGACACGCTGTGGCGAGGCCGTGATCTTGGTGGCCGCCGCCGACGTCAGCACCACCCGGGCCAACGGCCGGGAGAAGTCGGTGGCGTCCAGCGGCGCGATCTGCACGCCGTCGCTCTCGGAGTCGACCTGCACCCATGTCCCGCCGGCCGGCAGCAGCAGGACGCCCCCACTCGCGGCACCCAACACCAATGGCAGCACGCCCGAGGCCCGCGAGGTTTCGCTGTCGAACTGCGCGTCCCCGTCCAGCGCCAGCCCGGCGAAGCGTTCGCCGGCCGCCAGTTGCGCGAGCAGTTCGGGGTCGGAGACGACGAGCGTTGCCAGCGCCGTGGTCGCCACCGGCCCGGGCACCAGCGCCTTGGCCGCTTCCTCCACCATCGCGCACAGGTCCTCGACGCTGCCGCCGGCCCCGCCGTGCTCCTCCGGGATCGCGACACCGAAAATGCCCAGCTCGGCGAGGCGGGCGAACACCGGACGCCACGCGTCGGGGTTGCCCTGCTCGACCTCGCGGATCGCGGTGGTCCCACCGGGCCCCGCCGCCGAATTGCGGGCCCAGTCGCGCACCAGCGCACGCGCGGCGAACTGCTCGTCTGTGACGGTCGCTACCACCCTCGGGACCTCCGCGTCCTTCGACTCGACATGACGTTGGGGCCTAAGACCACCTAAGACCCCTAGCTCTCGATTCTCCTGCGTGTCTCGGGTCGCTGCGCAACTCGCCTCGTCGCAGACTAGAACGTGTTCTAATAGTGCCAGCGATCGACCGTCAAGTCGAACGCCATCACAGCAGCACATGCGGCTGTCCCGGCGGTACGGAGGTGGGAAATTCACACTCAGCATGCGTATCGTTTGCAAGCGAGCCGCCAGGAACAGGAGCAACCCGTCATATGCCAGCCGGTGCCAACTCGAGGGCCAGCGCGAGCCGCGCTTCTGACTCGCAACCGCGCGAGGTCATGAACGTGGCGGTATTGGCGGAGTCCGAACTCGGCTCGGAGGCGCAGCGGGAACGTCGCAAGCGGATCCTGGACGCCACCATGGCCATCGCTTCCAAGGGCGGCTACGAGGCGGTCCAGATGCGCGCGGTCGCGGACCGCGCCGATGTGGCGGTGGGGACGCTGTACCGGTATTTCCCGTCGAAGGTGCACCTGCTGGTGTCGGCGCTGGGCCGGGAATTCAGCCGCATCGACGCCAAGACCGACCGCTCATCGGTTGCCGGGGGCACGCCGTTTCAGCGGCTGAACTTCATGGTCGGCAAGCTCAACCGCGCGATGCAGCGCAATCCCCTGCTCACCGAAGCCATGACGCGGGCCTACGTGTTCGCCGACGCCTCCGCGGCCAGCGAGGTCGACCAGGTTGAGAAGCTCATCGACTCCATGTTCGCCCGGGCGATGGCCGACGGCGAACCGACCGAGGACCAGTACCACATCGCCCGGGTGATCTCCGACGTCTGGCTGTCCAACCTGCTCGCCTGGCTCACCCGGCGCGCCTCCGCCACCGACGTGAGCAAGCGGCTGGATCTGGCCGTGCGGTTGTTGATCGGCGACCAGAACGGCGGCTAGGCGGCGATCGCAAGCGCGGCGGCGCTGGGGGACGGGTCGCCGCCAAGACTAGGCCGGCGGACCGGCGGTGCGGCCCCGGATCAGCTCGGTGGCCAGGACCTCCGCGACCGGCAGGCCTGACCGCGGCGGACTCAGCAACAGCTCACCGGCCCGGCGGCCCTTCTGCAGGCTCGGCTGAGACACGGTGGTCAGCCCACGGCCGATCGCGTCGGGCACGCCGTCGAACCCGGTGACGGTCATCTGCCCGGGCACGTAAATGCCATGTGCGCGAAGGTAATCCATGGCGGACAGGGCCAATATGTCGGCCGTGCACATCAGCGCGGTGATCCGCGGATTGGCCTCCAGCGCCGCCTTGGCGGCGGCTCCACCGGAATCCGGCAGATGCTCGTAGCTCTCCACCACGGTCAGCGCATCGGGGTCGACGCCGGCGGCCGTCATCGCCTCCCACACGCCGATGATGCGTTCACGCTGCACGTCGAAGGCCGGCGACCGCAACCGGTCCGCGTCCACCAGCCCCTGCCGGCGGTCCCGGCCCAGCCGCATCGTCAGCAGCCCGAGCTCGCGATGCCCCAGCCCGAGCACGTAGTCCGCCAGCTCGCGCATCGCCGCCCGGTCGTCGATGCCCACCCGGGACACACCGGCGAGCCCCTTCGGCTGGTCGACGACCACGACCGGCAACCGGCGCTGCAAAACGACCTGCAGGTACGGATCCTCTTCGCACACCGAATACACGACGAAGCCGTCCACACCGGCGCCGAGCACCGCACCCGTACCGTCCTGGATGCTGCGGCCCGGCCCGACGGCCACCAGCAGCAGTCCCTGCCCCAGCTCTTCGCAGGACTGGGCGACCCCGGCGACGAAATCCCGTGCCGCCGGGTCACTGAAGAAGTAGGTCAGCGGTTCGGCCATCACCAGCCCGACCGCACCGGCCTTGCGGGTGCGCAGCGAGCGCGCCACCGGATCGGGACCGGGGTAACCCAGCCGCTTGGCCGTCGCTAGCACGCGCTCACGCAGGTCGGAGGAGAGCTGATCCGGCCGGTTGAAGGCGTTCGAGATCGTGGTGCGCGAAACCTTCAGTTCGTCCGCCAACGACGCCAGAGTCGCACGCCGGCGCGGTGCGGGGCTCACAGTCGGTGACGCTACAGCGAATCCGCACGCGCGCCTAAGCGGCTTCCACTCGTCACTTTGTAATGGAAACGATTTTCATTAGTATTATGTGTCGGCCAGTCGGCCAGCGAGAGGACATCGGACGTGCGCATGGCGCTGAAGCGGGGACGAAGCGCGGGCGCCAACGCACTGCGTTGGCTGCCTGCCGTGCTGGTCCTGCTCGTTGCCGGCACCGCGCCCACCGGCTGCGCCAGCCCGGCGCATCCGCACGCGGCCGCCGTCGTGGCCTCCACCGGCGTATGGGGCAGCGTGGCCCGGGCCATTACCGGCCGTCGCGTCGCGGTCAACGCGCTACTGGCCGGCGGCGACACCGACCCGCACTCCTATCAGGCCAGCCCGTCGGACGCGGCCGCCATCACCGACGCCAGCCTGGTCGTCTACAACGGCGGCGGCTACGACCCGTGGGTCGACCAGGTGCTGGCCGGGCATCCCGGCGTGAAATCGATCGACGCCTATGCGTTCCTGAAAAACGCCGGCACGGCAGAGCAGGCCAACGAGCACGTGTTCTACAACCTGGACGTCGCCAAATCGGTCGCGTTCGCCATCGCCGACCGGATGGCCGTCGTCGACCCGGCCCACGCCGCCGACTACCGCGCCAACGCCGCCGAGTTCTGCCGCGGCGCCGACGCGATCGCCATTTCCGAACACGCCATCGCCAGCGCCTACCCCGGCACCGGGGTCATCACGACCGAACCTGTCGCGTACTACCTGCTGGCGGCGACCGGCCTGATCAACCGCACGCCGCAAGCCTTCACCGCGGCCAACGAGAACGAAACGGATCCCGCGCCGGCCGACATGGCGTTCGTCCTCGACCTGATCGACCACCGTCAGGTGTCGGCGGTGCTGATCAACCCGCAGACCTCGACCACCGCGATCAACGGCGTGCGGGATGCCGCGCGCCGCGCCGGCGTGCCGGTGACCGAGGTGAGCGAGACGCTGCCCGACGGGTCCGATTACCTGAGCTGGCAGCGCAACACGGTCAACCAGCTGCTGACGGCGCTGCAGTCCGGCCGGTCAGTTCAGCCGTGAGCCTCGATGCGGTCCCGGCCGTCGACCGCTACCCGGATACCGTCGCGCTGCGGGGGGCCCGGCTGGCGTTCGGTGACCGCGTGCTGTGGGATCACCTCGACCTGTCGGTGTCGCGCGGCGAGTTCATCGCCGTCCTCGGTCCCAACGGCAGCGGCAAGACGTCACTCCTCAAGGTGCTGCTGGGCCAGCTGTCGCTGTCCGCCGGGGTCGCGCTGGTGGACGGCAAGCCGATGAACGCGGGCAGCGGACGCGTCGGCTACGTGCCGCAACACCGACCGATGGACCACGACGTGATGCTGCGTGGACGCGACCTGGTTCGGCTGGGCGTCGACGGACACCGTTGGGGCGCCATGCCCTTGAGATCCGCCGACCGGGCCCGCCGGCGCGCGGCCGTGCGCGAGGCGCTGCGACAGGTCAACGCCGAACACCTGGGCGACGTCCGGGTGGGGGTGATGTCGGGCGGCGAGCTGCAGCGGATTCGCATCGCGCAGGCGCTGGTCAGCGACCCGATGCTGCTGCTGTGCGACGAGCCGCTGCTGGCCCTGGACCCGGCGAACGCGAAGCTGGTGTCCGCCCTGATCGACCGCCGCCGCCGCGATGCGTCGACCACCGTCATCGTCGTCACCCATGACGTCAACCCGATCCTGTCCTACGTGGACCGGTTGATCTATCTGGTCGACGGACGATTCCGGATCGGCACCGTCGAAGAAGTGATGACCACCCGGACCCTGTCCATGCTGTATGGGGCCGACATCCAGGTGGTGAAGGTCAAGGACCGCTACGTGGTGGTGGGCGAGCCGACCGACTGGGCCCACCAGTGAACCATCGGCTCACCGGCGTCCTGGCCCACCTGCTCGACTTCGACGTCACCGCCCACCTGCTCGGCCACGACTTCGTCCAGCAGGCCCTGCTCGCGGCCGCGCTGCTGGGGCTGGTGGCCGGGCTGATCGGGCCGTTCATCGTGATGCGTCAGATGTCGTTCGCCGTGCATGGTTCCAGCGAATTGTCGTTGACGGGAGCGGCTTTCGCACTGCTGGTCGGCGTCGAGGTGGGGGTGGGGGCGCTGGTCGGCAGCGCTTTGGCGGCCGCGCTGTTCGGAGTTCTGGGGCGGCGGGCCCGCGAACGCGATTCGGTCATCGGCGTGGTGCTGGCATTCGGCCTAGGCCTGGCGGTGCTGTTCATCTACCTCTACCCGGGCCGGACCGCGACCAGCTTCGCGCTGCTCACCGGACAGATAGTCGGCGTCGGCTACACCGGGCTGAGCATGCTGGCGCTGGTTTGCCTGCTCGTCATCGCCGTCATCGCCATGTGCTACCGCCCGCTGTTGTTCGCCACCGTCGACCCCGACGTCGCGGCGGCCCGCGGCGTGCCCGTTCGCGCGCTGGGCATCGTGTTCGCCGCATTGGTCGGCGTGGTGGCCGCTCAGGCCGTGCAGATCGTCGGGGCGCTGCTGGTGATGTCGTTGCTGATCACGCCGGCCGCCGCGGCCGCCCGAGTGGTGGCCTCGCCGGCGGCGGCGATGGTCGCCTCGGTCGTCTTCGCCGAGGTTTCCGCCGTCGGCGGCATCGTGCTGTCGTTGGCGCCGGGTGTCCCGGTGTCGGTCTTCGTCGCGGGGATTTCGTTCGCGATCTATCTGTTCTGCTGGCTGCTGGGACGACGGCAGGAAGTCGCCTCCTAAGCTTGTCGGCACAGACGGGCCCCGCGTCCGAAAGGCTCTGGTGCGTAGGCAACTTCCAATCGTCCTGCAGGCGGCGGTGTGCGCCCTCGCGGCCGGCTGCACCACCGTCGTCGGCGGTAGCGCCGCGCCCGCGGACACCCGCGGTCCGCTCACGCAGGCCCCGGTGCCCGTCACTGCCCTGGACGGGCTGCTGCTCGACGACCGGAAGGTCAACGACATCCTGGGGGCGGGCATGCGAATCCGGTTTCGCACGCAGGAGATGTGGGACTCGAGCCAGACGTTCAGCGAGAAGAGCTGCCTGGCGATGGCCGGGCCCGCCCAGCAGGCCGTATATGCCGACACCGGATGGACCGCGGTGCGCGGTGAGCGACTGGACGACAGCTATGACAACCCCCAGGTGCGCAACGACTCCGTCAACCAGGCCGTGATCGCCTACCCGACGGCCCGCCAGGCCAACGCGTTCTACGAGGCCTCGGTCCGGAGGTGGGCCGCCTGTGCCAACCGCCGCTTCGTCGACCATCCCGCCGGCCAGCCCGAGATCGCGTGGGCGGTGGCCGATTCCCACCAGGTCGGCGGCACGCTCAGCACGTCCGAAGAGCAGGTGGGCAGCGTGGACGGCTGGCGGTGCCAGCGCGCGCTCACCGCGCGCAACAACATCGTCATCGACGTGGCAGCCTGCGGCTCCTTCCTGCCCGGTGCGTCCGCGGTCGACGTCGCCCAACAGATCGCGGCCGCGGTCGTCACCCGGTAGCGACGGAAAAGCAGACCGCCTCTCCGGATGGCGCTGGCGCCGCCCCATAAGCTGGGCGGGTGGCCCGCATCGACCTCAACGCCGACCTGGGCGAGGGCTTCGGCGTCTGGCGCCTCGGTGATGACGAGGCCATGCTGCGGATCGTCACCAGCGCCAACGTGGCGTGCGGGTTCCACGCCGGGGATCCAGCCGGCTTGCTGCGGGTCTGCCGGTCCGCCGCCGAGCGCGGCGTCCGCATCGGGGCACAGGTGAGCTATCGCGACCTGGCCGGTTTCGGCAGGCGCTTCATCGACGTCGCCGCCGACGACCTGGTCGCCGATGTGGTGTATCAGATCGGTGCGCTGCAGGCGGTCGCGCGCGCATCGGGTTCCGCCGTGTCCTACGTCAAACCCCATGGCGCGCTGTACAACACGACCGTGACCAACCGCGATCAGGCGGCCGCCGTCGCGGAGGCGGTGCGGCTGGTGGACCCGGCGCTGCCGGTGCTCGGCATGGCGGGCTCGGTGTTGTTCGACGAGGCCTCGCGCCGCGGCCTGCGCACGGTGGCCGAGGCCTTCGCCGACCGCGCCTACCGGGCGGACGGCCAGTTGGTGTCCCGCCGCGAACCCGGCGCGGTGCTGCGCGACCCGGCGGCGATCGCCGACCGCGTGGTGGGCATGGTGGCCTCCGGCCGGGTCACCGCCGTTGACGGCACACCGATCGCGGTCAGCGTGGAATCGGTCTGCGTGCACGGCGATTCGCCCGGTGCGGTGCAGATCGCGACCGCCGTCCGCGACCGGCTCGCGACCGCCGGCGTCGAGATCGGGGCGTTCGGCTGATGCGGCTGAAACTCGGCCGGCCCGACATCGGACGGTATGCGGATCGGTTCGACGCGCCCGGCGCCGAACCCGGATCCCTGTCCGTGACGTGGATGGGCGTGGCGACGTTGCTCATTGACGACGGGTCGTCGACGCTGCTGACCGACGGCTACTTCTCCCGGCCGGGCCTCGCGCGGGTGGCGGCCGGCAGGGTGGCGCCGTCGCCGGCCCGCGTGGATGGTTGCCTGGCCCGGGCCAAGGTGTCCCGGCTGGAGGCCGTGATCCCGGTGCACACGCACATCGACCACGTGCTGGATTCCGCGCTCGTCGCCGACCGCACCGGGGCACGACTGGTCGGCGGCCGGTCCGCGGCCAACGTCGGGCGCGGATACGGACTCCCCGAGGACCGGATCGTCCTCGCCGTTAGCGGCGAGCCGATTGCGTTGGGCGCCTTCGACGTAACGCTGGTCGAATCGCATCACTGCCCGCCGGACCGGTTTCCCGGCGTGATCGACACGCCGGTGACCCCGCCGGTCAGGGCGTCCGCCTACCGCTGCGGGGAGGCCTGGTCGACGCTGGTGCACCACCGCCCGTCGGGCCGGCGGCTGCTGATCCAGGGCAGCGCCGGTTTCGTCAAGGGCGCGCTGGAAGGCCACCGCGCCGAAGCCGTCTATCTGAGCGCCGGGCAGCTGGGGCTGCAACCGAGGCCGTACCTGGTCGACTACTGGACCGAGACCGTGCGCGCGGTGGGGGCGCGCCGGGTGATCCTCATTCACTGGGACGACTTCTTCCGCCCGCTGTCAAAGCCGCTGCGGGCCTTGCCCTATGCGGGCGATGACCTGAACGTCTCGATCCGCATCCTGGACGAGTTGGCCGCACAGGACGGTGTCGCGCTGCACCTGCCGACGGTGTGGCGGCGCGAGAACCCCTGGGCGTGAAGCGGTTATAAAACCTTGAACCTGACCCTTGCGATGGTGCTGCTGGCTGCCGTCCTGGCCTTCGCCGTCGTGCGCCCGAAGGGCTGGCCCGAGGCGGCGGCGGCGGTCCCCGCGGCCCTCATCCTGATCGCGGTCGGCGCCATATCGGTGCATCAGGCGGTCGAGGAGGTGGCCGGTCTTTCGGGGGTGGTCGGGTTCCTGGGCGCGGTGCTGGTGCTGGCGAAGTTGTGCGACGACGAGGGCCTGTTCGAGGCGGCGGGTGCGGCGATGACGCGCGGCCGCGTCGGGTCGAGCGGACTGCTGCTGCGGGTTTTCGCCATCGCCTCGCTGATCACCGCCGTCCTGAGCCTGGACACCGCGGTGGTGCTGCTGACCCCGGTCGTGCTGGCCGGGGTCCGCCGGCTGCGAACCCCGGTGCGCCCCTACGCCTACGCCACCGCGCACCTGGCCAACGGCGCCTCCCTGCTGCTGCCGGTGTCGAACCTGACCAACCTGTTGGCGTTTCACACCGCCGGGCTTTCGTTCACACGGTTCACCCTGTTGATGGCGTTGCCGTGGGTGGGCGCTGTGGTCACGCTGTATGCGGTATTCCGCTGGTTTTTCGCCGCCGACCTGCGCGTGCAGCCGCACCCTGAGCAACCCGGGCCGGCGCCGCGGCCGCCGATTTTCGTGTTGGCGGTGGTCGGGCTGACGCTGGCCGGCTTCGCGGTCGCCCAGTCCATCGGGGTGGCCCCCGCCTGGGTGGCGCTTGCGGGCGCCGCGGCCCTGGCCGTGCGCAGCCTGAGCCGCGGGCACACCTCGGTGGTGGACATCGCGCGCTCGGCGCACGTGTCGTTCCTGGTGTTCGTGCTCGCGCTGGGCGTCGTCGTGCGGGCGGTCATGCTCAACGGCATGGACAGGGCGATGTCGGCTGTGCTGCCGGCCGGTTCGACGCTGCCCGCGCTACTCGCCATCGCCGCGGTGGCCGCGGTGCTGGCCAACGTGGTGAACAACCTGCCCGCCACCCTGGTGCTGCTGCCACTGGTCGCGCCGAGCGGACCGGTCGCGATCCTGGCCGTTTTGCTCGGAGTCAACATCGGACCCAACCTGACCTACGTCGGATCCCTGTCGAACCTGTTGTGGCGGCGGGTGCTTCGCCAGCATGACGTCGATGCGGGCGTTGGCGAATACACGCGCCTGGGACTGTGCACCGTGCCGGTGTCGCTGGTGGTAGCGGTGCTCGCGCTGTGGGCGTCAGCGCGGCTATTCGGCGTCTAGCCCATCGCCTCCCTGAATTCTGCGCCCTGCTGCAGCGCGTGCGCGGCTTCGGCGATATCCACCATGGGATAGACGTGGTAATCCAGGATCGTGGCGGAATTGGCTTGTGGTCTCAACCATCGCGCTCTCCTTTTCTCGTTGGGATCGCAACGATGTGGCCGATTCCCGTGGTGCTCAAGAGTATTCGACTACTCGAATATCCCGTGCGTCAGTCAGACACCGGTCCCGATCGGATTATCGATGCCAGTTCCTCGCGGGACTGGGCGCCCACCCGCTGGCAGGCCCGGTAGACATGACCCTCCACTGTGCGCACGGACATCACCAATTTCTCGGCGATCTGGCGGTTGGACAGGCCGGCCACGACGAGTTCGATGACATCGCGCTGGCGACCCGAGAGTTTGAGACCCACCGGAGTCCGCAACGCGGGCGTGCACAAACCGCCACATTCCTCGGCCAATTCACGGGCCAGCGCCGACGCATAGAGCCCCCGCTTGTGCTGCTGCCCTTCGATGAACGCAACAGAGGCCTGCGCCGCCGCGTCGGCGGCCGCGGCTCGATCGCCGATTGCGCGGTAGGCGGACGAAACCGCCAGGAGCCCTTCGCCGTTCGCGGCCCGCAGGGCCTCGGCGTGCGAGGCGATGGCCTCGGCCAGCGGCAACGACAGCACGTCGGCCAGCGCCCGGGCCCGCGCCGCGCCCGAGGCATCCCCCAATTGCACCGCGGCCTGCAGGCAGGCCAGTTCGTGGGTCGGCTGGCCGCGGTCGCGCGCGAGTTGCGCAGCCGCCTGCGCGGTCGCCACGGCCTCGCCCAGGCGACCGCTTGCCGCCAGGGCCCACCCACCGGCCAGCGACAAGCCGGTGTGCATGAACAAAAAGTCGGCGGGCACGCAGGCCCGCGCCCCGGCGACCGCGTCGTTCGCTTCCGCCGCGCGCCCGAGCTTGCCGTGCGCCTCGGCCAACGCGAAATAGCTCGCCGGTCTTAAACCGGTTGTTATGGCGTGTATTTGCGCCCCGGCGAGTGCTTCGTGCAGCAGCCGGACCGCGTCGGCGACGGCCCCGCGCGCCAAGTCAGCGTTTCCAAGCAGGAGGGCCAGGTTCGCGTAGGCCAGACCCGGGATTTCGCGCGCCGAGTCGGCCACTTCCTTTGCCAGGGTGACGAATTCGTCGATACGCCCAGTCAACCGGCAGGCCCGGCCGTACACCGCGCCGAACCAGAACCGCATGTGCGACGCCTCAAACGACGTCGTCGCCCGGCGTAGCGCCTGCTCGGCCACGCTTGCCAGGCAGTCGACCTCCCCCAACGCCCCCATGGCCATGATCAACGCCAGCGACGCCATCATCGCGTGGAAGTCTGGCAGCGTGTCTGAATTCAATGCAACCCTGGCTCTTTCGGAGGCAATCTCGCAGCGCGCGGCCACCGCATCAAGGCACGCCTGCACGGCCAAACGCTCGGCGACCTGCGCCGGCGTCTCGCGGGTCGCGGCCAGGCCGTCAAGGATCTCCGAGGCGTCCGCCGGCCTGCCGAGCATCCACACCAAGTTTGCCGCGCGCAGGGTCGCCCAGTGATGGCCATCGGGTGGATCGCCGTCGGTCATCGCGCGCAACGCCAACTCGGCCTGCTCGCCGCGGCCGAGCAGCATCAGGTTCATTACCCGCACCCCCGCCGCCCCCGGTGCCCCGGCCTGCGCCGCGGCGTTGGCCAGCCGGTCGGCCAGATCCAGATCCAACAGCGTCATCGCATGCCGCGCCGATTCCAGATACAGCTCGGGTTGCGGGGCCAGATCCGACTCCAGGCTCAGCAACGCCCGACGCACCGTGGCTTGCACGTCGGCGTCACCGTCCCGCCCCAGCCGCGTCGCCAACCGGCCCCGCACCTTCGACAAATACATCTCGCCGGCGCCCGCGCGGCGAAGCTCACAGAACAGCGGGTGTGCGAGTCTGGCCATCAACCCGCCGGCTGTGCGTTCGACGTTCACCAGGCCCATCGCTTCGGCGGCCACCAGGTCCTCGCGACATACCAAGTCGCACAACAAGTCAACGGGTAGCGGCTCGCATTGGGAGAGCGTGTCGACCACCAGCGCCATCCGTGGCGTCAGGCGGCCAAGCTGACGCCCCACCGTGTCGGACAAGCTCGCCGAGACCGCGACGTCTCCGTCCCACAGCCACACCCCGGCCACTTGCCGAACCCGTCCGGCCGCCATCTGATCGCTCAACAGCTGCCGAAGAAACAGCGTGTTCCCCCCGGTGAGCCGCCGGAACCGGGCCGCGCAGCGCGCATCCACCGGACCGCCCAGCGTGCGCTCGATCACCTCGCGCGTCGCGGCAGCCGAAAGCGGCTCCAAATCCAGGCGAGCCAGCAGGCCGTCCTTCCACAGCGCAGTCACCGCATCAGGCTCTTCGCTGCCGGAGCGCACCGTTACCACCAGCCGGACCCCGCCGGACTGTGCCAGCTGGTGAATCACGAGCGCGGACAACCCATCCAGCAGGTGCGCGTCGTCAACGCCCACCACCACCCGGCCCCGGCGTTGTCGCGCCACAAACGAGTCGATCACGCGCCGCACGTTGGACAGCGGATCCGACATCCCGTCACCCAGTAGGCCGATAAACGCCCCGAGGGGCAGCGCATGGGCCGACTGGGTGCCGACAATCCATTGGGTGCGCTCGCCCGACGCCCCGGCGCGCCGCAGCGCTTCGCGGGCCAACCGGGTCTTGCCCACCCCGGCGGCGCCCGCGATGAACACCCCGGAGTGCTGGTCAGCGCCGCTCAGGGCGCGGCGAATGATTGCCAACTCGCTGTCGCGCCCAATCAGCAGGTCACCGCCGATCACGCGGCGACTATAGCCGCGCGGCGGCACCGCCCGGGCCGGATTGCCACCGTTTCGGGTGTGCTTTGACCGGCCGCTGTCCGCTGCCGGTGCCCGACTCGCGTACCCGACTACGCTATCGGCGCCCACCGAGCGCTGTGAGCATGACTTTTGTCAGCCAGCGGTCAGAAAGGCGGAGTGCCATGTTCGACATGAAGGCCAGGATCGGTAGTCACGCGGTGGTGTTGGGAGCGAGCATGGCCGGTTTGCTGGCCGCGCGATCGCTAGCCGACTTCTTCGACACGGTGACGGTCGTGGAGCGTGACCCGCTGCCCGACGCCCATTCCGCTCGCCGGGGCGTCCCGCAGGGACGGCACCTGCACGCCCTGTTGGCCCGGGGAGCACAGGTGATCGAGGGGATGTTCCCCGGCGTCCTCGACGAGATGGTCCACGACGGCGCCCATCACTTTGACGGCCAGGATCTCTCCGAGCTCTACTACAACGTCGGCGGGCATCTGATCGCGCGGCGCGGCAGCGCCACCGCGCTGACCGCCTACAGCGCGACACGACCGTTCCTCGAGGACCACGTCCGCACGCGGCTGCGCGAGATTCCCAACGTCACCCTGCTCGACGACCACGTGATCCTGGGCCCGGTATCCACACAGGACCGCCACCGCGTCACGGGAGTGCGGGTGGTCTGCGGCCGCACCGGCGAACCCACCACGCTGCCCGCCGAGTTGGTCGTCGATGCCACCGGGCGCGCCGCCCGCACCCCGACCTGGCTGGACGACTTGGGGTACGACCGCCCGCGTGAGGATCGCGTCGACGTCCAGTTGACCTACGCGAGCCAGGCGCTGCGCATGACGGCGGAAGCGCCGCGGGAGCTCGGCTTCCTCATCGGTATCGTGCCCGGCAGGCCGAGGGGTTGCGGCCTGTTGCACTGCGAGAACGACACGTGGCTGCTCACCGTGATGGGGGTGGCCGGCCAGGAGCCGCCGTCGCTCGATCTTGCGGCGATGTGTGATTTCGTGGCGGACTGCGCGCCGGCCCATCTGCTCGCCGCGGTGCGAGCCGCCGAACCCATCGGGGATCCGGTGCGGCACCGGACGCCGTGCAGTCGATGGCGCCGCTACGACAAGCTGCGGCGCTTCCCCGAGGGCCTGCTGGTCATCGGTGACGCGATCTGCAGCTTCAATCCGATCTACGGCCAGGGCATGACGGTCGCCGCCCTCGAGGCGTTGGCGCTGCGCGACTGCTTGTCTGCCGGTACCGACGATCTGGCGCGGCGCTTCTTCCGCGCCGCGGCCGCGCCGATCCGCCAGGCCTGGCAGCTGTCGACCAACCCCGACCTTGCCCTGCCCGAAATCCACGGCACCGCACCGCTGGTCGCGCGGCTGTTCAACAAATACGTCGATCGGGTGCTCGCCGCGGCCGAAAGCGACACCGCCGCACTGAATCAGTTCATCAGAGTGACCTCGCTCGTGGACCCCGCGACGCGGCTGTTACGCCCGAACATGCTCTGGCGCGCCGCCCGCGGGCCCCGACCGGCCATCGATGCCGATGTCGCGCCCGCCGACGTTCCGATGACGGCGGTGCCTGAAGCTAAGCCCGGTGGTAGGCCGGCGGAAGCGGCATCCCGAGCTCGGCCAGCACACCGCGCAGCAGCGTCGGAAAGTCGGTGATGATGCCGTCTACGCCGTCGGTGATCTGTTCGCGCATCGCGGCCGCATCGTCGACCGTCCACGGGATCACCTTGAGCCCCAACGCATGCGCGCGATCGACATACGGTCTGCCCGCGACCAGCTGATACCGGGGCGAGATGATCTCCGCGCCAACCAGCTTCGCCCCGATCATCGGGTCGCCGATGGCGGCGGCGTCCTCCCCGGCCAGCCATGGCGAATCCGGCACCCAGGTCTCCTCGTTGTACAACGCCACCAACGGAATGGACGGCTCTTCCCGGTGCACCAGCGGCAGGGTACGCCAGTCGAAGCTCTGGATCTCCACCCGGTCGACCTTGCCGGCCGACCTGACCGCCGCCAGTATCACGTCGACGAACTGTTGGGGATCGGCCGAGGAGCCGGGCTTGTCGGCTGCCACCTTCGTCTCGACGTTGTAACGCACGGCCGCATGGTAGGAATCGGCCAGCGCGAACACCTCGGGCAGGACAGCTATCTTGTTGCCCCGCACCACTTCAGCATCGGGAAATTCGGCCAGCCGCCGCCCGCAGTCCAGCGTGCGAATCTGGTTCAGGGTGAGTTCGTGCACCAACTTGCCGACGTAGGGATACTGCGGATCGCCGGGGAATGCGGGCCCGGTGTCGGCGCATTTCTCGCCGTCGATCGTCGGATCGTGCCACACCAGCGGTTGCCCGTCTCTGGTGATGTTGATGTCGAGTTCGATTGTGCTGACGCCCAATTCGATTGATTTCGCGAAGGCGTGCAACGACTCTTCAGTGGTCTCCCCGCGCCCGCCGCGATGAGCCTGCAGGTCGAATTCGGGGGCTTGGGCGCCGGCGGCGGGCGCCAGCACAATGAGGAGGGCCAGCGCGACGACGAGGCGCACTGGCCACCGGCACACCGGAGCTAAGCCCTGCGCTGGCGCGCGATTTCGGCGAGCACCACCCCGGCGGCCACCGAGGCGTTCAGCGACTCGGCGTGCCCGGCCATCGGGATGGACACCACCTCGTCGCAGTTCTGCCGCACCAGTCGTGACAGCCCTTTGCCTTCCGATCCGACGACGACCACCAGCGGGTCGGCGCCGTCGATGTCGTCGACGACGGTGTCACCGTCGGCGTCCAGGCCGATCACCCGGATGCCGCGGTCGGCCCAATCCTTGAGCGTCCTGGTGAGATTGGTGGCCCGTGCCACCGGTATCCGCGCCGCGGCCCCGGCGCTGGTGCGCCAGGCCACCGCCGTCACCGACGCCGAGCGTCGCTGCGGGATCAGCACACCGTGACCGCCGAACGCGGCGACCGAACGCACGATCGCGCCGAGGTTGCGCGGATCGGAGATGTTGTCCAGCGCAACCAGCAGGGCGGGCGGTGAGTTGATCGCGGTGGTCAACAGGTCGTCGGGGTGGGCGTAGTCGTACGGCGGCACCTGCAGCGCGATGCCCTGATGGAGGTGGTTGCTCGTCATCCGGTCCAGGTCGGCACGCGGCACCTCGAGGATCGAGATGCCCGCATCCGCTGCGCGGGTGACGCTTTCGGTGACCCGCTCGTCGGCCTCGGTGCCCAGGGCCACGTATAGCGCGGTCGCCGGCACGCCGGCCCGAAGGCATTCCAGCACCGGGTTGCGGCCGAGCACCGTCTCCGTCTCGTCGGTGGCACGCTTGGCCGGCCGCCGGGGCGGCGACTGGGCGCGTTTGGCGGCGGGATGGTTCGGACGCAGGTGCGCCGGCGGTGTGGGACCGCGGCCCTCGAGCGCACGGCGACGCTGGCCGCCCGAACCGACGGTGGGCCCCTTCTTGCTGCCCGCTTTGCGTATTGCCCCGCGGCGCCGCGAATTGCCGGCCATCTAGTTGCCGGGCTTTTCTTCGCGGGCCAACAGCTCCCACTGCGGCCCGTCCGCGGTGTCGGTGACCTCGATGCCGGCGATCTTCAGCCGGTCCCGAATCTCGTCGGCGAGCGCCCAATTGCGTTGCTCGCGAGCCTTTTCCCGGTTCTGCAGTTCTGCACGCACCAACACCTCGACCGCGGCCAGCGCGGCCGTCGTCTCGTCGCGGGTTTCCCAGCGTTCGTCAAGCGGGTCGCAACCGAGGATGCCCATCATGGTGCGGATCGCGCGGGCTTGCTGCAACGCACCGTCGTGGTCGCCGGTGTCGAGCGCGCGATTGCCCTCGGCCCGGGCGTGGTGCACCTCGGCCAGTGCGGCCGGAACCGCCAAGTCGTCGTCGAGCGCCTCGGCGAACCGGGGGGGCCATTCACCGGGCTGGACGGCTCCGACGCGAACGCGGACGCGGTGCAGGAATTCCTCAACTCCCACATAGGCTTTCACCGCGTCCTGCAGCGCGGTGTCGGAGAATTCCAGCATCGAGCGGTAGTGCGCGCTGCCCAGGTAGTAGCGCAGCTCCGCCGGCCGCACCCGCTGCAACAATGCCGGTATGGCCAACACGTTGCCCAGCGACTTGCTCATCTTCTCGCCGCCCATGGTGACCCAGCCGTTGTGCAGCCAGTAGCGGGCGAATCCGTCACCGGCGGCGCGGCTCTGCGCGATCTCGTTCTCGTGGTGCGGGAAGACCAAGTCCATCCCGCCGCAATGAATGTCGAACTCCGGCCCCAGGTAGGTGCGGGCCATCGCGGAGCATTCCAGGTGCCAGCCCGGGCGGCCGCGCCCCCAGGGTGTGGGCCACGACGGCTCGCCGGGCTTGGCGGCTTTCCACAGCGTGAAGTCGCGTTGATCGCGCTTGCAGGTCGCCACGCCTTCGCCCTGGTGGACGTCGTCGATCTTGTGGCCGGAGAGCTGGCCGTACTCGGGGTAGCTGAGCACGTCGAAGTACACGTCGCCGCCCGCCGGGTACGCGTGGCCGGTTTCGATCAGGCGGTCCATCAACTCGACCATCTGGGTGATGTGCCCGGTGGCGCGTGGCTCGGCCGACGGCGGCAAGACGTCCAGGGCGTCGTAGGCGGCGCTGAACGCGCGCTCGTAGGTGGCCGCCCACTCCCACCACGGCCGGTCGGCGGCGGCAGCCTTGTTGAGGATCTTGTCGTCGATGTCGGTGACGTTGCGGATGAAGGCGACGTCGCAGCCGCGCGCCATCAGCCAGCGGCGCAGGATGTCGAAGGCCACGCCGCTGCGGACATGGCCGATGTGCGGCAGGCCCTGAACGGTGGCGCCACACAGGTAGATGGAGACGTGGCCCTCGCGCAACGGAACGAAATCACGCACGGCACCGGCCGCCGTGTCGTGTAGCCGCAAGCGGGCGCGATCGGTCACGACGTGCCAGCTTACCGGGTGGTTCCGAGTTGCCCGGCGCTGCGCGCGCCTTAGCCGGCGGCGATTATCAACGCGGTGGCGATGGCGGCGCGGCCCTCGCCGCGGCCGGTCAGGCCCAGCCCGTCGGTCGTCGTCGCCGCCACCGAGACCGGAGCCTCCAGCAGCTCCGATAGCACGCGCTGCGCCTCGGCCCGGCGCGGACCGACCTTCGGCTGGTTGCCGATCAGCTGCACAGCGGCGTTTCCGACCCGAAAACCCTCCCGGGTCACCAGATCGGCGACGTGGCGCAGCATGTCGGCGCCGCTGACCCCCTTCCAGCGCGGGTCGTCGACCCCGAAGACGGCCCCGATGTCGCCCAGCCCCGCGGCCGACAGCAGCGCGTCGCACAGCGCGTGCGCCCCCACGTCGCCGTCGGAGTGGCCGGCGCAGCCGTCGGCGTCGGGAAACAGCAGACCCAGCAGCCAGCAGGGCCGCCCGGGTTCGATCGGGTGCACGTCGACCCCGAGGCCGACCCGAAACTCGTTCACCGGCGCACGACCGCTTCGGCCAGCAACAGATCGAGCTGGGTGGTGATCTTGAACGCCAGCACGTCGCCGTCGACCACCTGGACCTGGCCGCCGACATGCTCGACGAGCGAGGCATCGTCGGTGAAATCGGCGGTGCCCGCGCGCTGGTAAGCCCGCAGCAGCAAGTCTCGGGCGAAGCCCTGCGGCGTCTGCACGGCGCGCAGTCCGGCCCGCTCGGGCGTACCGAGGACCACACCGTTGGCGTCCACGGCCTTGATGGTGTCATGCAGGGGCAGCGCGGGCACGACGGCGTTGTGCCCGGCCCGCAACGCGTCCACCACGCGCACGATCAGTTCGGGCGGCGTCAGGGCGCGGGCGGCGTCGTGGACCAGGACGTAATCGGGTTCACCGGCGAGGGCCGCCAGCGCGAGGCTCACCGATGTGGTGCGGTCGGCACCGCCGGGGACGACGGTCGCTCGCTCCCCCAGGGTCTTCCGGGCCTCGTCGACCCGGGCCGCCGGGACGGCCACCACCACGCTGTCGACGACTCCGGATTCCAGCAAACCCTCGACGGCGCGGTCCAAGAGTGTGCGCCCGCCAACCTCGCAGAATGCCTTGGGGATGCCTGCGCCCAGTCGCTCCCCCGACCCTGCGGCCGGGACCACTGCGACAACCGTGCCCGAGGAGATCGTCCCCGTGACCACCGGAAAATCAGGGCCTTCAGGAAGCGGCGGCCAGAACCTCGTCGAGGATGGTTTCCGCCTTGGCGTCGTCGGTGCTCTCGGCCAACGCCAATTCGCCGACCAGGATCTGGCGGGCCTTGGCCAGCATGCGCTTCTCGCCGGCGGACAGGCCACGTTCCTGGTCCCGACGCCACAAGTCGCGAACTACCTCGGCCACCTTGTTGACATCGCCGGAGGCCAGCTTTTCCAGATTGGCCTTGTAGCGGCGCGACCAGTTGGTCGGCTCTTCGGTGTGCGGAGCCCGCAGCACCTGGAACACCTTGTCGAGGCCTTCTTGCCCGACGACGTCGCGAACACCGACGTACTCAGCGTTGTCGGCGGGTACTCGAACTGTGAGGTCTCCCTGCGCCACCTTCAAGACGAGATATTCCTTTTGTTCCCCTTTGATGGTGCGGGTTTCAATCGCCTCGACTAACGCAGCACCGTGATGCGGGTAAACAACGGTGTCGCCGACCTTGAAGATCATCTGATTCGAGCCCCTTTCGTTACTTCAGTCTAACACGGCCGCCCAATCGCGCGTGGAGCAACGATGCAGGTCAGGGGCACAACACGCGCAGATTAGGGGTTGACAGGGGGAGCAGAACGTGCAGTGCTGCACATTACCAATGCGCCCATTCGGCTCCGAGGGCGGCCCCTGAGCGCCGCAACGGACCCCGCGGGATGGGCTCCCGCGCTGGTCTTGCGCCCCGCGCTACCGCGCGCGAAACCTTCCTACTACTGTGCATAGTTGCATCAGTAGAACCCGCCCAGCAGGAGGCATTGAGTGAACCGATTCGAGATCAGCCTCTCGTTCCGGGCCGCGCTCGTCGGCCTGGTCGCGGTGCTCGCGGTCCTGCTGAGTGGCTGCGGGGCCGGCCAGGTTTCGCAGATGGCCGTCCAGGAGCCCGCCATCAACGGCAACAAGGTCACCTTCAACAACGTGGCGCTGCGCGACATCCGCATGCAGGCCGCGCAGACCGGTGAAGCCGTGCAGCCGGGCCGGACGGTCGATCTGGTGCTGGTGGCCATCAACCAGTCGCCGGACGTGCCGGACAGATTGGTGAGCATCACCAGCGACGTCGGTTCGGTGGCCTTGAGCGGAGACGGCCGCCTGCCCGCCGGCGGAACGCTGATGATCGGGACGCCGGAGGGACAGCGGGTGGCCCCCGGGCCCTTGGGGGCCAACACCAACGCCGCCAAGGCGACGGTCACCCTGGCCAAGCCGGTCAGCAACGGCCTCCTGTACAACTTCACCTTCAATTTCGAGAAGGCCGGGCAGGCTACCGTGCTGGTGCCGGTTTCGGCCGGGTTGAACCCGCCCCAGCAAAGCTAGGCGCGCGTAACCGCCTGTCATAGCCGGGATTTGTCGTACCGGCTCGATACCGTCATGGCGTGGCAAATCCGCGCTCGCAATACCGCTGCTCCGAATGCCAGCACGTCACCGCCAAGTGGGTGGGCCGCTGCCTGGAGTGCGGCACCTGGGGCACCGTCGACGAGGCGCCGGTACTGACCGCGGTCGGCGGCCGCCGAGCGGGTTCGGCCTCGGCTTCCGCCTCCCGGCCGGTCCCGATCACCTCCGTCGAACCCAACGCCAGCCAGCACCGCTCGACCGGCGTCGGGGAACTCGACCGGGTGCTCGGAGGCGGCGTGGTGCCCGGTTCGGTCACGCTGCTGGCCGGCGATCCCGGCGTGGGAAAGTCGACGCTGCTGCTCAAAGTCGCCCATCGCTGGGCGCTTTCGGGCCGGCGCGCGCTGTACATCTCCGGTGAGGAGTCCGCCGGCCAGATCCGGCTGCGTGCCGACCGGATCGGCTGCGGCGCCGACGAGGTCTACCTGGCCGCCGAATCCGACGTGCACACCGTGCTGGACCACATCGCGACCGTGCGGCCGGCCCTGGTGATCGTGGACTCGGTGCAAACAATGTCCACGACCGAGGCCGACGGCGTCGCGGGTGGGGTCACCCAGGTCCGCGCGGTCACCGCCGCGCTGACCGCGGCCGCGAAGGCCAACGGCGTCGCGCTGATCCTGGTCGGCCACGTCACCAAGGACGGCGCCATCGCCGGGCCGCGCTCGCTGGAACACCTGGTCGATGTGGTGCTGCATTTCGAGGGCGACCGCAACGGGTCGCTGCGGATGGTCCGCGGGATCAAGAACCGGTTCGGCGCGGCCGACGAGGTCGGGTGTTTCACGCTGCACGACAGCGGAATCGAGGATGTATCCGACCCGTCGAACCTCTTCCTCGATCAACGGCCGGCGCCGGTCGCCGGGACCGCCATCACCGTGACGCTGGACGGGAAGCGGCCGCTGATCGGGGAGGTGCAGGCGCTGCTGGCGACGCCGGGCGGCGGCTCGCCGCGCCGGGCCGTCAGCGGGATCGACCACTCCCGGGCCGCGATGATCGGCGCCGTGCTGGAAAAGCACGGCAGGCTGAGCCTCAGCGTCCACGACATCTACCTGTCCACCGTAAGCGGCATGCGGCTGACGGATCCCTCGTCGGACCTGGCCGTCGCGATGGCGCTCGCCTCGGCCTACTCCGATCGGCCGCTCCCGACAACGGCGGTGATGATCGGCGAGGTGGGGCTGGCGGGCGACCTGCGGCGGGTCAGCGGCATGGAACGGCGCCTGGCCGAGGCCGCGCGCCAGGGATTCAGCATCGCGCTCATCCCGGACGGCGACGACCCCCGCCGCGAGATCGTGCCCGACGGGATGCGGGCGCTGCGGGCACCGACCATCGTCGCGGCGCTGCAACACATGAAAGCCATCGCCGAGCCGCGCAACGGCTGGACGCGTGACGCGGCGGGGCCGCACAATGACACGCTGTGACACGTCCGACACTGCGTGAGACCGTCGCCCGCCTGGCGCCGGGCACCGGGCTGCGAGACGGTCTGGAGCGCATCCTGCGTGGCCGCACCGGTGCGCTGATCGTCATCGGCAACGACGAAAACGTCGAGGCCATCTGTGACGGCGGCTTCGCCCTCGACGTCCGGTACGCGCCGACCCGGCTGCGCGAGCTGTCGAAGATGGACGGCGCCGTCATCCTGTCCACCGACGGCAGCCGGATCGTGCGGGCCAACGTGCAGCTGGTGCCGGACCCGTCGATACCCACCGACGAATCCGGCACGCGCCACCGCTCGGCGGAACGGGCGGCGATTCAGACCGGTTACCCGGTGATCTCGGTGAGCCACTCGATGAACATCGTGACCGTCTACGTCGGCGGGGAGCGCCACGTGGTGGCCGATTCCGCGACCATCCTGTCACGGGCCAACCAGGCGATCGCGACCCTGGAGCGGTACAAGACCCGGCTCGACGAGGTCAGCAGGCAGCTGTCGCTCGCCGAGATCGAGGACTTCGTCACCCTGCGCGACGTGATGACGGTGGTGCAGCGGCTCGAGCTGGTCCGGCGGATCGGCCTGGTGATCGACTACGACGTCGTCGAGCTGGGCACCGACGGTCGCCAGCTGCGGCTGCAGCTCGACGAGCTGCTGGGCGGCAACGACATCGCGCGGGAACTGACCGTGCGCGACTACCACGCCAGCCCCGAGCCGCTGTCCAAGGCGCAGATGACCGCGACACTCGATGAGCTGGACGCCCTCTCGGACACCGAGCTGCTCGAACTCACCGCGCTGGCAAAGGTTTTCGGCTACCCGACCACGGCCGAGGCGCAGGATTCGGCCGTGAGCCCGCGCGGCTACCGCGCGCTGGCCAGCATCCCGCGGCTGCAGTTCGCCCACTCCGACCTACTGGTCCGATCGTTCGGGACGCTGCAGGGCTTGCTGGCGGCCAGCGCCGGCGACCTGCAGTCGGTCGAGGGCATCGGCGCGATGTGGGCCCGCCACGTGCGTGAGGGACTATCGCAGCTCGCGGAGTCGACGATCTCCGACCCGCTGAGTTAGCCGGCTGGGACCGGGGGTGCCTCCGGCGGCGGCGCGGCGGCCGGCTGACCCGGCCCGGGCACCGGGCCCGGCGGCGGTGGCGGCTGGTTCATGATGAACGGAACCGGCTGCGAGCGCAGGTTGCCCAGCTGCACGACGAGGTTGTAGGTGCCCGGCCCGATGGCCGGCCGGGGCAGCGGGCAGTGCGGCGCCGACCCCATCCCCGTCCACGTCACCGCCGTCGTCACCTGCTCGCCCGGGGTGAATGTCTTGATCAGCGTCTCGTTGGAGGGCGCGCAGTCCAGGTTCGACCACAGGCGCTTGTTGTCCAGCGAGTACACGTATGCCGCCAGCACCGCGGCGCCGACGTCCCGCTTGCAGGACACCAGGCCGATGTTGGTGACGACCATGGTGAACTTCGGCTGATCGCCGATGAAGTACTGAGGCGCATTGGTCAGGCCCTTGACGGCCAGCGTCGAATCGGGGCAGTCGTCGCCCTCTTTCAGCACCGGCGGCGGCTGCACCGCAGCGGTCGGGGTGGGCATCTCCGGGTTCTGGCCCTGTTGCGGCGGCACCCCCGGGTTGGGTTGTTCCCCGGGCGCCCCCGGCGGAGGCGCCTGCGGCGCGGGCGAGCCGGGCTTGCTCTGAGCGGAATTGGGTTTGTCGGCACTGGCGGGCTTGGCGCCCGTGTTGTGTCCCATGAAGGCGATGACCGCGGCGACCACGATCCCTACGACGACGACCGCGACGCCCACGGCCAGGCCACGGCGCCGCCAATAGATCTCGGTAGGTAGCGGGCCACGCGGTTCCAGATCCAGCACGTTTGCAGCGTAGGTCCAGGTCACGTCGAGTTGCCTGACCCGCCTCGGCGTGTCGCGGGGTTTGCTGACTGACCGCCGTGTTAGTGACGGCCGCTGAGGCCGGCTATTCGGCCGCTATTCGCCCGCTATTCGCCTATGTCGCCGACGTGATCGACCAGGGCCGCGCGCCCGTCGGCGAGGTGATAGGTGGCGCCCGCTAGCGCCAGGGTGCCCTCGGCAATCCGATCGGCGATCGCCGACGAACGCGACACCAGCTGGGCGACCGTTTCCCGGACATGCCGTTCCTCGAACTCGTCGACGCGGCTCAGGCCGTCGCGGCGGCCCATCAGGATCGATGGCGCGACCCGCTCCACCACGTCGCGCACGAAACCGCCCGGTATCGCACCGTCGTCGATGGCGGCCAGGGCGGCCTTGACGGCCCCGCAGCTGTCATGCCCCAGAACAACGATCAGCGGCACGTCGAGGACCGTCACGGCAAACTCGATGGAGCCCAGCACCGCCGAGTCGATGGCCTGCCCGGCGGTGCGCACCACGAACATGTCGCCCAGGCCCTGGTCGAAGATGAGCTCGGCCGCCACCCGGCTGTCCGCGCAGCCGAACACGACCGCTGTGGGCTTCTGCCCACCGGCCAGGCTGGCCCGGTGTTCGACGCTCTGGCTGGGATGCTGGGGCTTCCCGGCGACGAATCGCTCGTTACCCTCTTTGAGTGCTTTCCACGCGGTTACCGGGCTGGTGTTAGGCATGGCTGACATCATGCCGCATCCGCCGGTAAACGGACGGCCAACTATTGCGGCCGACGAGTTGCTCGACTGGTACGAGCGGTCCCGGCGCGACCTGCCCTGGCGGGAGCCCGGCGTCAGCGCATGGCAGATCCTGGTCAGCGAATTCATGCTGCAGCAGACGCCGGTGTCGCGGGTGCTGCCGATCTGGCCGGACTGGGTGCGGCGGTGGCCCACCCCTTCGGCCACCGCCGAGGCCAGCGCCGCCGACGTGCTGCGCGCGTGGGGCAAGCTGGGTTATCCGAGGCGGGCCAAGCGCTTGCACGAGTGCGCGACCGTCATCGCACGGGAGCACGGCGACGTGGTTCCCGACGACGTCGACACCCTGCTGACCCTGCCCGGCATCGGCAGCTACACCGCACGCGCCATCGCGTGTTTCGCTTACCGTCAACCGGTTCCGGTGGTGGACACCAACGTTCGCCGGGTGGTGGCACGCGCCGTGCGCGGGCTGGCCGACGGGGGTTCGGCGGCGGCGGCGCGGGACATGGCCGACGTCTCCGCGCTGCTGCCCACCGACGATAGGGCGCCGCGATATTCCGTCGCCCTGATGGAACTGGGCGCGACGGTGTGCACCGCGCGAACGCCGCGGTGCGGGTTGTGTCCGCTCGCCCGGTGCGCGTGGCGGGATGCCGGTCATCCCCCGGCGCAGGGGCCGGCGCGACGTGTTCAGACGTACGCCGGGACCGACCGGCAGGTCCGCGGACTCCTGCTGGACGTGTTGCGCGGCAACGATTCTCCGGTCACCCGGGCGCAGCTGGACGTGGCGTGGCTGACCGATACGGCCCAGCGGGACCGGGCCCTGTATTCGTTGCTGGCCGACGGCCTGGTCACACAGACGGCCGACGGCCGCTTCGCCCTGGCGGGCGAAGCGTAGTCAGAGGTCGTTGCCGGCGTAGGACTGGTTGAAGCTCTTGTTGGCCAGCGGGAAGTCGGGGACGATCGTGTCGGCCATCGCGACCGGCAGCGCGGGCCAGTTGAACCACGACGGGTCGACGATCTTCGCGCGGGTGATCCGGTTGGCGGCGCCGGTTTCGACGCGGTGGACGATGGTGCCGCGCCACCCCTCGACGACGCCGATGCCGCTGCCGGGTGCGCGCGCCGCGGCCACGTTTTCGGCGTATTCGGTTGGGCCGCCATGTGATTCGATCAGATGGCAGGCCAGCTCGGTGGATGCGGCGAATTCGTCGCGCCGCACGGTGTAGCGGGCCAGCACGTCACCGGCGGCGGCGTCGGTCTCGGTGACGGGCAATGCGGTGGTGGGGTGTTCGAGCCGGGCGTCGGTGCGCATACCGCTGGCCCGGGCGACGTAGCCCAGGCAACCGAGAGCCTGGGCGTCGTCTCGCTGCAGGACGGCGGTCCCGGCGAATCGGTCGTACACGACGGAGTTGCGCAGGGTCAGCTCGGCAACCTCCGCGACGTCGGCCGCAATGGACCGCAGGTCGGCGACGTCGGGTAGCCCCCGCAGCGCGACCCCGCCCGGGCGGATGGCACCGCGCAGCAGCCGGTGCCCGGTGATATTCGCGTTGAGCCGCAGCAGTTGTTCGCGGATGCGTTGAGCGTGGGCGTTGGCGAGCCCGAACCCGACGTCGTTGGCCAGCGCGCCCAGATCGGCGGCGTGGTTGTAGAGGCGTTCGAGTTCGACCAGCAGTGCCCGCAACCGGTGCACCTCGTCGGGAAGTTCCATTCCGAGCGCGTCTTCGACGGCGAGGCAGTGGGCTAGCGCGTGCGCGGCGGAGGTGTCGCCGCTGACGCGCTCGGCCAGGTCGACCGCGCCGCCGGCCGGCCGGCCCTCGAAAAGCTTCTCCACGCCGCGGTGGACGAACCACAGTCGGGCCTTGAGCCGCAGCACGGTTTCGCCGGCGACAGAGAAACGGAAATGGCCGGGTTCGATCAACCCGGCATGCACCGGACCCACCGGGATTTCGTACACGCCGGGACCCTCGACGGTGACGAACGGGAAGCGGCCGGCGCCATCGAATGTGGGGGCGGGCGACGCGTCACCACGCATCGGATACCAGTCCTCGGGCCAGTGGGCGTGACGCACCAGCCGGCGCGCCTTGGGATGCCCCACGGGCCGGATCCCGTACAGGTCCGCGATCTCGCGCTCGAACCGGCTGGCCGGAAAGGACAGGTAGGCCAGCGATCGGACCGTCGGATCATCCTTCGGCACAACGCATTCGAGCTCGACGCGGCGATCGGGGTATCCGGCGAGGAACAGGTAGACGACACGTAGAGCGGCGCCGTCGTCGTGGCCGGCCACCAAGGCCAACCGAAATCCCTTGCCCAGCAAATCTTCTGTCGTTTCGGCCAATCTCTCCTGAGACAGCCGGTGGCGCTGCCACTGCGCCTTCATCGCGTTCCCCCGACGCCGCTGGCCGCGGCGGTGAACAGGTCGGTGAGAGGGCCGGCGGTGACACCGAGAGCGATCGACGCGGCAATGCCGACGAGTAGGGCGGCCGCCACCGTTCGCGGGACGGCGATTTCGGGAGCGCCAGCGGGGCCGCCCAGCAGGATGCGGCCCGAGTTGCGGGCCAGCGCAGCGAAGGCGACCGCAACCAGCGCCATGCCCGCGGCGAGCACCCAGGTGAGCCGCGCGTCGGCCAGCGACCGGCCGATGGCCAGCTCACTGGCGAACATCGCGAACGGCGGCATGCCGAGCAGCACGATCACGCCGACGGCGAGCGACACACCGATGAGGCGAGACCGCCGCAGCACGGCGCGGATGTCGGCTATCGCGGTCGAGTTGTGCGCGGCCTGCAGCTGGCCGCTCGCCAGGAAGAGGACCGTCTTGCCGATCCCGTGCGCCAGGACGTGCAGCAGCAGCGCGGCGATGGCCAGCGTGGTTCCGGCCGCGGCGGCGATCGCGATCAGGCCCATGTTCTCCATCGAGGAGTAGGCCAGCATGCGTTTGATGTCCGTTGTCACCGTCAGCATCAGGGCGGCGACCAGCAGCGTCGCGAGCCCGAGAACCAGCAGGCCCGACCGCATGAAAGTGGGTCCGGTGGCCGTGCCGATGATCGGCTTGAGGCGGATCAGTACCGAGAAGGCCACCGACAGCAGCACCCCGCTCATCAGGGCCGACACCGGTGCCGGAGCCTGGCTGTGGGCGTCGGCCAACCAGGTGTGGAAGGGGAACAGCCCGGCCTTGGCGCCGTACCCGACGAGCAGCAGCCCGCCCGCAAGTCGTGCGATGCCGGGATCGAGCCCGCCCGCATGGGCCGCCAGCACATCGAGGTTGAGGGCCGTACCGGCCGGCGCCCCGGCATGTTCGGCGGCGTAGTAAAGCAGGACCGTGCCCAGGAAGGCGATGGCGATGCCGACCGAGCAGATCACGACGTACTTCCACGTCGCCTCGAGCGCGCCGCGGGTGCGGCGGTGCCCGACCAGGAAGGCGGTGATCACCGTGGTCGCTTCGATCGCGATCCAGATCACGCCGATGTTGTTGGCGCACACGGCGACAACCATCGCGGACAGGAACCCCGCCGTCAGGGCCCCGTACACCCGGGCGCCGCGCGCGTCGGTGTGGCCGTGGGCGAGTTCGGCATCGAGGTACCCGATGCTGGCCCAGGTGGCCAGTGTGGCAACGATTCCGATGACGATCAGCATCGTGACGGTGAGCGCATCGAGCCGCAGCAGGCCGCCCAACGCGAACCGCGTTCCCGACCCGACCCGGAACGCGAGCGCCGCGCCACATCCGAGCACCGTCACCGCCGAGAGCACGATCAGCGTCGCTGTCGCGCGGCGCCATCCGGCAATCAGGACGGTGAGTGAGGCGCCGACCGGGGTGAGGATCGCCGCGAGCAGTAAACCGGTCATCAGTCGTGCAACTCCTGCAACGCGTCCAGGTCCGCGCCGCCGAACGCGCGGGATAGCCGGCCCGTCAGTACGCCGATCACGATGACCGCGAACAACACGTCCAGCGAGGCGCCGAGCTCGACGATCAGCGGCACCCCGGCGGTGAGCAGAAACGCGGTGGCCGCGATCCCGTTGTCCAGCATGAGGAATCCAGCGGCCTGCGACACCGCGTGCCGCCGCGTGACCATCACGAGCAGTGCGATGAGCACCACCGCGGTGGCGGCCGGCACGGCGGTGGTCGTGGCGGCGGGCTGCAGATTCACCAGGGGCCGGGTGGTGGCGAACGCGGCCAACGTCAGCGCGGCGGTGATGAGGAGCGACGTGGCGGTGTTCACCAGCGGGGTGGCCTCCCGGCGCGATCGCGCTTCGGTGCCGCCCGCGCGGGCCAGCAGCCGCGGCAGCACCGCAACCCGCAAAATCAGCACGGCCACGCCGACACCGATGAGCGCACCGTCGCCGTCGTACACCCCCCGCAGGACGGGAATGGCCGCCAGGGCGACGCCCTGCCATGCCAGCAGACGGATGATGGCGACCAAATCGCGGCGCCACACGATCAGCACGGCGGCCAGGAGCAGCCCGCCGGCGGCGAGGTCGACGAGTACCGAAAACGACCCGTACGTCATGTCGGAACCACGAAGAAGTTGGCGGCGACGACCGCAAGCAACGCCAGCAGGAACGATCCGGCCAGCAACTCGGGCACCCGGAACAGCCGCAGCTTGGCGACGAACACCTCGACGGTGGCCAGCAGCCCCGCCAGGAACGCGACCTTGGCCGCCACGGCCACGACACCGATGACGATGTCAACGGCACCGGGCCGGCCCCCCGCAATGCCCCACGGCGCGAACAGGTTTGCCAGCAGCGCCAGGAGAACGGTCAGCCGCATCCCGGCCGCCCACTCGACCAGGGCCAGCCGCGGACCGGCGTACTCGAGGACCATCGCCTCGTGAACCATTGTCAGCTCGAGATGGGTGGCCGGGTTGTCCACTGGTAGCCGACCGGTCTCGGCGACGATCACGATCACCAGCGCGGCGAACGCCAGCACCGCCGCCAGCGACACCACCTGCCCGGGGTGGGTGATCGTATGCGCCACCAGCGCACCAAGATTCGCCGATCCCGCCGGCATGGAGAGCGCGAACACCGCCAGCAGAATGGTGGGTTCGACCAGCGCGGCGATGGTGATCTCGCGGCTGGCACCCATGCCCCCGAACGAGGTGCCGGTGTCGATGCCGGCCAGGGTCAGTGCCACGGTGCCGACGAACAGCAAACCGACCACGGCGAACAGGTCGGCGCCGGCATCCAGTGGCGATCCGGTGGCTACCAGCGGCGCGATCGCGGCGATCAGCAACGTGGTTCCGGCGACGATCGCGGGTGCCGCCGCGAACACCACCGTGGTTCCGCGCGGCGTGATCTGTTGCTTGCCAAGCTGTTTGACGATGTCGCGCCACGGCTGCAAGATGCCGCCGCCGGCGCGGCCTTCCCAGCGCGCGCGCACCTGCCGGGTCAGCCCGACCACCAGCGGCGCCCCGGCCACGACGCCACCGATCTGGGCCGCGCCCGCGACATAGGACAGGACATTCATCGGGCCACCACCAGCACGATCAGCACACCGAGCGCACCGTAGGCCAGATACAGGTGCACGCTGCCGGTGTGGGCGCGCCGCACCAGCCCCGCCGCCGCCCCGACCGCCCGGATCACCGGCGCGTAGCAGCGTTCCTCGATCGCGTCCGCGATTCTGGTGCGGTAGATGATTTTGTCGGCCAGATAACGGGATTCGACGCTGTGGGTGATTTCGATGTCGGTGTCGGGTCGCAGGACGTCGTCGAAGATCCGTTGCAGCGGCTCGGCGAACGACGTGGCCGTGTATTGCATTCGCGCAGTGAGATCGTCGGCGCCACAGGCCCACAGCGGCAATGTGGCGGGCACCGGCCGCCGCCTCCGGCGCCAACGGGCGAGCGCGGCCGCGGTCAGCGTGGCCACCACGACGCCGGCGGCGATCGCGCCGGGTGCGATCGAGCCCTGGACGCCCGGCAAGCGCACCATGGCGCCAAGACCGCTGAATTCCATTGCCCGGGACGCCGGCAGCGCGGCGACCGCCTGGCGCAGCGCGGGAGCCACCACCGCGGGCGCCACGGCCAGCAGCAGGCAGGCGGCCGCCGCGATGGCCATACCGGCCAGCATGGTGTGCGGCGCCTCGCGTGCCTGCGCGGCCTGTTCGGAGCGCGGCCGCGCCAGAAATCCGATACCGAACGCCTTCACCATTGCCGCCACGCCCAGCCCCGTGGTGAGCGCGACCGCGCCGACCGCGAGCGGCGTGGTCAATGCCAAGACGGCCGAATGCTCTCGCGCAGTGTGGATCAGCGACTGCACCAGCAGCCACTCGCTGACGAACCCGGCACCCAGCGGCAGCCCGGAAGCGCCTAGCGCGGCTACCCCGAAAAGGCTTGTCGTGACCGGCATCCGGCGGGCCAGACCGCCGAGGCGGTCGAGGTCACGCAGGCCGGTGGCGGCCAACACCGATCCGGCGGCGAGGAACCCGAGGCTCTTGAATGCCGCGTGCGCGACGAGGTGCAGCATGGCGGCGGCCGCGGCGATCGTCGCCGGGCCGTTCGCGCCGGCGGCCGCGAACAGCGTGGCCGCTCCCAGCGCCAACGTGATCAATCCGAGGTTCTCGGTAGTCGAATAGGCAAGTAGCCGTTTGAGATCCGTGGCCACCGAGGCCTGCACCACGCCGTAGAGCGCCGACACCCCGCCGACGACCATCAAGGTGAGCCCCCACCACCGCGGCCCCGGGCCGAGCAGCTGCAAGTCGACGCGGCAGATGCCGTAGACCCCGAGGTTGACCATCGCCGCGCTCATCAGCGCCGAAACGGGACTGGGCGCCTCCGGGTGGGCGCGCGGCAACCACGCATGCAGCGGCACCAGCCCGGCCTTGGAGCCGAACCCCGCAAGCGTCAGCAGGAACACCGCGGTGCACGACCCCTGCGGTATCCGGTGCAGGTCCGCGAACCGGTCCGCGCCGCCCGCCGCCGACAACGCCAGCAGGCCGACCAGTATCGCCACGAATCCCAACTGGGTCATCACGGCATACACCAGGCCGGCCGAGCGCACCATCGGACGGGTGTGGTCGGTCAGCACCAGCAGCAGCGACGCGACTGCCATCAACTCCCACACCAGCAGGAAGGTCGTGACCGACCCCGCGGCGGGCACCAGCAGCATCGCCGCGACGAACGCCGGCAGGATGGCCAGGGTGACGGGGCCCAGCCGCTCGCGCCGGGCGTACCCGATCGTGTACAGCCCGACCACCACTGCGACCGCCCCGGTGATCGCCATGAAGAATCCGCCCAGCGGATCGAGCCTCAGCTCGACGCCCGCCAGCGGAAGCAACCACCCGATTCGGACGGCGTGCACCGACCCGAACATCCCCAGCCCGCCGGCCCATACCCCCGCCCCACCCAGCAGGGAGGTCAGCATCCCCGTGCTGATGTAGCTAGAGTGCTTGCCACGCAACAGGTTTGGCTCCGGCGCCACGCTGGTCGCCAAGACAGCGGTCACCTGCCGGTCACCGATCGCAGGGCCGCGACGATTTGGCTCGGCGTCGGCGGGCATCCCGGGATTTCCAGGTCCACGCACACCGTCTCGCCGACCGAGCCGGCCACACCGTAGGCGTCGCCGAATACTCCCCGATCGATGGCGCAGTCCCCGCAGGCGATCACCCGCCGGGGCCGCGGCGTGGCCTCGATCGTCGCGCGCAAGGGGCCGGCCATGTTGCGTGTCACGACACCGGTGACCAGGAGCGCGTCGGCGTGCCGCGGGGAGGCCACCAGGCGGGCGCCGAATCGCTCGGCGTCATAGACCGGACCGAAGGCGCCCGCGATCTCCACCTCGCACCCATTGCACGAACCCGCGTCGACGTGCCGGATCTGCAGCGAACCACGCACCCCCGCGGGCGGCTCGGTCGTCGCCTCCGGTGCCGGGGGTGCGGGTTCGGTGATCCGGCCGACGCGCAATGCTTTGCTGATCCAGCCCATCGGCGCTACTCCGCACCGCCGGCGCGCAGGCCTTCCAACATCGCGACGCGGTCGCTGAGCACCCCGGTGAGCACCTTGCGTGCCACCGTCAGCAGTTCGGCGATGTCCGGGGAGGCGATCGAGTAGATCATCGTGTTGCCATCCCGCAGCGCCTCGACCACCCCGGCCCGGCGCAGAACGCCGAGCTGTTGGGACAGGTTCGATGCTTCGAGCCCGACCTCGGGCAGCAGTTCGGCGACCGACTTGTCACCAACCACCAGAAGCTCCAGGATCCTGATCCGCGCCGGGTGCCCCAGCGTCTTGAAGAACTCGGCCTTGAGCTGGTACAGCGGCTCCGTCACCCAAATCTCCTGAAGATTACAAGCTTTCTATATTCGAACAATTGAAGAATTTATCATATGATGCTGCGCGTCGTCACATCGAGCGGCCAGACACCGCGACAGTCAGTCGCGTGCAGGCAGCGTCCCCAAGAAGGATTCGACCGCGTCGCGGTACACCTGCGGCGCCTCGTCGTGAATCAGGTGGCCGGCCTGGGGCACATGCAAATACGTTGCGACCGGGTTTATTTCGGCCATTTCCCGCATCTGCCCCGGCGGCGTTACCGAGTTGCCGGCCTCGATGAGCAACGCCGGGGCTCGCACCGCCCGCCACTGCTCCCAGTAGTGGCGCGTGCCCCATTCGGCGGCGATCTCGATCCATCGCGCGGTATGTCCGTGCAGGCGCCAACCGGTGGCAGTGCGGTCGAAGGCCTCCAGGAAGTACCGTCCGGCGACGGCCCCGAACTCCTCGAATACCCGCTCGGCGGAACCGAATTCGACTGGCAAGGCGTGCAGCCACGGTTCCCATGGACCCGTGGTGCGGCCCCGGAAGTCGGGGGCCATGTCTTCGAGCACCAGCGCGGAGACCAGTTCGGGACGCTGCGCGGCCAGACACCACGAGTGCAGCGCGCCCATCGAATGGCCGACCAGCGTGACCGGCGCTTCCAGTTCGCTGACCGCGTCGGCCAGGTCGTCCACGAAACGTTCGGTGCCGACCGGGTTCGGGTCGTCGACGCCGCGCCCCCGATGCCACAACGCGTCGTAGGTGTACACCACGCCCAGCCGAGTCAGCCACGGCAGCTGCCGCGACCACGTGGTACCCCGCCCCATCAGGCCGTGCACCAGCACCAACGGCGCGCCTTGACCTCCGCGGCAAGTCAGCAGTTCACTGGGCATGTCACCATCCTGCGTGCCCCGCCCTGCAGATGGACAGGCCGGGCGAAGGGGTAGCCTAGCGGCATGCCGCCAGTGGTGAAGATCAACGCAATCGAAGTGCCCGCCGACGCCGGCCCGGAGCTGGAGAAGCGGTTCGCACACCGGGCACACGCGGTCGACAACCAGCCCGGCTTCCTCGGGTTTCAGCTGCTGCGCCCGGTCAAGGGCGAGGACCGCTACTTCGTCGTGACGCAGTGGGAGTCCGAGGACGCATTTCAGGCGTGGGCGCAAGGGCCCGCCATTGCTGCCCATGCGGGCGAGCGGGCCAACCCGGTGGCGACCGGGGCCTCGCTGCTGGAATTCGAGGTTGTGATGGACGTTGCCGGCAACAAGCAGGCTGGCTAAGGGGTACTCGGCCCGGCGCCGCGCGGTGGCGCTGAGTGCCGCCGCCGCACTGGTAGTCACGCTCGCGCCCGGTTGCGCCTCCTCCCCCTCACCGCAGGCGAACGCGGCCAATCCCGGCCGGCAGATCGACGTGCGGACGCCGCCCGGTATCCGGGCACAGCAGACGCTGGACATGCTCAACTCGGACTGGCCCATCGGCCCGGTCGGTGTCGGCACCCTCGCCGCGCCCGACATGGTCAAATCGGTGGAGACCACCATGGAGTCGCTTTGGTGGGACCGGCCGTTCACCCTCAACGGCGTTGATCTGGGCGCCAGCGTGGCCACGTTGCACCTGACGTCCTCCTACGGTGCGCGACAAGACATCCGCATCCACACCGACGACGGCGGATGGGTAGATCGGTTCGACCTCGACACGCAGGCGCCGAAGATCGATTCGTGGCACGACATCGATGCGGTGTTGAGCAAGACCGGCGCCCGCTACTCCTACCAGGTCGCCAAGGTCGACAACGGGCACTGCGATCCGGTCGCGGGCACCAACACCGGTGAATCTTTGCCGCTCGCATCGATTTTCAAGTTGTACGTGCTGCACGCTCTGGCGCGTGCCATCAAGGACGGAACGGTCTCCTGGGACGATCAGCTGACCGTCACCGACAAGAGCCGCGCGGTGGGCTCGTCCGGTTTGCAACTGCCCACCGGAGCGCAGGTTTCGGTTCTGACGGCCGCCGAGAAGATGATCGCGACGAGCGACAACATGGCGACCGACCTGTTGATCGGAAAGCTGGGCACACACGCCATCGAAGAAGCGCTCGCCACAGCGGGCCACCACGACCCGGCCAGCATGACGCCGTTCCCCACGATGTACGAGCTGTTCTCCGTCGGGTGGGGTAAGCCGGACCTGCGCACCCAATGGCAGCATGGGTCAGCGCAAGTCCGCGCCCAACTGTTGGAGCAGGCGAATTCGACTCCCTACGAACCCGATCCGATCCGCGCCCACTCCCCGGCATCGTCCTACGGCGCGGAGTGGTACGGCAACGCCGAGGACATCTGCCGCGTCCATGCGGCCCTGCAGGCCGACGCCGTCGGCAAGGCCGCACCGGTCAGACAGATCCTCTCCTCAGTGGCGGGCATCCAACTGGACCGCAACGTCTGGCCTTACATCGGCGCGAAAGCCGGTGGGCTGCCCGGTGATCTGACCTTCAGCTGGTACGCCGTCGACAAAACCCAGCAGCCGTACGTGGTCAGTTTCCAGCTCAACTGGCCGCGCGACCACGGGCCGACGGTCACCGGGTGGATGCTGCAGGTCGCCAAGCAGGCCTTCGCGCTCATCGCACCGCGCTAGCGGTTGGCGCAGCGGCGGCGCATTCGGCCGATTGAGTGACGCAGACCACATACCACGCGGGACTTTTGGCCCTTCCCGACGGGTCCGGCGCCAGACGAGACTGCATAACCTGCCAGAGTCGGGGGTCCGGACGGAGGTAGCGCGGTCTTGTATGTGCAGATGGGCCGTCGGCGGCGGCAATCGAAAGTGGCTGCGCCTCATGATCTTCTCGACCACACAGGTCACACATGCGGTGGCGCGCATCGAGCGGAGACTGCCGAATGACAGCGCTGACACCGCCACGCGAGGTGAGCCAAATCGATGACCGCCAGGCGATGGGATTGCTGGCCAGTGTCGACCATGGTCGGGTGGTGTTCAACGAGAGGGCACTGCCCGCGATCCGACTGGTGAACCATGTCGTTGACGACGGGCGGATCATCGTGCGCACCCGCCTGGCAGCGAAGGTGTCCGCCGTGGTGCGGTCGGGCGCCGGCGCCGGTGTGGTGGTGGCCTACGAGGCCGACCGCCTCGATCCCGAGCGGCGGACCGGCTGGACCGTGGCGGTCACCGGGTGGGCAACCACGATCACCGACCCGCAGCAACTCGCGCGCTACGAACGACTCTTACACCCGTGGGTCAACATGACCATGGACACCATGATCGCGATCCAGCCGGAGATCATCACCGGCATCCGCATCGTCGACGACGCCGGCGGAGCATAGCCGCCCGGTCGGTCCGGCCGCAGTCAGAGGCGCAGCGTCCAACGGCCATCGCGAAAGTGCAGTCCGGTGCGACTCATCGGTGCAACGTCGATGCCCCAGAACGATTTCGGGGGTGAGTCGAGGCCGTGCAGGACCGCGGCCCGGATCACCGCGGGGTGCGTCACCGCGACGGCGGCCGACGCGCTCTCGGTCAACGAATTCAGCCACCCGGCCACCCGCCGCATCAGGTCGGTGATCGACTCGCCGCCGTGCGGGGCCCGGGTGGGATCGGTCAGCCAGACCGTCAGGTCGCCGGAGGACACGTCCTGAAGCCTCTTCCCGCGCCATCGACCGCAATTCAGGTCGGCCAGCAGCGGGTCGGGTGCGGCGTCCAATCCCAGCAGCTGCGCCGTTTGACGGGCACGTCGCTCGGGTCCGGTGAAATGCCGTGCGCCACGGACTAATTGGGCGGCGGCTTCGGCCTGTCGACGGCCCATGTCGTTGAGGGGTTCGTCGGCGGGGAAAAGCGCGGCCGCCATGGCATCGGTCATCGCGTGCGACACCAAGGTCAGCCGCACGACCTCCGTCACGCCGGGATGCTCGATGCCCGTCCGCTCCCGGCGCGCTCCTGAAGCAGCCGCCCGGCGAGCGTCGCGAACACCACGCCGATGGTCACCCACAACACCAGCTGGGTGGCCAGCGACAGCACCCTGAATTCGTAGAGGACGTCGGCGGGAAAGCCCGGATAGACGATCGCGCCCGCCGCGTCGCGCAGCGGTCCGGGCGTCTCGTCGACGTTCGGCAGCAACATCATCAGCACCGCCACCGCCGCGACGTATCCGCCCACCGCGAGCAGCCGGCCGTTCCACGCGCCGAACCGGGCCGTCAGCCGCCGCGCCAGCCACGCCGCGGCGACGGCCAGCACCACCGACGCCAGCACCATCACCAGATACCAGCCGGTGCGCGCCCCGATCGTGTCCGCCTGCCCCACCGCCGGTGGGTTCGGTGGATACTTCACGAACGGCACCAAATACACCGCGACGAACGCGGCCGCCGCCAGCAGCAGCGAAAGCGCCCGCGCCCCAACATTTGTCGCGCGCGCGGCGGCGACGCAGAACAGCACTCCGAACAGCGCGCCCATCGCGAGGCCGAAGATGAGCACACCGAAGCCCAACCCGGCGTTGGACTGGACTCCGCGGCTGAACAACTCGGCGCCGTGCTCGTGCACGCCATGGGCGTTCTCCGCGTCGGCGCGGCCGTCCTCGAAAGCGATCGCGCGGCCGGTCACCGGCTCGGCGCACAGGCGGGCGAAGGCGAACGCCAGCGCCGCGCCGACTGCACCGGCCAGCAGGCCGCGTCCGATCAGACGCTTCTCCACGCGATCAGTGGCAGGGGAAGCCGAGCAGGTGCCGCGCGTCGTGCATGAACTCGTGCACGTGCGAATCGCTGCCGAAGAGCGACACCGCTCCCTGGTCGACGCCGACGAAGTAGAGCGCCAACAGCGCCAGGAAGGCGGTTGCCGCCAACCAGACCGCGGCGCTTGCCGCCGACAGGTCAACCGATCGGGTGCGGCTGCCGGTCAGCTCGGGATTCGACACGATGGCGCTCCTTCCGGGGATATACGCGTCCCCGCTGGTGATGACGGGCCATGGGTCTGACTATCGACAGTGGCGCGACCGTTCTGGACTTTCACCAGATTCCGTTGCCCGTCAGGACGAAGTCAGTGTAAACCGGGGGTCAATGCTGTGGCGGTGGGGCACCGTAGCCCAGCTGGCTCGCCGTGTATTTCGCGGCCTCGGTGACCGGTGTGGCCTGAACCGCCGTGCCGTACGCGCAGATCTCGGTCCACACGTCGCCGATTTCGGTCGTGTCGAAACGCATTGCGACAATCGCGTTGCCGCCGCGTTTACGCGCCTCGTCGATCAACCGGCCCATCGCTTCGTTCCGGCTTTCGGCCAGGTTCTTGGTCATGCCGGCCAGCTCACCGCCGAACATGGCCTTGAAGCCCGCACCCATCTGGGAAATCGCGTTGCGCGAGCGGACGGTCAGCCCGAACACCTCGCCGCAGACGCGCTGAATCTCCCAGCCCGGGAGGTCGTTGGTGGTGACGATCAGCACAGGCGGGCTCCTTGCATGCGAAACGGGTGGTCAATCCCGTCAGAGATTAACCACCCGTTTGCTGCAGTGCTACGGCGTTTCTGGGGCCGCGTGCGCCCCGGCCTTCGCCAGGTCCGGCTCGGCCGGCGGCTTGCGGGTACCGGTGAAGGTGAACACCGCGTCCTCGCCGGCGCTCTCGCCGTCCCAGTTGTCCACGTCGACCGTGACGATCTGTCCCGGCCCGACCTCCTCGAAGAGGATCTTCTCGGACAGTTGGTCCTCGATCTCGCGCTGGATGGTGCGCCGCAGCGGGCGGGCACCCAGCACCGGGTCGAAGCCCCGCTTCGCCAGCAACGCCTTCGCCTTGTCGGTCAGCTCCATGGCCATGTCCTTGGCCTTGAGCTGCTTGCCGACCCGTTCGATCATCAGGTCGACCATCTGGATGATCTCTTCCTTGGTGAGCTGGTGGAAGACGATGATGTCGTCGATGCGGTTGAGGAACTCCGGGCGGAAGTGCTTCTTCAGCTCGTCGTTGACCTTCTGCTTCATCCGCTCGTAGTTGTTCTCACCGCCACCCTGGGTGAAGCCCAGGCCGACCGGCTTCGAGATGTCCGACGTACCGAGGTTCGAGGTGAAGATCAGCACAGTGTTCTTGAAGTCCACCGTGCGTCCCTGGCCGTCGGTGAGCCGGCCGTCCTCGAGGACCTGCAACAGGCTGTTGTAGATCTCCTGGTGGGCCTTCTCGATCTCGTCGAACAGCACCACCGAGAACGGCTTGCGCCGCACCTTCTCGGTGAGCTGGCCGCCCTCCTCGTAGCCGACGTATCCCGGCGGGGCACCGAACAGCCGCGACGCGGTGAACCGGTCGTGGAACTCGCCCATGTCGATCTGGATGAGCGCGTCGTCGTCGCCGAACAGGAAGTTGGCCAGCGCCTTGGACAGCTCGGTCTTACCGACACCGGACGGGCCGGCGAAGATGAACGAACCGGAGGGACGCTTCGGATCCTTCAGCCCGGCACGGGTACGGCGGATCGCCTTGGAGACGGCCTTGACCGCGTCCACCTGGCCGATGATCCGCTTGTGCAGCTCATCCTCCATGCGCAGCAGCCGGGTGGTCTCCGCCTCGGTGAGCTTGAACACCGGGATGCCGGTCCAGTTGCCCAGCACCTCGGCGATCTGCTCGTCGTCGACCTCGGCGACCACGTCGAGATCACCTGAGCGCCACTGCTTTTCGCGCTCGGCGCGCTGAGCGACCAGAGTCTTTTCGCGGTCGCGGAGGCTGGCCGCCTTCTCGAAGTCCTGGGCGTCGATGGCCGATTCCTTCTCGCGGCGGGCCTCGGCGATCTTCTCGTCGAACTCACGCAGGTCTGGCGGCGCGGTCATCCGACGGATCCGCATCCGGGCGCCGGCCTCGTCGATCAGGTCGATCGCCTTGTCCGGCAGGAACCGGTCGTTGATGTAGCGGTCGGCCAGGGTGGCCGCGGCCACCAGCGCCGAGTCGGTGATGGACACCCGGTGGTGCGCCTCGTAACGGTCGCGCAGACCCTTGAGGATCTCGATGGTGTGCTCCACCGTCGGCTCGCCCACCTGCACCGGCTGGAAGCGCCGCTCCAGGGCGGCGTCCTTCTCGATGTACTTGCGGTACTCGTCGAGCGTGGTGGCGCCGATGGTCTGCAGCTCACCGCGGGCCAGTTTGGGCTTGAGGATGCTGGCCGCGTCGATCGCGCCCTCGGCGGCACCCGCTCCGACCAGCGTGTGCAGCTCGTCGATGAACAGGATGATGTCGCCGCGGGTGTTGATCTCCTTGAGCACCTTCTTCAGGCGTTCCTCGAAGTCACCGCGGTAGCGCGAGCCGGCCACCAGCGAACCGAGGTCCAGCGTGTAGAGCTGCTTGTCCTTCAGCGTCTCGGGCACCTGACCGTGCACGATGGCCTGCGCCAGGCCCTCGACGACGGCGGTCTTGCCGACGCCGGGCTCGCCGATCAGCACCGGGTTGTTCTTGGTGCGCCGGCTCAGCACCTGCATCACCCGCTCGATTTCCTTCTCACGGCCGATGACCGGGTCGAGCTTGCCTTCCATCGCGGCGGCCGTCAGGTTGCGCCCGAACTGGTCGAGCACCAACGAGGTTGACGGGCTGCCCGATTCGCCGCCGCGGCCACCGGTCCCGGCCTCCGCGGCCTCCTTGCCCTGGTAACCGCTCAGCAGCTGGATGACCTGCTGGCGCACCCGGGTGAGCTCGGCGCCCAGCTTCACCAACACCTGGGCGGCCACGCCCTCACCCTCGCGGATCAGGCCCAGCAGGATGTGCTCGGTGCCGATGTAGTTGTGGCCGAGCTGCAGCGCCTCGCGCAGGCTCAGCTCGAGGACCTTCTTGGCGCGCGGCGTGAACGGGATGTGGCCCGACGGCGCCTGCTGGCCCTGGCCGATGATCTCCTCGACCTGGCTGCGGACGCCCTCGAGGGAGATACCCAGCGACTCCAGCGACTTGGCGGCGACGCCCTCGCCCTCGTGAATCAGACCCAACAGGATGTGCTCGGTGCCGATGTAGTTGTGGTTGAGCATCCGGGCCTCTTCTTGCGCCAGGACGACGACCCTGCGGGCACGGTCGGTAAATCGTTCAAACATCGGTGGTTACCTGCTCTCCCTCACCATCGGTACTAGCCTTTCAGTGGCCCACCGGTCCCCGTTGGGGCCGGAATCGCATACCTGCCATCCACTGTAATGGTCGGCCTGCCAGGGGGCATAACCTTGCGGTTCCTTGCTGTTCAAGACCCGCGGGGCCCGCTTCGGGCGATCTCCCTGTGATTACAGCGCCGTAACCGAATCAACGTGGCGCAGTGCCAATTCGTTTCCTTACTCACCGGCGATCATTTTCGCGGCCAGCGAAATGACAAACCGGCGCCCAGGCTTCTCGCCCGGACGCCGGTGAGAGGTTTGTCAGGTCGCCGCGTGGAACGCGTCGATGACGTCGGCCGGGATGCGGCCGCGCGTCGAAACGTTGTGACCGTTTCGGCGAGCCCACTCGCGGATCGCCGCGCTCTGTTCACGGTCGATCGCGCCACGGCCGCGGCCGGATCCGGAACGCCCACGCCGACGGCCGCCGACCCGACGGCCGGCTTCCACCCACTGCTTCAGGTCGCTGCGGAGTTTCGCGGCATTCTTAGACGAAAGGTCAATCTCATAGGTCACCCCGTCAAGCCCGAATTCGACCGTTTCGTCGGCTGCGCCGGCACCGTCGAAATCATCGACCAAGGTGACGGTCACTTTTTTCGCCATTAGCTTATCCTCGCATTTCGTCCTGAACAGTTGCCGAGCAGATTGGGTGAGCCTCCCCGGGTCATCAATCTGCCATAACAACGGAGCATACTCAATCCGGCCCCAAGCCGCACAGTTGCACTTTTCAAGTGGAGTGCGGCCGAACAATCGGGAACAAAACTGTCTCTCGAATTGACAGTCCGGTCAAAGACATCAACAACCGATCGATACCCATTCCCGTTCCGGTACACGGCGGCATCGCATACTCGAGGGCGGCAAGAAAGTCCTCGTCGAGCACCATCGCTTCGTCGTCGCCGGCAGCCGCGGCGCGGGCTTGCGCGGCGAATCTCTCCCGCTGCACCACGGGGTCGTTCAATTCGGAGTAGCCGGTGGCCAGTTCGACACCGCGCACGTAGAGGTCCCACTTCTCGGTCACCCCGGGGATGCTGCGGTGCTGGCGGGTCAAAGGCGTTGTCTCAACCGGGAAGTCCCGCACGAAGGTGGGCGCGGTCAGCGCATCTCCCACCGTGTGCTCCCAGAGCTCCTCGACGAGCTTGCCGTGCCCGTAGCCGCGATCGCGGGGAATCTCGACTCCGAGCCGGTCCGCGATGACCCAAAGCCGGTCGACCGACGTCTCGGGCGTGATCTCTTCGCCGAGCGCCGCCGACAGCGACGGGTACATTTGAATCGACGCCCATTCTCCGTCTATGTCGTAGACACTCCCGTCGGGCAGCGGTAGTTGTCTGGTTCCGATCGCCTCATCGGCGACCTCTTGAATAAGCTCACGGGTGACCACTGCCGAATCGTCATAGGTTCCGTACGCCTGGTAGGTCTCCAGCATGGAGAATTCCGGAGAATGGGTGGAATCGGCGCCTTCGTTTCGGAAGACTCGATTTACTTCGAAGACCTTGTCAAAACCCCCGACGATGCAGCGCTTGAGGAACAGTTCCGGCGCGATCCGCAGGTACAGATCCATGTCGAGAGCATTGGAGTGCGTGACGAACGGTCGCGCCGCCGCGCCCCCCGCCAGCGTCTGCAGCATAGGCGTTTCGACTTCGAGAAACCCGCGCCGTTCCAGCGAGTTGCGTATGGCGCGCACGACGGCGATCCGCTGCCGCGCCACCGTGCGCGCCTGGGGCCGGACGATGAGGTCGACGTAGCGCTGCCGCACCCGCGCCTCTTCGCTCATCTCCTTGTGGGCCACGGGCAGCGGTCGCAACGATTTCGCCGCCATTTGCCATGAATCGGCCAGGACGGACAATTCGCCGCGGCGTGAGCTGATCACGTTGCCGTGTACGTAGACGATGTCGCCGAGGTCGACTTCGGCTTTCCACTCATCGAGCGCTTCGGGTCCCACCTTGTCGAGGCTGATCATCACCTGCAGGCTGGTGCCGTCGCCCTCCTGAAGTGTCGCGAAGCACAATTTCCCGGAGTTGCGCGCGAACATCACCCGTCCCGCGACGCCGACGACGTCTTCGGTCGCGGTGTCGGTCGGCAGGTCGGGATGCTCGGCGCGGACCTGCGCCAGGGTGTGGGTGCGTTCGATCGCGACCGGATACGGCTCACGACCCTCCGCCAGCAAGCGAGCCCGCTTGTCCCGGCGGATGCGGAACTGCTCGGGCAGGTCTGCGGGGTCGGCGTCACTCACGACGTGCCAGCTTAAATGACTGGTCTTCGAGCTTGCGTTGACGCCGTCTCAGCGCGCGGTTTTCAGCCGACCGCGCTGGGTGTCCCGGTTGCGTTCGAACACCAGGCGCAGTCCCTGCAGGGTCAGATGCTGGTCGTAATGGCTGGGCGTGTGCAGCTCGGGCAGCAGCAGCGGGGCTGTGTGGCCCGTCGCGACCACCGCGACGTCGTCTCCGGCGAAGCCCTCGATGTCCTCGCGAATGCGCCCGACCAGCCCGTCGACCAGACCGGCGAAGCCGAACACGGCTCCGGCCTGCATGCATTCGACGGTGTTCTTGCCCACTACCGAACGGGGGCGGGACAGCTCCACGCGGCGCAGCGCCGCGGAGCGGGCCGCGGCGGCGTCCGAGGAGACCTGCACGCCGGGCGCGATCGCGCCGCCGAGAAATTCGCCCTTGGCCGACACCACGTCGACGCAGATCGATGAACCGAAGTCGATGACGATGGCGGCGCTTTGAAAGCGATGAAATGCGGCCAGGCAGTTGACGATTCGGTCGGCGCCGACTTCTTTTGGATTGTCGACGAGCAGTGGGATGCCGGTGCGCACCCCGGGTTCGATCAACACGTGCGGCACCGACGGCCAGTACTGGTCGAGCATGATCCGCACTTCGTGCAGCACCGACGGGACGGTGGAGAGGGCGGCCGCGCCGGTGAGCCGCTCGGAGTCGTCGCCGATCAGGCCGTCGATGGTCAGGGCCAGCTCGTCCGCGGTCACCTCGGACTCGGTCCGGATCCGCCAGTGCTGCACGACCTTTGCGTGCTCCTTGGACCCGGAGATCAGCCCCACGACGGTGTGGGTGTTACGGACGTCGATGGCGAGCAGCACGGTTACCGCGCAACGATTCGGGGATCCAACAGCTCGGCGACGTCCGCGGGCACGAAGGCCGGATCGTGGCCCAGGTCGATCGGCTTGTTGTCGGCGTCGACGAACACAATCCGCGGCTGGTAGGACTTCGCCTCGGCCTCTTCCATGGTCCCGTACGCGATCAGGATCACCAGGTCGCCGGGGTGCACGAGATGGGCTGCGGCGCCATTGATTCCGATCACGCCGCTGCCCCGCTCCCCGGTGATCGCATAGGTCACCAGGCGGGCGCCGTTGTCGATGTCGACGATGGTCACCTGCTCGCCCTCGAGCAGGTCCGCAGCGTCCATCAGGTCGGCGTCGATGGTCACCGAGCCGACGTAGTGCAGGTCAGCCTGGGTGACGGTGGCGCGGTGGATCTTCGACTTGAGCATCGTCCGTAGCATCAATTCCTCCAAGATGATTCACGGGTGTCCCGATATCCGTCCGGCCCCACGGGTGCCGGCGAAGTTTCGATCTCGATCGAGATGTTGTCCAGCAGCCTGGTGCCGCCCAGCCGGACCGCGACGAGCAACCGGCCGGTTCTGTTGCTGCCCAACGGGCCCAGGTCCGCGTCGCGCAACTCGAGGTAGTCGACCGTGAGCTCGGGCACCGCATCGAGCACCTCGCGCGCCGCGTCCAGCGCGGCCTGCGGCCCGGCGTCGGCGGCGTGCGCGGCCGCCGTCAGCGCCGCGGAGACCGCCACGGCCGCCTCACGCTGCGCCGGATCGAGGTAGCGGTTGCGCGACGACATGGCCAGCCCGTCGGCTTCGCGCACGGTGGGCACGCCGACCACCGCGACGTCGAGGTTCAGGTCGGCGACCATCTGCCGGATCAGCACCAGTTGCTGATAGTCCTTCTCGCCGAAGAACACTCGGTCCGGGCGCACGATCTGCAGCAGCTTGCAAACCACGGTCAACACGCCGGCGAAGTGGGTCGGTCGCGGACCGCCCTCTAGGTCGGCGGCCAGCGGACCGGGCTGCACGGTGGTGCGCAGGCCGTCGGGATACATGGCCGCCGCCGTTGGGGCGAACACGATTTCGACGCCTTCGCGGCGCAGCAGCGCCAGGTCGTCGTCCAGGGTCCGCGGGTAGGCGTCGAGATCCTCCCCGGCGCCGAACTGAAGCGGGTTGACGAAGATCGACACCGCCACCACCGAGCCGGGCACCCGCTTGGCGGCGCGGACCAGGGTGAGGTGACCCTCGTGCAGCGCGCCCATCGTCGGCACCAACATCACCCGGCGGCCGGTATGGCGCAGAGCCCGGCTGACGTCACTGACGTCGCGCGGCCGCGAGTACACGTTGAGTTCGCCGGCGTTGAAGGCGGGCGGCTTGCCTGGTCTCATCCCGCCAGGACCTCGACGACGTCGGCGGGGGCGTGGGCGCGCCGGGCGGTCCGCAGGGCGTTCACCCGGTACGCCTGCGCCAGTTCCGGGTCGGCCTGGTTCAGCGCGTCAAGGTGCCCTGCGACCGCGGCGGCGTCACCGCGCGCGACCGGACCGGTCAGCGCGGCCTGCCCGCGTTGCAGGGTGTTCTCCAGCGCCGCCCGGGCCAGCGGGCCGACGATGCGTTCGGCGATCCCACCCGGCTGGTCTTCGACGGACTGCTGCCCGAGTAGTTCGCTGCCGCGCAGCGCGGCCCGCAACGCTTCAAGGGCGTCGGCGAGCACCGTCACCAGGTGGTTGCCCGCATGCGCCAGGGCGGCGTGGTAGAGCACCCGCGCTTCCTCACGCACGCAGAACGGCTCGCCGCCCATCTCCAGGACGAGCGACTGCCCGATCGCGTAGCCCACATCGTCGGCCGCGGTGATGCCGAAGCAGGTGTCGGGCAGCCTGCTGATGTCCTCATCGGAGCCGGTGAACGTCATCGCTGGGTGAATCGCGAGCGGGATGCAACCGTCCTGGGTCAGCGGCGCGAGGATGCCCACCCCGTTGGCGCCGGACGTGTGGGCGACGATCGTGCCCGGCCGCACCGACGACGTCGCGGCCAGCCCGGACACCAGGCCGGCGAGTTCGCTGTCGGGAACGGCCAGCAGCAGCAGCTCGGCGCCGGCGGCCACGTCCGGCGGGGCCACCACCGGGGTATCGGGCAGCCAACGCTGTGCGCGCTGCCGCGACGCGTGGGAGATGGCGCTGCATGCGACCACGACGTGGTCGGCGCGCTCCAGCGCGACCCCGAGTGCGGTGCCGACCCGGCCGGCGGAAATGACTCCCACCTTGAGCCTGGCCGGGCGCAAACCGTCGAACTGCACCATCGCAGACGACCTCACAGATTTCTTCGTTCGTTCCGGTCCCACTTTGGTGGGTACCGTTCGGTCACTAAAACTGTAGTCGATTACCGGGCGGCACCCAATGTGAGGAAGCTCCCAGCTCAGCCGTCGCGGCGGCGGCGCCGGCCGCCCTCGGACGGCTGCACCTGCAACCGCGCCAACAGGTCGGCAACCGACTGGCCCCCGGTCGAGGGGCCCTCGCCCATCCCGTTCAAGGCCTCCTCCTGCGGGTCCACGCCGCCGTGGCGGGGTGTGTGTTCCGGCGCGGGCGGCGGCGCCAGCCGAGGTGGTTGCTCGGCGGCGGGGGGTGGCGACTGCGGTGGCGGCGGGGGCGGGGGCGTGGCCGGAACGGGGGGCGGCGGCGTGAAGGCCGGCTCGTTTGTGGGCGTGAAATTGCGCACCCCGTAGTCGCGGTATTCCGCCGAGTGGCGCGATCGTGCCCGGCGACCCGATTCGCCGTACGGCGGCGTCACCGGCTCAGCGGGCGGGCCGGCCCAGGCCTCGTCCGACTCGGTGTGGCGGGCGCGCCGCCGCCCCCCCGACGCTTCGTCGGCCGGTGTGACGGACGGTTCGGAGCCGGCCCAGTTGCTGCCCGGCGTTCCGGGCGGCAACCACAGTCCCGACGCACCCGCCGGCTGCCAGCCCTGCACATGCGGCTGAGGCTCCGGCTGCGGCTGGGGCGGTGGCGGTGGCGGCGGCTGGCGAGGTTCGAATCGCGGCTCCGGCTGGGGCGGCGCGGCGCTGTACGACGGCTCCGATTGGGGCGGCGGCGGCGCCGGCTCCTGTGGCGCTTCGTACTGGTGACGGACCTGCTCGCGGCGGGGCTGCGCCTGCCGGGGCGGCAACAGCGGTTCCTCGGGCACGTCGATGATCGCCGTTTCGTCGGCGCGGCCCGGCGGGTTGTCCTGGACGGAGGCGACCCGGTCGCTGGAGACCCAGTCGTAGGGCGCGTCGCGCGGGGTCTCGCCGTTGCGGTCCCACTCGCTGTACGCGCGCTCGCGTGGCGCCTCGTTCTCCGGCGTCTCGAGCGCCGGGCGCTGGGCGAGGTCGGTGTCGAACAGGATCTCCAGGCTGGTGCGCAACGCGCTCAACTCCGCCCGCAGCTCGGCCAGGTCGTCGGCGGCCTGGGCGCGCAGCTCGGAAGCCAACTCGCGGCGCAGCTGGGACTCCACGGTCAGTTCATACTCGCGGCGGGCCGAGATCTCGCGATCCAGCTGCAGGTCGTACACCAGCTTCAGGTCGCGGACGCGGGATTGATCCGCGTCGCTCTGGCGGCGGTACAGCACCGAGACGAAGGCACCGGCGACTGCGGCCCACAGCGCCAGGATTACAGCGAGCTTGAGGAGTTCCACCCGATTGGTGAAAACCAGTGCGGAACTGGCCCCCATCGCGAGGACCAGCAACGCGGTCAAGAGCACCCAACCCGGCCTGCGGCCGCCGCGCCGCACCCGGGCGCCGCGGGACAGAACGGTCATGGCCTGACTGTACCTGCGCGAGGTCATTCCGCGTGTCGCCCTACTCCGGCGATTCTCACGCCGGTTGTCGGCGGCACACGAGTGGGCTAGTTTTCCGCGCCTTCGCCGTGCTCGGTCTGATCCGGCGGGGACTTGCAGCAATGCTGCAGCCACAGCGCGGCGACGAGTAGCGCCAGCGCGCTGACGGCCGCGACGACGGCGCCGCTCGTGTCCTCGGCGGCCGAACGCAGCCAGGACCGCCGCGGCAGGAAGTACACGAGCACGCCGGCCCACCAGCCCAGCACCAGCGCGCCCACCCAGGCCGACGCCTTGGCGACCATGAGGCTGCGCGCCACCGCCAGCGGGTGCAGCGAGCCGGGGCCGATGCCGATTTCGCCGTCGGCGATCTTGGCCCGCACATGGCGCGCCCATAACGCTTCTGCGATGGCCACCGCCAGCAGCGACAGGCCCGTCCAGACCGTGATGGGCGGAAACCACCGGTAGAGGGCGTTGACCAGCAGATAACCCACCACCGCAGCGCCGACGACCGCGGCCGTCAGGTCACGCTTGCGGGTCGGGCCCATCAGGCTTCCGGTTCCGGGTCGGCCGGGGAGCCGCCCGCCCGCTCGAGCGTCAGGCTGGTCAACCGGACGCTTTCCCGGTCGGCCGGCTCCAGTTCGGCGAGCAGGCTCGCGACCGGTCGCGGGCCCTCCCCGACGGTCAGCTGGGCATCGGGGTCGACGGCAAGCCACGGGATCATGACGAAGGCCCGCAAATGGGCCAGCGGGTGCGGCAGCGTGAGGTTGTTCTCGCGGGACACCACCTCCGCCTCGCCGTAACAGGCGATCAGGTCGACGTCGAGGGTGCGCGGGCCCCAGCGCTCGCCGCGCACGCGGCCCGCCGCCCGCTCGAATTCCTGGGCCCGGCGCAGCCAGCACTGCCCGTCGCACGCCGGGTCGTTGGCGATCAGCACCGCGTTGAGGAACGGCGCCTGATCGACCCGGCCCCACGGGTCGGTCTCGTACACCGGGGACACCGCGAGCACCTTCTCGCCCAGCCCGTCGACGACCGACTGCAGACGCGCCAGTCGGTCGCCCAGGTTGGACCCGATGGACAGCACCACCCAAGTCATAGGCGCCGCTTCCCCCACAAGTGGGTGGGGGTACCTCCCTCTGGGGGCGTGCCCCCACCCCCGCAAGCGGGTGGTACCCCCATGACCGCGGCTACGCCGGCGTCATCGTCGACGTCGCGCGTCATAACGCCCGGCCCGCCGGAACCACCGAACCGCGACCGCCGCGCCGCGACCGTCGCACCACCACCGCGACGTCGGCGAACTGCTGCGGGATCGGGGCCTGCGGCTTGTGCACCACCACCTCGACGGCGTGCACTCTGTCGTCTTCCATCACCCGGTCGGCGATCTCGCCCCCGACCGCTTCGATCAAGTTGCGCGGCGGCCCGGCCACGACGTCGGCCGCCAGCTCGGCCAGGGCAGCGTAGTCGTAGGTGTCGGCCAGCTCGTCGCTGGCGGCGGCCCCGGCGAGGTCGATCCACACGGTCATATCGACAACAAAGTCTTGCCCGTCGGCCCGCTCGTGATCGAAAACTCCGTGTCGTCCACGAATCGTCAACCCCCGCAATTCGATTCGGTCAGCCATCGTCTCCAGCCAGGTCGGTCTGCTGCGTTTCGCTTTGCGTCCACGCCCCCACCACCTTGAGCGCGTCGGCCGTGGCCCGCACGTCGTGGACGCGAACACCCCACGCCCCGTACAGCGCTGCCAGCGCGGAGATCACCGCGGTCGCCGTCTCACGGCCGGCGGGCGGGCGCGGCAAGCCGTCGGGCCCGGCCAACAACGTACCGAGGAACCGTTTGCGCGATGCGCCCAGGAGCACCGGGATCCCGGTGCTGACCAGCTGCGGCAAGGCGCGCAGCAGCGCCCAATTGTGTTGACCCGTCTTGGCGAACCCGAGTCCCGGGTCGATCACCAGATTGGCGGGGTTCACGCCGGCGGCCACCGCGGCGTCGACGCTGGCGAGCAGCTCGGCGCGCACTTCGGCGACCACGTCGTCGTACGGCGGGGGCGCATGCGGGCGGTCGGCCGACACCGACCGCCAATGCATCAGCACCCAGGGCACCCCGGCGTCGGCCAGCAGTGGCGCCATACCGGGATCGGCGCGTCCCCCCGACACATCGTTGACGATACGCGCACCGTTCTGCAGCGCCGCCCGCGCCACGTCCGCGTGCATGGTATCGATGCTCACGGTGATGCCTTCTGCCACAAGCTCTTTGACGACGGGGATCACACGGAAGGTCTCGACCCGTGGGTCGATCCGCGTGGCGCCGGGCCGAGTCGACTCCCCTCCGACATCGACGATGTCCGCGCCGTCGGCGGCCAGCGCCAGTCCGTGCGCCACTGCGTCGCCGGTGTCCAGATAGCGGCCGCCATCGGAGAACGAGTCGTCGGTGACGTTCAGGACTCCCATAACCCGCACAGGCGCCGACTCACTTACGCAGGATGAGATCGAGGGCTTCGGCTCGGGAAGCGGCGTTGGATTTGAACTGTCCGCGCACCGCCGAGGTGGTGGTGACCGCGCCGGGCTTGCGGACACCGCGCATGGCCATGCACAGGTGCTCGGCCTCGATCACGACGATCACGCCGCGCGGGTTGAGTTTCTTCATCAGGGCGTCGGCGATCTGGCTGGTCAGCCGCTCCTGCACCTGCGGCCGCTTGGCGTAGAGGTCGACCAGTCGCGCGATCTTCGACAGCCCGGTCACCCGGCCGTCGTTGCCCGGGATGTAGCCGACGTGGGCCACACCGTGGAACGAGACCAGGTGGTGTTCACAGGTGGAGTACAGCGGGATTTCCTTCACCAGCACCAGCTCGTCGTGATCTTCGTCGAACATCGTGTTCAGCACGCTGTCCGGATCGGTGTAGAGCCCGGCGAACATCTCCTGGTAGGCACGGGCTACCCGAGCCGGCGTCTCCCGCAGACCGTGCCGGTCCGGGTCCTCGCCGATGGCGTACAGCAATTCCCGGACCGCGGCCTCGGCGCGCTGATGGTCGAACGCCCGAGTGGTGGGAGTGGCGGTGTCCGGCCCCAAACCAGTTAAGGCCATCGAATCCTCCGTTCGTCAGCCGTGCGCCGGTGGGTTGGACCGGCTCACGTCGTCGTCCTGCTGGTCGGGAGACTTTCCGCCGTTCGGGTCGGGCAGCCCGGGCGGCGGGTAAGGCGGATACGGCGGGTAGGGGGGCTGCGCCTGACCCTGCGGACCCTGCTGACCCGGATGAGCGGGCTGGCCCGGATAGCCCGGGTAGCTCCCCGCCGGCTGCGGCCAGTAGGGCTGCTGCGGGGCCTGGGGAGGCGGATACCAGGGATTGGGCTGCTGATCATGCGGTGGCCATCCCGGCGCGTGCCAGCCCGCCGGCGCACCGTAGTCCGGTTGAGTGGGGCCGTGCGGCACGACCGGACGGGGGCCGTTTCCTTGAGAACCATTGCCGCCGTTGTTGTTTCGGTCGGCGTCCGCACCCGCGGCCGCGGCGGCTTGGCTGGCGCGCGCGATGGCCGCCTTGAAAGCCGGTTCGGGAACCGGTGGTGGCCACGGCTCGCCGCGTTCGATGGCCAGCTCGCCCGGCGTCTTGATCGGCGGTTTGTCGGACGGGATTCGCCCACCGAAGTCGTCGAACATGGTGAGTCGGGGCCGCTTTTCGACGTCGGCGAAGATGCCCTCCAGCTCGGCGCGGTGCAGCGTTTCCTTTTCCAGCAGCTCGCCGGCCAGCGTGTCGAGTACATCGCGGTATTCGGTGAGGATCTCCCACGCCTCGGTGTGGGCCGCCTCGATGAGCTTGCGGATTTCGTCGTCGATGTCGCGGGCGACCTCGTGGGAGTAGTCGGCCTGCGTCCCCATGGTCCGGCCCAGGAACGGGTCACCGTGTTCGGTGCCGTATTTGACCGCACCCAGCTTCGAACTCATCCCGAATTCGGTGACCATCGCGCGGGCCACCTTGGTGGCCTGCTCGATGTCGGACACCGCGCCGGTCGTCGGCTCCCGGAACACCAGTTCCTCGGCCGCACGCCCGCCCATCGCGAACACCAGCTGCGCGATCATCTCCGAGCGCGTTCGCAGGCCCTTGTCTTCTTCGGGCACCGCCACGGCGTGCCCGCCGGTACGTCCCCTCGCCAGGATCGTCACCTTGTAGATCGGCTCGATATCCGGCATCGCCCAGGCGGCCAGGGTGTGACCGCCCTCGTGGTAGGCGGTGATCTTCTTTTCCTGCTCGCTGATGATGCGGCCCTTGCGGCGCGGCCCACCGATCACCCGGTCCACCGCCTCCTCGAGCGCGGCGGTGGTGATTACGGTGCCGTTCTCGCGGGCGGTCAGCAGTGCCGCCTCGTTGATGACGTTGGCCAGGTCGGCGCCGGTCATGCCGACGGTCCGTTTGGCCAGCCCGTCGAGGTCGGCGTCGGGCGCGATGGGCTTGCCCTTGGAATGCACTTGCAGCACCGCGCGGCGGCCCGCGAGGTCCGGGTTGGACACCGGGATCTGCCGGTCGAAGCGGCCGGGCCGCAACAGCGCGGGGTCGAGGATGTCGGGCCGGTTGGTGGCCGCGATCAGGATGACCCCGGCGCGCGGGTCGAACCCGTCCATTTCGACCAGCAACTGGTTCAGCGTTTGCTCGCGCTCGTCGTGGCCGCCGCCGAGGCCGGCGCCGCGCTGACGGCCCACCGCGTCGATCTCGTCGACGAAGATGATGCACGGGTTGTTCTGCTTGGCCTGCTCGAACAGGTCGCGTACCCGCGACGCGCCGACGCCGACGAACATCTCGACAAAGTCGGAGCCGGAGATGGTGAAGAACGGAACTCCGGCCTCCCCGGCCACCGCGCGGGCCAGCAGCGTCTTGCCGGTCCCGGGCGGGCCGTAAAGCAGCACGCCCTTGGGGATCTTGGCGCCGAGCGCCTGATAGCGGCCGGGGTTCTGCAGGAAGTCTTTGATCTCGTAGAGCTCTTCGACGGCCTCGTCGACGCCCGCAACGTCGGCGAACGTGGTCTTGGGCATGTCCTTGTTGAGCAGCTTGGCGCGGGACTTGCCGAAGCCGAAGCCCATGCGGGCGCCGCCCTGCATCCGGGAGAACATCACGAACAGGCCCACCAGCAACAGCAGCGGTAACACGTAGACCAGCAGCTCGCCCAGGATGCTGCCCTGGTTGACGACCGTACTGACCTTCGCGTTCTTAGCGCTCAGCGCGTTGAACAGGTCGACCGCGTACCCGCTCGGGTATTTGGTGATGACCTTGTCGGAATTGTCGGTGTCGTTGTTGCCCTTTTTCAGGGTCAGCCGCAGCTGCTGCTCGCGGTCGTCGATCTGCGCGCTCTTGACGTTGTCGCCGTTGATCTGCGCCACCGCCACCGACGTGTCGACGGGCTTATAGCCGCGAGTGTCGTCGCTGAAATAGAAGAACGACCAACCGAGCAGCACCACGACTGCAATCGCCGTGATGGTGCGAATAACGTTTTTCCGGTTCATCAATCATCGGCCTCGCCGGCCAGGTCCTTCCCCGATATACACGCAGCTAGAAAAGTCCAGGTTACCGCTAGTGGCGATCGCCAGCTCCGGCAGAGCCGGGCGCTGGGGGTACCGCCCGCTTGCGGGGGCCGGGTCGCCACCATTCGTCGATATAACGAGCGGGGGTTCCCCTGGGCGTGCCGAGTATCACGCCAGCGTGACGTTGGGCGGCGAGTGTCACGCCAGCGTGACGTTGGGCGGCGGGCGCTCACGTCGGCCGGATCGATCATTCGTAATACCGGGCCTCAATGACATTGCCGTCCGGATCGGTGAAGTAGTACCCCTGCGGCGCCCAGCCCCGGGCCCCGAAAGTGCGACTCAACCGTGCGCTGGTGTCCACTCCCTCGGCTTGCAGACGCTGATCCAGCGCCTCGTACTCGGCCTTCGACAATGCGAGGCAAACATGGTTCACCGGATGGCCGGTGCTGCCTTGCGCCCGTGTCATCGACTCGGTGGCGGCGGCAGCGGCATGCGGCGACAGGTCGATGATCGAGTCCTCACACACTCGCACGCTTGGGAACGGCGCATCGCCGGCCTCGAATTCGGCAAACCGGACCGGCTCCAAGCCAACCACCCTCGTATAGAAATCCATCGCCGCTCGTGGATCTCCCGTCCAGAGGACGACGTGGTCGAGCCGCTTCATCTCCGGATTCACCTGCTTTCAGTCGTGCGGGCGCTCACGGCGATATCTACCAGGCGACCAAAGCCGTTGGAATGCAAATCGCGATCAAACTGCGAATACTTCTCAGCCCCGTGGGGGGTGTGCTTTGGTGACATGGTGCTCAAATCAACCGAACGGTTAGTCGAGACCAACGGTGTGCAGCTGAGGGTGGTCGAGGCGGGAGACCGCGGCGCCCCCGCGGTGATCTTGGCCCACGGCTTTCCCGAACTGGCCTATTCGTGGCGCCACCAGATACCGGTCCTCGCCGAGGCCGGCTACCACGTGCTGGCACCGGATCAGCGCGGCTACGGCGGCTCCTCGCGCCCGGACGCCATCGAGGCTTACGACATCCACCAGCTGACGGCCGACCTGGCCGGTCTGCTCGACAATGTCGGCGCCGAACGCGCCGTCTGGATCGGACACGACTGGGGCGCCGCCGTCGTGTGGAATGCGCCGCTCCTGCACCCGGATCGGGTCGCCGCCGTCGCCGCCCTCAGCGTCCCGGCCGTGCCCCGCTCGCACGTAGCGCCGACGAAGGCTTGGCGCAAGATGTTCGGCGACAGGTTCTTTTACATCCTGTACTTCCAGGAGCCCGGCGTCGCCGACGCGGAGCTCAACGGTGACCCCGCCCGCACGATCCGCCGGATGCTGGGCGGGCTGCGCACATCGGGTGACGCGCTCTCCGCAGCGCGCATGGTGGCGCCCGGTCCCGAGGGGTTCATCGATCGCCTTCCGGAGCCCGACCGGCTGCCGGACTGGCTCAGCCAGGACGAGCTCGACCACTACATCGACGAGTTCTCTCGCACCGGGTTCACCGGTGGCCTGAACTGGTATCGCAATTTCGACCGCAACTGGGAGACTACCCCCGAGCTCACCGACGCGAAAATCACTGTGCCGGCGCTCTTTATCGGTGGGACCGCCGATCCGGTGCTGACGTTCACCCGCGCCGACCGCGCGTCGCAGTTGATCACCGGTCCCTATCGTCAGATCATGATCGACGACGCCGGACACTGGCTGCAGCAGGAGCGCCCGAACGAGGTGAACGTCGCCCTACTGGACTTCCTCAACGAATTGGAGCTGCGATGAGTGCCCCCCTGCGCTTCGGTGTCTTCATCACACCGTTTCACCCGATTGGCCAATCGCCAACGGTGGCTTTGGAATACGACATGGAACGAGTGGTCGCGCTGGATCGGCTCGGCTTCGACGAAGCGTGGTTCGGCGAACATCACTCCGGTGGCTACGAATTGATCGCCTGCCCGGAAGTTTTCATCGCGGCGGCGGCCGAGCGGACGAAGCACATCCGGTTGGGCACCGGAGTGGTTTCGCTGCCCTACCATCATCCGCTGATGGTGGCCGATCGCTGGGTGTTGCTCGACCACCTCACCCGCGGCCGGGTGATGTTCGGCACCGGCCCGGGCGCGTTGCCATCGGACGCCTACATGATGGGCATCGACCCGGTCGATCAACGGCACATGATGCAGGAGTCGCTGGAAGCGATCCTCGCGCTGTTCCGCGCCGGGCCCTCCGAGCGAATAGACCGCCATGCCGACTGGTTCACCCTGCGTGACGCGCAGTTGCACATCCGGCCCTACACCTGGCCCTACCCCGAAATCTCCACGGCGGCAATGATTTCACCGTCCGGGCCGCGGCTGGCGGGTGCACTGGGCACGTCATTGTTGTCGCTGTCGATGTCCGTGCCGGGTGGCTACGCCGCCCTGGAAACCACCTGGGACGTGGTGCGCGAGCAGGCCGCCAAAGTCGGCCGCGACGAGCCAAATCGGTCCGACTGGCGTGTTCTGAGCATCATGCACATCGCGGACAGCCGCGAACAGGCCATCGACGATTGCACTTACGGGTTACAGGATTTCGCCAACTACTTCGGTGCGGCGGGTTTCGTCCCGTTGGCCAACGCCGTGGAAGGCGCCCAGACGCCGCACGAGTTCGTGGAGGACTACGCGGCCAAGGGCAATTGCTGCATAGGTACCCCCGACGACGCGATCGCCCACATCGAAGACTTGCTCGACCGCTCAGGCGGGTTCGGCACGCTGCTGATGCTGGGCCATGACTGGGCATCCCCCGAGGCGACTTATCACTGCTACGACCTGATGGCGCGCAAGGTGATTCCCCATTTCAAGGGCCAGCTCGAGGCGGCGCGTTCGTCGCACGACTGGGCCAAGGGCAATCGCGACCAGTTGATCGGCCGAGCGGGTGAGGCCGTGGTGAAAGCCATCACCGAGCATGTCGAGGAGCAGAAGGGCGCGGAAAGCTGATGCGCGCGGCGGTACTGCGAGATGGACGGATGATCTACCGGGACGACGTGCGGGAGCCCGTGCCCGAGGCAGGGCAGGTGCTCGTCGGCGTGCGGGCGTGCGGGATCTGTGGGTCCGACCTGCATTTCGCCGCTCACGGCGCACAGGTGCTCGAAATGAGCAATCGAGTGGCCGCGGGTGCGGGCGGCATGCACGTCGACCTGGACCACGACGTCTTCATGGGACACGAGTTCAGCGCCGAGGTGCTCGAGGCCGGACCCGACACCGAAACCCACCCGCCGGGCACACTGGTCACCTCGCTTCCGGTCTTGCTGTCCGCCAAGGGTGTGGAGCCAATCGTCTACAGCAACAGCACAATCGGCGGCTACGCCGAACGAATGCTGCTCTCGGCGCCGTTGCTGCTCCCCATCCCGAATGGCCTGGACTTCAAACATGCGGCCCTGACGGAACCGATGGCGGTGGGGTTGCACGCCGTCAACAAGTCCAATATCGCGGCCGGCGAGACAGCGCTGGTCATCGGCTGCGGCCCGATCGGCATCGCGATCATCGCGGCCCTGCGTGCCAGGGGCGTCGAAAACATTGTGGCGGCCGACTTTTCACCGAAGCGGCGTGAACTCGCCACCGCCATGGGCGCCCATCGGGCGCTCGATGCCGCACAGGGTTCGCCGTTCGACTCGGTCAAACCCGCGGTGGTGTTCGAGGCGGTCGGAGTGCCGGGGATCATCGACGACGTGTTGCTTCGGGCCCGGCCCGGCACCCGCCTGGTAGTCGCCGGTGTTTGTATGCAGCCCGACACGGTGCATCCGTTCTTCGCGATTGCCAAAGAGATGAGTGTTCAGTTCGTACTCGCCTACACCCCGGAGGAATTCACCGACTCGCTGCGCGCGCTGGCCGAGGGCGACATCGACGCGACCCCGCTGATTACCGGCGAGGTCGGCCTCGACGGGGTCGGCGCGGCCTTCGACGACCTCGCCGACCCCGAGCGACACTGCAAAGTCCTCGTCACTCCTTAGGTCGATGGTGGGGACCCGGCCACTAGGCCCAGCTGGAGCCGACGGCGCTGTCGGTGCTGGCCATGTTGTTGCCAGCGCTCTGCACCTTCTGGCCGTGGGCGTTGGCCTGCTCGTAGATCACCTGGAAGTTGCGACCCAACTGGGTGATGAACTCCTGGCAGGCCACCGAACCGGCACCGCCCCAGAAGTCCCCGGCGGCAAGCACATCGCGAACGATGGCCTGGTGCTCAGCCTCCAGAGACGCGGCCTGGGCGCGGATCAAGGCACCGTGGGCGTCGACATCGCCGAATTGATAGTTGATGGTCATGGTTGATCGTCTCCTGTTGTGTTGGTGGGCTAGCTGCCCAGGATCTGCTGTGAGGCCTGCTCTTGCTGCTCGTAGTTGTTCGCGTCGCGGATCAGTCCGTCCCGCACGCCGTGCAGCATGTTGACGATGTTGCGGAACCTGACCGCTCCAGCCGGAGCCGGCGATGTTCATCGAGGACGCCCACATCTTGCGAGCCTCGTCCTCAACCGTCTGGGCGTGCACCTCAAAGCGGCCCGCCATCGCCCGCATTTCGTGCGGGTCGGTCATAAAACGTGTTGCCATTCAATGTCTCCTTCGAAAGTTGTTGTCAGGTTCGAATTTTGGTCACCGATACTTGGAGTTTTCTCCCTTCCCTCATCCGACCACGCGCGGCAACACACTGGCGGGAGCCGGCATGGTGGCGCCGAATCCGCGCATCTCCATACCGCTGATCTGAGCCGCAGAGCTACTCCGGGGACTCAGCATTCGGGCCGCGGCGCCGGCACCCGCCAGTGGGGCCCCGGCCGGTGCGGCAGCCTCGGGAGTCGCCGCGGTCCAGCTCGGCGGCACCGAAAGACCGCCGATTCCAGTGGACTGGCCCATGACCGCCGACGGCATCAGCCGCGCCGGCGCGAGCCTCTGCGGTGTGTTCATCAGCGGCTGGGCGGGGATGAAACGTTCGGACATCGCCGCCGGGGCGTAGGCCCCGGACGCCGGGATGCCGGTGGCAAATCCCGCGTTGGATGCGGCCATCCCGCCCACCCCCGAAGTGGCGGCGCCGCCGCCCTGCCCGAACGGCATACCTAGCAAGTCGGAAAAGCTGCTGACCGCCGAGGGGAAGCTGCTGGCCAGCGATGACGTGGACGAATTGAGCGTTGACGGCAGCCCCATGGTCGCTTGGGTGGCCAATCCCTGCATGTTGGCCTCGCCCGCCGCCATCGCGCTGGCCGCGACCCCGCCGGGATTGGTGGTGGGCGGGGCGACCATCATCGGCGCCAGCATGGACGCCGCCGCCGAGGAGCCGGCGTAGGCGTACATGGCCATCGCGTCCTGGGCCCACATCTCGCCGTACTGCGCCTCGGTGGCCGCGATCGCCGCGGTGTTTTGACCCAGGAAGTTGGTGGCGACCAACATCATCAGCAACGAGCGGTTCGCCGCGATCACCGGCGGAGGCACGGTAGCCGCAAACGCCACCTCGTGCGCGACGGCGGCTGCGGTCGCCTGCATCCCCGCCTGCTCGGCCTGCGCCGCCGTGGCGTGCATCCAGGCCACGTAGGGGGATGCGGCGGCCGCCATCGCTTCCGACGACGAGCCCTGCCAGGCGGCATCGGTGAGTTCGAGGATCACCGTCCCGTAGCTCGTCGCGGCTGAACGCAGCTCCGCCGCCAGTCCCTCCCAGGCCATCGCAGCCGCCAGCATCGACGCTGGTCCCGGCCCCGCATACATCAGGCCGGAATTGATCTCCGGGGGCATCGCACCGAAATCCATGACTACCTTCCTTTTCTTTGGGTCGTTCGCTATGCCAGCGCCGGCAAGGGCTTCGGGCCGGCAGCAGCTTTGAGGGCCGCGCGCGTCTGCACGACGTGTTCGCCAGGCATGCCGGCTGGCAGGTGCATGGGGGCGACGTGTTCGGCGGGCAAGGCGGCCGCCAGCTGCATCCGGTGGATGGGCGCCGTCGGCGCCAGCTGAGAAGGCGAGACATGCTGGCCGGCACCTAAGTCGGCCCGCGCGACATGCTCCGCGGGCGCCGGGTGGGCGGGTGCCACGCGCTCGACATGCTGGGCCGGCGCCATGGGCGCCGGGTGGGCGACGGGCTCGACGGGAGCCGCCGGGTGGGCGCCATAGTTGCCGCGCCCGTACGGCGCCTGGTGGCGGCCGTAGTTCGCACCGGCATAGCCGCCGTGCTGCGGCGTCATGTGAGCGCCGTAGTTTGCACCGGCATAGCCGCCCTGCTGCGCTGTCATGTAACCGCCATAGCCACCGCCCCGATACGACCCCTCGCCCCCCGGCGTAGTGGCGACGGAGCCGACCGGAGTGCCGGGCACCGCCCGGCCGGGGACGTTCGGGGTCACGTGGCGAGGAGCAGCGGGCGAAACGTGAGCGGGCGCGGCGGGTGCCGGGCGAGCGGGCGCGACGGGGGCCATCCGCGCGGGGGCGACGTGGCCTCCCGCCATCTGCGTCCGGTTGGCGGCTTCGGTGGCGGCATACGAATCGGCGCTGAGTCCCAGGGCGCTGACGAACTGCTCGTGGATCATGCTGGCCTCGGCGCTGATCGCCTGATACTGCTGGCCGTAACCGGCGAAGGTGGCGGCGGTGGCCGCCGAGACCTCGTCGGCCGCCGCCGGGACCACTCCGGTAATCGAAAACGCGGCCGTGGAGTTTGCCGCGGTTACGGCCGAACCGATGGCCTGCAACTGGCCGGCCGCGCCTAGCAGCAGGTCCGGCAGCGTGGTCAGGAACGACATATGTCTTCTCCTAAATCTGGGGTGTCTCGTCGTGCTTCGGGAGACTATGTCATAAATCATGAATATCTGTCTAGTCTTGAGTAGATATTTCTTTTTTTCGTGCCTTGACTCGCATATCTGGATGCTTTGCCCGTCTTTCGGCACCGGGTTACTCTGGACGGATGCCACGCACGAATGCCGCAGGCTGGGGACTCAAGCGCCTGCTCGAGGCAACGCTGAACCGCGACATCACGGTCGAGCAGTTGCGCGACGCCTGCGGCGTCACCAAAGGACGCTGGTACGGGGGCGTCGGGCGCGCGAACGCGGACGACTTCCCCGATGCCGAGGAGGCCAGGCGCGCCGCGCACGCGTTCGGGCTCAGCGCCACCTGGCTACAGGTAGAACTGGGCCTGATCACTCCCGAAGATGTTCATGCGGCGTTGGGTGACGGGCAGTCGCTCGACCCGTTCCGCGCCACGACCCGGCAGCGAGTGTTGATGCCGAATCCCGCGGCGGAGACCTCGAGCGACTGAGTCGCGCCCGGGTGGCGCTGGTTGTCGGTGCCCGCACATATAGTCGAACACATGTTCGAATCATCGGCCACGCCCGCCGCCTTGGTGGAGCTGATCGAGTCGTCGCACCGGCAGGAATCCATGCTGGTGGCCCGCCGACTGGCCGCGGTAGCGGCGTTGCTGCGGCACCGGGTGGCCACCGCCGAGCGGCCCGAGCGGCCCCACGAATACGCGGCGATCGAAGGCTTCGAGCAGACCGCTGCCGAGGTCGCCGCCGCGATGAACCTTTCGCCGGTGGCGGCGAGCTATCTGGTGTCGTACGCGGAGGCGCTGGACACCAGGCTGCCCAAGGTTGCGGCCCTGCTCGCGGAGGGCCGGACGGACTGGCGGACCGTGCGCTTGATCATCAGCCGCAGTGATCTGGTGACCGATGAGGAGCTGATCACGAAGATCGACGGGTCGCTGGCCGAACGCATCGGCAGCTGGCACGGCTGGTCGAAGCAGCGCATCATCAACGCCGTCGACGCAACCGTGCGAGCCACCGACCCCGACGCAGCCCGTGAGCGCCGCCTTGCGGCCGAGAAAGACCGCCACATCGCAATCAGCACCAAAGAGGATGGGATGGCCGACATCTACGGGTCGGTCGCCGCCACGGCCGCAACCGTCTTTGATCGACGGCTCTCGCAGCTCGCCAAGCGGGTTTGCCCCTCGGACCCGCGGACACTGGATCAGCGCCGGGCCGACGCGCTGGCCGCGCTGGCCGAGGGCCGCGAGATGGCCTGCACCTGCGGGCAATCGGAGTGCCCATACCGGGTGGGTGACCATGTCGGGACGGGAGCGCGGGTGGTCATCAACGTGGTGGCCAGCGACCGGACCGTCCATGGCGAGGGCAATGAGCCCGGCTATCTGGAGGGTTACGGGGTCGTCGACGCCGAGCAGGTGCGCCGACTGGCCGCTGCCGCATCCTTACTCGTGGCCGATCCGGTGACCAGCCCGGTCGAGGCGCTGCGCTACCAACCATCCGCCGCCCTGGAGCGGGCCGTCCGGTGCCGCGATCTCACCTGCCGATTCCCCGGGTGCAGCCGGCCGGCCGTTGTCTGCGACCTCGACCACACCATTCCGTTCAACCACCGGAATCCGGCGGCGGGTGGGCGGACCGTCGCGGATAACCTCAAATGCCTTTGCCGACAACATCATCGCCTCAAGACCTTCGGCGGGTGGCGCGATAAGCAACTGGCCGACGGCACCGTCGTTTGGCAGTCCCCCACCGGGCGGACCTATCGCACCTCGCCCGCCGGCGCCGACCTCTTCCCCCAAACCCGCGGCCCGGCCTGCGCGGCACCCGCGCCCAGCAGAAGGAGCAGATCGCGGCAACGGAGCGCGCGGATCGCTCAGGCACGCAACCACAACCGGGTGCAGCGGCCGATCAACGAAGCGCGGCGAGCGTTGGAGGAGGCCCGCCAGCGAGAAATTTCGGCGCGCAAGTTCCGAAATCACATGCGCGACATGCTCTTTGCGTTCAAAGGCACACCGAGCACCAGCCCCTTCTGCACTTGGGTGAACGACCCCAAAGAACCCGAAGAACTACCGCCGGACTGGACTCCCGACGAACCAGCCCTCGACCCCTTGCCGGACGATCCGCCCTTCTGACGCGCACGGCGTGTGAGCCTCGAGTCAGCCTCCCGCGGGGGGTTGAGCAATGACCGTGGGCTTGAAGCCGTATCGCGGCGCGACGAAGTGGGCTGCTGCAGTGCGCCCCGCCCCACCGAAAGGCATCATCGGCACCCCACCAACCGCGTTCGTGGCAGGCCCGACGGCCCCTCCGGCCGTAAAGCCATTGACAGCCAAGGTAACCGGTGGCACTGCCGGGGTCGCGCTCGCCCATGCGGCCGGCACCGACAAGCCACCGATCGATGCGGCCTTGCCGACGGCTCCGCCAATCGAGCCGAGCGAACCCAGGCTGGCCCCTGGAATGACGGCGGGCAGAGCCGCTTCCGCGGCTTTGGCGGCCCCTTCGGCCGCGGACTTCGCGGCGGGCATCATGCCCTGGGCAATACCTTGGATGTCTTTGAACGAGGTGGTGAACAGCCGGGTCGGCGAAATCAATCGGATGAACGCGTCAAAGGGCGTACTGGCGTCCAGGGTTTGCGACCCGGTCAGACCCTCCAACAGGTCGCCCATCGGACCGCTGACGACAAGCCCGTCGCCCTCGGGGTTGAGGGCGACTCCGCCGAGGGAAAACGCGGGGTTGGGATTGTTCGCCGACCCGGCCAGCGACGACAACGCCTGGGGCACCGCGTCGAGCCCCTGCGTGCTGTTGCCTCCACCGCTGCCGGCCGCTTGGGCCACCGCGGCGGCCTGACTGGCGACCCCGGCCGGGTTGGTGCTGGGCGCCGCCGGTTCGAACGGTGCCAACGTCGACGCAGTGGCCGAGGTGCCGGCATATCCGTACATCGCGGCAGCGTCTTCGGCCCACATCTCGCCGTATTGCGCCTCGGTGGCCGCGATCGCCGCGGTGTTCTGCCCGAGGAAGTTCGTCGCCAGCAACTCGATCAACAGCGCCCGGTTAGCGGCGATCACCAACGGGGGGACTGTTTCGGCGAACGCCGCCTCGTATGCTCCCGCTGCCGCCACCGCTTGGGCGGCGGCATGTTCCGCCCGTCCCGCCGTGCCCTGTAGCCAGGCGACCTGCGGCAGGGCCGCGGTCAGCATGGATGACGCAGCCGGCCCCTGCCATGGTCCGTCGGTAAGGCCCGCGATCACCGAGCCGTAGGAGGATGCCGCGGAATGCAGCTCGGCGGCCAGTCCGTCCCAGGCCGCCGCGGCGGCCAGCAGCGGCCCCGAGCCGGGGCCCGCATACATCAGCGCGGAGTTGACCTCCGGCGGTAACTGCGCGAAATCCAGCATGTGTCCTCGCCTAACCGACCGCGGCCGTGTTGGCGATCTCCGTGGCGGCGTACGAGCCGGCGCTGATGCCAAGCGTGGTCGCCAACTGATCACGAACCGCGGCGGCTTCAGCGCTGATCTCCTGGAAGAGCTTTGCGTGCCAGGAGAACTGCGCCGCGGTCAGCATCGAAACCGCATCAGCGGCGGCGGGAACGACCCCGGTAGTCGGGCCTGCCACGGCCGAGTTCCCCTCGCGCACGGCCGCGTTGATGCTGTGCAGTTCGCCGGCGACCGCAGCCAGGATTTCCGGTTGCGCCATCAGATAAGACATTTCCCTCCTCTAATTCCCTTTGAGTCAACAGCTTTGAGCCCACATGCAGCACTGAGTCGGGCGCCTGGCCACGTTAGGTCAGCCCCTCCGGAGAAGACAGCCTCAGGCTCGCCAATTCATTACCGAGTCGATAACTGTTCACTTAGCTGGCAAGAAATCCTGCAACATTTGGATTCGATATGAAAGATATTGCAAACCAATATGTTTGGAGTCATATATGTACTTATATGTGCCCGCCAGTGAGTCGGAGAAGATTTGCCATCCAGCACCGGATCAATTGAATCTGTTGCACCACAAAATGATTCGAATCCTTCGGCCAGACGAACCGGCTTGCGGGGCCGGCCCGTAGCATCGGCGGGTCCCTTGCGGCTAGGGTGCCAGGCATGCCGGTCGCAAATAAAGCCCCGAGGTTTGCCCGCAGATTGATCGCCCTGGCCGTCGCCGGCTTGGCGGCCGCCATGCTGTCGGCCTGCGATTCGCCGCCTTCCGCGCCCGCACCCGGGGTCAATCCCCGTCAGGTCACGGTCTTCGGGTCAGGACAGGTCCAGGGCGTCCCCGACACCCTGACGGCCAATGTCGGCATCGAGTTCACGGCACCCGACGTGACCGCCGCGATGAACCAGACCAACGACCGTCAGCAAGCGGTCATCAACGCGCTGGTCGGCGCAGGCGTCGACCACAAAGACATCAGCACCACCGAGGTCACGCTGCAGCCGCAGTTCAGCAATCCCGGGCCCAACGGCACCGAGACCATCACCGGGTACCGCGCGACCAACGCCATCACGGTCAAGATCCACCCGCCCGACGCCGCGTCGCGGATGCTGGCCCTGATCGTCGGCACCGGCGGCGACGCCACCCGGATCAAGTCGGTCAGCTACTCCATCGCCGACGACTCGCAGCTGGTCAAGGATGCCCGCGCGCGGGCGTTCAACGACGCCAAGAATCGCGCCGAGCAGTACGCCCAGCTGTCCGGGCTCCGGCTCGGCAGGGTGCTGTCCATTTCGGAGGCGACGGAACCACCGCCCGGGGGACCACCCGCGCCGCCGAAGGCCATGCCGAGCATGGTCCCCCTGGAACCCGGGCAGCAGACGGTGAGCTTCTCGGTGACCGCGGTGTGGGAGTTGGACTAGCCCGACGGCGCCGACCCGCCGCGCCCGGCTCCGCCGCGCTTGCGATCGCCGCAAGCCCGACGGCGGCGACCCGCCGCGCCCGGCTCCGCCGCGCTTGCGATCGCCGCAAGCCCGACGGCGGCGACCCGCCGCCAAGCGACTACTGCTGGTACACCCTCGGGTCCAGGGTGCCGATGTACGACAGGTCGCGGTAGCGCTCGTCGTAGTCCAGGCCGTAGCCCACGACGAAGTCGTTCGGGATGTCGAAGCCCACGTAGGCGATGTCGACGTTGGCGCCCTTGGCATCGGGTTTGCGCAGCAGCGTGCAGACGCGCAGGGAACGCGGATGGCGGCTGGTCAGATTGCGCAGCAGCCACGACAGGGTCAGGCCCGAGTCGACGACGTCCTCGACGATCAGCACGTCGCGGCCCTGGATGTCGCGGTCCAAGTCCTTGAGGATTCGCACCACGCCCGACGACGACGTCGAGGTCCCGTAGGAGCTGACGGCCATGAACTCGAACTGGGTCGGCACCGGAATCGCCCGGGCCAGATCGGTGACAAAGATCACGGCGCCTTTGAGCACGGTGATCAGCAGCAGGTCCTGACCGGTCTCGGCCATGGCGTCGCGGTATTGCCCGCCGATCTCCTCGCCGAGTTCGGCGATCCGCGCCTGGATCTGCTCGGCAGTAAGCAGCACCGACTTGATGTCCCCCGGGTACAACTCCACGGGCTGGGCGGGGGTGATCGCCGAGGAGATCTGGGCCACGCCCACAGAGTGCCACGCCAACGGCCGAATAACCAACGGCGACCCCGGTATTGCGCCTATCTAACCGGTTCGCGCCACAGGGTGAGTACGCCGTCGCGCCGCCCCGCGATCAGCCGCTCGTCGCGCAGTGCGGACCCGACCGCCACCCCGCCCTGCCCGCGCCAGGCGGTGACAAGGGCGTCCACGGCGCGGATCTGCTTGTCGGTCAGGCCCGTTGCGCCGCCCGCCAGGAGCCAGCCACGGATAACCCGGCGCCGAACCGGGACGGGCAGCGCGGCCAGGGCCTGCGTCTGCAATCCCGCGCCCGCCTTCGCCTCGGGCAGCGCCTGGGCCGCGAGCGAGTCGATGAGCTCGGTGTCCTCCCGCAACGCCGTCGCCGTGCGGGCCAGCGCCTCGCCCACCCCGCCACCCAGCACATCCTCGAGCAGCGGCAGCACCTCCAGGCGCAGCCGGGTCCGGGTGAAGCGGTGGTCGGTGTTGTGCGGGTCCTGCCAGGCGGTCAGCCCCAGCTCGCGGCATACGTCGTGGGTCACGGCGCGCCGCACACCCAGCAGCGGCCGGCCCCAGGGCGGGTCGTACGGGCGCATCCCGGCGATCGACCGCACGCCCGACCCGCGGCCCAGCCCCAGCAGGACGGTCTCCGCCTGATCATCGAGCGTGTGGCCCAACAGCACCGGTCCGCCGTGGTACGCGCTCAGCGCCGCATATCGGGCGGCACGGGCGGCGGCCTCGGGACCGCCTTCGTTTCCGACGTGCACGCGAACGACTTGTGCCGCAACGCATCCCAAGCTGACGGCTTGCGCCCGGGCGGTTTCGGCGACCGCGGCGGAGTCGGGTTGCAGCCCATGATCGACGACCACGGCGGTGGTGGGCAGCAGCTGGGCCGCCACCGCCGTCAGCGCGAGGGAATCCGGGCCGCCGGACAGCGCCACGCACCATTGTTCGGCCGTGGCGACATGGGTCTGGATGAACGCCTCGACGGCAGCGCGCAGCTGCCCTACAGCACCCGGTCGATCCATCGCTGGGGTTCCTCGATTTCGGCGGGCAGGGGCAGCGTCTCGGGACCCGTCCAGATGGCGTTGAACCGCTCCATGCCGACCTTCCCCACCACGTGGTCGACGAACGCCTTGCCCCGCGTGTATTGGTTGAGCTTCTCGTCGAGCCCCAGCAGCGCGCGCAGCAGGCGCTGCAGCGGCGGTTGCTTGCGGTTGCGGCGCTCGTCGAATCGACGGCGGATGGTGGTCACCGACGGCACCACCATCGGCCCGACGGCATCCATCACGTGGTCGGCGTGGCCTTCGAGCAGCGTGCCGAGCACGAGCAGCTGATCGAGGGCCTGCCGCTGCGGCTCGGACTGCACCGCACGCACCAGACCGACGATTCCCGACGAGCTGCCATCCGCCGCCCCGTTGCCGCGGGTGCGGACGTACTCCGCCAGCCGGCTCGCCACCTGAGCGATGTCGTCACCGGCGTCCCGCGTCAACAGCGCCAAAGCGCGGGACATGTGCTTGGACAGCCACGGGTTGGCGGTGAACTGCACCCGGTGGGTCACCTCGTGCAGGCAGACCCACAACCGGAAGTCGGAGGGATCGACCCGGAGCTGCCGCTCGACGGCGATGACGTTCGGATACACCAGCAGCAGGCAGCCCTCTTTCGCGGCGGCGAACGGGTCGTACTGACCGAGGATTCCGGACGACACGAAAGCCAGCACGGCGCCCGTCTGCGCGCCGGTGACGCGGCCCGTCAGAAAGCCGCGCGGCTTCTCGGCCCCGTTCATCATCACCCGCATCGACTCGGCCGCCGCGCCGATCCATTCGGGGCGGTCGACGATGCGGGCGGCGGGCACGACACCGTTGGTGACCAGGCCCGTGACCTCGCGCACCGGCGGTTCGGCCTTGGCGGCCGAACTGGTGAGCTCGTCGATCACCTGACGCCGGGTGTATTCACTGGATGGCGGGCCGGGCCGGGCCAGCCGCTGCCCGACGGTGGCGGCGAAGCGCCAGTCGACGGCGGTACCGAGGGTCAGCTCAGAGGGCGCGCTCATGAGCAACCACACGACCAGAGCCGGCTCGCCAGGGCGTCCATCGCGTTGCGGCCGTTCGGGCCTGCGGCGTTCGAGATGAACGCGAACGTGAGTACCCGCCCGCTGCGGTCGGTGAGCACCCCGGCCAGGGCGTTGATGGCGGTCAGCGAGCCGGTCTTGGCGCGCAACCAGCCCGCCGGCCCCTGATTGGAGGCCGCGTCGGTGAAGCGGTCGGCCAGCGTCCCGCTACCGGCGGCGATCGGGAGCAGATCCAGCAGCGCCCGCAGGGTCGGCTGGTCGGGTCCGGCGGCGGCCTGCAGCACACCGTCGAGGGTCTTGGCGGTGAGCCGGTCGTCGACGGAGAGCCCGCTGGAATCCATCAGCGTGACGCCCCCGGTGTCGACGTGGGCGGTGCTCAACCGGTTCGTCACCGCGTCCGCCGCCCCGGCGAAGCTGCGCGGCCGGTTGATCGCGGCCGCCACCTCGCGGGCGATGCACTCGGCCATCACGTTGTCGGAGTGGTCCATCATCTCGGACAACCGCTGCACCAGCGGCGCCGATTGCACGACGGCGAGCTGCCGCGCCCCCGACGGCGCCGTCGCGATCGTCACGGCGCCGGGATCGAGGCCCAGCGCCTTGGCCAGCTCTCGCCCGGCGTCGAGCGCGGGGGTTCGCGACCGCCGGGAATTCACGGTGCTCGGCTGGATACGCCCGGCGTCGATCATCACCGACTCGATCGGCGCGATGTCGCCGTTGTCGACATCGGCGCCATCCCAGCCCTGCGCCATCGTCGGCCCGGTGAACGCCGAGGTATCCACCTGCACCGCGGTCGGCGTCACGCCGCTGCGGCGGATCTGCTCGACGAGGTCGCTGAGCCGGGCGGATCCGCGGTACCAGGTGTCCACGCCGGGAGGCGCCGCCGACAGCACCGGGTCGCCGGCCCCGACCAGCACGACGGGGCCCTGGGCGTTCTGGCTGCCGGCCACCACCCGCGTGCTGATCCGCGCCTGGTGGTCCAGGGTCAGCAGGGCTGCGGCCGCGGTCAGCACCTTGTTGGTCGACGCCGGCACCAGCGGCATGTCGCCGGCCACCTGCCAGAGCTCTTTCCCGGTCAGGGCGTCGGTGACCCGGGCGCCCAACCTGCCCAGGTTCGGATCGGCCGCCACGGGCGCCAGCGCGCCGGCCACCCCGGCCGGGCTCGGCGTCTCGGCGCTGTCACTGACCGGGATCATCCCCGGCTTGACCGTCGGCGCATGCGGGGGCGGTATCGGCGCGTGCGAGCTGTTGCCGCCGTGCCCCGCCGAAGTGAAAAACGTTGCCGCCGCCACCACGGCGGCGACAAACGCCAGCACGGCCAACCCGACGAACACGTGGGTGGATTTTTGCCAGCGAGTGGGACCCATCGCTCTCCTGACTGTCTGCGACCCATTCTGCCGAATCCGCCGCAAATGCCTCGACTAGGGTGATCCCCGACGCAAACGGACCACCGCGGTACGCCCAGATCTAAGGAGCACACAGTGCAATTCGACGTGACCATCGAGATTCCGAAGGGCCAGCGCAACAAGTACGAGGTCGACCACGAGACCGGCCGGGTGCGTCTGGACCGCTACCTCTACACCTCGCTGGCCTACCCCACCGACTACGGCTTCATCGAGGACACGCTGGGTGAGGACGGTGACCCACTGGACGCCATGGTGCTGCTGCCGCAGTCGGTGTTCCCCGGCGTGATCGTCGAGGCGCGCCCCGTGGGCATGTTCCGGATGGTCGACGAGGCCGGGGGCGACGACAAGGTGCTGTGCGTGCCGGCCGGCGACCATCGTTGGGACCACATCCAGGACATCGGCGACGTGCCCGAATTCGAACTGGACGTGATCAAGCACTTTTTCGAGCAGTACAAGGCGCTGGAACCGGGCAAGTTCGTCAAGACCGCCGACTGGGTCGGCCGCGCGGAGGCCGAAGCCGAGGTTCAGCGTTCGGTCGAGCGGTTCAAGTCGAACGGGCACTGACTGCTTACCTGCGGTAACGCTCGCGGCGTAACCGCACGCCGATTTCCGGTGGCATCCTGGCGATGTGACCCCGGTGTTGCATTTCGCCACCAATTTCTGGTGGCTGGTTTTTCCGCTGGGCGGTGCGATCGGCGGCGGCCTTCGGGCCATTGCCGCCGCGAACGAGCGCCGGGCCGAGCGCCGGCTGGAACGATATCGGCTGAAGCAGCAGGCCAAGATCGCGGTGGCCGAGGCGTCGGGACGGGCCCGGACGAACGAGGAAAGTGATCGGCGAGAGATCGCCAAACTCGTTGCGGCTCATGACCGTACCGACATCCGGTGGTTCGACTACGAAGTCGATATCGCGCGATTGCTGGATTTCCCGATGATGACCGATATGCGGGCCCCGCTGACCATCGCGTTCCATCGGGCGAAGCGGCACGCGGATTTGCTGCGGCCCGAGCCGCCCGAGAGCCTGGTCGGCAACCGGGACGCGTTGGTGGAATACCGCGACGCCGTCCACGAGTACATCAGTGCGTTCGAGATCGCCGAGGCCGAGGCGATTCGCCGGCGTCGCAGCGACTTCTCGGTGGACGAGCAGCAACGGATGGCGCGGGCCCAGAGCTTGTTGCACCTGGCGCAGGACGAGGCGGCCACCCGCGACGAACGACAGAATGCCTACGCGCGGGCGAGCAAGGAACTCGACGGTCTGATCGTGCTGCCGGCCCCCGCGAGGGCCGGAATCGAACGACGCATCGCGGGCCAGATCGAGGCCTAAGCCGGCGACGCGGCCTTCGCGTTGCGCCGATTGCGCAGCACGCTCCAGCTCAGCGCCGCGCCGATGAACACCACCCCCACCGACGCGGTGATCGCCTCGGGAACCTCGTATCGCGGGTTGACGGAGAGCAGCATGATCACGGCCAGCACCCCGATCGCCCAGTGTGCGCCGTGCTCCAGGTACACGTACCGGTCCAGCGCATCCTGCTTCACCAGGAAGATGGTGATGGACCGGACGAACATCGACCCCACCAGTCCGAGACCCAGCGCGATGACGATCGGGTCCGACGTGATCGCGAAGGCGCCGGTGACCCCGTCGAACGAGAAGGCGGCATCGAGGACCTCGAGATACAAGAACAACGTGAAGCCGGCCTTGCCGACCGCCGTGCCGGCCGACACCGCCTCGAGGTCCGGCGGGCGAAACGCCCGGCTGAGACCGTTGACGACCAGATAGGTCACCAGACCCAGCAGGCCCGCGGTAAGCACCGTCTGGCCTTCGTCGGTGGAGTGCGTCAGTCGCGTCCCGACGAGCACCAGCGCCACGACGGCCACCGCGACCGATACCTGGCCAAGCCGCCCGATGCGGGCGAAGGGAGCCTCAATCCACTTGAGCCATTTGATGTCTCGGTCGTAGACGATGAAGTCCAAGAACAGCATCAACAAAAACGTCCCACCGAACGCCGCGATCTGTGGGTGCGCGGCGACGATCAGCTTTTCGTAGCTCGGCGAGCCGTCGGGGAATTCCAGCGCGCCGTGCGGCGGGGGGTGCAGCGCCAACTCCATCGCCCGGACCGGATCGAGGCCCGCGGTCGCCCAAACGATCAGCAACGGGAAGATCAGCCGCATCCCGAACACCGCGATGAGAATCCCGACGGTCAGGAACATCTGCCGCCAGAACGGGCTCATCTGCTTCAGGATCGCGGCGTTGATGATGGCGTTGTCGAACGACAGCGATACCTCGAGGGTGGCCAGCACCAGCAGTAAAAAGAGGTCCTTCAGGCCGCCGTGGGCATACCCGACCGCGAGGGCCGCCACGCTGACCAACAGCGAGATTCCGAAGATGCGCAAGGCGGCCAAGGTGTCCTTTCCGACAGCCGCCCACGATAGCGAACCCCGGTCACCGTCGCCGACCAGCATCCACGGCCACTTACTATTTTCGAATTGTGGCCATGCCCGAAGTCGGCGGTACCCAAGCCTCCACTGGCGCCGGTCCGATCACGCGCGGCAGTGTGGCCCGGGTCGGGGCCGCGACGGCGGTCACCGGAGTGTGCGGCTACCTGGTGATATACCTGGCCGCCCGTGACCTGGCGCCGGGCGGCTTTTCGGTTTTCGGGGTCTTTTGGGGCGCTTTCGGCCTGGTCGCCGGCGCCGCTTTCGGACTGATGCAGGAGACCACCCGGGAGGTCCGCTCGAGCCGCCACCTCCCGGCGGCCCTGCCGGGCGGCGACGTACCGCGAACCCACCCGCTGCGGGTCGCCGCCCTGATCGGCGTGGGCGCGGCCGTCGTGATCGGCGGTAGCTCTCCGCTCTGGAGCGGGCGGGTGTTCGTCGAGCAGCGCTGGCTGTCGGTGGCGCTGCTCAGCGTCGGGCTGGCCGGGTTCTGCGTGCACGCCACCCTGCTGGGCATGCTGGCCGGCACCGATCGGTGGACCGGGTATGGGGCCCTGATGGTGACCGACGTGGTCATCCGGGTGACCGTCGCCGCGGTAGCCGTCGTGCTCGGCTGGGGCCTGGTCGGCTTCCTGTGGGCCACCGTCGCGGGCGCGGTCGCCTGGCTGATCATGCTGGTGGCCTCGCGGTCGGCGCGGGCCGCCGCCCGCCTGCTGACGCCCGGTAGTGCCCAGACCTTCCTGCGCGGGACTGCCCATTCGATCACCGCCGCGGGCGCGAGCGCGATTCTGGTCATGGGTTTTCCGGTGTTGCTGAAGCTGACCAGCAACGAGCTGGGGGCCGAAGGCGGGGTGATCATCCTCGCCGTGACGTTGACCCGGGCGCCGCTGCTGGTGCCGCTGACGGCCATGCAGGGCAATCTGATCGCGCATTTCGTCGACGCACGCAGCAATCGGGTTCGTGCCCTGGTCGCGCCGGCGGGGATCATCGGCGGCATCGGTGCGGTCGGCGTGGTGGCCGCCGGGGTCGTGGGCCCGTGGCTGCTGCGGGTGGGCTTCGGGGCGCAGTACCAGGCCAGCGGCGCGCTGCTGGCCTGGCTGACCGCCGCCGCGGTGGCTATCGCCATGCTGACACTCACCGGCGCCGGCGCGGTAGCGGCGGCGCTGCACCGGGCGTACTCGCTGGGCTGGGTCGGCGCGACGGTGGCGTCGGGGCTGCTGTTACTGCTGCCGCTGCCGCTGCAGACGCGGACCGTCGTCGGCCTGCTGTGCGGTCCGTTGGTGGGAATCGGTGTTCATCTGGTGGCGCTCTCGCGCGCCGAGCGCTTGACCGGCTGATCCTGGCTAACCTTGTGGGCTAGATGGTTACTGACTCCAAATACTCGGGCGCCTGGATCGTCATCCCCGCCTTCAACGAAGCCACCGTCATCGGCGAGGTGGTCGCCGATGTGCGCTCGATCTTCGACAATGTCGTCTGCGTGGACGACGGCAGCACCGACGGCACCGGCGAGGTCGCCAGGCGCGCCGGTGCTCATCTGGTGCGGCATCCGATCAACCTGGGCCAGGGCGCGGCCATCCAGACCGGCGTCGAGTACGCCCGCAAACAGCCTGGGGCGCAGGTGTTCGCCACGTTCGACGGCGACGGGCAGCACCGCGTCAAGGACCTGGCCGCGATGGTGGACCGGCTCTGCGCGGAGGACGTCGACGTGGTCATCGGGACGCGGTTCGGCGCGCCCGGCGGCACCCGGCCGCCGTTTGTGAAGCGGCTGGTGCTGCAGACCGCCGCGCGCCTGAGCCGTCGTGGCCGCCGACTTGGCCTGACCGACACCAACAATGGGCTGCGGGTCTTCAACAAGAAGGTTGCCGACGGGCTGGACATCACCATGAGCGGCATGAGCCACGCCAACGAGTTCATCATGCTGATCGCCGAAAACCATTGGCGCGTGGTCGAACAACCGGTCGAGGTGCTCTACACCGATTACTCCAAGTCGAAGGGGCAGCCGCTTCTCAACGGCGTCAACATCATCTTCGACGGGTTCCTGCGAGGGAGGATTCCGAGATGAAACGGATTGAAGAATGAACTGGATCCAGGTGCTGCTGATCGGATCGATCATCGCGCTGCTGGTCTATCTGCTGCGGTCGCGCCGGAACGCGCGGTCCCGGGCCTGGGTCAAGGTCGGCTACATCGTCTTCGTGCTGGCCGGTGTCTATGCCGTGCTGCGGCCCGACGACACCACGGTCGTGGCGCAGTGGTTCGGGGTGCGCCGCGGCACCGACCTGATGCTCTACGCGCTCGTGATGGCCTTCTGCTTCACCACGCTCAGCACGTACATGCGGTTCAAGGACCTGGAACTGCGCTACGCCCGGCTCGCCCGCGCCCTGGCGCTCGAGGGCGCGCAGGCGCCCGAACACAGCTAGACCTTCTGGCCGCTGCGGAAGTACTCGACCGTGCGGCGCACGCCGTCGTCGAGCCGGACCTGCGGCCGCCACCCCAAAACCCGTTCGGCCAAACCGATGTCGAGGCACGACCGCCTCAGGTCGCCCAGGCGGTCCGGATGAAACTCCGGGTCGTCGGGCCCCCCGACCGCCGCGGCCACCGCCGAATGCAGTTGCCGGTCTGAGGTTTCCAGTCCGGTGCCGATGTTGAACCGCTGCCCGCCGCCCGCCTCCCCGGCGGCCTTGACGAAGGCGTCCACCACGTCGTCGACGAACACGTAGTCGCGGGTCTTGCTGCCGTCGCCGAACACCTTGGTGGGCTTACCCGAGAGCAGCGCCTGGGCGAAGATCGCCACGACACCGGCTTCGCCGTGCGGGTCCTGCCGCGGTCCATAGACGTTGGCCGGGGCGATGTGCGAGCAGTCCAGGTCGTAGAGGTGCCGGAAGGTGTTCAGGTAGATCTCGCCGGCCACTTTTCCGGCCGCGTACGGCGAGGCCGGGTCGGTCGGCACGGTCTCGGGGGTCGGGTACACCGGCGGGGTGCCGTAGATGGATCCGCCCGACGAGGTGTGCACGACCTTGCGCACGCCCGTCCGCCGCGCCGCCTCGGCGAGGCGCACCGTGCCGATCACGTTGACCGAGGCGTCGAATTGCGGGTCGGCCACCGAGTGCCGCACGTCGATCTGGGCCGCCAGGTGGAACACCACCTCGGGCCGGTGCTCGTCGAGGATGGCCTGTAGATCGGCGGTGACGATGTCCGCCTCGACGAAGACGTACGCGGGGTTGTCGGCCAGGTGCTCGAGGTTGGTCGCGCGGCCGGTGGCGAAGTTGTCCAGCCCCACCACGGTGTGGCCGTCGGCCAGCAGACGGTCGACTAGCGTCGACCCGATGAATCCGGCTGCCCCGGTAACCAGTGCGCGCACCGGCCCACCATACATACCGGCCCTGGCCGCCGCGCTAATCGTCGCTGCGCTGGGCATACGCGCGGTGCTGGCGTTCGGGGGTTACTTCTACTGGGACGACCTGATCCTCATCGGGAAGGCCGGCACCCACAACCTGCTCTCGCCGGCGTACCTGTTCGACGACCACGACGGCCACGTCATGCCGGCCGCCTTCCTGCTCGGCGGCGCCATCGTCCGGCTGGCCCCGCTGAACTGGACCGGGCCGGCGATCAGCCTGCTGGTGCTGCAGCTGCTGGCCTCGCTGGCGCTGCTGCGCGCCCTGTACGTCATCCTCGGCCGGCGGCCGGTGCTGCTGGTCCCGCTGACCTTCGCGCTGTTCACCCCGCTGGCGGTGCCGGGGTTCGCGTGGTGGGCGGCGGCGCTGAACTCACTGCCGATGCTGGCAGCGCTGGCATGGGTGTGCGCCGACGCGATCCTGCTGGTGCGGACGGGCAACCAGCGCTATGCGATGACCGGGACGCTGGCCTACTTCGGTGGGCTGCTGTTCTTCGAGAAGGCGGCGGTCATCCCGTTCGTCGCGTTCGCGGTGGTAGCGCTGCTGCGCCACGTCGACGGGGATCGGGCGGCGCTGCTCACGGTGTGGCGCGCCGGGCGTCGGCTATGGGTCGCGACGCTGGCGCTCACCGCGGGCTGGATCGCGCTCTACCTGGCCGTGGTCAACCAAGGGCGGTGGAGCTCGGACCTGGCGATGACGGCGGACCTGCTGGCGCGATCGGTCACGCACGGCATCGTCCCCGGGCTGGCCGGCGGCCCGTGGCACTGGGACCGGTGGGCGCCGGCCTCGCCGTGGGCCACGCCCCCGCCACTCGTGATGGCGCTCGGCTGGCTGGTGCTGGGCGGTACCGTGGCGGTCTCACTTGTGCGCAAGCAGCGCATTGGACCGGTGTGGCTGACCGCGGCCGGCTACGCGGTCGCCTGCCAGGTGCCGATCTATCTGATGCGCTCGTCGAAGCTGACCGCGCTGGAACTCGCCCAAACCCTGCGCTATTTCCCGGATCTCGTCTTCGTGTTGGCGCTGCTGGCGGCCGTCGCGTTCTGCGCGCCGAACCGGCCCGCCGCGCCGCGCTGGCTGGACGCCTCGCCCGGACGCACCGCTGTGACGCTGGGTGTGACGGCGTTGTTCGTGGCCAGCAGCCTGTATTCGACGTCGACCTTTTTGACCAGCTGGCGGGACAACCCGGCCCAGGGTTATCTACAGAACGCCCGGGCCGATCTGGCCGCGGCCCACGCTGCCTCCACGGCGCCGCTGCTGGACCAGGAGGTCGATCCGCTGGTGCTGCAACGGGTGGCGGCGCCGGAGAACCTGGCCAGCCACCTGTTCGCCCTGCTGCACGACCGGCCCGAATTCGCCTCCGCCACAACCCAATTGCGGATGCTGGACAGCTCGGGCCGACTGGTCAAGGCGCGGGTGACCTGGGTGCGGACCATCGTGCCCGGACCCATGCCGCAATGCGGCTACTTCGCGCAGCCGGACAAGCCGGCACGCCTGGTCCTGGACGGCCCGCTGCTGCCCGCCGACTGGAGCGTCGAGCTCAACTACCTGGCCAACAGCGAGGGAACGATGACGCTCGCGCTGACGCAGGGACCCGACGTCAAGGTCCCCGTGCATCCGGGGCTCAACCGGGTCTTCGCGCGGCTGCCCGGCGCCGGGGACGCGATCACCGTGCGCGCCAACACCACCGCGCTGGCGTTGTGCGTCGCGTCGGGTCCGGTCGGGTTCCTGGCGCCGGCCTAGCCGGACGTCGAGTAGAGAATCGTGGAGCCGCCTGGGGGAATCGAACCCCCGACCTATTCATTACGAGTGAATCGCTCTACCGACTGAGCTAAGGCGGCACACCCTCACGCCGGGCGGCACGAGTCTACGGCAGGCGGGCGGGCACCCCCAAGTTAGTCGCGCAGTTCCTGGCCAAAGGTGGCCACCATGGCGTCGACGGCGAACTTGGGCTTGACGTTGATCGCCAACGCCTCGCGGCACTCCAGCACCGCCTCGATGCAGCGCAGCAACCGTTGCGGCGGGGCGTGGGCGGCCAGCGCCGCCACCCGATCGGCCATATCCGGATGATTCGGCCGCACCGAACCCGCGCCCGCCGAAACCATGAGCGCGTCCCGGAAATAGTTCGCCAAGTCGATCAGCGCCCGATCCAGCGCGTCGCGTGAGGCCCGGGTCTGACGCGACTTCTGCCGCCGTTCGAGGTCTTTCATCGCGCCCGTGGCGCCCCGCATCGCCCCGGCGGTGCCCTTGCCGGTGCCGCCGGCGCCCAGCGCCGTCCGCAACTCCTCGGTTTCGGCCTCCGCGCGGTCGGCCGTGAGCACCAAGGCCTCGGCTTCGGCCGCGGCCACCAGCTCCTCGGCGGCGGCGTAGGCCCGCGACGGCGTCGCGGCGTCGCGCACCAGCGCCAGCGCCCGCTCGCGGCGTTCCCGGGCTTCGGAATCGGTGGCCAGCCGCCGCGCCCGGCCCACGTGGCCGCCGCTGACCGATGCCGCCCAGTTCGCGGTGTCCGGAGTCAGGCCGTCGCTGTCGATCAGGACACGCGCGATCGCGTCGGTCGGCGGGGTGACCAGCGCGACGTGCCGGCAGCGCGAACGCAGCGTGATGGCGATGTCCTCGGGATCCACCGACGGCGCGCACAGCAGGAACACGGTCGACGGCGGCGGCTCCTCGACGACCTTGAGCAGCGCGTTGGCGGCGCCCTCGGTAAGCCGGTCGGCGTCCTCGATCACCACGATCTGCCGGTGCCCGGTGGCCGGACGTCGCGACGCGATCTGCACGATGGCGCGCATCTCGTCCACCCCGATGGACAGCCCTTCGGGGATCACCCGGCGCACGTCGGAGTGGGTGCCGGCCATGGTAGTCGTGCACGCCCGGCATTGCCCGCACCCCGGTTCCCCATCGGAGGTGCACTGCAGCGCGGCGGCGAAGCACAGCGCCGCGACCGAGCGCCCCGACCCGGGGGGCCCCGTGATCAGCCATGCATGTGTCATAGTCCCGGCGCCCGCATCGCTGTGAACCAGATCACCGCGGGCCGCCCTGGCGGCGGCGAGCAGCTCGGCCGTCACCACGTCCTGGCCTACCAGCCGCGTAAACACCCCGGACATCACCGGCAACAGTAGCCACCGCCGCCGACATATACCGATCGGCCACCGTATTGGGACAATCCCGTTACATTTCGGCTCTTTTCGGCGCGAACGGGTGCGCGTCGAGATCGTTGTAAGTTTCCGACAAGTCCGTGCTGACCGATACGGTGGGATCGTGGCAACAGCGGGAGCACTGCCCGGGCGGATCAGCGCATTCGTCCGGTGGGTGGTGCGTACCCCGTGGCCGTTGTTCTCGCTGAGCATGCTGCAGGCCGACATCATCGGCGCCCTCTTCGTGCTGGGCTTCCTGCGCTACGCCCTCCCCCCCGAGGATCGCATCCAGTTGCAGGATCTGCCGGTCCTGAACTTGGCGCTCTTCGGGACCGCGCTGGTGGTGTTGTTCCTGGCCGGCTGGATGGTCAACCTGAAGCTGCTGATGCCGGTCTTCCGCTGGCAGCGCCGCGACAACCTGCTCGCCGAGGCCGACCCGGCCGCCACCGAGCTGGCGCGCAGCCGCGCCCTGCGGATGCCCTTCTATCGCACGCTGATCAGCATGGCGGCCTGGGGCATCGGCGGGGTGGTGTTCATCATCGCCAGCTGGTCGGTGGCCCGGTTCGCCGCGCCCGTCGTCGCCGTCGCCACCGGGCTCGGCGCCGCGGCGACCGCGATCATCGGCTACCTGCAGTCCGAGCGGGTGCTGCGGCCGGTGGCCGTGGCGGCCCTGCGCAGCGGCGTGCCCGAGAACGTGCAGGCGCCGGGCGTCATCCTGCGGCAGATCCTGACGTGGATGCTGTCCACCGCCGTCCCGGTGCTGGCCATCGTGCTGGCGGTGATGGCGGACAAGGCGTCCCTGCTGCACGCCACGCCGGAGAAGCTGTTCACCCCGATCCTGTTGCTGGCGCTGGCGGCGTTGGGCATCGGCTTCGTCAGCACCCTGCTGGTGGCCATGTCGATCGCCGACCCGCTGCGCCAGCTGCGCTGGGCGCTGTCCGAGGTGCAGCGCGGAAACTACAACGCGCACATGCAGATCTACGACGCCAGCGAGCTGGGTCTGCTGCAGGCCGGCTTCAACGACATGGTGCGTGACCTGTCCGAGCGGCAGCGGCTGCGCGACCTGTTCGGTCGCTACGTCGGTGAAGACGTCGCCCGCCGCGCCCTGGAACGCGGCACCGAGCTGGGCGGTCAGGAGCGCCACGTCGCGGTGCTGTTCGTCGACCTGGTCGGTTCCACCAAGCTGGCCGCGACCCGCCCGCCCGCCGAGGTGGTCCACCTGCTCAACGAGTTCTTCCGCGTGGTGGTCGAAACCGTGGGCCGGCACGGCGGTTTCGTCAACAAGTTCCAGGGCGACGCCGCCCTGGCCATCTTCGGTGCGCCGATCGAACACCCCGACGCGTCGGGCGGCGCGCTCGCCGCGGCACGCGAGCTGCACGACGAGCTGCTCCCGGTGATCGGCTCGGCGGAGTTCGGGATCGGCGTCTCGGCGGGCAGGGCGATCGCCGGGCACATCGGCGCGCAGGCGCGCTTCGAATACACCGTGATCGGCGACCCGGTCAACGAGGCCGCCCGGCTGACCGAGCTGGCCAAACTCGAGTCCGGCCACGTGCTGGCGTCGGCGATCGCCGTCAGCGGGGCGCTGGATGCCGAGGCGTTGTGCTGGGACGTGGGCGAAGTGGTCGAGCTGCGGGGCCGCACCGCCCCCACGCAGCTGGCCCGGCCGGTCAAGCTGGCGGGCACCACGGACTCCCAGCCCGTGCGGGCCCCCGAAGAGGTGCACAGCGAGTCGATCGGTCCGGGCTACTAGGCCGGGCTAGCTGCTGCGCTTGGCGGCCTTCTTGGCCGGGGCCTTCTTTCGGGCGGCCTTCTTCGCGGGACGCTTCACCGGACCGCGCGCACGCCGGTCGGCGAGCAATTCGGCGGCGCGTTCGTCGGTGATCGACAGGACGTCGTCGCCCTTGCGCAGGCTCGCGTTCGTCTCGCCGTCGGTGACGTAGGGCCCGAATCGGCCGTCCTTGATCACCATCGGCTTGCCGGTCGCCGGGTCGGCGCCCAGCTCCCGCAACGGCGGCGCGGCCGCGGCCTGCCTGCCGCGCCGTTTGGGCTCGGCGTAGATCTTCAGCGCCTCGTCGAGCGTGATCTCGAAAATCTGGTCCTCGGTGGCCAGTGAACGAGAGTCGGTGCCGCGCTTGAGGTATGGGCCGTAGCGGCCGTTCTGCGCGGTGATCTCCTCACCGGTCTGCGGGTCCACGCCGACCACCCGCGGCAGCGAAAGCAACTTCAGCGCGTCCTCGAGGGTGACGGTCTGCAGGTCCATGCTGCGCAGCAGCGAGCCGGTCCGTGGCTTGGGTCCCGTCGGCTTCTTCCCCTTCTTGGCCGGGGCGCCACCCTCGTCCTCTTCGGGCGGCGCGGGCAGGATCTCGGTCACGTAGGGGCCGTACCGGCCGTCCTTGGCGACGATCTCGTGACCCGTCTCCGGGTCGACGCCCAACGCGCGTCCCTCCTGCGGCGTGGCGAACAGCTGCTCGGCCACCTCCAGCGTCAGCTCGTCCGGCGTCAGCGAGTCGTTGAGGTTGGCGCGCTGCGGCCCGAGCTCACCCTCGTCGTTGGTGACCATGCGTTCCAGGTAGGGCCCGTTCTTGCCCACCCGGACGTACACGGGACGACCGTGATCGTCGTCAAATAGCTTGATGGAGTTGACTTCTCGGGCATCGATGCCTTCGAGGTTGACGCCGACGAGCTTTTTGAGACCGCCGGAGCGCGCCACCGAATCGGCCACCCCGTGGTCGCCGCCGAAGTAGAAGCGGTTGAGCCAGTCGGTGCGCCGCTCCTGCCCCGAGGCGATCGCGTCGAGCTCGTCCTCCATCGCGGCGGTGAAACCGTAATCGACCAGTCGGCCGAAATGCCGCTCCAGCAAACCGATTACGGCGAACGCGACCCACGAGGGCACCAGCGCGCTGCCCTTCTTGTGCACGTAGCCGCGGTCCTGGATGGTCTTGATGATCGACGAGTACGTCGACGGGCGGCCGATCCCCAGCTCCTCGAGCGCCTTCACCAGCGACGCCTCGGTGTAGCGCGCCGGCGGGTTGGTGGCGTGGCCGTCGGGCGTCAGCTCGATGGCGTCCAGCCGCTGGCCCTGCGTCAACTGCGGCAGCCGGCTCTCGGCGTCATCGGCCTCGCCACCGGCCAATTCGTCGACGGTCTCCACGTAGGCCTTCAGGAACCCGGCGAACGTGATGGTGCGCCCGCTGGCGCTGAAGACGACCTGGCGGCCGTCGGATTCGCCGTTGATCCGCAGGCTCAGCGTCGTGCCGCGCGCGTCGGCCATCTGCGACGCCACGGTGCGCTGCCAGATCAGCTCGTAGAGCCGGAATTCGTCGCCGTCGAGCTCGCGGCGCACCGCGTCCGGGGTGGCGAACGTCTCCCCGGCGGGCCGGATCGCCTCGTGCGCCTCCTGGGCGTTCTTCACCTTGCGGGTGTACTGGCGCGGCGACGGTGAGACGTACTCCTCGCCGTAGAGCTGACGCGCCTGCGTGCGCGCGGCGTTGATGGCCGACTGCGACAGCGTCGTCGAGTCGGTACGCATATAGGTGATGTAGCCGTTCTCGTAGAGCCGCTGGGCGATGCTCATGGTGCGCTCCGAGGAGAACCGCAACTTGCGGCCGGCCTCCTGCTGCAGCGTCGACGTCATGAACGGCGCGTAGGGCCGGCGGGTGTAGGGCTTCTCCTCCACCGAGGCGACCGACAGCTGCGCGCCGTGCAGCCCGGTGGCCAGCTCGGTCGCCCGCGCCTCGTCCAGCACGGTCACTTCGTCGGCCTTGCGCAGCTGGCCCAGCGAGTCGAAGTCGCGGCCGGTGGCAACGCGCAGGCCGTCGACGCTGCTCAGACGGGCGGTGAAGGTCGGCGGTGTGGCCTGCGGGTCGGACACGCTGGCGTCCAGACGGGCCAGGATGTCCCAGTAGGAGGCGCTGCGAAACGCCATCCGGTCGCGTTCCCGCTGCACGATGATGCGCGTGGCCACCGACTGGACCCGCCCCGCCGACAGCTTGGGCGCCACCTTCTTCCACAGCACCGGGCTGACCTCGTAGCCGTACAGCCGGTCCAGGATGCGGCGGGTTTCCTGCGCGTCGACCAGGTCGATGTCCAGGTCGCGGGGGTTCTCGGCCGCCTCGAGGATGGCCGGCTCGGTGATCTCGTGGAACACCATCCGCTTGACCGGGATGTTGGGCTTCAGTGTTTCCAGCAGGTGCCAGGCGATGGCTTCGCCCTCGCGGTCACCATCCGTGGCCAGGTAAAGCTCGTCGACGCCCTTGAGCAGGCCCTTCAGCTCGCTGACGGTGCTCTTCTTCTCGGGGCTGATGATGTAGAGCGGCTCGAAGTCGTGATCCACGTTGACACCAAGCCGGGCCCAGGGCTCCGACTTGTATTTCGCCGGCACGTCGGCCGCGGCGCGGGGCAGGTCGCGGATGTGGCCACGCGAGGATTCGACGATGTAGTTGGAGCCCAGGTAACCGGCCAATTTGCGCGCTTTGGTCGGCGACTCGACGATGACGAGTCGCCTACGGCTCCCAGCCCGGCCGCTCTCGCGGTCCTTGAGATTCGGGTCGGCCAACTACGCTTACGCTCCATCCTTGATCTCGGCCCCCCTGCGAGGCCGCCCCGCAGAAGAATGACAGGCCGGCGTCAAAAATTCCGCGGAAATTCAGATACGCCAGCGTTCCTTCGCCCTCGGGCACCTGACAATTTCGCACCCTGAGGCGCGACTGCGCAAACCGGCCGCCGGAAACGCAAATCGTTTTCCGCGGTTATACCCGCGGCCACACCGATGACGCGTCGACGCCGTCGGGGGCGTCGCCCACGTTCTCTACCAGGCGCGATAGCCGGCGACGGCCGCTGATCCGCAGCGCCGGGCGGCCGCCGCGGGTGCCGATCAAAGTGGGGGCGATTCCGACCCGCATCAAAGCCGACGCCAGCGGGGAATGGGTATCGGGCGCGTGGGGATCCAGGCCCAACAGGTAATGGTCGCCCTCGGGATGACCGGCCGCTAGCGTCCAGGCCCGCAATTCCCGCGGCCCGGGCAGCCACCGCGGCGGCACCGTTTTGACCGCGCCGCGCGTCCATTCGGCGGCCAGATTCAGCAATGCCGCGGTGACCGCCGTGCGCACCAGCGGGGTGTCCTCGTCGGTGCGGCCGATCTCGGGCTCGAGCCCCGCCTCGCGGATCATGTCGGCCAGCGCGGCGGCCCGCCAGGCCTGGTCCACCACCACGGAAAGCCGCGCGCCCTGCGCCCCCGGACCGCCGACCATGACGATCTGACCGGAAGCCGCCAGCACCCCGGAGAGGTCGGCTACCGCGGGCGGCACCGACTCCGCTGTGAAGAAGGAAAGCTGGCTCACGCCACCGACAGTAGGCCAGGTCGACCATCCGCGTCTTGAGGCAACCGGCGCGGCGGCGGTTCGGCACCCGACGGAATACCAAAACCCCCCGACGGGCCCGCTGGGCGGGACTGCACGGGGGGTTCGTGGAAGACCTGCTCCGATTAAGCGGGGCGGACTCCGGTGGCCTGGGGGCCCTTAGGGCTGTGGCCGATTTCGAACTCGACCTTCTGGTTTTCTTCGAGGGTGCGGAAGCCCGAACCCTGGATCTCCGTGTAGTGGACAAAAACATCTGCGGAACCGTCTTCGGGGGCAATGAACCCGAAGCCCTTCTCCGCGTTGAACCACTTCACAGTTCCCTGTGGCATCTCTCGATCTTTCCTTTTCTTCTGGGTGCGGGGCACCGCCTGCCGATGCCCCGGGCCTGGTACGACCGCCATACCTCGCTCAGTCGCCGGAACTTCACCCGACCGATTAACCTCGCAGGAACCGCGGCCGCAACGTCGATCCTGCGAAAGTTTGACACGAACACAGAAGCTGCGACCGCGAATAGTCAACCATGTTCATCGCTTCGGCGACAGACTTGCGTCTTGGACGGAGTCTCAGCCGGTCCCAGGAGGGTGCGAATGGCGAGTTTCGGCAGCGACCTGCTCGCCGCCGCGCTCGCCGGTACCGGCGCCGACGAGCACCCGCTGCGACACGTCGCCGAACTCCCGCCACGAAGCGGCCGTCCGCACAGTTGGCCGGGGTGGGCCGAGCCGGACGTGGTGCGCGCGTTCACCGACCGCGGGGTGAGTTCGCCCTGGTCACACCAGTCGGCCGCCGCGGAATTGGCGCACGCCGGCCGTCATGTGGTGGTGAGCACCGGGACGGCGTCGGGCAAGTCATTGGCGTATCAGCTTCCCGTCCTCAATGCGCTGGCCACCGATCCTCGCGCCCGGGTGCTGTACCTGTCCCCGACGAAGGCGCTGGGCCACGACCAGTTGCGGGCCGCGCACGCGCTGACGGCCGCCGTTCCGCGGCTGCATGACGTGGCGCCCACGGCCTACGACGGCGACAGCCCCCCGGAAGTCCGCCGGTTCGCGCGGGAGCGATCCCGCTGGCTGTTCTCCAATCCCGACATGATCCATTTGTCGATTCTGCGCAACCACGCCCGGTGGGCCGTGCTGCTGCGCGGTCTTCGCTTCGTGATAGTTGACGAATGCCATTACTACCGTGGGGTTTTCGGCTCCAACGTGGCGATGGTGCTGCGGCGGTTGCTGCGGCTGTGTGGGCGATACTCGTCGGCTCCCACCGTCGTCTTCGCCAGCGCGACGACGGACGCACCGGGCGCGACGGCGGCCGAGCTCATCGGGCTTCCGGTCGAGGAGGTCACCGAGGACGGTTCGCCGCAGGGCGCCCGGACGGTCGCGTTGTGGGAACCGGCGCTGCGCGCCGACCTGCTCGGCGAGAACGGCGCGCCGGTGCGCCGCTCGGCCGGAGCGGAGGCGGCGCGGGTGATGGCCGACCTGATCGCCGAGGGCGCGCAGACGCTGACGTTCGTGCGGTCGCGCCGCGCCGCGGAGCTGACCGCGTTGGGCACCCAGGCGCGGTTGGACGAGATCGCCCCCGGGCTGTCCGGCAAGGTGGCGTCGTATCGGGCCGGCTATCTCGCCGAGGACCGCACCGCGCTGGAGCGGGCCCTCGCGGAGGGTCGGCTGCGCGGTCTGGCCACCACGAACGCCCTGGAGTTGGGTGTCGACATCGCCGGGCTGGACGCGGTGGTCCTCGCCGGGTTCCCCGGCACGGTCGCCTCGTTCTGGCAGCAGGCCGGCCGGTCGGGCCGGCGCGGGCAGGGCGCGCTGGTGGTGCTGATCGCCCGCGACGATCCGCTGGACACGTATCTGGTGCACAACCCCGCCGCGCTGCTGGGCAAGCCGGTCGAGCGGGTGGTGATCGACCCCGCCAACCCTTACATCTTGGGGCCCCAACTGCTCTGCGCCGCAACCGAAATGCCGCTCGACGAGGCCGAGGTGCGCGACTTCGGCGCAACCGAAGTGGCCGAGGGTCTGATCGACGACGGATTGCTGCGGCGGCGCAACGGCAAGTACTTTCCAGCGGCAGGCCTAGCACCCCATGGGGCGGTGGACATTCGGGGATCCTCGGGCGGCCAGATCGTCATCGTCGAGGCCGACACCGGGCGGCTGCTGGGCAGCACCGGTGTCGGTCAGGCCCCGGCTTCGGTCCACCCGGGCGCCGTCTACCTCCATCAAGGGGAAAGTTATGTCGTCGACTCGTTGAATCTCGAGGATGCGATCGCCTTCGTGCACGCCGAGGACCCCGGCTACGCGACGTTTGCGCGGGAGATCACCGACATCACGGTCACCGGTACCGGCGAACGCGCACAGTTCGGGCCCGTCACCCTGGGTCTGGTGCCCGTCACCGTCACTCACCAAGTGGTGGGGTATCTGCGTCGCCGGCTTTCTGGAGAGGTGATCGACTTCATCGAGTTGGACATGCCGGAACACACGCTGGCGACCACCGCGGTGATGTACACCATCACCGAAGAGGCCTTGCTGCGCAAGGGGATTGACGCGCCGCGGATACCCGGATCACTGCACGCCGCCGAGCACGCGGCGATCGGCCTGCTGCCGCTGGTGGCCAGCTGCGATCGGGGCGATATCGGCGGCTTGTCCACGGCGGCGGGACCGGACCCGGCCGGTCTGCCCAGTGTCTTCGTGTACGACGGCTATCCGGGCGGCGCCGGGTTCGCCGAGCGCGGTTTTCGCCAGGCGCGTACCTGGCTGGGTGCGACCGCCGCCGCCATCGAGGCATGTGAGTGCCCCCGGGGGTGTCCGTCCTGCGTGCAGTCCCCGAAATGCGGCAACGGCAACGACCCACTGGACAAGGAGGGTGCGGTGCGGGTGTTGCACCTGGTCCTCGCGGAGCTGTCGCATGCTGAACGATCCGGCGGATGACGACCGACCCCTCGACGGTCGACCCCACGGATGCCGCTGACGGGCTAACGGGCGCTCATCGGTGAGCGGCGGCAGCCCCTACCTCGCTGGCGCAGCAGCAAACTACCAAGGCCACAACGTCATTGGCAAATTCACCGGCTCGCCGGTGGGACGACCACCGAGGCCCGCGGACGGCGCCGACATGGCCGGTAGGGCCGAGGTCCCAACGATGCGGGCCGTCGCCGTAAAATCGGCCGCATGGGCCACGACTGGTTGCTCGTGGAGACGCTGGGGGGTGAACCCACCGTGGTGGCGCAGGGACGCCAACTTAAGAATCTCGTCCCGATCACCACGTTCATGCGCCGCAGCCCCTATCTCTCCGCGGTTCGGACGGCGATCGCCGAGTCGGTACAGACCGGTCAGCGCTTGACCAGCATCACTCCCAAGCGCGACCGCGTCATTCGCACCGAACCGGTGGTGATGTCCGACGGCCATATCCACGGGGTGCACGTGTGGACCGGCCCCGCGGACGTCGAACCACCCGAGCGGCCGACCCCCGGGCCGCTCAAGTGGGATCTGACCATGGGGGTCGCCACCGACACCCGGGAGTCGTTGGCCAACAGCGGAAAGAATCCCGAAGTCGAGGTCACCTTCGGCAGGGCCTTCGCGGAAGACCTTCCCTCGCGCGAGCTCAACCCCAACGAAACCAAGGTGCTGGCCATGGCCGTGAAGGCCGAGCCGAACCAAACACTCTGCAGCACCTGGGATCTCACCGATTGGCAGGGCAACTCCATGCGGATCGGTTTCGTCGCGCGCACCGGCCTGGAGGCGGGCCCCGACGGTCGGGACCATCTGGTCGCGCGGGCGATCAACTGGCGCGCCGAACTCAAGGGCCCGGGGGTGTCGACAGACGATCTGGCGCAACGGATCCTGAGCGGGCTCGCTCAGGCCGGCGTCCACCGCGCGCTGATCGACCTGAAGAACTGGGCCCTGCTGAAGTGGCTGGACGAGCCCTGCACCTTCTACGACTGGCGCGGCAGTGAGACCGGCAAGCCGAAAGTTCACCCCGACGATCAGCACCTGGTGTCCTCGATGACCGAGGAATTCGGCCACGGTGCGACCAGCCGGGTGCTGCGAATGCCCGGCGATGACAACGATTGGGTACCGGTGCACGTCACGGTCAACAGGGTGGAACTCGAACCGGATACCTACGCCGGGCTGGTCTCGCTGCGGTTGCCCTCGGACGAGGAACTCGCCGCCGCCGGGTTGCCGGGCGGCCCCGACCCGACGGCCTAACCCACGACGGGCAGCAAGCGGTCGGCGGCGGCTGACAGCCGCTGGCCGCCGAGTTGCGGCCACGCCTGCACCGCGCAGAACGGCGCGCACTGATCCTGCGACGACCGCGTGCCGACGTGCACGCAGCACTGCACCAGCCGCTCTTCGATCATCGTCGACATGTCCATGAACGGTTTGACCGTGACCCGAACGACACGCTCACCCAGCATCCGCCTCAGTTGGCGTCGCCGCCCCGGCAGGGCGGCGGACGCCACGGTGAGCAACGTCGCCATGCCCAGGTCGCAGTTCTCGCAGATCATGCGCCACACGTCCGACATCGCAGGATGCGACAACGAAGACTGCTCCGACAACAACCCCATCAGGGATTCCCGCACGGCCAGCCGCAAGTCCCGGGGAATGTCGGAGTCGGCGATCCGGTTGGCGATCAATCCCAGTTTGTCCTTGAGGTTGTCGTGGCCCATCAGTGCGACCAGCGAGCGCCAATTCCCGTTGTCCTCGCGAAGCATGTACCCGACCGAGCAGCAATGGGGGTGCGAGCATGGCAGCGCGGTCAAATCCCGCCAGGTGATCAGGTCGCTTGTCTGCGGTCCCAACCGCTTCAGCACACCCGTGTGGGTGAGGCGCCTGGCCGGGTCAATGAGACCCGAACGCCCGGAACCGAATTGCGGCTGGATGCAAACCCCGCCGACGTAGGGCGTGTCCAGCGCCAGCTTGACGATGTCGCCGATCTCTGTGTCGTTGACACCGAGTGCCGCCGTCATCACGAGCGTGCTGAAAACCTCACGTTCGGAAAGTCGCCGCAGCGCCGACTCCTTGATACGCGACAGGTCCCCGCCACGGTGATACCGGTGCGCGGCCGGCGAAAGCCCGTCGTACTGCAGGTACACCTCGGCGCGTTCGCGGTGCGCGGTGAGCAGGTCGAGCAGTTCGTCGTCGTGAGCTACCCGGATACCGTTGGTGTTCAATAGGATTCGTGTTATCGGTCGCGCGCTGAGTTCGGCGAGCAGCTCGGGCAGGTGCGGGTGCAGGCTGGGCTCGCCTCCGCTGAGCATCACCACATCCAGGCGGCCGTTCTCCCGTGCGAGCCGCTGGTCGACGTTGGCCAGCACGTCACCGACCGCGACGACATTGCGGAGGTCCGGCGAGGAATCGGCGAAACACGTTGGGCAGCGCAGGTTGCAGGTCGCGGCGATGTCCTCCAGCAGGATGCAGGTGTGCTGAGTCTGCATCGGCGGCAGGCCGCGTAGATAGGCCGACGGGATCGGGTCGAAGTTGCCCGGCTCGTCGGGGACGTGCGCCTTGGTGGGCGCGGTCCACTCCTCGAGGTAGGCAAGGATTTCGGCGTCTTCGTCGTACAGCGTTCGAACGTGCCCGTGTCTCGGACAGCCCCGTTCGAGCCAGACCTGCCCGTCGCCGCGCACGGCCAGCCAACCGCTGAGCCGCGCCACGTCGCCGAGCGGACGGTCGGGTTCCTCGGCGTGACATTGCGGGCAAAACGCGTTGACGTAGCGGTGGATTCGGTCGCCCCGCAGTTCCATGCCGCTCATCGGGTGATGTGATACAGCATCGGGTTCAATCCGGTACAGATGCCGACAGTGAAGATGGAGGTGAGTGCCCAACCGATCATCAATCCCATGCCGATTCCCCTCGCCCAGCCACTCTTCTTCACGAACAACAGCGCTCCCCCGCCGGCGAAGGCGATCAACCCGAGCATGACGGCTCCGGCCGCGAACGCGATCCTCGGAGCGACGGCATTGGCGAGCCCGAACAGCACCAGCGGACCGACGACGGTGTTGATACCGGCATACAGCGCCATCCCGGCGATGGCCGCGCCGAAGATTTCCCCGCCGCTCGGCTTGCTCGGCGGCGGTTGCCAGCCGGGGTAGGGCCGGTTCATGTCATAGGGATAACCCGGTGGGGGCCAGCCCGGGGGGCGCCAGCCGTCCGGCGGAGGCGGACCCGGCGGTGGGTTCGTCATGCAGGAACCGCCTCCCGTCGCAGCAGGGTGCCGTAGTGGCCCCGCCGATACCCCAGGCGCAGCCGGACGGCGATGAGCAGGAGCGAGGGCAGGAGAAACCACTGCGGCCGGGTCAGGCCCAGCCACACGGTCTCGTTGGCCCGGACAAACTCGACCAGCAACCGGAACACCGCATAGCCCGCCACGTAGAGGACGAACAGCTCACCCGGGTGACTTATCCGGTTGCGCAACCACAGCAGGACCGCGAACGCGGCCAGCTGGAAGGCGATTTCGTAGAGGAACGACGGGTGCATTGCCACGCCCGCGAGGCAACCGGGACATTTCGGTGTGCCGGCCGGGGCGTGGATGCCCCACGGCAGGCCGGTCGGGCGTCCCGGCGCTTCGGTGAGGTGGCAGCCGACGCGGCCGATCGCCATGCCCAGCGCGACCGCCGGGGCGAACAAGTCACCCGTCTTGCCGGTGTAGCCGCCGATCCGCTTGGCGATCAGGACCCCGAGGTAGGCGCCGCAGAGTCCGCCCAGAATGCTGCGCGACCCGAATTCCCACGCCTGCAGCAACGACGGGTTGAGGCGGACGTCGAGGTGCTCGGCCCAACCGGAGAGGCGCATGCCCACCGCGCCGCCGACCAGGGCGCCGGTCACCGCCACCAACGATTGTTCGTTGACCGCTCCACGCCGGCGGGCCTCGGCGATGAACACGACGGCGGCGGCTAGGACGCCCAGCGCCACGAAGACACCATGCACCGGCAACACCAACGGGCCGATCCGCCACTGCGGCACCACGTCGACAGACTATTACGCCCGGCGCGTGGGGGCCCGCGTCAGCCGCCAACGGGCCCCGCCCGCGCGGCGGCGATCGCCGCGCCGCCGAAGACCGCCACCCGAACCCTGACGACGACGTCGAGTTCGTCCACCGCACAACTGGCGTCGCCGGTTTGCATCTGGCGGGCCACCGCCGCCGCGCGGGCGCAGGCCGCTTCGGCGCCCGCCGGCAGCCGGGCCGCCGCGGCCAACGCGGCCAGGTCGGCCGCCGCCTGTGCGCGATGCCGCGCCACCACCACCGAACCGAGGTACGCCCCGCCCCCCGTGACGCACAGCAGCACCGCGACCATCCAGGCCGCGACCAGGGTGGCGGAGCCCCGATCATCCCGACGGCTCCGCCATCGAGACCGCCCTGGCCGCAATGTCGAGCGCCGGCAACAACTTCGAGCGCGCGACGACGGTGGCCACCAGGAACTCACCGTCACGGTGCACCTCGACCCGCGCCCCGCCGGGGGCGATGCGGCGAGCCGCGCCGAGCGCCGAGCGTTCGTCGCCGCGGGCCGCGAGCCGGGCCGCCTCGCGGGCGGCGTCCACGCAACGAATCTGCATCGACACCGCGGTGACGCCGGAAAGACACAGCACCAGCACGACGACCAGCGTGGCCACGCCCAGCGCCGCCTCCACGGTGCTGGCACCCGCACTGCCGGCTAGACCTTGGTGTTGAGCGCGCGACCGATGATGTTGGTCAGCGCCGACACGACGGAGTCGCCGGTCACGACTGTGTACAGGATCGCACCGAAGGCGGCGGCGGCGATCGTGCCGATGGCGTACTCGACCGTGGACATCCCCGACTCGTCGGACACCAGGACCGTCACGCGGGCCACGAATACTCGAACCATGTTGTGCAGCAATGCTTTCCTTTCTCCTCACCACAATCCCGACTGCAAGACGTCACCGGCGAGCCCGGCCACCACGGGAATGATCCCCAGGCACACGAACGCCGGCAGGAAGCACAATCCGAGCGGTCCGGCGATCAGCACCCCCGCGCGCTCTGCGGTTGCGGTGGCCGCGTGCGCGGCGTCGTGACGGGCCTGGTCGGCCAGGTCGGCGACGCCCTCGGCCAGCGCCGCACCCGAGGCCGCCGACCGCCGAGCCAGCCGCAGCAACGCTTCGGCCTGGGCATCGGCGGAGTTGGCCCGGGCATCCGGCGTAATCGTCCAGGCGACAACGGGATCGGCGCCCAGCGCCAACAGATCGGCCGCGCGCCGCAGCACGCGGGCCAACGTCGGCGGTGCGGACGCGGCGGCGGCCGCCGCGGCGGTGGCCACCGCCATGCCCGCTCCCAGGCACACGGCCAGCACGTCGAGGCAGGACGCGACCGCCAGCGGGTCGGGCCCGTGCGCCGGCCCGCTCCCCGGACGCGCTCGATGCTCGCGGACCGCCATCCGCGCCCGCGCCCGCACCAGCGACGGACCCGGGCCGATCCACGTGGCCACCGCCAGCAACACCGCCGCCGTCGTCATGACTCGAGCCGATCGGTGATGCGGTCGGCCCACAGTAGGCCGCCGCACGCCAGGGTTGAACCGACCACCAAGAGCCATCCGCCCGCGTGCCCGCCCAGCAGGAAGGCCAGCGGTCGCGCCCCGATCAGTTGGCCAAGCAGCACACCGAGCACCGGCAGGCCCGCCAGGATCACCGCGGTTGCGCGCGCGCCGGCCATGCTCGATGTCACCCGCGCCGAGAACCGTTGCCGATCGGCGATATCGCGCTGCGCGGCACGCATCAGGGTGGCGATCGCCAGGCCGTGGTCGCTGGCCAGTTGCCAACACAGCGCGAGGCGATCCCAGTGCGCGGGTAGCGCAGACGACTTCGCCGCCGCGCGCAGGCCGGCCGCGACGTCGGCCCCCAACCTGGCGCGGGCGGCCACCGCCCGCAACGACTCCGCGACGGCGCCGGCGGTTTCACCGGCGGCCACGCCGAACGCGCGCACCGGATGCGACCCGACCCGCAATTCTCCGACGAGCACATCGAGTGCACCTTCCAGCGCCTGCCCCTCGCGCTGGGCGGACCGGATGCGGTGGCGGCGGTGATAGCGCAGGGCCGAGGTCGCCCCAACGACCGCGACCGCCAGCAGCGTCGTCAACGGCAGCAGCACGGCGGCGGCGCCCACGAGCGCCGCGGCAAGCCAGCCGGCCCCACCCGGCCCGGTGCGCGGGTGCCACCGACGGCCCGGCGCCGCCGGCGCGAGTCGGCGCCTCGGCGACGGCGGAAGGACAATGAGCGCGAGCGCCAACAGCAGCGCGCCCGCTATCGGGCCGTTCATGCCGGCATCCGGCTTTGCAGTAGGCGATGCAGTAGGTCGGCGTCGTCGGTCATGCCCCCGTCGGCATGCCACACCGTGACCGCCCGCACCCGGCCGGCAACCTGTCGCAGCATGGCAACTTCACCGAGCCGACGCCGCCCGGTGCGATCCCTGGTGACATGCAACAGCACCTGCACGGCCGCGGCGAGTTGACTGTGCAGCGCGGCGCGATCGAGACCGCCCAGCGCGCCCAGCGCCTCCAGCCGGGCCGGAACTTCGGCCGGATTGTTCGCGTGGACCGTGCCCGCTCCCCCGTCGTGGCCCGTGTTCAGCGCCGCCAGCAGATCAACCACCTCGGCGCCCCGCACCTCGCCGACCACGATGCGGTCGGGCCGCATCCGCAGGGCTTGGCGCACGAGTTGGCGCACCGGAACCTCGCCGATGCCTTCGACGTTGGCGCACCGCGCGACCAGCTTCACCAGGTGCGGATGCCTGGGCGCCAGCTCGGCGGCATCCTCGACGCACACGATCCGTTCGGTTGGCGCGACGGCACCGAGCATCGCCGCGAGCAAGGTCGTCTTGCCCGCTCCCGTGCCGCCGCACACCAGAAAGGCCAGCCGGGCGGCGATGATGTCGGCGACCAGGGCGGCCGCCTCGGGAGTCAAGGAGCCCGCGGCGGCCAGGGCGGCCAGGTCTTGGCTGGCGGGCCGCAGCACCCGCAGCGACAAGCACGTGCCCGCGGCCGCCACGGGCGGCAGCACCGCGTGTAAGCGCACCGCGAACCCGGTGCCGATGCCGGTGAGTTGCCCGTCCACCCACGGCTGCGCGTCGTCTAGCCGCCTGCCGGCGGCCAGCGCCAGCCGCTGCGCCAGGCGCCGCACCGCCGCCTCGTCGGCGAACCGAACTTGCGTGCGGCGCAGGCCATTCCCGTCGTCGACCCACACCGCATCGGGCGCGGTGACCAGGACATCGGTGGTGCCGTCCGCGCACAACAACGGCTCGAGGATGCCGGCGCCGGTCAGCTCGGTCTGCAACACCCGGAGATTGGCCAGCACCTCGGTGTCGCCCAGCATCCCGCCGGACTCGGCCCGGATCGCGGCGGCCACGGCGATCGGCCCCAAGGGAGCGCCCAGCGGCGCGGCTTCGGCGGCCAGCCGCTCACGCACCCGGTCAATCAGCGAACCGTTCACGCGGCCCTGCCGTTTCGTGCCGGCCCTGACGAGCCCCGCGGTAGCACGGCGAGCACCTCGCGGGCCGCGGCGGCGAGCGCGGATCGCCGTCCAACCCGTAGGCCGCCGCGCTCCAGCTGCCCGGCGAAGCGCGGCTCCGCCCTCATGGACGCCAGCAACGGCAGCCCCGTGATGTCGGCGATCTCGCCCGCACGCAGCCCGCCCGGCGACGGACCGCGCACCACCAATCCGACGTTGGGGTTGACGGTGCCCAGCACCGGAGCCAGTGCGCCCGTTGTTGCGCACGAGCGCACATCGCACCGGCTGACCACGACGACGAGGTCGGCGGCATCGAGCGCCGCTTGCACCGCCTCGGTGAGGCGACGCGGAAGGTCGCAGACCACCGTGACCGGGCCGCGGCGACCGGCATCGACGACGGCTTGCACGGGCCCCGCCGCCAGCTCGTATCCGCGCCGGGTGCCGGACAGGACGCTGACTCCGCGGTGCCGCGGCAGCGCCGCACGCACCGACGACCAGTTGAGCCGGCCGCCTTGCAGCGCCAGATCCGGCCAGCGCAGGCCCGGCAAGCTCTCGGCGCCCAGCAGTAGATCGACGCCGCCGCCCCACGGGTCGAGGTCCACCAACAGCGCGTCGGTGGTGGCCTGCGCCAGGGCGACCGCCAGCGACGAAGCCCCGGCCCCGCCACACCCCCCGACGACGGCGACGACGTCGCCGCGCGACCCGTCGTCGCGGGACGCCTCGGCGGCCTCGGCGAGCGCGCCCACCAATTCGCGCTCCTGCTCGGGCAGCCGCAATACAAGCCCTGCCCCCACCGCAACGGCCGCCGCCCATGTCGCGGTCGCCGGGTCGGCCGCCGTGAGCACCATCACATGCGGGCGGCGCGGGAATGTCGCCCGCACGCACGTGTCGGCCGCCGCCTCGTCCAGCACCACGGCCGCGGCAGCCGACCACGTCTTGCGACTCAGCGCGCCGCCGGCGTGTACCACCCGGACACCGACGGCCGCGGCAACGCGATCTAAATCCCGGCGCAGTCCCGGATCCGCCAACACCGCCAAGACGCCCGCGGATGCCGTCACTTCGGCCGGAGAGGTGCTAGTCACGCGCCCACTCTGGCGGGCTCGCGATGTTGGACACCAGTCCCAAATGCGGATCTGGGGATAGAGACGCGAGTGTGCACAAAGACATCGAGCGGCGCCCTGTTCGGCACAAAGGAGAGGTAATGTCCGCAACCAATTGGACCGTCGGGGCGCACGGTCCGTATGCGCGGAACCGACCTTGGAAAGACCCGAAAAAGACCCCAGAAAAGGGACGACCCCCGCCAGGGGGGGAGGAGGCGAGGGTCGTCGTGCATCAGCCCCGGGGGGTCGGGCTGATACACCCTCGGCTCAGGCCGAGTAATGCTTACTATACACATGACAAGCCGCGGTAACGCAATAGCTCTTTCTATGAAAGAACACGTTGAGCCGCAAAAACACTGGCGCTACCGGCGGTCCCACTTTGCTGAGCGGCCTTTTCGGGCCCAGAATCCCGGCGCCGCCGCGCGACCGACCTATGCTGGGTCGGTGACCGTCTTCGACCCGGCCGGGGAGCAGCACACGTCGGCAACGCCCGCTTCCCGGGCCCGCACCGCGGCCTTCTTCGACCTGGACAAGACGATCATCGCCAAGTCCAGCACGCTGGCGTTCAGCAAACCGTTCTTCAACCAGGGACTGCTGAACCGCCGCGCCGTGCTCAAGTCGAGCTACGCCCAGTTCATCTATCTGCTCTCCGGTGCCGATCATGACCAGATGGACCGGATGCGCCTCCACATGACCAACATGGTCACCGGGTGGGACGTCGATCAGGTCAAGTCGATCGTCAACGAAACGCTGCACGACATCGTGACGCCGCTGGTGTTCGCCGAAGCCGCGGACCTGATCGCCGCCCACAAACTGTGCGGCCGCGACGTGGTGGTGGTCTCCGCCTCCGGAGAGGAAATCGTGGCGCCGATCGCCCGGGCCCTCGGCGCCACCCACGCGATGGCGACCCGCATGGTCGTCGAGGACGGCCGGTACACCGGCGAGATAGCGTTCTACTGCTACGGCGAGGGCAAGGTGCAGGCGATCCGCGAGCTGGCCGCCCGAGAGGGCTACCCGTTGGAGCATTGCTACGCGTACTCCGATTCGGTCACCGACCTGCCGATGCTCGAATCCGTCGGCCACCCCAGCGTGGTGAATCCCGACCGCGGATTGCGCCGGGAAGCCGTCGAACGCGGTTGGCCCGTGCTGTCGTTCTCGCGACCGGTGTCGCTGCGCGACCGTATCCCGGCGCCGTCGGGTGCGGCGATCGCGACGACCGCGGCGGTGGGGGTCAGTGCGCTGGCCGCCGGCGCGGTCACCTATTCGCTGTTGCGCCGCTTCGCGTTCTAGCCTCCACCAAGGCAACCCTCAGCAAACACATTTCGGCCTGGCTTCGCAATTTTCGCAAAATTTGGGCCTTGCTGCGTTAAGGGTCTAGTAGTACAAAGGAACCACGGAAGCCCGGTGAGGCCTAGGTCGATCCGGAAGAGAAGGTTCGATCTCCCGACCCGGGCGCCCAGCACGGTGCTCGGCACCCACGCGGAGTCATAGCCGCGATAATGGCAGAAGTGTTGCGGGCCTGCGTAATTGCGAAATGTGGACGGTGTCGACGGCCCTTTGGGTGGGGTTGCCGCCGGAAGCATCGCAAGATCGCCGAGGCCAACCCACGCAGCCCCGAAATGCACGCATGGTAACCGAGTTCCGTGCTAGCGGGCGGCGGACCGAATACTTCGGGACGTCGCCCGCTTCGTTATTGTCCGGTGGTGTTTCTGCGGCCGCCGGCTACCGATTCAGCTATCGATTCGACAGCGACTCGGCGATCGTCAACGCCTCCTGCGCGCCGGCCCGCATCGCCCGGCAACAGAGCACCAGCCAGGCTCCCACCCCGGCCGGTGTGCCGTCGGCGAAGCCTTGTGCGGCGTCGCGATAGTCGGCCGGCTGGCGCATCCAACTCACCTCGGGCACACCCAATCCGTGTGGATCCAACCCGCTGGCAATGGTCACCAACCGCGACACCGCGCGGGCGACCACGCCGTCGGCGCTGCCGAACGGCTTGAGCGTCAGCAGTTCGCCGTGCGCGACCGCGGCGACCACCGGCGCAGGCGCCTGAGTGCCGCCGCTCACCAGATCCGCCAGCAACTCCAGTCGCGGCCCGACGCCGGCATCGGCGCGGGGCCGGCCCAGCCGGTCCTCGTCCACCTGGTCGGCCGCCGCCAGCACGTGCAAGCGGGCCAGCGCCTGCAGCGGTGCCCGCCGCCAAATCCCGACCAGGGGCCCCCCACCGCCTTCCAGCGCCTGGGCCACCCGCAGCGCCCCACCGAACACCGGATCACTGACGGCCCCGGCGTCCGCGAGGTCTTCCAGCCGGACCGGGCCACCGTCCAGCACCGACGAGGCGCGGGCCGCCCGCAAGGCCGCTTCGGCCGCGGTCACCGGCCATCCGCGCAGGTTGGCTCGGTGCCGGTGGGCGCGGCCCAGCGCGTCGCGGGCCCGGTCGCTGGCCTCGGCGACGCCCGGCAACTCCATCAACGGAGCGAGTGGATCAGCGGTCACAGGGTGCCAACCTATCCCGGCGTCAACGATCGGATGCCGGTGCGTGCGGGATGGCCTCCAGCAGCCGACGGGTGTATTCGTGCCGGGGCCGGGTGAACAGCTCGTCGGTGGCGGACTGCTCTACCACCCGCCCGGCGCGCATCACCAAGACGTCGTCGGCGATCTGCCGGATCACCGCCAGGTCGTGGCTGATGAACAAGTACGTGAGGCCCAGTTCGGTCTGCAGCTCGGCCAGCAAATCCAGGATCTGCGCCTGCACCAGCACGTCGAGCGCGGAGACCGCCTCGTCGCAGACCAGCACCTCGGGCCGCAGCGCCAGCGCCCGGGCTATCGCGACCCGTTGCCGTTGGCCGCCCGACAGCTCCCGGGGCAGCCGGCCCAGAACCGATGACGGCAGTGCCACCTGGTCGACGAGTTCGTGCACCGCTCGCTCGCGTTGCCCGCGGTCGCCGATGCCGTGGATGCGCAGCGGTTCTTCGATGGCGCGAAACACCGTATACATGGGATCCAGGCTGCTGTAAGGATTTTGGAAGACCGGCTGCACGCGCCGCCGGAAGGCCAATTGCTGATCCCGGCTCAGCGAATCATCGATGCGGGTGCCGTCGAAAACGACGGTGCCCGAGCTCGCCGGCAGGAGGCCGAGCACCATCTGCGCCAGGGTGGACTTGCCCGAACCCGACTCCCCGGCGATCGCCAGCGTGCTCGCCCGCCGCAGCCGAAACGAAACCCCGTCGACCGCAAGGAATTCCGCTCGCCGCTTGACCTGCCAACCAGGCGCGCCGCGCGACTCGCGGTAGACCTTGGTCAGCTCCGAGGCGACCAGAATGTCGTCGGACGCCCCGCGGTCTGCCGCACGCGGGCGGGCCGGGCTCTGCACCGTCAGCGACGGCGCGGCCGCCACCAGCCGCCGGGTGTACTCGTGCTGCGGCTCCCGCAAGATCGACCGCGCCGCGCCGGATTCCACCACGACTCCCCCGCGCATCACGACGACGGACTCGGCGCGTTCGGCGGCCAGCGCCAGGTCGTGGGTGATCAGCAGCAGCGCGGTGCCGAGTTCCGCGGTGAGCCCCTGCAGGTGGTCGAGCACCTGGCGCTGGACGGTGACGTCGAGCGCGGACGTCGGCTCGTCGGCGATCAGCAGCCGCGGCCGTCCCGCCAACCCGATAGCGATCAGGGCCCGTTGACACATGCCGCCGGACAGCTGATGGGGATAACGACCCGCTTGTTTCGCCGGGTCCGGCATGCCCGCCTGCCCGAGCAACTCCACGGCGCGCCGCCGCGTCCGTCGGTCGGAGCTGTTGGCCCGCAACGCTTCCGAAACCTGGAAGCCGACCTTCCAGACCGGGTTGAGGTTGGTCATCGGGTCCTGGGGTATGTAGCCGATCTCGCGGCCCCTGATACAGCGCAGTGTCCGGCGGTCGGCCCGGGCGATGTCGGATCCGTCGAAGACGATGCGCCCGGCGGTGATTCGGCCGCCGGGGGGAAGCAGCCCGAGGATCGCCGCCGCCGTGGTGGATTTCCCCGATCCCGACTCGCCCACCACCGCGACCGTGTGGCCGGGCAAGACGGTGAAATCGACGCTGTGGACGGCGGTGTGATCGCCGAAGCTGACTTTGAGGCCCTCGACTGACAGCAGCGGCGTGTCGTTCATGGCCGCCACGCCCGCGACGCCGGATCGAGGGCGTCGCGCAACGCGTCGCCCATCATCATGAAGGCCAGCACCGTGGTCGCCAGCGCGCCGGCGGGATAGAACAGGATGGGCGAGCCCGCGCGCAGCCGCGTCTGATCGAGGTTGATGTCGCCGCCCCAGGACACCACCGACGTCGGCAGTCCGACGCCCAGGTAGGACAGCGTGGCCTCGGTGACGATGAAAACGCCCAAGGCGATGGTGGCCATCGCGATGACGGGGCCAAGCGCGTTGGGCACGGCGTGGCGCAGCAGAATATGAAAGCGGCTCAGCCCCAGCGCTTTCGCGGCGAGCACGTAATCGCTGGTGCGCACCGTGAGCACCGATCCACGTGCGATGCGGGCTATCTGCGGCCAGCCGAACAGGGCGAGGATGGCGATCACGGTCCACACCGTGCGGTGGTGCATCACCTGCATGAGCACGATGGCGGCCAGCAGCAGCGGCAGGCCGAAGAACACGTCGCTGATGCGGGACACCACCGCGTCGATCCAGCCGCCGTAGAACCCGGCCAGTGCGCCGAGCGCACCGCCGACGACGAACACGACCAGGGCGGCCCCCAAGCCGACGGTGACCGAGGCCCGCGCGCCGTAGACGGTGCGGGCGTAGACGTCGTGGCCCTGCAGGTCGGTGCCGAACCAGTGCGCGCTCGACGGCGGAAGCAGGCTCTGGCTGGGGTCGGCGTAGCTCGGGTCGGCCCCGGTGAACAGCGCCGGAAACATCGCGATCGCAACGATGAACAGGATCAGCAGGCCCGCGACGACGAACTTCGGGCGGCGGCGCAGCCCGCGCCACGTGTCGCGCCAAAAACCCGATCGCTCAGCCATACCGGATCCTCGGGTCCAGCGCGGCGTACAGCAGGTCCACCGCCAGATTGGTGATCAGGTAGATGAGCACCAGCACCGTCACTATCGACACCACGGTCGGCGCCTCCTGCCGGGTGACGGCCTGATACAGCACACCGCCCACACCGTGGATGTTGAAGATGCCTTCCGTCACAATGGCTCCGCCCATCAGCGCGCCCAGGTCGGCGCCCAGGAAAGTGATCACGGGGATCAGCGAATTGCGAAGGATGTGCACCGTCACCACGCGCGGCCGGGACAACCCTTTGGCGGTGGCGGTGCGGACGTAATCGGCGTGCGCGTTGGCGGCCACCGCCGATCTGGTCAGCCGCACCACATAGGCGAACGACACCGAGCCCAGCACGATGCCGGGTAGCAGCAGACGCCCGAACGTCGACCGCTCCCCCACAGTGACCGGCGCGATGCCCAACCTCACCCCGAAAACGAATTGGGCAAGGAACCCCAGCACGAAGATGGGGATCGCGATGATGACGAGTCCGGCGATCAGCACGCCTGAATCGAAGACTCCCCCCGTGCGCAGTCCGGCGATCACACCGAAGCCGATGCCCAGCACCGCCTCGACGCCCAGGGCGATCAGCGCCAGCCGTGTTGTCACCGGAAAGGCATGTGCGAGAACATCACTCACCGGAAGTCCGGAATAGGAACGGCCCAAGTCGCCGTGCAGGACGCCGCCGAGGTAGCGCAAGTACTGCACCAGGAACGGATCGTCGAGGTGATAGCGGGCCCGCAGTTGCGCGGCGACCTCGGGTGTCAGCGGCCGGTCCCCGGCTATCGCGGCCACCGGGTCACCAGGCAACAGGAAGACCATCCCGTAGATCAGCAGCGTGGCGCCGAGGAAGACGGGCACCATGACGGCGATCCGGCGCGCGATGTACCAACCCATCTGTCAAGCCTTGACGATGTTCTCGTAGTCGGGCAGACCGTTCCAGGTGAGCTTGACGCCACCGACCTGCGGCGACCATCCGACCACCGCGATGTAGTACCACAGCGGCACAGCGGGCATGTCGTGCAACAGGATTCGTTGGGCCTCGTTGACCAGCACATCCGCTTGCTGCAGGTTGGGTGCGGCCTCGGCGGCGGCCAGCCCGGCGTCGAATTCCCGGCTCGAGTACCCGACGTCGTTGGATCCCGCCCCGGTGGCGTACAGCGGGGCCAGGAATTCGATCATCGACGGGTAGTCGCCGATCCAGCCCGCGCGGAACGCGGTATCGATGGTGCGGTTGGTGATCTGGGTGCGGAAGCCCGCGAACGTGGGGTGCGGCGCGCCGACGGCGTCGATGCCCAGCACGTTCTTGATGCTGTTGGCCACCGCGTCCACCCACTCTTGATGGCCGCTGTCGGCGTTGTATGCGATGGAGTACCGCCCGCGCCACGGCGAGATCGCGTTGGCCTGCGCCCAGAGTTGGCGTGCCCGTTCGGGGTTGAAGTCCAATGCGGCGTTGCCCGGGATGTTCCGATCGAAGCCGGGCAACGAGCTGGCGGTGAAATCGCGGGCGGGGCTGCGGGTGCCGTTGAAGATCTGCTGACAGATCTGCGGCCGGTTGATGGCCGCCGACAACGCCAAGCGGCGCAGCCGACCTTCTTCGCCCCCGAAGTGCGGCAAGCGCAACGGCGTGTCGAGCGATTGGCTGACCGCGACGGGCCCGCTGGCGGCGTTGCCCCCCAGGTCACGCTGGTAGATCGTCAGCGCGCTGGACGGAATCGTGTCCAGCACATCGAGATTGCCGGACAGCAGGTCGGCGTAGGCGGTGTCCAGGTTGGCGTAGAACTCGAACCTCAAACCTTTGTTGTGGGGCTTGCGATTGCCGTGGTAGTCGGGGTTTGGTTTCAAGTCGATCTTAACGTTGTGTTCCCAGGCCGGCCCGTCGGGACCGTCCGCCAGCTCATACGGGCCGTTGCCGACCGGATTGCGGCCGAACGCTGCCATGTCGCGAAAAGCCATGTCCGGTAACGGGTAGAAAGCGTTGTGTCCCAGCCGCAACGTGAAGTCGACGGTCGGCGCCTTGAGCCGCACGTCGAACTCGAGATCGTTGACCACTTGCAGCCCGGACATCGTCGTCCGGGCCGGCCTTTGGTCGCTCGTCAGACCGGCGACCTCGTCGTACCCGACGATCGGACTGAAGAAGCTTTGTTGCAGCTGGGCATTGGTACTCAGCGCCCCGTAGTTCCACGCGTCGACGAACGAATGCGCCGTCACCGCAGAGCCGTCGGTGAACTTCCAGCCAGGCTTGAGAATGATTCGGTAGTTGATGTTGTCGGTTGTCTCGACCGACTGCGCCACTTCCGGCGACGGTTTGCCGGCGGCGTCATAAGACACCAAACCAGCGAACAGCCGATCCAGGATGCGGCCTCCGAGGCTGTCGTTCGTGGCGGTCGGAATCAGCGGGTTCGGCGGTTCACCACCGTTCACCACCACCGACTCAGGGGTCAACGCGCCGCCGCCGCAACCCGTCAGCGACCCGGCCGCCAGCAGCCCGGCGACGACCACAATGGTCGCAAAGGCCCGCGTCCGACGCATGACACCCGACCCTAGGGCCTACCACGTCGCCGGCGGTGAAGTGCCCGGCGCGGGTCCGCGAATTTAGAATCGCGTCGTGACTGTCGCGTATCTGGCTTCGGAGAGACCGGGTGTGCTAGCGGGGGAACTGATCTTCGCCTTCGGCCTTCCGGCAGCCGGATTGGTGTGTCTGATCATTGGCCTGCGGGCTCGCGCAGGCGTCGACAGTCCCCGCCCCCGTACCACCCCCGCTATCCGTATCCACCGCCGCCACCACCGGCCATGGGGTACCCGTATCCCGCTCCGCCGCCCTATCCGGGTTACCCGCCTGCGGTGCCGCCCCGCCCGACCGCGGGCAAGTCGGCCACCACGCTGATCACCATCGGTATCGTCCTGCTGGGGCTGGGCGGGCTGAACCTCTTCTTCCACGCTGCGCGCGTTGCGTCGAGCCAAGCTGAGCGGTCCCGTAATACGTCGATGCAGGTGGGCGAGTGCGTGAATGAATCGACTTTCAAGGCAGAGCATTTCGCGTCCCGGCCGGACAACGACTGTGCCAACCCCGCGGCTGTCTACGAGCTCGCCTTCAAAGGCGGCCCCTCGGCGACGTGCCCCGACGGCAAACGCGATCACTCCGTGTACGACCGTTTCACGGACGATGATTCGATCCTGTGCTTCGCCTTCAACCTCAAAGAAGGGCAGTGCTACCGGGTACCGAGCTTGGATGCCGCCGACACTGACATGACGATGCGTCTCGACGACTGTCCGCCGCATTCCGGAGCCACGCAGGTGAAAGTCGTGCAACGCATCGACGGGAGCACCGACAAGACGCAATGCCCGCAAGGGTCCAAGGGCATCGGCTACCCCGTCCCGGCGCGCGTCTACTGCCTGGCGAGGGCCGACTCGTGACTCAGACGGGCGTGACGGGGTGCACCTGCAACGCGCAGGCGTCGATGGTGGCCGGCACGGTCAGCACCACGGTCGTGTCCGGCGGGTTGACCAGCAGCTCGGTATAGGTGGGGCAGGGCTCGCCGTTGGCGTCGATGGCGATGCCCTCCACGATCGCCTGCGCCTGGGTGGACAGGGACAGGATGACGGTGGGCGGCACCTCGGCGCCGCCCGGCAGGCCTCCCATGTAGCCGCGCAGCGTGGGCTGGGCGTGTATGAGCGGCCCGCCCGCGCCCGAGTCCACCCCGGGGTACCCCGTCAGCGTGCAGGGCTCCGCGCCCCCGGCGAGGCTGAACACCAGGGTCGCCGCGCGGTGGCCGACCGCGGCCTGCGTCGGCGAGGCGGTGACGGCGATCTGGTCCGACCAGCATGGGGTCGGCGCGTCGGCGGTGTCGGTCGGCATGGCCCACGCCGGTGACCCCAGCATGACGGTGGCCGCGTAACCCGTTGCGGCCGCGGCGAAGCTGGGGGCTAGTCGGCGGTTGCGCCGCCCGTGACCGGGCACACCGGTGATTATCCGCTACGGGGAAGGCTTTGACCTTTGATTTGCAGCTTCGCTTTTCACCTTGTGGGGCTAGGCTCTCTGACGATTGACGAGCCTCGACACCAGGAGGAAGCCAGTGACCGCCACAGACGCCGTAGGCCCGTCGTCGTATCCCCCGCCGCCGGCGTTCGCCGAACAGGCCAACGCGGGTGAGGAGCTGTACCGCGAGGCCGACGAGGACCGGCTGGGCTTCTGGGCCAAGCAGGCCAATCGGCTCTCCTGGTCGACGCCGTTCACCGAGGTGCTCGACTGGTCGCAGCGCCCCTTCGCCAAGTGGTTCGCCGACGGCAAGCTCAACGTCGCCTACAACTGCGTGGACCGCCACGTGGAGGCCGGCCATGGCGACCGCGTCGCCATCCACTGGGAAGGCGAGCCCGGCGACAGCCGCAGCCTGACCTACGCCGACCTGCAGGCGCAGGTGTGCAAGGCGGCCAACGCGCTGACCGGCCTGGGCCTGGTCGCCGGTGATCGGGTCGCGATCTACCTGCCGCTGATTCCCGAGGCGGTGATCGCGATGCTGGCCTGCGCCCGGCTCGGCATCATGCACAGCGTCGTGTTCGCCGGTTTCACCGCGAAGGCGCTGCGGGCCCGGATCGCCGATGCCCAGGCCAAGTTGGTGATCACCAGTGACGGGCAGTTCCGCCGCGGCAAGCCGGCACCGCTGAAGGACGCGGCCGACGAGGCCGTCGACGATCCCGACAGCCCCGTCGAGCATGTCCTGGTGGTGCGGCGCACGGGGATCGACGTGTCGTGGAACGACGACCGCGACCTGTGGTGGCACGACGTTGTCGACGCCGCGTCGCCCGAACACACCCCGGAGCCCTTCGATGCCGAGCAGCCGCTGTTCCTGCTGTACACCTCCGGCACCACCGGCAAGCCCAAGGGCATCGTGCACACGAGCGGCGGCTATCTGACTCAGTCCTCCTACACGCACTACTACATCTTCGACATCAAGCCCGAACGTGACGTCTTCTGGTGCACCGCCGATATCGGCTGGGTAACCGGGCACACCTACGGCGTCTATGGTCCGCTGTCCAACGGGGTCACCGAGGTTCTCTACGAGGGCACGCCCGACTCGCCGACCCAGCACCGGCACTTCGAAATCATCGAAAAGTACGGCGTGACAATCTATTACACCGCACCCACGCTCATCCGGACGTTCATGAAGTGGGGGCGCGAGATCCCCGACGCACACGACCTGTCCAGCCTGCGGCTGCTCGGCACGGTGGGCGAGCCGATCAACCCCGAGGCCTGGCGCTGGTACCGCACGGTGATCGGCGCCGAGCGCCTCCCGATCGTGGACACCTGGTGGCAGACCGAAACGGGCTCCGCGATGATCTCCCCCCTGCCCGGGGTCGCCGCGGCAAAACCGGCTTCGGCGATGAGGGCTTTGCCGGGCATTTCCGCCAGCATCGTCGACGACCACGGCGACCGATTGAAGCCCACGGTCCATCACGGCGAACACGTCACCGGGTACCTGGTCCTGGACCAGCCGTGGCCGTCCATGCTGCGCGGCATCTGGGGCGATCCGGAGCGCTACGTCGAGACCTACTGGTCCCGGTTCGCCGAGCAGGGCTGGTATTTCGCCGGGGACAGCGCCTATTACGACCGCGACGGCGCCATCTGGGTGGTGGGCCGCATCGACGACGTGATGAACGTGTCAGGGCACCGGCTCTCGAGCGCCGAATTGGAGTCGGCGCTCGTCGGCCACCACGGAGTGGCCGAGGCCGCGGTGGTCGCGAAGGCCGACGAGACCACGGGCCAGGCCGTCTGCGCGTTCGTCGTCTTGTGTGCCGAGTACGAGCTGCACGACGGAATCGTCGACGAGTTGCGCGCCGAGGTGGCCCGGGAGATCTCACCCATCGCCAAGCCGCGTGAGATTCATGTGGTGCCCGAACTGCCCAAGACCCGCAGCGGCAAGATCATGCGCAGGCTGCTGCGTGACGTCGCCGAGAAGCGGGAGCTCGGCGACACGTCGACGCTGCTGGACCCCGGCGTTTTCGACGCGATCCAGAGCTCGAAGTAGCCCGGCTCAGGCCGGCAGCGGCGTGAACCCGGCACCGGGCCGGTGCTTGGCGTTGATGTCGGCCAGGACCGCGTTGAACGACTGGACCACCGCCGGCGTGTGCAGCGGAATGTACTTGATGACGCAGGTCGGCAGGTTGTCGCTGAACGCCCCGTGGATCATGCCGACCAGCAGGTTGTTGACGGTCACCGGCGCCCCGGAATCTCCCGGCTGGCCGCAGACCTGCATGACGATCGTGCCCGGGTCCTGGCCCGGCCCCCAGGTGACGCCGCACGAGTTTCCGGTGGTCCGGCCCTGCTTGCAGGCGATCTCACCGAAGGCCGGATCCGGGCCGAGGCCATTGATCGCGAAGCCGTTGTAGTTGGCCGTCGGCGTCACCTTGGCGGGATCGAACTTGATTACGGCGTAGTCGAGGTTGTCGTTGCCGGCCACCATGGTGCCCAGAACGCCGGCGTTCTCGGCGCCCTCGGCGGCGACCTGCGCGCCCGGACCGCCGCAGTGTGCCGAGGTGAAACCGATCAGTTCACCGGCGGCATCGCCCCCGATGGTCGTCAGGGTGCACATCGTGTCCCCGTTGATGACGATGCCGGCGCCGCCGCCAATCGGGATCCGGACATCGGCGGCCGCGGCGCGAACGGGACAGCCCACCAGGACCAGGAGCGCCGTCGCTACTGCCGCCACGAAGCACCGGTGCGCCGTCTGCACAGCACCACTCCCATCGACAGGCCGGACCCGGACCGGCTTGACCAGTCTAGTCGGCCGGGCATCCCGCTCGCCGTGCCCAGCGCGGCCGCCGGCCCGCATCGACCGCTCCCGTTGTGCCCGTTGCGCATCTGAGCGGATGAAACCCACCGCCCGGCGGCTCGCTGACGCCGTAGAAGTTTGGAAACCGTCCGCATGGGCATGTGGTTGAACGCCCTCGCGACGACGCCGGTCGACCTCCGACAGGCGCCGGGCCGGCCGCCGCCTTCGGCTGGCCTCGTCCGGCAGGGCGCCGCATGGCAACATGAACCGCGACGACAGCGCCGGGCAGTGACGAAAGAGGGGACCGTCTGTGAGCAAACCCGATGGCAAGAACGGTGTGCCCAGCACCCTGACCACGATCCCCCTGACCGACCCGAACGCCCGGCCCGCCGACCCCTCGATCGGCGACCTGATCAAGGACGCCACCACCCAGGTCTCCACGCTGGTGCGCGCCGAGGTCGAACTGGCCCGGGCGGAGATCACCCGGGACGTCAAAAAAGGGTTGACCGGCAGCGTCTTCTTCATCGCCGCGCTGGTGGTGTTGTTCTACTCCACGTTCTTTTTCTTCTTCTTCGTCGCCGAACTGCTCGACACCTGGCTGTGGCGCTGGGCGGCGTTCCTGATCGTGTTCGCGGTCCAGGTGGTGGTCGGGGCGCTGCTGGCCCTGCTGGGCTTCCTCAAGGTGCGCCGGATCCGGGGACCGCGGGAGACGATCGAATCGGTCAAGGAGACGCGCACCGCGCTCACCCCGGGCCACGACAAGGCGCAGGGCACCCCCAAGCAGCTCGCCGAGCGTGGCAGGCACGAAAAGCCCGAAACCGATCCATCGGGTTGGTAAATGGCCCCGCCGGATCCGTCGGTAACCCGCATCGACGGGCCCTGGCGCCATTTGGACGTTCACGCCAACGGCATCCGGTTCCACGTCGTCGAGGCACTGCCCACCGGCGCGGACCCGACCGCGCCACCCACAGCCCGGCCGCTGGTGATGCTGCTGCACGGTTTCGGCTCGTTCTGGTGGTCATGGCGTCATCAATTGCGGGGACTGACCGGGGCGCGGGTGGTCGCGGTCGACCTGCGCGGCTATGGCGGCAGCGATAAGCCGCCCCGCGGCTACGACGGCTGGACGCTGGCCGGCGACACGGCCGGCCTCATTCGGGCGCTGGGGCACTCGTCGGCGACGCTGGTCGGTCACGCCGACGGCGGGCTGGCCTGCTGGGCCACCGCGCTGCTGCATGCGCGATTGGTGTCGGCCATCGCGCTGATCAGCTCGCCGCACCCGGCGGCGCTGCGCCGGTCCACGCTGACCCGGCGCGACCAGGGGTATGCACTGCTGCCGACGTTACTGCGCTATCAAGTGCCGATCTGGCCGGAGCGCCTGCTGACCCGCGACAACGCGTCGGAGATCGAGCGCCTGGTCCGCAGCCGCAGCTGCCCTAAATGGATTGCCTCCGAAGACTTTTCCGAATCCATTGGTTACCTGCGGATGGCCATCCAGATTCCGTCGGCGGCGCACTGCGCACTGGAGTACCAGCGCTGGGCGGTGCGCAGTCAGCTGCGCGACGAAGGCCGCCGCTTCATGAAATCGATGTGCCGGCAACTCAGCGTGCCGCTGCTACACCTGCGCGGCGACGCGGATCCCTACGTGCTGGCCGACCCGGTCAACCGGACGCGGCGTTATGCCCCGCAGGGGCGTTACGTATCAATCGACGGCGCAGGGCATTTCAGCCACGAAGAGGTGCCTGAGGAAATCAACAGACACTTGATGAAATTCATCGACTACGTGGTCAGCTGACGCAGGCCCCGGTGGTCACCTGCTGGGTGGCACCGATTTTGGCGAGCTGACCGGCCACCTCGTCGGCCGTCAACACGAAGCCGGTGTCGGGATCGTCGACGGCCGCGCCGAACACCACGCCGAGCACCTGACCGCTGAGGTCGATCAACGGCCCACCCGAATTGCCTTGTTCCACATTGGCTCTGATGGTGTAGACGTCGCGGGTTACCGGCGCGGGGTCGCGGTAGATGTCGGGTCCGCTGAGTTTGATGACCTCGCGGATGCGCGCCGGGGTCGCGGTGAAGTTACCGCCGCCCGGATACCCCAGCACCACAACGCTTGTGCCCGTTTTCGCCTCGGCCGACGCGAATGCCAACGGCTGCGGCGGCAGGTTGGGGACGGCAAGAATGGCGATGTCGACCGACGGATCGTAGGAAACAACGGTGGCGTCCAGGGGACTGCCGCTGGCGTAGATCTGCACGCTGTTGGAACCGGCGACCACGTGGGCGTTGGTCATCACCCGGTCGGGGGCGATCACAAATCCGCTGCCCTCCAACACTTTCTGGCAGCTCGGCGCCAGGCTGCGAACCTTGACGACGCTGGCCGCGGTGGCCTGCACCACCGGATTGTTCGCCAACGCGGGGTCGGGCGAGGCGACCGGAATGACCGGAGTCCGGCTGAACGGCTCCAGCACCGCGGGCAGGCCGGAGGTGTTCAGCAGCGCCGACAACCGCTTGGGCACCGTCTTCAGCCACGGCGGGGCGACCTCGTTGACCTGGGCCAGCACCCGCGAGCCGCGGACCGCCGCGGCCAGCTCGGGCTGGTCCTTGGACTGGGTCAGCGGCGTCGCCAACAACCACGCCGCGGTCAACACCACCACAAGCTGGACACCCACCCCGATGAACGAGTCGACCGTGCGGATGGTCCGGCTGCGGATCGCGCCGCGAACCGCCCGTCCCAACACCACTCCCGCGACCTCGCCGACGACGACCAGCGCCAGGATCAGGAAGAGGGCGGCGAACAACTTGGCCCGTGGCGCGGCGATGTGGCTGACGAGGTGGGGCGCCAGCAGCACACCCGCGATCGCGCCCAGCAACACACCCACGAACGAGAACAGCGACCCCACCGCGCCGGAACGCCAGCCCGATACGGCCGCGATGAAGGCGACCGACAGCACGGCCACGTCAAGCCACTGTGACGGGGTCATCGAGTTCATGTTCATCGAGGGGGACCGCCCTGCTCGCCGACCAGCGCCATCGCCGCGTCCAGCTCGCGGACGTCGGTGGTGTCCCAGGGCTGGGCCCAGCCGGCGACGTCGAGCATCGCACAGATCACCTGGCCAGTGAATCCCCAAACCAGCATCTCGTTCAGCAGAAACGCCGGTCCGGCCCACCGGCGGCCGAGGTCACCCCGGTAGACCATCAGCCGGTTGGCCGGGTTGATGAAGGCGCGCAACGGAACTCGCGCCACGACCGCGGTTTCGGCCTCGTTGACGACGGCCACCGGACCGGGATCCGGCGAGTAGGCCAGCACCGGGACGACGTGAAACCGCGACGGCGCAATGAACGTGCGCTCCATCGTCACCAAGGGACGCAACCGCGACACGTCGATCCCGGTTTCCTCCTGGGCTTCGCGCAAGGCGGTGGCCACCGGGCCGTCATCGGTGGGATCGGAGGCGCCGCCGGGAAACGCCGCCTGGCCGGCGTGGTGGCGCAAGGTCGAGGCGCGCACGGTGACCAGGAGGTCGGCGCCGTCGGGGACGCCGCCGTCGGCCGGCGCGGACTCCGGGCCCGAGAACAGCACCAAGACCGCGGCTTCACGACCGCTGCCGCGCATCGCCGACAAAGACGACGCGGCCTTGCCGGTGATCATCGCCAGCACGTCGGCCGGCAGCCGGCGCCGGTACGCGTCCGGCATCCGCTCGACGTTGTCGACCAGGGGCCTCAGCCACGGCGGGGAGGCGTCGGGGCTCAGCGCCACCGTCCCGCGCTCCCGGGTGGGGTTCCCACCTCCCGCGGATGGGGGCGTACCCCCAACACTCACGGGGCGCTCCAGTCCGTCCAATTTTCGGCTTATCCCTTGTCATTTCCGACCGCGGCCGCGATCTCGTCGGCGCTGTCGAAGGCCCGCGGCAGCATCTGGGCAACGCTACCGTCCGGTCGCAGAACCACAGTCGCGGGCATCACGTTTACCACGCCCAGGGCAGCCGCGACCCGTCGGCGACCGTCCTGCAGGGTCGGCAGCCGAACGCCCAGTTCGGAAAGCCGCAGCAACGCGGCCGTCTCGTTCTCGTCCTGATGCACCGTCACCACCATCACGTCGGACCCGACTCGCCGTTGATACTCGGCCATCGCGGGCAGTTCGGCCGCACACGGCGCGCACCAATACGCCCACAAGTTGAGGACCACCCGTCGCCCGGCCAGCGCGCGGGCGACGTCGACGGCCGAACCGTCGGCGGCGCACTCGGCCGTGACACCGCGCAGCGTCGGGGGGCCCGGGCCGTCACCGGCGGCCGGACACGGCGCCAGGTCGGCCCGTTGCCGCGGACCCGCCAGCGCGGCGGCCGTGTCGGCGTCGCGGTGTTCGCGATCGGGCGGGCTCGCGGCCGTGCCGGGCTTCGGGGCGGGCGCGGACTCGTCGCGCAGCTGGGCGACCAGGGCCACCGCCAGCGCCGCCACCACCGCGAGGATCGCGATGGTCCAGCGCGTGGTCCGCGTCAAGGTGGTAGACGCCTACAGGCCGGCCAGGGCCAGCAAGTGCTCGGTTTCCGGGCCCCGCACCAGGGGCGCGGCCAGCAGCGGTTCGGTGGGGCCGAGCCCGAAGGAGGGGCAGTCCTTGGCCACCACGCACACACCGCAGGCCGGCTTGCGCGCGTGGCACACCCGGCGGCCGTGGAAGATCACGCGGTGGCTCAACATGGTCCACTCGCTGCGTTCGATCAGTTCGCCCGCCGCGCGCTCGATCTTCACCGGGTCCTTGTCGCTGGTCCAGCGCCACCTGTGCAGCAGCCGCGCGAAGTGGGTGTCGACCGTGATGCCGGGGACGCCAAAGGCGTTGCCCAGGATGACGTTGGCGGTCTTGCGGCCCACGCCGGGCAAAGTGACCAGTTCCTCCATGGTGGAAGGCACTTCGCCGTCGAACCGTTCGACCAACGCCTGCCCGAGGCCGATGAGGGAGGTCGCCTTGTTGCGGAAGAACCCCGTCGGACGGATCAGGGTTTCCAGTTCGTCGCGGTCCGCCTGCGCGTAGTCCAGCGCCGAGGGGTACCGCTTGAACAACGCCGGCGTCGTCAGGTTCACCCGTTGGTCCGTGCTCTGCGCCGAAAGGATCGTGGCGACGGTCAGCTCCAGCGGCGTGGTGAAGTCCAGCTCGCAGTGCGCGTCCGGAAACGCCTGCGCCAGCGCCCGATTCATCCGGCGGGCCCGCCGCACCAAGCCCGCCCGCGTCTCCTCAGACCAGCGCCGCGCACCGTTGCCACCCGGTGGGACCGAAGTGGACTTCGAGCGCCCGGACGACTTTGCCGCTGTCACCTACGACAGAGTACTGATTTCGTGATCTCGCCGAGACCACGTGTTGATTGAAGTCCATGTTTACTCTCCTTGTGTCGTGGTTGCTGGTGGCCTGCGTTCCGGTGTTGCTGATGCTGGCGGCGCTCGGCTTGGGGCGGCTCGAACGGGGGCTCGCCCGCGAGGACGTCACCATGCTCGCGGTCACCGAGCTTTTCGAGTACGCCGAACTTGTCGACGTGCACACCCTGGCCCGGGAGGGGATGCCGGAGGCGCTGGAATTTCTGCACCGGCGCGAGGCCCGGGGACTTTCCGAGGCCGCGCTGGCCGGGCTGACGTCCGTACCGCGGCATGCGGCGCCGTCGTTCGCCGCCAGCTTCATTGACCATGCCGAGCTGACATTGCCGACGCGAATACAAGCGCATCCGCAGATCAATCCGCAGTTTAAGGCCACTCGACACGTCAATCGTGTGTAGCGTTGCACGTTGGACAAAATGTCCTACCGCTAGACTCATCACGCGAGCAAGGGATTAACCTGCCCGTACACAAATCATTGGAAAGCTGAAGAGGCAACGTGGACGAGATCCTGGCAAGGGCAGGAATCTTCCAAGGGGTTGAGCCCGGCGCGGTCGCCGCGCTGACCAAGCAACTGCAACCCGTCGACTTTCCCCGTGGGCACACGGTCTTCGCCGAAGGCGAGCCGGGTGATCGGCTGTACATCATCGTCTCGGGGAAGGTCAAGATCGGCCGTCGCTCACCGGATGGCCGGGAGAACCTGCTGACGATCATGGGCCCGTCGGACATGTTCGGCGAGTTGTCTATTTTCGACCCCGGCCCACGGACTTCCAGCGCCACCACCATCACCGAGGTGCGCGCCGTGTCGATGGACCGCGACGCGCTGCGGGCGTGGATCGCCGACCGTCCCGAGATCGCCGAGCAGCTGCTGCGGGTGCTGGCCCGCCGGCTGCGCCGCACCAACAACAATCTGGCCGACCTCATCTTCACCGACGTGCCCGGCCGGGTGGCCAAGCAGCTGCTGCAGCTCGCCCAGCGGTTCGGCACCCAGGAGGGTGGCGCGATGCGGGTCACCCACGACCTGACGCAGGAGGAGATCGCCCAGCTGGTGGGGGCGTCCCGGGAGACGGTGAACAAGGCGCTGGCCGATTTCGCCCATCGCGGATGGATCCGGCTGGAAGGCAAGAGTGTGCTGATTTCGGACTCCGAAAGGCTCGCCCGCCGAGCGAGGTAAGCGCGCGAATTGCGTCGAGTTCGACGTTATCGACCGTTCACTCGATCTTTTCCGCGATAGCGTCGATTTCGGCGCAAGTTCAGCGCTGCAAATAGTCCAGCTGCGCCTGAACGGACCATTCGGCCGCGTCCCAGAGTTTCTCGTCGACGTCTACATAGACGTGTTCGACGACTTGGCGCGCGGTGGCGTCGTCGCCGATGTCCCGCAACGCGGCACGCACCTGTTCCAGCCGTTCCTGCCGGTGCACCAGGTAGCCGGACGCGACGGCCTCCAGGTCGGGCAGGTCCGGCCCGTGGCCGGGCAGCACCGTACGTCGCCCCAGGCCACGCAAGCGCCGCAACGATTCCAGATAGTCGGCCAGGCTGCCGTCTTCGGAATCAATGACGGCCGTGCCGCGGCCCAGCACGCTGTCGGCGGTGAGGACGGCGTCGTCGAGCACGAACGAGAACGAGTCGGCGGTGTGTCCGGGGGTGGCCATCACCCGGATCTTGAGGCCGGCCGCATCGATGACCTCACCATCGGTGAGGTGACCGCCGAGGCCGCGCAGAAACCCACTGCCCGCCGACCGCACCGTCGCGCCGGTCCGCTCGACCAGCTTGTCGATGCCGTCGGTGTGATCGCCGTGCCGGTGGCTGATGAGCACCAGGGTGATACGGCCCAGCTCGGCGACCCGGGCGATGTGATCGTCGTCGTCGGGCCCGGGGTCCACCACGACCAACTCGTCGCTGCCCCTGCCGCGCAGCACCCAGGTGTTGGTGCCCTCGAGCGTCATCAACCCGGGGTTGTCGGCCAACAGAACCGAGGCAGTGTCGGTGACCGCCCGCAGCGTGCCGTATGCGGGATGACTCGGCGACTCCGGCGCGTCGGTCACGGTCGCGAGCCGACCTCCACGATCAGCTCCACCTCGACCGGCGCATCCAGCGGCAGCTCGGAAACGCCGACGGCCGACCGCGCGTGCGCGCCGTCCTCGCCGAACACCTCGGCGAGCAGTTCCGAAGCGCCGTTGACGACGCTCGGCTGGCCGTTGAAACCCGCAGCGGAGGCGACGAATCCGACGACCTTGACCACTCGGGTCACCGCGTCGATGCCCACCAGCGAATCGACGGCCGCCAGGGCGTTGAGCGCGCAGATTCGTGCCATCGCCTTGCCTTCTTCCAAGCTGACCTGCGCCCCGACCTTGCCGGTCCCGGCCAGTTGTCCCGCCTGCAGCGGCAGCTGACCGGCGGTGTACACCAGGTTGCCGGTCCGCACCGCGGGCACATAGGCGGCCAGCGGCGCCACCACCTCCGGAAGTGCGACCCCGAGTTCCGCAAGCCGGGCGGAGGCAGTCATCTACTTGGGACGCTTCAGATACGCGACGTGTTGCTCACCGGTTGGCCCGGGCAGAACGGACACCAACTCCCAGCCGTCGGCACCCCACTGGTCGAGAATCTGTTTGGTGGCGTGTGTGAGCAGCGGGACGGTGACGTATTCCCATGCGGTCGGTTGGCTCATGGCGCGAGCTTATCGGTCGGATGTGAACGGCTCTGGCCTGCCCGGGGGCCGAACGCCGGTCGGGCTAGCATGCGAAGGTGGCAAACTCATCGAGCGGCGGTAGCGCCGTCGGCTGGCCGGCGCGGCTCTCAAAGGCCCGCCTGCATTTCGTCACCGGCAAAGGCGGTACGGGCAAGTCGACGATAGCGGCCGCGCTGGCACTGACCCTGGCGGCCGGAGGCCGCAAAGTACTTCTCGTGGAAGTCGAAGGGCGGCAAGGTATTGCGCAACTCTTCGACGTCCCGCCGCTGCCGTACCAGGAGGTCAAGATCGCGACCGCCGAACGCGGCGGTCAGGTCAACGCGCTGGCCATCGACATCGAGGCCGCGTTCCTGGAATACCTGGACATGTTCTACAACCTCGGCATCGCCGGGCGGGCGATGCGGCGCATCGGCGCCATCGAGTTCGCGACGACGATCGCGCCCGGCCTGCGCGACGTGCTGCTCACGGGAAAGATCAAGGAATCGGTGGTGCGGGTCGATAAGAACCGGTTGCCCGTCTACGACGCGGTCGTCGTCGACGCGCCACCCACGGGACGCATCGCCCGCTTCCTGGACGTCACCAAGGCCGTGTCGGATCTGGCCAAGGGCGGGCCGGTGCACTCGCAGAGCGAGGGCGTGGTGAAGCTGCTGCACTCCGAGCAGACGGCCATCCACCTGGTCACCCTGCTGGAGGCGTTGCCGGTGCAGGAAACCCTGGAAGCCATCGAGGAGCTCGCCGAGATGGAGCTGCCGATCGGCAGCGTGATCGTGAATCGCAACATCGTGTCTTACCTGCAACCCGCCGATCTGGCGAAGGCCGCCGAGGGGCACGTCGACGCGGACTCGGTGCGGGCGGGGCTGGACATGGCGGGGATCAAGCTGAACGACACCGAATTCGCCGGACTGCTGACCGAGACCATCGAGCACGCGACGGTCATCGCCGCGCGGGCCGAGATCGCGCAGCAACTCGACGCGCTGCAGGTGCCGCGGCTGGAACTGCCGGCGATCTCTGACGGCGTCGACCTCGGAAGCCTCTATGAGCTTTCGGAATCACTTGCACAGCAGGGGGTTCGATGAGCACCACGCCGAATAGGCTTGACATGGCCTCGATCTTGGCCGACACCACCAACCGAGTGGTGGTGTGCTGCGGCGCCGGCGGGGTGGGCAAGACCACCACCGCCGCCGCGATGGCGTTACGCGCGGCCGAATACGGCCGCAACGTATGCGTTTTGACGATCGACCCGGCCAAGCGGCTGGCTCAAGCGCTGGGGGTCAACGACCTCGGCAACACCCCGCAGCGGGTGCCGCTGGCGTCCGAGGTCTCCGGCGAGTTGCACGCGATGATGCTCGACATGCGCCGCACGTTCGACGAGATGGTGGTCCAGTACTCCGGAAACGGCCGGGCGCAAGCGATTCTGGACAACCAGTTCTATCAGACGGTCGCCAGCTCGCTCGCCGGCACACAGGAATACATGGCGATGGAGAAGCTCGGTCAGCTACTGGCCGAGGATCGTTGGGACCTGGTGGTGGTGGACACCCCGCCGTCGCGCAACGCGCTGGACTTCCTCGACGCGCCCAAACGGTTGGGCAGCTTCATGGACAGCCGGCTGTGGCGGCTGCTGCTCGCGCCCGGCCGTGGCATAGGCCGATTGGTCACCGGCGCAATGGGTTTGGCGATGAAGGCGATGTCCACCGTGCTCGGCTCACAGATGCTGAGCGACGCGGCGGCTTTCGTGCAATCGCTGGACGCCACCTTCGGCGGTTTCCGGGAGAAGGCGGATCGGACGTACTCGCTGCTGAAGAGGCGCGGCACGCAGTTCGTGGTGGTGTCGGCGGCCGAACCCGACGCGCTGCGCGAGGCCTCCTTCTTCGTCGACCGGCTGTCCACCGAAGGCATGCCCCTGGCCGGGCTGGTCTTGAACCGCACCCACCCGACGTTGTGCTCGTTGCCCGCCGAGCGGGCGATCGACGGAACCGAAACGTTGGCGGCCGAGCCCGATTCCGAGGCCGCCTCGCTGGCCGCGGCCGTGCTGAGGATTCACGCCGACCGCGCGCAGACCGCCAAGCGGGAGATCAGGTTGCTGTCGCGGTTCACCGGTGCCAACCCGCACGTGCCGGTGATCGGCGTTCCCTCGCTGCCGTTCGACGTCTCGGACCTCGAAGCGTTGCGCGCGCTCGCCGATCAGATCACGTCGGCGGGCGACGACGCGGCCCGCGCCACGGCCCAGGGGCCCCTGCACTAGGAGCCCGGCCGAACCGCCGGGTCAGCCGACGCTGCGGGTTCTCCTCTTGTCGAAGAAGTCCGACCAGGACACCACTTCCGGGTGCTGCTTGAGCAGGGCCCTGCGCTGACGCTCGGTCATGCCGCCCCAGACGCCGAACTCGACTTTGTTGTCCAGCGCGTCCGCCCCGCACTCCTGCATGACCGGGCAGTGCCGGCAGATGACGGCGGCCTTGCGTTGGGCGGCCCCTCGAACGAAGAGTTCGTCCGGGTCCGTGGTCCGGCACAGTGCTTTGGAAACCCAGGCGATCCGTTCTTCGGCATCAACGCTGCGGAGTACCCCTTGTGCGGCCGCAATGTTTGTCCTACGCGCCGCAGGCCGTGTTCCTGACACGAACTGTTCCCTTCCCTACCGGCCGCTCTCACGGCCGCCCTCCTGGGGTGCAGATCCCCACCTGCGATCTACGCCACACTGTGTACATCGGTGTTACCTGAATCTCACCGTGTGTCTAAGTTAGGTGGTCAGCCACCAATTGCGCAACAGTCCGATAACGCCTTTTTTGGGACGGGCGTCCCGTCTCGTCTCAAAAGGGTAGGCGATCGAAGTGATCTTGCACACGTGCGCGGGGGCTCGCCTCACTGACGCACGCGCAAATTTTATCGCACTCGCGGCGGTAAAGCGCTGGTCAATGACAGCGCAAAAAGTCGGTGAACTCGCAGCGTGGCGGCGTGACTGGGGGCCGCTACTGTAGTAGCCATGTCAGACCGCCCCCCGGCCCTTCTCACGATTTTGAAGCTCGCCGGGTATTGCTTGCTGGCCGGCGTCGTCGCCACGGCACTGATGTTTCCGTTCGCGGGTGGTTTGGGACTGGTGTCCAACCGGGCCTCCGAAGTCGTCGCCAACGGCTCGGCCCAGCTCCTCGAGGGTGAGGTGCCCGCGGTCTCGACGATGGTCGACGCGAAGGGCAACACCATCGCCTGGCTGTACTCCCAGCGCCGCTTCGAAGTGCCCAGCGACAAGATCGCCAACACCATGAAGCTGGCGATCGTGTCCATCGAGGACAAGCGGTTCGCCGACCACAACGGGGTGGACTGGAAGGGCACGCTGACCGGGCTGGCCGGCTACGCGCGCGGCGACGTCGACACCCGTGGCGGTTCGACCATCGAGCAGCAGTACATCAAGAACTACCAGTTGCTGGTGACGGCGAAGACCGACGCGGAAAAGCGCGCCGCCGTGGAAACCACCCCGGCCCGCAAGCTGCGCGAGATCCGGATGGCGCTCACGCTGGACAAGACCTTCACCAAGCCCGAGATCCTGACCCGCTACCTGAACCTGGTGTCGTTCGGCAACGGTTCGTTCGGCGTGCAGGATGCGGCCCAGACCTACTTCGGCATCAACGCCTCGGACCTGAACTGGCAACAGGCGGCGCTGCTGGCGGGCATGGTGCAGTCGACCAGCGCGCTGAACCCTTACACCAACCCCGACGGCGCGCTGGCGCGGCGAAATCTGGTGCTGGACACCATGATCGAGAACATCCCTCAGGAAGCCGACGCGCTACGCGCCGCCAAGGCCACCCCGCTGGGTGTGCTGCCGCAGCCCAACGAGTTACCGCGGGGCTGTATCGCGGCCGGCGATCGCGCCTTCTTCTGCGACTACGTGCAGGAGTACCTGTCCCGCGCCGGCATCAGCAAAGAACAGGTGGCCCGCGGCGGCTACCTGATCCGCACCACGCTGGACCCGGACGTGCAGATCCCGGTCAAGGCCGCCATCGACCAGTTCGCCAGCCCGACCCTGCCCGGCATCTCCAGCGTGATGAGCGTGATTCAGCCCGGCAAGACGTCGCACAAGGTGATGGCGATGGCCAGCAACCGCACCTACGGCCTGAACCTCGACGCCGGCGAAACCATGCGACCGCAGCCGTTCTCGCTTGTCGGCGACGGCGCGGGGTCCGTTTTCAAGATCTTCACGACGGCCGCCGCCCTGGACATGGGCATGGGCACAAACGCCACGCTCGAGGTGCCGAGCCGATTCCAGGCCAAGGGCATGGGTAGCGGCGGGGCCAAGGGCTGTCCCAAGGACACCTGGTGCGTGGTCAACGCCGGCAACTACCGCGGGTCGATGAACGTGACCGAGGCGCTGGCCACCTCGCCGAACACCGCGTTCGCCAAGCTGATCCAGCAGGTCGGGGTGACCCGCACGGTGGACATGGCGATCAAGCTGGGCCTGCGCTCCTACGCCGATCCCGGCACCGCCCGCGACTACAACCCCGACAGCAACGAGAGCCTGGCCGACTTCGTCAAACGGCAGAACATCGGCTCATTCACCCTGGGCCCCATCGAGGTGAACGCGCTGGAGCTGTCCAACGTCGCCGCCACGCTGGCCTCCGGCGGCACGTGGTGCCCGCCCAACCCCATCGACAAGCTGATCGACCGGCACGGCAACGAGGTCGCGGTGACCACCGAGACCTGCGACCAGGTGGTTCCCGAAGGCCTGGCGAACACCCTGGCCAACGCAATGAGTAAGGACGCGGTGGGCGGCGGCACGGCCTCCGGCTCCGCCGGCGCGGCGGGCTGGACGCTGCCGATGTCCGGTAAAACGGGCACCACCGAGGCGCACCGCTCCTCCGGCTTCGTGGGATTCACCAACCACTACGCGGCGGCCAACTACATCTACGACGACTCCACGACGCCGACGGACCTGTGTTCGTCGCCGCTGCGCCATTGCGGCGAGGGCGACCTGTACGGCGGTAATGAGCCGGCCCGCACCTGGTTCACGGCGATGAAGCCGATCGCCACCAATTTCGGACCGGTGCAGTTGCCGCCCACCGATCCCCGGTACGTCGACGGGTCGCCCGGGTCGCGGGTGCCGAGCGTCGCCGGCCTGGACATCGACGCGGCCCGCTCGCGACTCAAGGAGGCGGGCTTCCAGGTCGCCGACCAGAACAACTTCGTCAACAGCACCGCGAAACAGGGCGAGGTGGTCGGAACCACGCCGAGCGGCGCAACGATCCCGGGGTCGATCATCACCATCCAGGTCAGCAACGGCATCCCACCGGCTCCTCCGCCGCCGCCCGAGGGCGGGCCGCCGCCCGTCGGGTCACAGGTGGTGGAGATCCCGGGCCTGCCCCCGATCACCATTCCGCTGCTGGCGCCGCCGCCCCCCGCGCCGGGGCAGCCGCCTCCGTAGGCCGCCATCTTTTGGTGCTGTGGCGCAAGGTATGCGTTGCCAAAGCGCAACCGGCAGTAGGCTGCCAGCATGGCTGATGTTTTGCCCACGCTGATACGCACCGGTGCCGCCGCACTCGGTTCGGCCGTCGCCGGCATCGGTTACGCCGCCGTCGTCGAGCGCAACGCCTTCGTCCTGCGCGAGATAACCATGCCCGTCTTGGCGCCCGGTTCCACGCCGCTGCGGGTGCTGCATATCAGCGATTTGCACATGCTGCCCAACCAGCGCCGCAAACAGGCTTGGCTGCGCGAGTTGAGCAACTGGGAACCCGACCTGGTGGTCAACACCGGCGACAACCTGGCCCACCCCAAGGCGGTGCCCGCGGTGGTGCAGGCCCTCGGGGATCTGCTATCGCGGCCGGGCGTCTTCGTGTTCGGCAGCAACGACTACTTCGGCCCGCGCCTGAAGAATCCGCTGAACTATCTGACCAACCCGTCGCACCGGGTTCGCGGTGAGCCGCTGCCCTGGCAGGATCTGCGGGCGGCCTTCACCGAGCGCGGCTGGCTCGACCTCACCCATACGCGGCGCGAGTTCGAGGTGGCCGGCCTGCACGTCGCCGCCGCCGGCGTCGACGACCCGCACATCGACCGGGACCGCTATGAGACGATCGCAGGCCCGGCCAGCCCGGCCGCGAACCTGCGACTCGGCCTGGTCCATTCGCCGGAGCCGCGGGTGCTGGACCGCTTCGCCGCCGACGGCTACCAGCTGGTGATGGCCGGACACACCCACGGCGGGCAGGTCTGCCTGCCGCTCTACGGCGCCCTGGTGACCAACTGCGGCCTGGACCGGACCCGGGCGAAGGGCCCGTCCCGGTGGGGCGCGAACATGCAGCTGCACGTCTCCGCCGGCATCGGCACCTCACCGTTCGCGCCGGTGCGCTTCTGCTGCCGGCCCGAGGCCACCCTGCTGACGTTGATCGCCACCCCGATGGGCGGCCGCGATTCGGCCAGTGACCTAAGCCGTTCGCAGCCAACAGTTTCGGTGCGTTGACCGAGCGGACCCGGATCGCGGTCCGCAACCGTTCGCGGTGCTGGACCGACAGCGCGGTCCGGCTGATCCAGGCCGACGCGCGCCGCAGCGCCGACACGCACCTGTTGCGTTACCCGCTGCCGTCGGCGTGGGGCGCGGACGTTGACGTGACGCTCTACCTCAAAGACGAGACCACGCACATCACCGGCAGCCTCAAGCACCGGCTGGCACGCTCCTTGTTCCTGTATGCGCTCTGCAACGGCTGGATCGACGAGGGCACCACGGTGGTCGAGGCCTCGTCGGGTTCGACGGCGGTGTCGGAGGCGTATTTCGCGGCCCTGCTGGGCCTGCCGTTCGTCGCCGTGATGCCGGCGTCCACCAGCTCGGCCAAGGTGGCACTGATCGAAGCCCAGGGCGGCCGTTGCCATTTCGTGCAGAACTCCGCTGAGGTGTACGCCGAGGCCGAGCGCGTCGCCCGCGACACCGGCGGGCACTACCTGGACCAGTTCACCAACGCCGAACGCGCCACCGACTGGCGGGGCAACAACAACATCGCCGAGTCGATCTTCGAGCAGATGGCCGAAGAGACGCATCCCATCCCGGAATGGATCGTGGTGGGCGCGGGCACCGGCGGCACCAGCGCGACGATCGGCCGCTACATCCGCTACCGCCGGCACGCGACCCGGCTGTGCGTCGTCGACCCGGAAAACTCCGCGTTCTTTCCCGCCTATGCCGACGACCGCTACGACTTAGTGATGCCCACCTCGTCTCGGATCGAGGGCATCGGCCGGCCGCGGGTCGAGCCGTCGTTTTTGCCCGGCGTGGTCGACCGCATGGTTTCGGTGCCCGACGCCGCGTCGATCGCCGCCGCCCGGCACGTGAGCGCCGTTCTGGGGCGCCGCGTGGGGCCGTCGACGGGTACCAACCTCTGGGGCGCCTTCGGCTTGCTCGCCGAGCTGGTCGCCCAGCGGCGCAGCGGTTCGGTGGTCACGCTGCTCGCCGACAGCGGTGACAGGTACGACGACACCTACTTCAGCGACGAGTGGGTCAGCGCGCAGGGGCTCGATCCGAGCGGTCCCGCCGAGGTACTCGCGCAGTTCGAGCGCTCCTGCCTCTGGCAATGAGCCGCCACGCCGCGGTTTGGCCAGCCGATGGGCCGGTGCGATAGGCTGTCGGAGCTTCAAGCGGGGTGTGGCGCAGCTTGGTAGCGCGCTTCGTTCGGGACGAAGAGGCCGTGGGTTCAAATCCCGCCACCCCGACCCGGTTGTATTCGCTGGCGTGACAGCCGAACGCCGACTTTGACACTGCGGCGTTGCGGCTTTGCCGTTAAGCTCTGCCCGCATGCCGCTGGTAAGCCCGCCGCCCGAGCAGGGCGAGTCACGCGGGGTCGGCCCACAGGTCACCGGATTTGCCGATTTCCCGGCGCCGGTCCGCAGTCCCGGCCACCCCACCCTGGCGGAGATCACCCGGCGACAGCAGGAGATCCAGGCGTGGGAAGCGCTGAACGTCGGTGGCTACCGATTCGCCAAACCCGGCACCATCATCGGCGGCGCGATCTCCGCCGTGCTGGTGGTCCTCGTGCTGACGCCCCTCCCCCCGAACTGGCCGTGGGACATCCCGACGATGATCCTGGCCGTCTTCACGGCGGTGGCGACCGTGACCTGCGGTCTGTTGTGGTTCGACAATCCGCACCCCGCTCCCCGCCCCGAGTCGTTGGCGATCGTGCCGTTCTCTCGGGCGGAAAACCTGCGGCTGATGCAAGACCAGCCCGTCGAGCCCTACCGCGCCATCTGTGCCTGCCCCGGCTGTGGCGACTTATCCACGCACCTGATCCGCGAGCCCGTCAAGAACGAACCGGACTGGGCGATGGTCACCCGGCGTTGCGCCGGGTGTCACCGCGAGTGGGCGCAAGCCTGAACCTGGTTGTGCGCCAACGATTCAGGCCCGACCATCGCGGCGCTAGGCGCAGTCGGCGCAGACGGACCTGCCCCCGGTCGAGCTGTGCAACCGGCTGCGGTGCTGCACCAGAAAACAGCTCGAACACATGAACTCGTCGGAGCGCTGGGGAATGACCGTCACCGACAGTTCCTCGCCGGACAGGTCGGCGCCGGGAAGCTCGAAGAAATGCACATCGTTGGGGTCCTCGTCGACCACCGTGGTGGCGGATCCCTGCAGCGTCGGGGCCAGCTCGCGTATCGGGGACTTGTCCGGGGTTTCGGAGTCGGAGACCCGGCGTGCGTCATAGTCGCTTGCGGTCGCCATGGCAGTTCCTTCCTGCTGATGAGCCGGGTTGACGCACTTTCCTGTACTCACCCGTGGCGCAGGCAGTACCCCATTCAGGCGCGAGTTACACCGACCGGCCCGAAAAAGTCACGCCGCCGGCCAGTGAGCCGCCTCAGCCGCCTGGCGATCGTGGGGTAATGCGCAAGGGCCAGGCCCAGCCACGGCGCCACGACCGACACGGTTAGCGCGACGATCGCCGCCCCTTCGTGCCCAAACAGCAGCTCGAACAGCCCGACTGCCAGACTGATGGCCCAGACCGCCACGGCCGCGAGGCCCAGCAGGGGGAAATCGCGCTCGTACTCGACCGAGTAGTTTGCTGCTCGTAACGAAACGGGCGCGACCATGATCGGCCTCTACCCGGTCATCGCCGCGATTAAACGTCTCGGAGGGCGGATTCGCGCAGGCCGGTGTTCGTTAGCTCACAGCGGTCAACTGGTCGGCGGCGGGGTGGGCTCATCGGAATTCGAAGGCATGCCAAGCAAGTTCGAGGTCGCGCACCCGTCGGTGCTCATGAGAAAGTCTGTGTATCAGTGTGATTCGTGCGGCATGCGGTTCGCCGGCGGCCCGCCGCCCGGCCCGGCGGCCAAGGAGCCGTAACCGATTTGCGGATCACGCTTCGCCGTCACCCGCTGCTCCCGAACCCACACGACGCGGCATCCCGGTGTCAGCCGTCCCTGGCCTGGGTATGCCGCGCAGATGAAACCCGCCGTTCTCTTCGACGTCGACGGAAGCCTGGTCGACTCCAACTATCTTCACGTCCACGCCTGGCTACGCGCCTTCGACGATGAGGGCCTGCCCGTCACGGCCTGGCAGATCCACCGGTGCATCGGCATGGACGGCTCCACGCTGGTGCGAACGCTCTCCAACAACGCCCCGGACGAGGTCCAGGAGCGGCTGAGCGACGGGCACAGCCGTTACTACCGGGAGAACACCCCGCTGCTCACGCCGCTACCGGGTGCCCGCGCGCTGCTGCGCCGCGTCGCAGAGCTGGGGCTGCAGGTGGTGCTGGCCACCTCGGCACCCGACGACGAGCTGGAGATCTTGCGCAAGGTCCTCGACTGCGACGACGTCATCTCCGAAACGACGTCCTCGCGTGACGTCGACACCGCCAAGCCCGAACCCGGCATCGTGCAGGTCGCGCTGGACCGGGCCGGGGTGGATGCCGACCATGCCGTGTTCGTCGGGGACGCCGTGTGGGACGCACATGCCGCGGCGGGCGCCGGATTGCCCTGCATAGGGCTGCTCAGCGGCGGCATTGCGCGCGAGGAGCTGCAGGCGGCGGGCTCGGCACCGATCTTCGCCGACCCACAAGATCTGCTCGAGAATCTGGACTCGACCCGCATCTCCGAACTCGCGCTACATACCGCGGGTGCGGAGCAGAATCGGTAGCAGCCACCAGAAAAACGTAAACAGCGTCAGCGCACACGCTCCGGCGATCAGGGCCGGTGCGCGTCCGGCCACCGCGGCGAACACGATGATCGTCACCCCGGTCAGGGCGAGGCCGAGCAGCGCCAGCCCGGCGTACGCGCAGCGGTGCGCGGCGGACACCACCACCTGGAGACGATGGCGCCGGAAGAGCATCCGGTGCATGCCCACCGGGGCGATCAGCAGCACCGTTGCGCCCACCGAGCACCCCACCGTCGCGAGATAGGCGTCGCGCAGGAGCGGGGCGAGAACGTCGAAACGTTGCTGGAACGGCAGGGTCAGCAGGAAGCCGGTGAGCAGCTGCACTCCCGTCTGCACGACCCGCAGCTCCTGCAACAGGCTGTTCCAATTGCGGTCCAGCCGTTGGATTTCGGTTTCGCCACGCTCGTGGCTATCCCATCGCTGGTCGTCTTGCGGATTGTCGACGTCCATAGGCGTGATCATCGCACCTGTCGCTTGCGCCAGCGCCGTTTCACCCAGGATAGTCACGAAGATTCGTTATCCACTTTCGCAAAGTGAATTGATTTCCGCGCCCGCCAATTTGGTAGCCATCTATCGCAATGGACACCGACAATTCGCCAAAAACGTTGTCGCGCAACCGCGCGCAGCGCCAACTACCGGCCGATGTTGTCGTCCCGGACCGCGGTCAACGCGTCGTCCAGCGTCGGGTACAACGGGAACGTCTTGTCCAGCCCGGTGAGGTGAATCGGCCGTCTGGTCGCCGGGCCGCGCGCAACCACCCCGAACCCCGTCGCCTGGCCCAGCTTCTCATACGTTGCCGCGAGGATCTTCAGACCCACCGAGCCGAGGAACTCCACCGCGGAGAGGTCGATGACCAGTGCCGTTGGGCTCTCCGCGACGACCGCGCCGACGGCCTGTTCCAGGGCCGGCGCCGTGACCAAATCGATTTCGCCGCTGACACTGACCACGGACACCCCATCGTGGTCCTCAACCAACGTGGTAATCGAATCAGGAGCTGACAATGGCGATCCTTTGTCCTGGGCTTCAGGTGTGGTGCAAGCCTAGCCTGCGTTGCGAACTGCGAGAAGAATATGCCCTCAACACTTGCCCCGCGACAACCCAGGCTAGTCTCGCAAAATCGAGCCTGCACACAGCGGGGCGCTTACCGGCACTCGGGAGGCAACATGTCAGATTCGCCGGCGGAGTTCAGCGGCGCGGGCGCCACCGCGCAGGCGGTCAGCATTTCGAGCGAGGGCCTGCTGCCACAGCTCGTCCAGCACCTGCGGCAGAACCGCACCGTGCTGCGCGAGGAGTGGGCACGCCGGATCACCGAGGCCGAACTGCTCACCGCGATGACGCCGGAGGAGCTGTTCTCCGAGGCGACCGCCGTCTACGACAACTACGTGGAGGTGCTCGAGACCGGTAGCGTCGAGGCGCTGCAGGCCTACGCGCGCGACCTGTCCGAGCGCATCATCCCGCGGGGCGTGGAGACCGACGAGGTCATTGGCATCGTACTGCTGCTGCGCGACGTGCTCGCCCGCTCGCTGTTCGAGAAGTACCAGGCCGAATTCGAACTGCTCAACCGGGTCCTGGACGCCTACGAACCGGCGGCCAACCGCATCGCCAACACCGTGGCGGTCAGCTTCGTGCAGGAACGCGAGCGCATCATCCGCCAACAGCAGGAAGCGATCCGCGAGCTGTCGACCCCGGTGCTGCAGGTGCGCGAACAGCTGCTGATTCTGCCGATCATCGGTGTGCTCGATTCCCAGCGCGCCCGCCAGGTCACCGAACAACTGCTGCGGGCCATCCGCGCCAACCGCGCGAAAGTGGTGGTCATCGACATCACCGGTGTGCCCACCATCGACTCCACCGTGGCCAACCACCTCGTGCAGACCGTCGACGCCTCGGGGCTGATGGGCGCCAGCGTCATCATCACCGGCCTGTCCTCCGAAATCGCCCTGACGCTGGTGACGATCGGGCTGGACCTGTCGAAGATGAACGCCGTCGGCGACCTGCAGGGCGGCATCGAGGAAGCCGAACGCCTGCTGGGCTACGAGGTCACTCGCACCGGCGAGCAGCCGGGATAGCTACGAGGAACACGAGCGCGCCATGCCCGTACCGATCCTGAAACAGGGTGCGATCCTGATCGCCTCGGTCCAGGCCGCGCTCAGCGACTCCGACGCCGAGCGGCTCCGCTATGACCTCATGGAGCGGGTCAGCCGGTTCCGGGCGCAGGGCATCATCGTCGACGTCACCGCCATCGACGTGATGGACTCGTTCGCGGCCCGGTCGCTGCGGACCATCGCGCACATGACGCGGCTGCGCGGCGCGGACACGGTGATTGTCGGCCTGCAGCCGGAAGTGGCCTTCGCGATGGTCCAGCTGGGCTTGGCGTTCGACGACATGAATACGGCGCTGGACCTCGAAGAAGGCCTCGCCCTGCTGAATCGTCAACTGACGCAGCGGAAACCGACGATCGGGCGCGATGGTGGCGACTGATATCGTCGTCGCCATCGACAATTCCGACGACATCGTCGAAGCTCGCAAAGCCGGACATCAACTCGCACTCGATCTGGGATTCTCTCTCACCGACGTCACAATGATCGCGACGGCGATCTCTGAGATCGCGCGAAACATCACCAGCTACGCCGGCCGCGGCAGCGTCCGGGTCTTCGTGGCCGACCGGGAGGGCCGCAAGGCTCTGGTGGTGCGCGCCGAGGATCAGGGGCCGGGCATCGCCGACATCGAGCGGGCGATGGAAGACGGGTATTCGACCGGCCGCGGGTTGGGGATGGGCCTACCGGGCTCCCGGCGGCTGATGGACAGGTTGTTCGTGGAGTCCGCGCTCGGCCGGGGGACGGTCGTCGAGATGTGGAAATGGGTCCCTCCCCGTGCGTGAGAACGGCCGGTTCGGTCCGATCGAGTGGGCAAGGGCGGGCCGCCCGCTGCCCAGCGAGTACGTCTCGGGCGATCGGGGCCTCGCCGTCGACATCGGCCGCGACGCTGCGCTGTTCGGCGTCGTGGACGGCCTCGGCCACGGTCCGGATGCGGCAGCCGCTGCGCTGCGCGCCATCGAAGCGGTGAAACGCTCCAGTTCGGAGCGGCTCGAGGTATTGATCCAGCTTTGCCACCGTGTGCTGGAGGGCACCAGAGGGGTGGCGATGACGTTGGCACGGGTGGACTTCGCCGCCAACACGCTGACCTGGACGGGCGTCGGCAACGTCACCGCCGACCTGGTGGCCAAATCCCCGACAGGCGTCCAAATCCGGTCCAGCGCACGGCTTACCGCGGGGATCGTCGGCTATCGCATACCGGAAATCAGACCGGCGCAGGTTATTTCGATCCGTCCGGGAGACCTGCTCGTGATAAGCACCGACGGGATCGCCGAAAACTACCTTGACCACGTCGACTTCTCGGCCACCGCGGTCGTCATCGCCGAAGAATTGCTTGGCAAGGACGCCAAGGAAACCGACGATGCCATGGTGCTGACCGCTCGTCATCGGGGCGTCTCGACATGAATGACAGCGACGAGTTCCACGCCCAGTACGCCGCGGCGCTGCGCACCTTTATGGAGGCACGTGACGAGGACAGCCTGGCGGCCGCGTATGAGCTCGGCCGCCGGGCCCTGCAGGAGGAAGTCAGCCTGCTCGCGATCATCGAGCGGCACGTCGAGCTGATCCTCGGTCTGGCCAAGGACATCCAGGTAGACGCGCCGATCGCGCTGGAATTCCTGTTGCAGCTGCTGGTCCCGCTCGACATCGCCACCCGCGGCTTCCTGGACGGCACCAGGCGCTTCGCGCGCGAGCGCGACCGCGCCGAGGGACTGGCCGACCGCGACAGATTCCGCACCGCGCTGGTGAATTCGTTGCAGGAGGGCTTCTTCGTCGCCGATCACGAGGGCTCCGTGATCGAGATGAACAACGCCCTGATCGAAATACTCGGCTATCCCGCCGAGGGCATGCCCTACCGGTGGCCGCACCCGTGGTTGGTCGACCAACAGGGCGCGCGCCAACAGCAGGCGCTGGTCCAGAGCATCGGCACCACCACTTACGAGACACCGATTCGGCACTGCGACGGGCACCTGGTCTGGGTGACGGTGAGCATCAACGCGGTGCAGGGCAGCGGCAGCGAACAAGGCGTCTTCGTGGGGACGATTCGTGACATCACCGCCGAAAGGGCCTTCGCGGCAAGGGAAAGCGCGGTGCTGCGGTTGGCGACTGCGGTGGCGGTGGCCAAAAGCGTTGACGAGCTGCTGTCCATCACCCTCGACGAGTGCAGCACGGCCATCGACGTACAACGGGTGGTCGCGATCTCGTGGCCGACCGGCGACGGCGAACCGACCGTCCAAGTGGCGGGCGAGACGTCCACAACGTCCTGGCGCAAGCTGGATCCGTGGTTGCGGCACACCTTCGAGGACGCCCGTCACCAGCTGCCGCTGACGGCCAAAACGGTTGAGCGATCTGACAATCCCGGCAAGGCACATGGATTGGTGGCGGTGCTCTCCGGCGCGGGCGACCTGGCGCTGTGGTTGGAGCTGCGCTCGCCGCGCTGGATCAGCGCCGAAGACCGGCTGCTGGTGACCGTCCTCATCGGCCACCTGAGCCTGGCCATGCAGCACGTCCGCCAATTCGAAAGCGCCCGCGAGACATCGCTGACCCTGCAGCGCGCCCTGCTGCCGACGATGCAGCCGCCGCCCGGCTTCGCCGTGCGCTACGAGCCCGCGGTCCCGCCCCTGGAAATCGGCGGCGACTGGTATGACGTGCTGCCGATCGGCGATCATCGCATCGGCATCGTCGTCGGTGACTGCGTGGGTCGCGGGCTGCCGGCCGCGGCGGTCATGGGCCAGCTGCGCAGCTCGGCGCGGGCGCTGTTGATCAACGGGGCAGAGCCCGCGTTGCTCCTCGAGCAACTCGACTCGGCGGCATCGCTCATCCCGAACGCATACTGCACCACCGTTTTCCTGGCGATCCTCGACACCGAATCCGGTGTCCTGCAATACAGCAACGCCGGCCACATGCCCGCGGTGCTCGTCGGGTCCGAGCCGGGGACGACGGTGATGTTGACCGATGCCGCGTCGGTGCCGCTCGCGGTCCGCCGCCCCGAGCCCCGCCCGCAGACCAGCCGCGTGCTGCCGCCCGGCTCCACCCTGATGCTGTTCACCGACGGGCTGGTCGAGCGCAAACACGAGTCCATCGATGACGGGATGGGCCGCGCCGCAGCGGTGCTGGCGAAGACGACGGCGTTGCCGTTGGACTCGGTCGCCGATGCGGTCCTGCGTGAGCTGGCGCCCGCGGCGGGGTATGACGACGACGTGGCGATGGTGATCTACCGGCACCAGCAGTCCCCGCTTCGGATCGAAACTGATGCCAGCGCAGGACGGTTGGTTGGCATCCGGCATCGGTTAGCCGAATGGCTGCGCGCCGCGGACGTGCCGGATGAACTGGCCGCCGACATCGTGCTGGTGGTCAACGAGGCCTGCACGAACTGCGTCGAGCACGCATACTCCGGACAACCGCTGGGCACGATGCTGCTCGACGTCGAACTCGCCGACGGCGAAATCCGCGCCCGGGTCACCGACCAGGGCTCGTGGAAGACACGCGAGGTCAACGCCGGCAACGGGGGGCGGGGCCTGATGCTGATGCGGGCGCTCAGCACCGCGCTCGAACTCGACGGCACCCCCGCCGGGACGACGGCCGACATCACCTTCCGGCTGCCGGCCGAGGGCGGCTAGCAGTGGCGCCGCACCGTTTGTGGCCCCTGGATTGCGGGTAGTCGTGGGCGTGACCCGCGCATCGATCACCACCGAACCCGCCCTGCCGGCGGCACACGGGCCGCTGTCGACCGCCGTCCGTCGCGCCCTGACCGGACCGCCGTCGCATGACCACCTGACCCGCATCGCCGCGTCCGTGCGCGACTCGGATCCCTACGGCCTGGATCTGCAGCTGGCGCTGTGCATGTGCTACGAGCTGCACTACCGCGGGTTCGCGGGCGTCGACCCCGGCTGGGAATGGAATCCGGCGCTGCTGGCGCTGCGCGCCGAGCTTGAACGCGTTTTCCTGGCCGGCGTGCGCCGCGACGTCGGGCCCATCGCATCGGATCAGACCGCCGCCGCCGAAATGGACGCCATCTCGGCCGAACCGGTCGACGGCAGGGGTCCGTCGTATTACCTGCGCGACACCGGAACCTGGCAGCAGATGCGCGAGTACTTCGTCCACCGCTCCGTGTATCACCTCAAAGAGGGCGATCCGCACGCGTGGGCGATCCCGCGGCTGATGGGTGTCGCGAAAGCGGCTTTCGTGGCAATCGAATTCGACGAGTATGGCGCGGGCCAGGGTCCCCGGCTGCACCAGCAGCTTTTCGCCGATCTGATGGGGGCCGCGAATCTGGACACGACGTATCTGGCCTACGTGGATGCGGTTCACGCCGAAGCTTTGGCGGCGGTGAACCTGATGTCACTGTTCGGGCTGCACCGCGAGTTGCGCGGCGCGGCGATCGGGCACTTCGCTTCGACGGAGATCACCTCCCCACCGGGATCCCGGCGGATGGTGCAGGCCCTGCAGCGGATGGGGGCGCCGTCGGCGTGCGTCGAGTTCTACGCCGAGCACGTCGAGGCCGACGCCGTGCACGAGCACGTGGTGCGCATAGACGTGGTCGGGGATCTGGTCGAGCGGGAGCCACACCTCGACTGCGACATCGTGTTCGGGATCCGCGCGCACGCCGCGGTCGAAAACCGTTTGGCCAACGCGGTTATGGCGTCGTGGCAGCAGGGTCGGTCGTCGTTGCGGAGGGCGCTGGACTAGGCGTCCGGCGGGCCAGGTTCCGGCATCTGCGATGGCTGGTGTCGCACAACGGATACTTCTCGCTGCGCCGGCAGGTGCAGATCGCCACCATGAACCGGTCGGACTCGACGACGTCCCCGTTAGGCATCTCGATGCGCACCGGGCCGGACACCAGCACCGGCCCGCCGGCAACCACCTGGACCCGAGTGGTGCTCACCGCTTGTCCGCCCGGATCACGATCAGCTCCTCTTCCCGGCGTCCACGGGGTATCAGGCCGACGCTCTCAAGCCACTTCGCGCGCGCCGTCATCACGGGGCCGAACGGTATCCACTTCGAGGCAATGACTTTGGCGTCCATGCCGGCCCACTTCAGGGAATCCAGCGAATGCCGGACACCGGCGAGTGCCGAGTGCACGAGAAGCAGGGATCCACCGTCGCACAGCAACTTCGGCGCCGCTTCGCACAACGGGTCCAACACCATCCGGCCATCAGGGCCGGCGTTCCAGGCCCACGACGGCCCGGCGCTGGGGCTGATGTACTCCGCGTCACCGTTCGGCGGTGTCGGCACGTACGGCGGGTTCGACACGACAACGTCGAACGGCGCGCAGTCGAGCGCGTCGCTCCAGGTGCCCTTGCGCACATCGACATTCACGCCGACCGCGGCCGCGTTGTCACGAGAGCAACCCACGGCGTGTGGGCAGATGTCGAAGGCCGTCACGTCGGCGCCACCCATCTCGGCGGCGGCGATCGCCACGAATCCACTGCCCGTACACAAGTCGAGAACACGCCTGCCCGGAATGAGCGCGCTTTCTCGCATCACATTTACCAGTAATCGGGAATCTTCCTGGGGCTGATACACGTTCGAAGCAGCCGAGACAGCGGGTCCTCGATATGTTGTGGTCAACTTTGGCCTTTCGACAGATCGCCGCGGCGATCACTGCTTGGCCTGTGTAATGCCCGCAAACCGACGGGTTCAAACGGAGTGGGTAAGCGCATTTCTCGGCTAACTCGCAGGCGCATGGGCGAATTGCTCGACAATGGTCGCGCAAAACGCCGGCAGGTCCTTCGGTGAGCGACTGGAGATCAAATTGCCGTCGACGACGACCTCCTCGTCCACCACGTTTGCGCCGGCGTTGCGCAGATCGGTGCGAATGGACGGGTAAGACGTCAGCGTGCGGCCCTCTGCCACACCGGCTTCCAGCAGCGTCCAGGGACCGTGGCAGATCGCCGCGACCGGCTTTCCGGAGGCGACGAAGTCGCGCACGAAGGAGACCGCGGTCGCGTCCATCCGCAGCTTGTCCGGATTCACGGTGCCGCCCGGAAGTACCAGGCCGTCGAATTCCGCTACCAACGCGTCCGACACCGCGCGGTCGACTTTGAAGGTTCCGGCCGGTTCGAGGTCGTGATTGCGAGCCTGGATTTCTCCGGCCTTCAGCGAAAGCAGCTCGACCTGTGCGCCGGCCTCTTCGAGCGCCGCACGAGGTTGTTCGAATTCCACCTTCTCCACGCCGTCCGCGGCGAGAATCGCAACTTTCTTGCCTTCCAATTCCTTTGCCATGGCTATTCCCCTTCACCCTTTCGATTACGTCGGATTGAGGATGACTTTGGTGCAGCGGTCCTCTTTGTTCTTGAAGATCTCGTAGCCGTGCGGCGCCTGGTCGAGGCTCAGGTGGTGGCTCACGACAATGGTCGGGTCGATGTCGCCGTTGCGAATCCGGTCCAGCAGCGGGCGCATATAGCGATGCACGTGACACTGACCGGTCTTGATGGTCAGCGATCGGTTCATCACGGCCCCGATCGGGAATTTGTCCATCAGGCCGCCGTACACCCCGACGATCGAAAGGGTGCCGCCGTTGCGGCAACTCATCGCCGCTTCCCGAATGGCATGCGGGCGTTCGGTTTCCAGGCGTGTCGCCTGCTTGACGCGGTCATAGACATCCACCGGCGCGGACCCACTGCGCGCTTCCATGCCGACGGCGTCGATGCAATGGTCGGGTCCCCGGCCGGCGGTGATGTCCCGAAGCTCCTCGAGGACCGGCGTTTCGGCGAAGTTGACCGGCGTGGCGCCGATCTGCTTCGCCAGTTCGAGTCGATACGGAACACGGTCGACGGCAATGACTTTCGATGCCCCGAGCAGGTACGCGCTCATGATCGCGAACAGGCCGACCGGGCCCGCACCCCACACAGCGACCACGTCGCCGGGGGTGATGTTGCACATCTCCGCACCCATGTAACCGGTCGGGAGGATGTCGGACAGGAACAGGACCTGCTCGTCGGTCAGGTCGTCTTCGATCTTCAGCGGGCCCACATCGGCGAACGGCACCCGTGCGTATTCGGCTTGACCGCCGGCGAAACCGCCGAGCATGTGCGAATAGCCGAACAGTCCCGCCGGGGAGTGGCCCATGAATTTCTCGGCGATCCCGGCGTTCGGATTGGAGTTCTCGCACAGCGAGTACAGGTCGCGCCGGCAGGCGGAGCATGCCCCGCACGCGATCGGAAACGGCACCACCACCCGGTCACCGATGGCCAGGTTGTTGACCGCCTTGCCGACTTCGACCACCTCACCCATGAACTCGTGCCCGAGCACGTCGCCGTGCTTCACGGTGGGGATGTAGCCGTCGTATAGGTGCAGATCGGAACCGCAGATCGCCGTCGAGGTGATGCGCACGATGGCGTCTCGATCGTTGAGGATCTTGGGGTCCGGAACGGACTCCACCTGGACGCTGTTGCGGCCCGCCCAGACGGTGGCTTTCATGCGCTGGCTCCTTCGTTCGGTTGAGCGGGCTGCTGGTGCAGCTGACGGGCCGCCGCCGTCCCTTCGGGAGACCCGTCCGAACTCAGCACCTGGCCGGTTTCGAGAATCTGCTTGAAACGCCGGAGGTCGTCGCTGACTTGTTGTTCGGGGGACTCGCCGAACAGGCTTGCCGCCGCCTTTGCGAACAGCCCGCCGGGGATGTGGTAGCCGATCCTGACGCGAACTTCGGTGCCGTCGCCGGTGGCGGTGGGCGTGAACTCGACGCTGCCGCCGTTCTCGATCGCCGAGCCCGGCAGCGACTGCCATGCGATCCGCCGGTTGGTGTCGTCCTCGGTGATCTGCGCGTCCCACTGCACCGACTGTCCGGCCGGGGCGTTGGCGACCCAGTGCGACTGTCCGTCGGCACCGGGGGTGACCGCTTGCAGGTGGTGCATGAAGCTCGGCAGGTTTTCCAGGTCGCGCCAGAACCGGTACACCTCCTCGGGCGGGCGCCGCACGGTGACCGCCGCGCGCAGCGTGCGGTGCCGGGCGCCGTTCACGTGCCGGCCGCCGCCGTTGACCGTGCGCAGTGCCGTGTAGAGGTCGAGGCCCGCTATGCCGGTGAGCAGCACGGCCGAGACCGTGCCCTGCCGCCGCCGTCCGGGGCCGCGGGCGGCCACCCCGGCCATCAACAGCGCCATGTCCAGGACGTCGCCGGCCACCCGGGTCCACACCAGCTTGTCGGGGCCGCCCAGCAGCGCGGCGCCGTGGCCGCATTCCCGCGCGCCCAGCGCGCGGATGACCTTTCGTGACCGGGGGGTGTCGTCGACTCCCGCAACGGCAGCAACTTTTCCCGGGGCGACCAGCTCGCTCAGACCCAGCCCGAAGCTGGCGCCGCTGAGTGCCTTGACCAGGGCGGCGGTGGTGGTGGCGGATCGATCGCCCATCGTCAACTCTCCTTGCCTTGCGGCGAACGTAATCGGGGCAAAGTTGCTGCGGGACAGCCGCTTGCAGATCATCGGGTAGTCCGCGCCGCCAGCCGGTGCTCGCGCCCCATCACCCGTACTCACCGGGTGCGCACGATTGAAGCCGGATACCCGGGCAGCTACCGCCCAAACGTCTGGATCAACCTGCCGCTTTACGCAGCGCGGCAAGCAAAGGTTCGGCTGCTTCTTTCAGGAAGAGGTCCTGCGAGTCGCCGCCGACCTGGACGAGCGCCACGTCGGTGAACCCCGCCTCCCAATAGGGCCGGACGGCCTCGACGATCGCGTCGAGGTCGGGTCCACAGGGGATGGAATCGGCGACGTCTTCGGGCCGGACGAACTGGGTCGCGCCGGCGAATCCGGCCGGCGTCGGCAGGTCGGCGTTGACCTTCCAGCCGCCGGCGAACCAGCGGAACTGCTCGTGGGCGCGTTTGATCGCGGTCTCGCGGTCGGGGTCCCAGCACACCGGGATCTGGCCGACCACGCGTCCGCCGCCGGCCAGGTTGGCGGCCTGACGCGCGGCGTGCCAGGCGTCGACGAGCTCCCCGTCGGGCTCCACCGCGACGAAGTGGTCGGCCAGCCGGCCGAATTTGTCGACGGCCTTGGTGCCGCCCATCGCCACCGCGATGCCGACCGGGACCTCGGGCACGTCCCACAGGCGCGCGGAGTCCACCCGGAAGTAGTCGCCGGTGAAGTTCACCAGCTGGCCACCGAACAGCTCGCGGATGATCTTGATGGCTTCACGCAGCATGTCCTGGCGACGTTCCACGGTCGGCCAGCCCCTACCGATGACGTGCTCGTTGAGGTTCTCGCCGGTGCCCAGGCCCAGGGTGAACCGGCCGTCGGACAGGATCTGCACGGTCGCGGCCTGCTGAGCGACGATCGCCGGGTGATAGCGCATCGTGGGGCACGTCACGTACGTGTAGAGGTCGACCCGTTCGGTGGCGTGTGCCACCGCGCCCAGCACGGTCCAGGCATTGGGCGCATGCCCCTGCGTGGTCAGCCAGGGCGAGAAGTGGTCGCTGCACACCTCGAAGTCGAAACCCCGCTCTTCGGCTGAAATTGCTTGCCGTACAAGGTCTTTGGGTCCACTCTGCTCGGTCATCAGAGTGTAGCCAAAATTCGTCATGTTTCTATACTTACCCCGGCCCGCCCGGCGCAAACCGCGCCGACGGCCGCGCGGCCCCCGAGCGTAACCGCAGCGCGAATAATCGGACCGAGAATTGCGGTGTGGTTACGCTCGCGAGCGGCCTGGCGCAAACCGCGCAAGCGCTCAGCCCGCGGTGGTGATCGAGTCGCCGGCGGCCCCGGCGGCCCGGCGCGCCTCAAGCCGGCGCTTCTGGGGTTCGATCGTGTAGCGGGGATCGCGGGCCGATTCCAGCCCCGCCTCGAAGAAGCCGAACCGCAGCATTGCCGACGCCGTCAGCAGCGCCAGGCCGGACAGGGCGGCGACGCCGCGATGTCGTCCGCCGAGCAGTGCGCCCAGACCGCCCGCGGCGGCCAGGCGTTCGCTCCAGGCCAGCAGCCGGCCGGGCCTGCCTTCGTGCAGCGGTTCCCTGGTCACCGGGTCCATCCGGTATTCGGTGAACCTGGCGGAGATCAGGTCGGCGGTCGCGCCGATGACGGCCAGCCTGCGAGCGGGCCCCGCCTCGGCTACTCCGGTGGTGATCATCGCCAATCCCGATGCGGCCAGGCTCGCCGAGCTGACGAACACGAACGGCAGGTCTCGGTACGCGGCATTCCACGTCGGGGTGGCGGTGTCGGTGAGCAGCACCGCCGTGTAGACCGCAAGTGGCGGCGCGAAGACCGCGGCTTCCAATCCGGCGGGTCCCTCCACGGCGCGCAGAACGGGGCGCAACGGCCCCAACGGGATTCGCTCACCGGTCATCCGGTCGATCTCTGACACCGCGGCCACCCCGATGCCGGCGCTGAAGAAGCTGAGGATCCACGAGCCGATGCTCATCGGCGAGGTCAGCTTGACCGTGCGCAGCATGTTGACGAAACGCTCGGGCCGGCCCAGGTCCTTGACCAGGGCGACTGCGCCCAGCATCACCGCGATCAATGCGGACAGCCTGGTGTTGCGGCGCAATATGTCTCGCCCGGTGAGCTGGGCCCCGGCCGCGAGCAGGCCGGACCCGCCCGCGACGCCACCCAGGAACAGGTACGCCGCAACCTCATGTCCCCAGGGCGCGGGCTTGACCACCGGGCGCCCGTAGTACGAGCTGAACTCGACATCCGGGACCATCGGCATTTCGCGCGCACCGTCGCCGCCGCCCCGGCGGACCGCCCGCCTGCCCCTGCGGCGCTTGCCGCCCGCGGGCTCCGGCGGCCGCAGGCTGTCGTATTCCGAAGTGCTCATGGGCTTTTCATCTACCCTTCCAGAACGCCACCGCCGCGGCGGCGAACATCCCCGCCGCGGCCATACCCGCTCGTTTGAACATCTGGGGCAGGTCCGCCGTGCACACGCGCGGGTCGGGCGGCAGGCCGTACACCTCCGGCTCGTCGAGCAGCAGGAAAATCGAGCCCGTGCCGCCCACGCCGTCGTGTTCGTTGGCGCCGTAGAGGCGGGCCTCCGTCAAACCCTGGGCGTGCAGCGCGGCGACCCGTTCGGAGGCCATGACCACCAGGTCGTCGTGGTCACCGAACTTGATCGACGTGGTCGGACAGGTCTGGGCGCACGCCGGGATCTGGTCTTCGACGAGGCGGTCGTAGCACAGCGTGCACTTCTGGGCGACCCCGGTGACGAACTTCTCGGCGGGACGATCGGGGCTTTTGGTGGGCGTCGCGTACGTGCCGTCGCTGCGACGTTCCACCACGCCGAACGGGCACCCGGCCACGCAGGTGCCGCACCCGTTGCAGACGTCGTCCTGCACGACGACGGTGCCGAACTCGGTGCGGAACAACGCGCCGGTCGGGCAGACGTCCAGGCAGCCGGCGTGGGTGCAGTGCTTGCACACGTCCGACGACATCAGCCAGCGGAATTCGGGGGTGTCCGGCGGCGTGATGTCTGGGCGCGGCGCGTTGCCGGGAAGCGTGGGCATGCCCAATTCGGTTAGGGCGCGCCCGGATTCGCGCGCCTGGTCGATCCGGTCACGCCCCTGCTCGATGAACGCCACGTGCCGCCAGGTGCTGGCGCCCAGCGCTCCGGTGTTGTCGTAGGACGAACCCAGCAGCTCCAGGTCGCCGTCGCGGGGATTGCGGTTCCACTCCTTGCACGCGACCTCGCAGGCCTTGCAGCCGATGCAGATCGAGGTGTCGGTGAAGAATCCCTTGCGCGGCTTGGGTTCGACCCAGCCGGCGTCACTCGTCGGATCGGTCGGCCCGCTCAGCTGACCCATCGGCTCCCCCTTCCCAGACGCCGTCGCTGATCCGCACATTGCCGGTCTCGGTGGTGGCCCCCGAGCGCGACTGATATTCGGCGATCAGGCGCAGCAGGTCCTCGCCCTGTGGCCGGCGGCCCGGGCGGATGTCGCACGAGCCGGCCTTCGACTCCTGGATCTGCACGTTGGGGTCGAGTGTCACGCCGAGCAGGTCGTTGGCCGCGTCCCCGCTGACCACGGCGTCGCTGCCCACACCCCAGTGGTACGGCAGGCCGATCTGGTGCACGGTGTGGCCGTTGATCACCAGCGGGGCAACACGTTTGGTGACCAGTACCCGGGCCTCGATCGCCGCGCGCGGCGAGACGATGGTGGCCCACCCGTACGGCTCGAGTCCGCGTTCGGCGGCCAACTCCGGGGACACCTCGCAGAACATCTCCGGTTGCAGCTCCGACAAGTAGGGCAGCCAGCGGCTCATCCCGCCGGCGGTGTGATGCTCGGTGAGCCGGTAGGTGGTGAACACGTACGGGTACACCTCGGCCCCGGGCTCCCCGGCGCTCGGCGCGCTCAGGTTGTCCTTGCGCGGGAAGGTGATTCGTCCGGGGTTTCGCTGCTGGGGATACAACGCGTTGGCGACCGGCGACTCCTGCGGTTCGTAGTGCGTGGGCAACGGCCCGTCGACCAGACCCTTCGGCGCGAACAGCCAGCCCTTGCCGTCGGCCTGCATGATGAACGGGTCGTCGCCGGCGAGCGCGTCGGGACCGCCGACGTCCGGGTCGGGCCGGCTGCCCGGCGCCCGGTCGGCGACGAAATCGGGCACGTCGTAGCCGACCCACCGTTGCTGGTCCGAGTCCCACCACACGTATCGCTTGCGTTCGCTCCACGGCTTGCCCTCCGGGTCGGCCGACGCGCGGTTGTAGAGAATTCTCCGATCGGCCGGCCACGCCCAGCCCCACTCCTGTTGGCTCGGCGACGCACCGCCGTGCGGGACACGGCGCGCGGCCTGGTTGGTGGCGTTCGCGTAAACACCGGTGTAGATCCAGCAACCGGCGGCGGTCGACCCGTCGGCGCGCAACTCGGTGTACGACGACAGCGGAGCGCGGTCGGCGACGTAATACCCGTTGATCTCGGCCAATACGGCTTCGCCGTCGGGCTCGCCGTGCTCGTCGGTCGGGTAGTCCCACGTGAGGTCCAGCAGGGGCCGGTCGCGCTCATCGGTCGACCCGGCCAACCGCTGCCTGATCCGCTTGCCGAGTTCGAAGAAGAACTGCAACTCGCTCTGGCACTGGCCCGGCGGCTCGACGGCCTTGTGCCGCCACTGCACCAGGCGCTGGGTCTGGGTGAACGATCCCGCCTTCTCCACGTGCGTGGCGGCGGGCAAGAAGAACACCTCGGTATCGATGTCCTCAGTTTTCAGTTCGCCCGAAGCGATTTCGGGCCCGTCCTTCCACCAGGTGGCCGACTCGATGAGGTTCAGGTCGCGCACCACCAGCCACTTGAGGTGGGACATGCCCATGCGCTGCATCCGGCCGTGCGCCGACCCGACCGCCGGGTTCTGGCCCAGCAGGAAGTAGCCCTCGACCTCGTCGGCCAGCATGCCCATGACGGTCTGATACGTGCCGTGCGGGCCGGACAGCCGCGGCAGGTAGTCGTAGGCCCAATCGTTGTCCTCGGTGGCCGCCTCCCCCCACCACGCCTTGAGCAGGCTGATCGCGTATGCGTCGGAGTTGGCCCAATAGCCCTTCTGCTTCTTCGATCCCACCGCGTCGAGATAGTCGGCCAGGGTGTCGTGCGTGCCCGCCTTGGGCATCGCCAGGTAGCCCGGCAGCAGGTTGAACAGTGTCGGGATGTCGGTGGAGCCCTGGATGGTGGCGTGGCCGCGCAGCGCCATGATGCCGCTGCCCGGACGGCCGACGTTGCCCAGCAGGAGCTGCAAAATGGTTGCGGTGCGGATGAATTGGGCGCCCAGGGTGTGCTGTGTCCACCCGACGGCGTACGCGAAGCACGTCGTGCGCTCGCGCCCGGAGTTCTCGACGATGGAGCGGGCCAGGTAGTCGAAATCGGCGCGGCTGATGCCGCAGACGTCCGTGACCATTTCCGGCGTGTAGCGGGCGTAGTGCCGCTTGAGGATCTGAAAGACGGTGCGCGGGTGCTGCAGGGTCTCGTCCCGCTTCACCCGGGCGTGCTCGAGCGGCGGGCCGCCGCTGCCGTGCTCGTGGCCCGCCCCGCTCTGCGCGGCCGTCTCCCCGTGTGTGTGGCCGCCGCCGGCGGACTCGATCTGGCCGTTCCCCTCTTCGTCGTACGCCCACGTCGACGTGTCGTACTGCCCGGTCTCGGGGTCGAAGCCGGAGAACAGGCCATTCAGATCCTCGGTGTCCCTGAACTTTTCGTTGATCAGGGTGGCGGCGTTGGTGTACGCGACGACGTACCCGGAGAACCAGAGGTCATTGCTCAGCACGTGGTTGATGAGCGCGCCGAGCAACACCACGTCCGAGCCGGCCCGGATCGGGATGTGTTTGTCCGACACCGCCGAGGTGCGGGTGAAGCGCGGGTCGACGTGGATCACCCGCGCGCCGCGGGCCCGGGCCTCCTCGACCCACTGGAATCCGACCGGGTGGCACTCGGCCATGTTGGAGCCCTGGATGACGATGCAATCGGCGTTCGCCATGTCCTGCAGTGTTTGGGTGGCGCCGCCGCGCCCGAAGGAGGCTCCCAGACCGGGAACCGTGGCGGAGTGTCAAATGCGGGCTTGGTTCTCGATCTGAATGGCGCCCGCGGCGGTGAAGAGCTTCTTGATGAGGTAGTTCTCTTCGTTGTCCAGCGTCGCCCCGCCGAGCGCGGCGATGCCCATGGTGCGGCGCAGCAGGTTGCCCTTCTTGTCGATGTCCTGCCAGGTGTGGCGGCGGGATTCGATGAACCGGTCGGCGATCATGTCGATCGCGGTGTCCAGCTCAAGGGGCTGCCATTCGGTCGCTCGCGGCGCGCGGTAGAGCACCTGCAGCTGCCGGCCCGGCGAGTTCACCAGCTGCTCGCTGGCAGCGCCCTTGGGGCACAAGCGGCCTCGCGAGATCGGCGAGTCGGGGTCGCCCTCGATCTGCACCACCCGCTCGTCCTTGACGTAGACGCGCTGGCCGCAACCCACCGCGCAATACGGGCAGATGCTCTGCACGACGCGGTCGGCCGTCGTCGTGCGCGGCGTGACGGCGCGGGTGCGCTTCGAGGTCACGGCCGACCCGCGGCCGAGCTTGTCCGGTGAACGCAGCTGACGCACGACGGGCCACTCCAGGAAGAGCTTGCGCATAACCATGGCCTTTACCCTAGTGCGCGCGTCCGAAACGCCGCTGAGTTCAGCGCACCACGATGGTGTGCTCGCCGCGCGGCACCAGCTCCCCGACCACGGGCGCGCCCGGGATCTCGCCGGCGATCAGCAGCCCGCCCGAGGTCTGCGCGTCGGCGAGCAGAAGCGCCTCCTCCGCGCCGACCGCGGACAGGTCGGCGTGCGGGGCCACCCAGTCGAGGTTGCGCCGCGTGCCCCCGCTGACGTAGCCGGCCGCCAGCGCCTCCCGCGCGCCGTCCAGGTAGGGCACCGCCGCGGCGTCGATCATCGCCGTCACGCCGCTGGCCCGCGCCAGCTTGTGCAGGTGCCCGAGCAGCCCGAAACCCGTTACGTCCGTGGCGCATTCGACACCGGCGGCCAGCGCCGACGCGGCCGCGTCGGCGTTCAACGTGGTCATCGCCTCGATCGCCTGCTCGAAGCGCTCACCGGTCGCCTTGTGCCTGCTGTTCAGCACGCCGACCCCGAGCGGCTTGGTCAGCGACAGCGGCGTGCCGGGCTTGCCGGAGTCGTTGCGCAGCAACCGGTTCGGGTCCGCGATCCCGGTGACGGCCAGGCCGTATTTGGGCTCCGGGTCGTCGACGCTGTGCCCACCGGCGAGGTGGCAGCCGGCCAGCCCGCAGACGTCCAGCCCGCCGCGCAGCGTCTCGGCCGCCAGCTCGAACGGCAGCACGTCGCGCGGCCAGCCCAGCAGATTGACCGCCACCACCGGACGCCCGCCCATCGCGTAGACGTCGGACAGCGCGTTGGTGGCCGCGATGCGGCCCCAGTCGTAGGCGTCGTCGACCACCGGGGTGAAGAAGTCCGTCGTCGCGATCAGCGCCACGCCGGCCGTGCCAGTTTCGAGGCGCACCACGCACGCGTCGTCGCCATGGTCCAGGCCGACCAGCAACTCGCCGGCCGGGTCGCGCGGCGCGCTTGCCCCCAACCCGCGGACCACATCCTCCAGCTCGCCGGGCGGGATCTTGCAGGCGCAGCCGCCGCCGTGGGCGTACTGGGTCAGTCGATAGGTCACGCGTCCATACTTGTCCCTATGGTTCGAGGAGGCGTGTCCGGTCTGGTGACCGGCGCGGTCTTCAAAACCGTCGAACGGCAGACGCTGCCGCTGGCGGGTTCGATTCCCGTCCGCCTCCGCCATACTTCGTCGAGCCTGACATGACCGACCCGCGCCGGCGGGTGCCGCGCACCGACACGCTGCTCGCCGATCCGCGCCTGGTCGAAGCCCAGCGGGTGCTGGGCCGCGATCTGGTGAAGTCCGTGATCGCCGATGCGCAGCAGCGGGCGCGCGCGGGCGAGATCGAACCCGAGCGCGTCGCCGAGCACGCCGTCGCCGCACTTCCGGCCACCGCGTCGAGCCTGCGGCCGGTCATCAACGCCACCGGCGTTGTGGTGCACACCAATCTGGGCCGGGCGCCGCTGTCGCGGGCCGCCGTCGACGCGGTGGTCGCCGCGGCGGGGACCACGGACGTGGAGCTGGACCTGGCGACGGGCCGCCGCGGCCGCCGGGGCCGGGGGGCGCTGGCCGCGCTGGCCCGGGCGGTGCCCACCGCGGGCGCCGTGCACGTGGTCAACAACAACGCCGCCGCGCTGCTGCTGACGGCCTTGACGCTCGCGCCGGGCAAGGAAATCGTGCTCAGCCGCGGCGAGCTCGTCGAGATCGGGGACGGGTTCCGCATCCCCGAGCTGCTGGCCTCCACCGGATCCCGGCTGCGCGAGGTCGGCACCACCAACCGCACCAGCCTGCGCGACTACGCCGGGGCGATCGGGCCGCAGACAGGTTTCATCCTGAAGGTCCATCCGTCCAACTTCCACGTCACCGGGTTCACCTCGGCGGTCGGCGTGGCCGAGTTGGCGAAACTCGGTGCGCCCCTGGTGGTCGACATCGGCTCCGGGCTGCTCTCCCCGCACCCCCTGCTTCCCGACGAGCCCGACGCCACGTCGACCCTGCGCGACGGCGCCGACCTGGTCACCGCGAGCGGCGACAAGCTGCTCGGCGGCCCCCAGGCCGGCCTGCTGCTGGGCGACGCCGAGCTGATCGAGCGGCTGCGCCGGCACCCGGCGGCCCGCGCGCTGCGGGTGGACAAACTCACCCTCGCCGCCCTGGAAGCGACCCTGACCGGCCCGCCAACCCCGGTGGCCGAGGCGTTGATCGCCGACGTGGCGGAGCTGCGGTCGCGCGCCGAGTCGCTGGCCGCCGCGCTGCCGGGCGCCGAGGTGGTGGATTGCATCGCGGCCGTCGGCGGCGGCGGGGCGCCGGACGTCCAGCTGCCCAGCGCCGCGGTGAGCCTGCCCGAGTCCTACGCCGCCGCGCTGCGCGCCGCCAGCCCGCCGGTCGTCGGCCGGCTCGAGGCGGGCCGGTGCCTGCTCGACCTGCGCACGGTCGCTCCCGAGGACGACGCGCGGCTGGCGGCGGCGGTGCTCGCATGTTCGTCATAGCCACCGCCGGGCACGTCGACCACGGCAAGTCCACCCTGCTGCACCGGCTCACCGGCATGTGGCCGGACCGGCTGGCCGAGGAGCGGCGCCGGGGTCTGACCATCGACCTCGGCTTCGCGTGGACCGAGCTCGGCGGGCGCCGGCTGGCGTTCGTCGACGTGCCGGGCCACGAACGGTTCGTGGCCAACATGCTCGCCGGGGTGGGCCCGGTCCCGGCCGTCATGTTCGTCGTCGCCGCGACCGAGGGCTGGATGCCGCAGTCCGACGAACACCTCGCGGCGCTGGACGCCCTCGGTGTCCGCCACGGGCTGTTGGTGATCAGCAAGGCCGACCTCGCCGCTCCCGGTCCGGCGATCGAGCAGGCGCGCGAACGGTTCGCCGCGACCTCGCTGGCCGGGGCCGCCGTCGCGATCGGCACCGACCTCGAGCGGGTGCGCGGGGAACTGCTGGCGCTGACCGACCGGCTACCGGTTCCGGACGCGGAAGCCGACGTGCGGCTATGGGTGGACCGGAGCTTCACCGTCCGGGGCGCGGGCACGGTGGTGACCGGCACCCTCGCGGCCGGCACGATCCGGGTGGGCGACGAACTGGAACACGCCGGCCGGCGCGTCACGGTCCGCGGGCTGCAATCGCTGAGCCGCGACGAATCGGCGGTCGGTGCGGTGGCCCGCGTGGCGCTGAACCTGCGCGGCGTGGACCGCCGGGACATCGGCCGCGGCGACACCGTCCAGACGCCGGGCGTGTGGCTGGACACCGCGGAGATCGACGTCGCGCTGCGCTCGGCGGACGCGCTGCACCGCCAGCTGGTGCTGCACGTCGGGTCCGCGGCCGTGCCCGTCCAGGTGCGGCGGCTGGGTGAGGCGGCGGCCCGGCTGCGGCTGGCGAGGCCCCTGCCGCTGCGGGTTTCGGACATCGGGCTGCTGCGCGATCCCGGGGAGCACCGGATCGCGGCGGGCATCGAGGTGCTCGACGTCCGGCCGCCGGCGCTGCGCCGCCGCGGCGCGGCCAGGGATCGTGGCGCGGAGCTGGCAACCGGCCGCGTCCGCCCGCCCGATTACGCCCGGGCCGACGAGCTGCGCGCGATGGGCCTGCCGCCTTCGGGGCTACGGGTCGGCGACTGGGTGGTGCAGCCGCGGTGGTGGGCCGCGCGGCGCGAGTGCGCGACCGCCGCGGTGCGGGGCTGGGCCCAGGACCACGACATCGCGGCGGGAATGCCGCTCGAGACGTTGCGGCAGCGCGCCGGCCTGCCCGCCGCTGAATTACTGCCGACGCTGCTGGAGGGCACCGGACTTCAGGTGGTCGACGGGTTGGTCCGGTCGCCGGGGGCGGCCCTGCCGGCCCGCGTCGACAAGGCGGTGCGCACCATCGAGGAGTGGCTGGCCGCCGAGCCATTTCGGGCACCGGAGGCCGACGAACTGGCCGAGCTCAAGCTCGGGCCCCGGGAGCTGGCCGCGGCGGTGCGCGCCGGGCGGTTGACCCGGATCGCCGACGGCGTCGTGCTCGGGTCCGGCGCGCTGGACCGGGCGGCGGGCGTCCTCACGACGCTGCCCCAGCCGTTCACCGTCAGCGACGCGCGCCGCGCGCTCGGCACCACCCGCCGCGTCGCCGTGCCGTTGCTCGAGCAGCTCGACGCCCGGCGCGTGACCAGGCGGGCCCCGGACGGCACCCGGGTGGTGGTCGCTACAGCCGCTCCTTGACCGCCGCCGACAACCGGGCGCCGTCGGCCTTGCCCGCCGCGATCGCGGTGGCCGCCTTCATCACCAGCCCCATCTGCTTCATGCTCGGCCGCTCGCCGATCTCCTCGGCGACCTGCGCGATGGCGGTGTCCGCGACGTCGGCCACCTCGGCCTCGGTGAGCGGCGTCGGCAGGTATTCGTCGATGATCCGCGCCTCGGCGTGCTCGTTGGCGGCGAGCTCACCGCGGCCGTTCTGGGTGTAGATCTCCGCCGACTCGGCACGCTTGCGGGACTCCCTCGCCAGCACCTTGATGACTTCGTCGTCGGAGAGGTCTTTGGCCTGTTTGCCGGAGACTTCCTCGGTTTGGATCGCGGCGAGCAGTAGGCGCAGGGTCGCCGTGCGCAGCTTGTCCTTGCTCTTCATCGCGTCGGTCAGGTCGGCCCGCAGCCGGGATTTGAGTTCGGCCATGCCAGAGACGCTACGCGCCGACCGCCTGGCCATGATTGAGAAATGCCCGGACCACCGACAGGATGGAGCCCATGACGAACGACGGGCCCGTCCGCAAACACCGCGGAACACGTTGAGCGCGCCGCCGCCTGGCTATCCGGGCTACGGCCCGCCACCACCGGCTTACGGCCCCCCACCCGGCTACGGCCCGCCACCCGCGTACGGTCCCCCACCCGGTTATGGCCCCCCACCGGGCTATGGCCCCCCACCCGGCTATGGCCCGCCACCGGGATACGGGCCGCGGCCCGCTTGGCAATACGGCCCGCCGCATCTGGTTCCGGGCGCGGTCAAACCCGGCATCATCCCGCTGCGCCCGCTGACCCTGGGCGACATCTTCAATGGCGCGGTCGGCTACGTCCGCGCCAATCCGAAGGCGGCTTTGGGCTTGACCGCGATCGTGGTGGTGGTCATCCAGATCGTCACCAAGGCCGCCGTGTTCGGACCGTTGGCGGCCTACGGCAGGTTGACGACCGATCACGCCAAGGAGCTGACCACCGGGGTCGTCGGCGCGTGGTTGACGTCGATGGGCGCCGGCGTGCTGGTCGCCTGGCTGGGCGGCATGCTGCTGTCCGGGATGCTCACCGTCATCGTCGGGCGGGCGGTGTTCGGGTCGCCGATCACCATCGGCGAGACGTGGGCCAAGATCCGCGGGCGCCTGGTGCCGTTGCTCGGTCTCGCGGTGCTCGAAGGCGCGGTGATGGCGGTTGTCGCGGGGCTGGCGGCGGTGATCGTCGCGGTGCTGGCGGCCATCGGCAACCCCGCGGAGGCGGTCGTCCTGGGCTTGCCGCTCGCGCTGGCCGTGATCGCGTTGCTGGTGTTCCTGTACACGGTGGTGTTGTTTGCACCCGTGCTGATCGTGCTGGAGCGGCTACCCGTCCTTGACGCCATCACCCGATCGTTCGCGCTGGTCCGCGGCGGCTTCTGGCGGGTGCTGGGCATCCGGCTGCTGACCTTCGTGGTGACATCCGTCGTCGGGGGCGCGGTCGCCGTCCCGTTCAACATCGTCAGCCAGTTCTTTGTGATCACCTCGTCTACCGCGGCTTTCCTCATCGGCACCGTGGTCGCGTCGGTGGGCGCAGCGATCGGCGAGATCATCACCGCCCCTTTCAATGCGGGCGTCATCGCGCTGCTGTACACCGATCGCCGGATGCGCGCCGAGGCCTTCGATCTGGTCCTGCAGACCGGTGCCGCCGGCGGCCCTTACGCGGCCGGCTCCACCGACAACCTCTGGCTGACGCGGCCGGCCTGAGGATAGACAGTGCCCTCCATCGACATCGACCGCGATGCCGCGCACCAGGCCGCCCAGGACGAGCTGAACAAACCGATCTACTCCAAAGGCTCGGCCGAGCAGCAAATAGCCGAATGGCTCAACGAGACGATCTACCGGCTGCTGCAGAAGACGGCCTCGCTGCCGGGTGGATGGCTAACGGCGACGGTGCTTTTCATCATGCTCGGGATCGCGCTGGCGGTCGCCGTCCACATCGCGCGGCGCACCATGCGCACCAGGCGGGGTGGCGACTACCAGTTGTTCGAAGCCGCGCAGCTCACCGCGGCCCAGCATCGCGCGACCGCCGAAAACTATGCGGCGCAAGGTGAGTGGGCCGCGGCGATTCGTCATCGACTGCGGGCCGTCGCCCGTCAACTCGAGGAGACCGGCGTGCTGAACCCGGCGCCCGGCCGTACCGCGAACGAGCTGGCCTCCGACGCCGGCGCCGCATTGCCCAATCTGGCCGGCGAATTATCGCAATCCGCAACGGCTTTCAACGACGTCACCTACGGTGAACAACCCGGAACTCAGGGCGCGTATCGGATGATCGCCGACCTCGACGACCACCTGCGGTCCCGCTCGGCGGCCGTGCTCGCGGGGCCGGCGCAACCCGCCGCCTCCGACTCGTGGGCGCAGGTGCGGTGATGGCGACCATCGGGCGTCCCGAAGCCGCCGGCCCGACGCCGATGCAGCGCTGGCGGTCCTGGCGCTGGGTCATCCTCACCCTGGTCGTGCTCGCCGTCATCGCAGGCGTCGATGCCTACCTGACCGCGCCGCGGCCCGGCGCCCGCATGGACCCGGCATCGACGGCTCCCGACGGCACCCATGCGCTGGTTGCACTCCTGCGCGGCGGCGGCGTCGACGTGGTGGTCGCCGACGGCATCGCCGGCGTGGAACGGGCGGCGCGGCCCGACGCGCTGATCCTGGTGGCGCAAAGCCAATACCTGACCACCCCGCTGCTGGACCGGCTGGCGAAGGCGCCCGGCGATCTGCTGCTGGTGGAGCCGACGGCGCGCACCCGCGCGGCATTGCTGCCCGGCCTGCGCGTCTCGGCGGCCGGCGGCACCTTCGATACCGATCCAGACTGCGCGTTGCGCGAGGCCACACGGGCCGGCCGGGTGCGATTCGGGCCCAGCGACACCTACCGCGCCACCGACGGCCGGGCGATGACCCGTTGCTACGACGGTGCGTTGATTCGCTTCCGCGACGGCGGGCGGACGATCACGGCGGTGGGCAGCACCGACTTCCTGACCAACGGCGCGCTGCTGCAAGCAGGCAACGCCGCCCTGGCGATGAACCTGGCGGGCGCCCGGCCGCGGCTGATCTGGTACGCGCCCCACCGCGTCGAGGGCGAATCACCGCCGCCCGGCTCGGTTGGCGACCTGATCCCGCAGAACGTGACGTGGATCGTCTGGCAGCTGTGCCTGGTTGTGCTGCTGGTCGCCCTGTGGCGGGGCCGTCGGCCCGGTCCGCTGGTCGCCGAGGAGCTGCCCGTCGTGGTGCGCGCTTCGGAGACCGTGGAGGGCCGCGGCCGGCTGTACCGTTCCCGCCGGGCGCGCGACCGCGCCGCCGCGGCACTGCGCACCGCTACGCTGCAGCGGCTGGTGCCCCGGCTGGGTCTGAGCATCGGGGCGCCGCCACCGGCGGTGGCGGCCGCGGTGGCCGGGCGAAGCGGGGCCGACCCCGCATTCGTCTCCTACCAGCTGTTCGGGCCGCCCCCCGCGACCGACCACGACTTGCTACAACTTGCCCGTGCGCTCGACGACATCGAAAGGCAGGTCACACGGACGTGACGCAACCATCTACCGCCTCCACCCCCACCGCTGAATCGGCGCGAGAGGCGCTGCTGGCGTTGCGCACCGAGCTCGCCAAGGCCGTCGTCGGACAGGAGGGGGTGGTCAGCGGTCTGGTGATCGCGCTGCTGTGCCGCGGCCACGTGCTGCTGGAAGGCGTCCCGGGAGTGGCGAAGACGCTGCTGGTGCGCGCGCTGGCGGCCGCGCTGCAACTGGAGTTCAAGCGGGTGCAGTTCACCCCCGACCTGATGCCCGGCGACGTGACGGGTTCGCTGGTATACGACGCGCGCACCGCCGCGTTCGAGTTCCGGCCCGGCCCGGTGTTCACCAACCTGCTGCTGGCCGACGAGATCAACCGGACCCCGCCGAAAACCCAGGCCGCGCTGCTCGAGGCGATGGAGGAGCGCCAGGTCAGCGTCGAAGGCGTCGCGCGGCCGCTGCCCGACCCGTTCATCGTCGCCGCGACCCAGAACCCCGTCGAATACGAGGGTACTTACCAGCTGCCCGAAGCGCAGCTGGATCGATTCCTGCTCAAGCTGAATGTCACTCTGCCGCCCCGGGATTCGGAGATCGCCATCCTCGCCCGGCACGCGCACGGCTTCGATCCCCGCGACCTGTCGGCGATCAAACCGGTGGCCGGGGCCGCCGAACTGGCGGCCGGGCGCGACGCCGTGCGCAACGTGCTGGTCGCCGACGAGGTCCTGGGATACATCGTCGACACCGTCGGTGCCACCCGCTCCTCGCCCGCGTTGCAGCTGGGCGTCTCGCCGCGCGGGGCCACCGCGCTGTTGGCCACGGCGCGTTCCTGGGCCTGGCTGTCCGGCCGCAACTACGTCACCCCCGACGACGTTAAGGCCATGGCCCGCCCGACGCTGCGGCACCGGGTGATGCTGCGCCCCGAGGCCGAGCTCGAGGGGGCCACACCCGACGGTGTGCTCGACGGGATCTTGGCCTCGGTCCCGGTGCCCCGCTAGTGGTCCTGACCGGACGCACCGGGCTGGTCGCGCTGATGTGCGTCCTGCCCATTGCGCTGTCACCTTGGCCGGCAAGAACTTTCGCCGTGCTGGCGGTCACGCTGGGGGTCGTGGTGGCCGTGGACATCGGGTTGGCGGCCGGCACCCGCAGGTTGCGTTACATCCGCTCCCCGGATCGCTCGGTCCGGCTCGCGCAGCAGGTGGACGTCGGGCTGCTGATCCACAACGACGGTCGGCGACGGTTTCGCGGCCAGGTTCGCGACGCCTGGCCGCCCAGCGCCGGCGCGCGACCGCGCATCCATCCCGTGAACATCCCCGCCGGGCAGCATCAGCACATCCAGTCCCAGCTGCGGCCGGTCCGCCGGGGCGAGCAGCGCGCCGCGGTGGTCACCGCCCGGTCCATCGGGCCGCTGGGGCTGGCGGGACGGCAAGGGTCACAGGCGGTGCCGGGCCTGCTGCGGGTGCTGCCGCCGTTCCTGTCCCGCAAGCACCTGCCGGCGCGGCTGGCCAAACTCCGCGAGATCGACGGGCTGCTGCCCACGCTGATCCGCGGCCAGGGAACCGAATTCGACTCGCTGCGCGAGTATGTCGTCGGTGACGACGTGCGGTCGATCGACTGGCGCGCCACCGCGCGTCGCGCCGATGTCGTCGTCCGCACCTGGCGCCCCGAACGCGACCGGCGGGTGGTGATCGTGCTCGACACCGGGCGCACCTCGGCGGGCCGGGTGGGTATCGATCCGACGGCCGCCGATCCCGCGGGGTGGCCCCGGCTGGATTGGTCCATGGATGCCGCGCTGCTGCTGGCGGCGCTCGCGTCGCGGGCCGGCGATCACGTCGACTTCCTCGCGCACGACCGGGTCAGCCGCGCCGGCGTCTTCGGCGCGTCGCGCACCGAACTGCTCGCCCAACTGGTCGAGGCGATGGCCCCCCTGCAACCCGCGCTGCTCGAACCGGATTGGACCGCAATGGTTTCCGCGATTGCGCGGCGGACCCGCCGGCGGTCGCTGGTGGTGCTGCTGACCGACCTCAACGCGACCGCGCTCGACGAGGGCTTGCTGCCGGTGCTGCCCCAGTTGTCGGCCAAACACCACCTCATGGTGGCCGCGGTTGCCGACCCTCGAGTGGACCAACTGGCGGCCGGGCGTTCCGACCCGGCCGCCGTCTACGACGCGGCGGCCGCCGAACGATCACGCAACGACCGCCGCGCGATCGCCACCCGCCTGCGCCGCAGCGGGGTGGAGGTCGTCGATGCCCCGCCCACCGAACTGGCCCCCGCCCTGGCCGACCACTACCTGGCGATGAAGGCCACCGGTCGGCTTTAGCCCGGTGACGATGCACGCCGCGCAGCGGCGTGAGGAGAAACCGGGCAATCGGCTGTAGCGCGTTCAGCTGGTGGGAATCACGTCGGGCGCGTCTTCGATGTCGCCGGTCTCCCCGGCCTTCGCCGCGCGGCGACCGAAATACACGATGTAGGTGAGGAACGCCGCCTCGGCGATGATCCCGATGCCGACCCGAACGAAGGTCGGCAGCGGCGAGGGCGTCACCAGCGCCTCGATCAACCCCGAGACCAGCAGCACACCCGCCAGACCGATCGCGACCGACACGACGGCGCGACCCTGTTCGGCGAGCACTTGTCCGCGTGGCCGGTCGCCGGGCGAGATCACCGACCACCCCAGCCGCATCCCCGCCGCCCCCGCCAGGAACACCGCCGTCAGCTCCAGCAGCCCATGCGGAATCAGCAGCCCGAGCAGCACACCGCCCTTGCCGGCCTGGAACATCAGCCCCGAGATCAGTCCCAGGTTGGCCGCGTTCTGGAACAGCACGACCGGGATCGGCAGTCCCAGCAGAACGGACAACGCGATGCACTGCGCAGCCACCCAGGAATTGTTCACCCAGATCTGCAGCGCGAACGCCGCGGCGGGATGTTCGCTGTAGTAGGAGGCGACGTCGTGGTTCACCAATTGTTCGATGTCGCTTGGTGTTCCGGCGGCCGATTGCACCTCGGGATTGCCGGCCACCCACAACGCCATCACGACCACCACGGCGAAGAACGCCACCGCGGTGCCCAGCCACCACCGCCACGACCGGTACGCGACCACCGGGAAAGACACCGTCCAGAACCGGACGAACGTACTGCTCATCGGCGCGTGGGCGCCGGTCACCACGGAACGGGCGCGCGCGACGAGGCTCGAGAGCCGACCGATCAACAGCGAGTCCGATGAGGCCGAGCGCAGCATCGACAGGTGGGTGGAAACACGTTGGTATAGCTCGACCAGCTCGTCGACCTCGGCGCCGGTCAGCGAGCGACGCCTCGCGACCAGCCGATCGAGGCGGTCCCACGTACCGCGATGGTGCAGCACGAATGCGTCGACGTCCACCCTGCGCAGCCTAATCGCCCTGTACCGTTCGGTGTTATGTCGGAGGTGGTGACCGGCGACGCCGTCGTGCTCGACGTGCAGATCGCCCAGTTGCCGGTGCGGGCCGTGGGCGCACTGATCGATATCGCCGTGATCGTCGTGTGCTATCTCCTCGGGCTGATGCTGTGGGCCGCCACACTGACCCAGTTCGACACCGCGCTGAGCACCGCCATCCTGCTCATCTTCACCGTGGTGGTGATCGTCGGCTATCCGGTGGTGCTCGAAACGGCAACGCGTGGACGCTCGGTCGGCAAGATAGCGATGGGTCTGCGCGTGGTGTCCGACGACGGCGGGCCAGAACGCTTCCGGCAGGCCTTGTTTCGGGCCCTCGCGGCGGTGGTGGAGATCTGGATGCTGTTCGGGAGTCCCGCCGTCATCTGCAGCATCCTGTCGCCGAAGGCCAAGCGGGTCGGCGACATTTTCGCCGGCACCGTCGTGGTGAACGAACGCGGCCCCCGCCTCGGCCCCCCGCCCGTGATGCCGCCTTCGCTGGCCTGGTGGGCCTCGTCCCTGCAACTTTCCGGCCTGTCCCCCGGTCAGGCCGAGGTCGCTCGCCAATTCCTCTCACGGGCAACGCAACTCGATCGCCAGCTACGACTGCAGATGGCCTATCGCATCGCCGGTGATGTGGTGTCCCGCATCGCCCCGCCGCCCCCGCCCGGCGCGCCGCCGGAACTGGTGCTCGCCGCCGTGCTCGCCGAACGTCACCGCCGCGAACTGGCGCGGCTTCGCCCCGCGATGCCGCCGGCAGGCGCCGCGCCGTGGCCGGCCTGGCCGCCCGCGCCACCACAGCAGGCGGTCCCGTGGCCGGACCCGGGTGCACCCCACCAGGGGCCGCCGCATACCGCGCCGGGCGGTTTCGCGCCGCCCGGTTAACCGGAGACGCTCGCCGCCATCAGGGCGACGTCGGCGATCAACAGCGCCCATCCGCACAGCGGGACGGCGATGCCGCCGCGGCGCTTCGCGGTGAAAAGGGAGATGACGATCACGACCACCGCAACCGCGGGCGCGCCGTAGAACGCGACCCCGAAACTGATCCCGCCGTGGCCAAGGTTGGGGCAACTGCGGTCGCTGCAGCCGTCGGTACTCATCACCGCGCCGAGCGCGAAGAGCATGACGATGGCGGCGGCGGGCACCGTGGCCAGCGCCAAGCCCCAGTTGACCCACGGCCACACGTTGCGCCCACTGCCGCTGCCGCCCCACGCGGGGCCGGCCGCGGTCGAGGTCCCGCTGCCCACCGAAAGGTTGGACTCGTCAGCGTTCATCCCAGAGTTCCTACCCGCCGCCCGGCTAGTGCAAACGGGCCGGCCCGTCCGAACGGCCGGACCCGCGGACCCAACACCGCAGGTCATGCGCTCTACCGGCGGCGTCACCGCACGACAGCCGACACCCCGTTGCATCACGATAGTTTCCGATATATCGTGATACCTCGAAGCGCACGGTGCGCTTCCCCTTCAGACGTAAGGAACAGACATGTACAACCTATTCACGCCTACCGGCGGCCCGTTCTCCGGCGGCCCCGGTCTAGGCTTCGGCCCCGAAACGCAACGGCGCGTCCCGCACGGCGCCCGCCGGCGCGCCCAACAGCAGTTCTTCGAACACGTCCGCGACCACGGCCCCAACCACGACGGCCCGGCCTTCGGGCCCGGATTCGGGCCCGGATTCGGCCCGGGGTTCGGCCCCGGATTCGGTCCCGGCTTCGGCTTCGGGCCGGGGGGCCGACGCGGCGGACGGCGCCGTGGCGGCCCGGGTCGCGGCAAGCGCGGCGACGTCCGCGCGGCCATCCTGGCGCTGCTGGCCGAGCGGCCGATGCACGGCTACGAGATGATCCAGCAGATCACCGAACGCAGCAACGGGCTCTGGAAGCCCAGCCCGGGCTCGGTCTATCCGACGCTGCAGCTGTTGACCGACGAGGGCCTGATCACCGCCAGCGAAGGCGGACGCAGCAAGAAGCTCTTCCAGCTGACCGACGAGGGCCGCGCGGCGGCCGAAAAGGTCGAGACGCCGCCGTGGGACGAGATCGCCGAAGGCGCCGACCCGGGTCACCTGAACCTGCGGGCGGCCATCGGCCAGCTGTTCGGCGCGGTCGCGCAGTCCGCGCACACCGCCACCGCCGAGCAGCAGCAGCGCATCGTCGAAATCCTCAACAACGCGCGGCGCGAGGTTTACGGCATCCTCGGCGAAGACTGAGCCCCGGCAGACGCAGCGGACCCTGGATCAAGTCACGTCGACCCAGTCCAGGGTCCGCTGCACGGCCTTACGCCAACCCGCGTACCCGGCGGCGCGCTGCTCGTCGGTCCAGGCCGGCGTCCAGCGCTTGTCCTCGTGCCAGTTGGCCCGCAGGTCGGACGGATCGGCCCAAAACCCCACCGCCAAACCCGCCGCGTAGGCGGCGCCCAGCGCGGTCGTCTCGGCGACCACGGGACGCACCACGTCGACGCCGAGCACATCGGCCTGAATCTGCATGCACAGGTCATTGCCGGTGACGCCGCCGTCGACCTTCAACACCTCAAGGCGCACACCGGAATCCGCTGCCATCGCGTCCACCACGTCGCGGCTCTGATAGCAGATCGCCTCCAGCGTCGCGCGGGCCAGGTGCGCGTTGGTGTTGAACCGCGACAGCCCCACGATCGCGCCGCGGGCGTCGGATCGCCAATAGGGCGCGAAAAGCCCGGAAAACGCGGGGACGAAATAGACTCCGCCGTTGTCGGCAACCTGGCGCGCCAACGCCTCGCTTTGCGCCGCGCCACTGATGATGCCCAACTGGTCGCGCAGCCACTGCACCGCAGCGCCGGTGACCGCGATCGAACCCTCAAGGGCGTAAACGGGTTTCGCGTCGCCGAACTGGTAACAGACGGTGGTCAGCAGGCCGTTTTTCGACCGCACGATCGTCTCGCCGGTGTTGAGCAGCAGGAAGTTCCCGGTGCCGTAGGTGTTCTTCGCCTCGCCCTCCGACAGACACACCTGGCCGACCATCGCCGCGTGCTGGTCACCGAGAACCCCCGTGACCGGCACCTCGCCGCCGATCGGCCCGGCCTGCGCCGAGACGCCATACGGTTGCGGCGACGACGACGGCGCGATCGCCGGAAGCATCGCACGCGGGATGGCGAAGAACGACAACAGCTCGTCGTCCCAGTCGAGCGTCTCGAGGTCCATCAGCATGGTCCGGCTGGCATTGGTCACGTCGGTGACGTGCACGCCGCCGCGCGGACCTCCGGTCAGGTTCCACAACACCCAGCTGTCCGGGGTGCCGAACAGCGCGTCACCGCTCTCGGCCGCCTCGCGCACCCCGTCGACGTTCTCCAGGATCCACTGCAGCTTGCCGCCCGAGAAATACGTCGCCGGTGGCAGGCCCGCCTTTCGGCGAATCACGTCGCCGCGGCCGTCTCGTTCCAGCGCCGACGCGATCCGGTCGGTGCGGGTGTCCTGCCAGACGATCGCGTTGTAGTACGGCCGCCCGGTGCGCCGGTTCCACACCAGCGTGGTTTCGCGTTGGTTCGTTATACCAAGCGCGGCAATGTGGTTGGCGGTCAAGTTGGCACGGTTGAGCACCGACAACAACACCGACGAAGTGCGCTCCCAGATTTCGACCGGGTCGTGTTCCACCCAGCCGGCGCGGGGCAGGATTTGTTCGTGCTCGAGTTGATGGCGGGCCACTTCGGCCCCGTCATGATCGAAGATCATGCAGCGAGTGCTGGTGGTTCCCTGATCGATGGCGGCGACGAACTCAGCGGACACGTCAGGAGTCCATCATGTCCGGGTGAACTCGACAAGCGGCCGCGTAGCTTGCGTTACCGCCGGTAACCCTGTTCCATCGGCGGTGTGGGCGAAGAGGTCAAGCGCACCACGTACACCAGCGCACATCGGCGGGAATACGGGCGCAAGCTCCAGGTGTGCCTGGACGTGTTCGCGGCGATGCTGGAACAGTCGCGCTTTGACTCGGCCAAGCCGCTGACGGGCATGGAGATCGAGTGCAACCTCGTCGACGCCGACTACCAGCCCGCGATGTCGAATCGCGACGTGCTAAACGCCATCGGGGATCCGGCGTTCCAGCCGGAATTGGGCGCCTACAACATCGAATTCAACGTGCCACCCCACGCCCTGCCCGGCCGCACCGCGCTCGACCTGGAAGGCGAGGTGCGGGCCAGTCTGAACGACGCCGAGATCAAGGCCGGCGTGGGCGGCGCGCACATCGTGATGATCGGCATCCTGCCCACGCTGATGCCCGAGCATCTGACCACCGGCTGGATGAGCGACTCGAGGCGGTACGCGGCGCTCAACGACTCGATCTTCACCGCCCGCGGCGAGGACATCCCGATCAACATCTCCGGCCCCGAGCCGCTGAGCTGGCAGGCCGTGTCGATTGCGCCCGAATCCGCTTGCACCAGCATCCAATTGCACCTGCAGGTGGCTCCGGAAACGTTCGCCGCCAACTGGAACGCGGCCCAGGTGGTGGCGGGCCCGCAGCTGGCGCTGGGCGCCAACTCGCCGTACTTCTTCGGCCACCAGTTGTGGGCCGAGACCCGCATCGAGCTGTTCACCCAGTCCACCGACACCCGGCCCGAGGAGCTCAAGTCCCAGGGCGTGCGGCCGCGGGTGTGGTTCGGCGAACGGTGGATCAGCTCGGTGCTCGACTTGTATCAAGAGAACATCCGCTACTTCCCGTCCCTGCTGCCCGAGGTGTCCGACGAGGATCCGACCGCCGAGCTGGCCGCCGGGCGCGCACCGAAACTGTCCGAGCTGCGGCTGCACAGCGGCACCGTGTACCGGTGGAACCGGCCGGTGTATGACGTCGTCGACGGGCGCCCACACCTGCGGCTGGAGAACCGGGTGCTGCCGGCCGGGCCGACCGTCGTGGACATGCTGGCCAATTCGGCCTTCTTCTACGGCGTGCTGCGGAGCCTGTCCGAGGACGACCATCCCGTGTGGTCCCGCATGGAATTCGCTGCGGCACAAGGGAATTTCCTGGCGGCGGCGCGACACGGCATCGACGCCCGGCTGCATTGGCCGGGTCTGGGTGACGTGGCCGCGACCGCGTTGGTGCTGGACAGGTTGCTGCCGATCGCCGACGAGGGACTGCGCCGGTGGGGGATGGACGCCGAGGTGCGGGACCGCTTTCTCGGCGTCATCGAGGGCCGCGCCAGGTCGGGACGCAACGGTGCCAGCTGGCAGGTATCCACCGTCCGCGCTCTGGAAGATGGCGGAATGACCAGGCCGGCCGCGCTGGCCGAGATGCTGCGCCGGTACTGCGAGCACATGCACGCCAATGAGCCGGTGCACACCTGGGAGTCCTGACCGCGGGTACGTTGAAAACCATGACGGGCGATCACGTTATGGACTGGGACAGCGCATACCGCGAACGAGCGCACTTCGCGGGTCCGCCGCCGTGGAACATCGGTGAGCCGCAACCCGAACTGGCCGCACTGGTCGCAGCCGGGAAATTCCGCAGCGACGTGCTCGACGCCGGCTGCGGGGTCGCCGAACTGTCGTTGGCGCTGGCAGCCCAGGGCTACACGGTTGTCGGTGTCGACCTCACGCCGACGGCCGTCGCGGCGGCCACCAAGGCGGCTGAGGATCGCGGCTTGACCACGGCCAGCTTCGTGCAGGCCGACATCACGTCGTTGAGTGGTTATGACGGGCGGTTCTCCACCGTCGTCGATTCCACGCTGTTTCACTCACTGCCGGTCGAGGGCCGCGACGGCTACCTGAGCTCCATCCACCGCGCGGCGGCGCCGGGGGCCACCCTGTTCGTGCTGGTGTTCGCCAAGGGCGCCTTCCCCGCCGCGATGGAACCGAAGCCCAACGAGGTCGACGAGGACGAACTGCGCGCCGCGGTGAGCAAGTACTGGGAGATCGACGAGATCCGGCCGGCGTTCATCCTGTCGAACGCCGTCGATGTTTCTAACGCGCCCTTCGAATTTCCGCCGCACGACCGCGATGAGAGGGGCCGGATGAAGATGCCGGCCTACCTGCTGACGGCGCACAAAGCGGGCTAGGACGTCGCCGCCGTCGCGGCGATCAGCGCCTCGGCGAGGGTCTGCAGATCCTCGGCCGTGGTGTCCACGTGCGGCGAGACGCGCAGCACCGGACCGGCCAGCCGCAGGGGAGCCCGCTGCACGCCGACGAAAGTGGTCAGGATCCGCCGCTCGGCGAGCAGCCACGCCCGCACCACTTGGGGATCGGCGCCGTCGACCGGGGCCAGGGTGGTGATGGCGCTGAGCTCGTCGACCTCCTCGACCACCGCCCAGCCGGCTACGTCGGCCAGCACCCGGCGGCTGGTGCCGCCCAACTCGACCAGCCGCGCGCGCACTGCCTGTGGCCCGTACGCCAAGTGCTCCCCCAGCGCCAGCGAAAATCCAACGCGCGCAGCGATATTGGCTTCACCGAATTCGAGCTGCTGGGCGACCGTGAACGAGCCCGCGAGCCAGTCCGGCGGCGCCAGTCGCGGACGCAAGCCCTCCATCAGCTCACGTCGCACCGCGAGCGCGCCGACACCGCGCGGCCCCGCGATCCACTTGCGCGACGACGCGTACGTCACGTCGGCGCCGACCGCGCAGTCCACCTGGCCCAGCGCCTGGGCGGCGTCGACGACGAGCGGCAGCCTCAACTCGCGGCAGAGCTGCGCGATCATCGACAGCGGTTGCACCACACCGCTGTGGCTGCCGACCGCGGTGAGGTGGACCAGATCGGGCGGGTCGGCCTCGAGCGCCAGCGCCGCGTCGTCGAGCGCGAGCCGGCCATCCTCGAGCGTCGGCAGCAGTTGACGGTCGAAACCGTGGGCGGCGAAGAGCGCCAAATTGGGGCCGTATTCACCGGGCAGGCACGCCACCATGCGGCGGTCGGCAGGCCAGCCGCCGAGCAGCAGATCCAGCGCGTTCAGGGAGCCGGTGGTGAACACCACCTCGGCGTCGGGCATGCCGGCCAGCGCGGCGAACGCGACCCGCCCGGCGTCCAGCGCGGGTGCGGCCGCCTCGGCCGCAACATAGCCGCCGATTTCGGACTCGTTGCGCGCGTGCAGGGCGGCGGCCTCGATCACCGCAAGGCTCTGCCGCGAACACGCCGCGCTGTCCAGGTGCAGCCCGGCCACGGGCGGGCGTGCCGCCCGCCAGCGGTCCGCAAGCGAAGCGCCGGCCGTCACTTCACGGCCAGCGACAATCCGAAATCACCCGCGGCGTCCGTCCAGAACCGGGTGCGGCGCAGCCCCACGCGGGCCAATTCGGCGCTCACCCCCTCCGGGCGGAACTTGCACGACACCTCGGTGAGCATCTCCTCGTCGGCCGCGAAATCGACGGTCAGGTCGAGCGCGTCGACGCGGACCCGCTGCGGACGGCTGGCGCGCAACCACATTTCGATCCGTTCCTCCTCGGCGTTCCAGCGCGCCACGTGCTGGAAGGCCTCGACGTCGAAATCGGCGTCGAGTTGCCGGTTGATCACCGCCAGCACATTGCGATTGAAGGCCGCCGTCACCCCGGCCGAATCGTCGTAGGCGCGCACCAGCCGGCCGGTGTCCTTGATCAGGTCCGTGCCCAGCAGCAGGCTGTCGCCCGGACGCATCTGGGCGGACAGGCTCGACAGGAACGCCGTGCGCGGTCCGGGTGTCAGGTTGCCGATAGTCGACCCCAGGAACACGAACAGGCGCCGCCCGCCGGTTGGGATCTCGGTCAGGTGTTCCTCGAAATCGCCGCAGACGGCGTTGATTTCGACGCCGGTGTACTCCTGCTGGATCGCCGCCGCGGCCGTCGACAGTATGCCGGCGTCGACGTCGAACGGGACGAATCTGCGCAGCGATCCGCGTTCACGCAGCGCGTCGAGCAGCAGCCGGGTCTTCTCCGACGTCCCGCTGCCCAACTCCACCAGGGTGTCGGCCTCGCTGGCCGCCGCCACCTCGGCCGACCGCGCGCGCAGGATCTCGGCCTCCGCGCGGGTCGGATAATACTCGGGCAACCGGGTGATCTGATCGAATAGGTGACTGCCCAGCGAATCGTAGAACCACTTGGGCGGCAATGACTTCGGCGTCTGCTGTAGGCCGTTGAAGACATCCCGGCGCAACGCCTGATCCGCAGAGTCGGCGGCCAGGTGATTGGACAAAGTCAGCGTCATCGATAGCCTTCCGAGTGATCCAGCGGGGTCAGTGCGACGCCCGTCGCGGTGACCTCGACGAGGTGGCGGTCCGGCACGTCCTCCCAGCCGGGGTCGTTGTCGTAGGGCTCGCTGGCCAGCACAACGCCGTCGGCGCGGCGCAGGATGGACAACGTGTCGCCCCAGGTGGTGGCGAGCAGACGAGAACCGTTGGCCGCCAATATGTTCAGCCGGGCGTCCGGGTCGGCCGCCGCGATCTCGGTGATGGTGTCGCCGAGCGCGTCGAGGCCCCGCTCAAAGATTGCAGACGCGAGTAAAGCACTGTCGCAGACGGATTCGGCCTGCGAGCTCATGGGCAACACGGCGCGGTCCACCACGCCGTTGTGCGACAACATCCATTGACCGTCGGTGAACGGCGCCGTCGCGCTGACATCGATCGGCATGCCGGCCGTGGCGGAGCGTACCGCGGCAACCACGCATCGGCTACGCAGCGCCGGTGCGACGGAGTCGAACGACGTGTCGCCCCACAGCGGCGCCTGGCTCCGCCAGCGGCGCGGCACTTGGCCTCCCGAAGAGTCGTCGAAAAACCCGACACCCCAACCGTCGGCGTTGAGCAGGCCGTGCTTCTGCCGGCGCGGGGCGTACGACTGCACCCGCAGGCCGTACAGCGGGTCCAGCACCAGGGAGGAGACTGTGACGCCGGCCCCGAGCCAGCCGAGGTGACGGCACATCAGCTGAAATCCTCGACGTCCCAAGCCAACCGGACGCCGGAGAAGATCTGGCGCCGGATCGGGTGGTCCCAGTTGCGGAAGCTCGGCCGCATGATGGCGGACTCCACGGCCCACGAGCCGCCACGCAGCACCCGGTAGTCGCCGTCAAAGAAGGGCTGCGAGTAGCGCTCGTAGATCATCGGAACGAATCCCGGCCAGGGCCGCAGCGGCGACGCGGTCCACTCCCACACGTCGCCGAGCATCTGTTCCGCCCCGTACGCCGAGGCGCCGGCGGGGTAGGCCCCGACGGGTGCCGGGCGCAACGACGTTCCGCCCAGGTTGGCGAGGACATCGGAGGGCGGCTGCGCTCCCCACGGGTAGCGGCGGCGGCTGTCGGTGGCCGGATCCCACGCGCAGGCCTTCTCCCATTCCACCTCGGTGGGCAGCCGCGCGCCGGCCCAGGCCGCGTAGGCCTCGGCCTCGAAGTAGCAAACGTGCTGCACCGGTTCGTCGGCGGGGATGTCTTCGATGTGGCCGAACCGGGTGCGCGTTCGTGCGTCGGGGCTCCAGAACTGTGGCGCGGTCAGGTCCGCGCGCTGGCGATGCTCCCAACCGCGCTCGGACCACCAGCGCGGCTGCAGGTAGCCGCCGTCTTCCAGGAACTGCCGCCATTCGCCGTTGGTGACCGGTACCCGGCCGATCCGGAACGCGGGCACCTCGACGACGTGGGCGGGACGCTCGTTGTCCAACGAATACGGTTCGCTCGCGGCGTCCACGCCCAGCACGAACGGGCCGGCGGGCACCAGCACGGAGGTGCCGGCCAGCCCGGGCCGACCGCCCGGCAACGCCGCCCGGTCCCGCAGCAGCGGAGCGCCGGTGCGCAGGTTCAGCGCCTGCAGCATGGTTTCGTCGTGCTGGTTTTCGTGGCTGATCACCAACGCGAACGCGAAATCGTCACTCTCCTCCGGCAGGGCATCGAGGGCGTCGAGAGCGGCGGACCGCACCGTGCGGCAATACGCCCGCGCGCGGTCCGGCGACAGCAGCGGCAACTCGACCCGGCTCGCGCGGGAGTGAACGAAGGCGTCGTAGAGGCCCTCGACCGCCGGCGGCAACATGCCGGGCCGGCCGGGGTCACCGCCGCGCAGCAGCCAGAACTCCTCCTGCTGACCGATGTGCGCCAGGTCCCACACCAGTGGGCTCATCAGGGGGTCGTACTGCCGGTACAGCTCGGCGTCGTCGAACTCGACCAGCCGCAACGTCCGCGTCCGCGCCCGCGCCAAATCCTCGGCAAGACTTGCCCGGAAAATCACAGCCCCCCTTGCGAGCATCGCGCCGCCTCGGCGACCGTGGCCGCGATGCCCTGTTCAATCACCTGGTCGGAGAAGTCGTCGCCGGGACATCGGCCCCGCTCGACGGCGTCGACCAGCCGCTGCATCGAATCACCGAGTTCGGGCGGGGCCAACTGAGCGGCGACGGCCACGCACCTGTTGGCCGCGGCGTACAGCCGCCGGTCACGCAGTCCCGCCTGGGCCGCCGTGTCCCAGGCGGTGGCCACCGGCTCGACCGCCTCGGCCGCGGTGTCCGCCGCGACCGGGTCGTCGAGCAGGGCCACCAGAGTGAACACGATCGCCGGCCAGAAGTCGTCCGGCACGCTGTCGAGATAGCGGATTTCCAGCCACTGCCTCGGGCGCACCGGCGGGAACAGCGTGGTCAGGTGGTATTCCAGGTCGGTGAGGGTGGGGCGGCGACCGCCGAGCAGCACCCGGCCGTCCACCCAGTCGGCGAATGGCACCCAATGCGTGACCGCCGTTGCGTCCGGGGCGTGCACCAGCATCACCGGCGCCTTGAGCGCGTAGCGCGCCCAGTCGGTGCCCGGGTCGTCGCCGCTGGCGCCCAGGATGGGTCCGCACCGCGCCGAGTCCATCTGGCCCCACACCCACTGCCGGGTGGAGGCCCACCCGGTGAACTCGCCGCGCAGCATCGGGGAGTTCGCCGCCATCGCGATCATGGTGGGCCCGAGTGCGTGCGCCAGCCGCACCCGATCCGCCCAGCCGGCCCGCGGCCCCGCGTCCAGGTTGACCTGAATGGACGCGGTGGACGTCATCATCGCCGCGCCCGCCTCACCCGAGCGGCTGGACGCGAAGAACTGCTCCATGGCGCGGTAACGCGCACCCGGGTTGATGCGCTTGGGCGGCCGCAGCGGATCCGCCCCGAGGAACACCAGGCCCAGCCCGGCATCGGCGAACGCCGACCGCAGCACGGCCTGGTCGCGCCGCATCGCGTCGATGGCGGCCGCCACCCCTTCGGCCGGCGGGCCGGACAACTCCACCGCGCCGCCGGGTTCCACCGTGACCCGGCTGCCGCCCGGCGGCTCGGCCAGCGGGCCCAGAATGTCGGCGATTTCCTGCCAACCGGGCCGGCGATGCGGGTCGGTCGGGTCGTGGCAGTGGGCCTCCAGTTCCAGACCCACCCGCCCCAGCTTGGCGTCCACCAGGCAACCGTCTGCGATGTAGCGCGCGGCGGTCTTGGAATCGACCATCTCGGGACTGGCCAGCTCGGAGCCGGCGGTAGTGATAGCGGCAAACGTCATATCACTATCCCTTCGGGCCTGAGCAAGCTCGAACACGCGCCTGCGGACCGCTTCCCGGCACAGCCGACGGAACGGTAACCGCCACTACTTCATCTAACAGATGGCTCCGACATATTCCCGTTCGCGCTGAATCTCAAGCATCCCGCCCGGCCCCGAAACCCGGCTCACTGACCGAGCGCGTTCTGCATCGCGCCGGCCAGCACGTTGACCGCCGGCCCGGCGTTGCCAGACTGGCAGACCTTGGCCTGCAGCAACACGTTTTCGCGCAGCCTGGTTTGATTGAAACACCGCCGATCGGTGCCGGCCTCCTGCTTGGTCCAGTTCGCGTCGGCGGCGCCGGGTGGCCCGCCATCGAACGACCACACCTGTGTGATGCCGTTGTCCAGGTGCATCGCGGTGGTCTGGCCCGAGCAGCCAACCGTCCGGTCCACCACGCGGTGGAACGCGCGGTCGGCGGCCTCGTTGGTGGCAAACACCCCGACGGCCTGCTTGACGAAGTGGGTCTGGTCGCTGGCCGACGTCTGGGTGACGGCGCCGTTGAACGACGCCAGGTCCGGGTCCCCGTACACCTCGGGCAATCCGATGTCGGCCCAGTTGTTGCACGCCGGAACGTCCACCCAGTCGCCCTGCACCGGTTGGGTGAACACCGACTCCCAGCCCATGGGGCCCCCCACGATGTTGCCGACCGACCCTTTTCCCAGGACCGCGTAGTTCGCCACCCCGGGTTCCGACGGGTGCGCGGCCGCAACCGGAAGTGCGCCCGCGCACATCACCAGGCCGATGGTGATCGCGACGGCGCGGACCCGCATGGTCATTCCAGCGATCATGCCAGGCAGGTGGCCGCGAGGTCAGCCCCCGTTGCCCCGGACGCCCTCTTCGACCTTCTTGCCGAGCTCGGGGTCGACGTTGCGCCAGTATTCGAACACCCGCGACAGCACCGGCTCCTTCACGCCCTTGGAGACGTGCCCAATGATGTTGTGCGCCAGCCGGTCACGAGCATCGTCGTCGAGGACGTCGCGGACCATGGTGCCGGCCTGTCCCCAGTCGTCGTCCTCGGCGTGCAGCGTGTAGGCGGCGCGGACCATGTCGCCGTCGGCGTGCCAGCGCACCTCGGCTGCGCGGGCCGGGTCGGCGTGCGGGCCGCCGTAGGAGTTGGGCGCATACACGGGGTCGGAGACGTTCTTCATCCGCATCGCACCGTCCTTGGAATAGCTGTTCACCTCGACCTTCGGCGTGTTGACGGGGATCTGCCGATAGTTGGTCCCCAGCCTGGCGCGGTGCGCGTCGGAGTAGGAGAACCCGCGGGCCTGCAGCATCTTGTCGGGACTCAGCCCGGTGCCGGGCACGGTGTTGTTCGGCTCGAAGGCCGCCTGCTCGATCTCGGTGTGGTAGTCGGTGACGTTGCGGTTCAGCGTCATCTTGCCGACGTCGATCAGCGGGTAGTCGCCGTGCGGCCACACCTTGGTCAGGTCGAACGGGTTGAACCGGTAGTTGCGTGCCTCCTCGTAGGGCATGATCTGCATCTTCAGCGTCCAGCTCGGGTGATCCCCGCGCTCGATCGCCTCGTAGAGGTCGCGCTGGTGGTAGTCGCCGTCCTCGCCGGCCAGCCGGTCGGCGTCCTCCTGGGTCAGGAAGTCGACGCCCTGGTCGGTTTTGAAGTGGTATTTCACCCAGAAGATTTCGCCGGCGGCGTTGATCCAGCTGTAGGTGTGGCTGCTGTAGCCGTTCATGTGCCGCCACGTCTTGGGGATGCCGCGATCGCCCATCAGCCAGGTGACCTGATGCGCGGACTCCGGCGAGAGCGTCCAGAAGTCCCACTGCATGTTGTGGTCACGCAGGTTCGTAGCCTGCATGCGCTTTTGCGACCGAATGAAGTGCTGGAACTTCAGCGGGTCGCGCATGAAGAAGACCGGCGTGTTGTTGCCGACCAAGTCGAAATTGCCTTCGCTGGTGTAGAACTTCAGCGCGAAGCCACGCGGGTCGCGCCAGGTGTCTGGGCTGCCGCGCTCGCCGGCGACAGTGGAGAACCGGGCGAGCATGTCCGTCTTGGTGCCGGGCTGGAACACCGCGGCCCGGGTGTATTTGCTGACGTCGTTGGTGACCTCGAAGGTGCCGAAGGCGCCGCCGCCCTTCGCGTGCGGCTGACGCTCCGGGATGCGCTCCCGGTTGAACTGGGCCATCTGCTCGATCAGGTAGTGGTCCTGCAGCAGAATCGGGCCGTCGGGACCGATGGTCAACGACTGGTCGTCGCTGGGCGCAGCGATGCCGGCGTCATTGGTGGTGAAACGCTCCGTCATGTCGCTATCTCCTCGTTTGCTGGGCTGACTCCAGGCTCTGGCGACGAAAATTCCTGCGCGCCAATAACTATGCTCCTGTTCTGGACCAAGTCCAAGAAAAACCTCGGCTTGGGCCAACCACTACGGACGCGGCGCCGGCGGGTTGGGTGTGGCGCTGGCGGGCGGCGGGCCGCCGGGACCGCTCAGGCCCGGTCCGCCGGCCGGGCCCCCGGGCCCGCCCGGACCGCCGGGGGGCATGGGCACGATCAACCCCGGCCCGCCAACACCCCACGGGCCGCCTGCGGGTCCGGGCGGACCGGACCCCCACGGTCCGGGGCCGTATCCCGGTCCCCACGGCCCGTTGCCCGGCCCGGGGCCACCCGGGCCTCCGCCAGGTTTGAACATCTGGCCGTGGTGGTGCTGGCAGTGGTGGTAATGCCCGAAGACGAAGGCACCGGCGAAGAACACGGTGGAGATGATGAAGACGATCCCGGCGACGATGATCACCCACGCCGCGGCCGTATAGAGCCGCGGCGGCTTCACCCGCTCCGGGGCGTGCGGTGGCGGTGGAGGTGCAGCTGCGGGGGCGGGCGTCGGCGGGGTCGGCGACGGTTCGGGTGTCTCGCTCATTCCTGAATCATGCCCAGCGTCGCGACGGGCATAACAGGTTCGTCCCACAAACTTGCTGTGAATCGAGATTCGGCGGTTAGTTGCCGGTGAGGAAACGACACGCAGCCCGGTGCTCTGGCGAGCACCGGGCTGCTGCTTGGTCAGGAACGGGTTGGACTACGGCGTCCGGGTCGGGGCGACCGACGACGGGATCTGGCTGGGCCCGGGGGCGCCGGGGGTCGCCGACGCGGGTCCGCCCTGCTGGACGCCGGCGGGCCCACCCTGCTGGGCACCCGGGCCACCCGGACCGCCCATGCGGTGCGGATGCATCCACGCCGCGTGGTGCTTGTGGTGGTGGTGATGACCGCCGTGGTGTCCCAGCGCCATTCCGGTGAAGAAGATGACGGAGACGATGAACACTATTCCGGCGACAATGGCGACCCATGCCGCGGCGATGAAGACCCTCGGGGTCTTGTACAGCGCGGCTGCGGTTGCAGGTGCCGGGGCGGTTGCGGTGGAGGTCCGCGCGGTGGGGGTTTCAGATGTTTCACTCATGAGACAAATGATGAAGGTGTTAACACCAGTCGCGGCTATGCATCACTTAAGTAGCAGCTGTGAGATGAACAGGCATCTTGCCTGGTAGAAGGGTCAGCTTGCTCCAACGCAATTGCAGGCGACACCGAACGCATCGGTTCGCGGCCTCCCAATCAGCCACCTGCTCCACCACCGAAGATTTACGCTGCCTGAAACGCCTCAACAGTGACGCAGCCGCCCGCAGACCGACAAACCGCCGACCCTGTATCAGGAGAAAGCATGACGCTATTTGTCAGTCACTCCAGCCAGGACAAGGCGGCGATCCAGAATCTCCTGAAGGCGTTGCGGGACGCGCGTCAGCCCGTGTGGGTGGACGAGACGTTGGGCGGCGGTGACACATGGTGGCGCACCATCCTCGAGCAAATCCGGGGCTGCGACGTCTTCGTCTTTGCGCTGTCGAACAACTCGATGGCGTCGAAACCCTGCCAAGCCGAGTTGCGCTACGCCGAGGCGCTGCGCCGTCCGATCCTTCCCGTCCAGGTGGGCCCGGTCGATTCCATGCGGCTCACTCCGCTGGCGGAGACGCAGGTCATCGACTACCGAAATCCGACCGTGGACAGCGGTATTCAGCTGATCGAAGCGGTGCATGAGCTGAAGGAAAAGCTTGAGCCGCTGCCGTCACCTCTGCCCGAGGAACCGCCGGTGCCCTTCGCCTACCTGATGCGGCTGGGCACCACCCTTTCCGACCCGGAGCTCAGCGCCCGCCAGCAGGCCGAGTTGGTGTCGGAGCTGAAGGCGGGGCTGCACGAGGACGGGGCCGATCCGGCTGCGCGCCGCGACATCGCCCGATTGCTGGCCAAGCTGCGCGACCGTCCCGATGTCACCTATCAGGCGCGAAACAGCATCGACGCGCTGCTGAAGTCGGTCGACGAGGAACCTGCAACCGCGGCCGCGCCCGCTACGACGCCAAGCGCGCCCGCGGAACCCGAATCGGGAGCGGTCCCGGCGGAGGGCTCCGACGCCGCGCCGCCGCACGCTCCCAAGATCGGCAAGAGTCACCGGCCGCGCGCCAGGTGGCTCGTCGCCGGCGGCGCGGGTTTGGCCGTTCTGATCGCGATCATCGTCGCCGCGGTGCTGCTCCTTAGGCCGAAGCCGGCTCCCGCCCCCCTGTCCCTGGACTCCATCCTGCTGAACGACGCGGAGATCAACTCCATCACGGGAACCTCCAATATGGCGAAAACCCCGGACAACCAAGGCACGACGTTCAAGGACGTCAGCAAGGCGGTTGACGTGTCGCCACGGTGGTGCATGGGTGTGCTCTACCCCGGTGCGGACCTGACGTATGAAGACAGCGGCGAAAAGCAGCTCGACTGGGCGGCGTTGGAGGACTCGGGTGGCTGGGTGCGGGCAGGCGAGGGCAATCATCACTTCGTCGACCAAGCCGTGGCTGCCTTTTCGAGCAGAGATCAAGCCCTGGACTTCGTGAGGCGCTCGGCCAATGAGTGGGCGGCTTGCGACGGGAAGACGGTGACCGCGACCTACCTCGACAACGGCCGCGCTTACACGTGGATCGTGGAGAACCTCACCGGGCACGCCCCGCAGATCACGCAGATGTACAGACAACAGGGTGGCGGTCCCAGCTACGCGTGCCAGCGGGTGTTGCAGTCGGCGTCCGCTTATGTGATCGACGTCAAGGTGTGCGGAGACCACATCACCGATCAGGCCAGCGTGATCGCCGGGAAAATGGCCGTCAAGGTGCCGAAGTCCGCGGGACCGAAGTTCTGAGGGTTGCGGCCGTTCTCACTTCCGCTGTGTGCGGATCACCTGCAGACCGGCCGAGGCGAGAAGGGCGGGGATCTCCCGCACAAACACGCGGTCGTAGTCGGCGACGTCGTCGGGCAGGTCGGAGAAGGGCACCAGATACGGGGTCTTCTTGTTTTCGATGTCCTTCTCACCCAGGGACCATCCGTCGGCGAGGCGCTCGGCCATCCAGCGGTCGTGCTCGCCGACCGCGAGCGTGTCGACCTCATCGGTGCTGAACACGAATTCCGAAGCGTCCCAGTCACGCAAGGGCGCAAGGTCACAACCGATGCTTCGCAGCTTGACCCCAATGTGGCGCGCCTGCGAGCGGCTGGAATCTTTGCGTGATTCGTCGAGCTCTGACCACGGCGGCGCAGGCTTGCCGGACGCGAGTTGTTCGGCGCACCAGCGACGGTGGATGGCATGGGCGATGGCCTCATACGAACCGCCGCGGGTGAGTTCGACCGTGCAGGTTCGTTCGAGAGTCGGGAAGACGTCGATGTCGGGTCCGCCGGCGCTGCCGGCCTCGTCGAGGAGGCGGGCAACCCCGCGCGACCGGGCCAGCGCGACGACCAACGGGACGGCCGCATCGAGTTCATGCCTCAACTGCAATGCCAGCTCAACGGATTGCTCGTCGTTGTCGGCGGTCACGTAGGCGCGGGCCAGTGGTGGCGCTCCCGCATCGGCGTGGTAGGCGCGCAGCCGGTGGATGTTGCTGACGGCCGCGGGCAGCGTGATGAAGCTGCAGACCTGCTCGAGGGCGGGATAGTGGCCGAGGAGCAACTGCACCCGGCGGTCGGCCTGGCTGTCGACGACGGTGACCACCAGCGCCGCAGTGTCGTCGCGGCGGTGGTCATACCAATCCCGGGCCGCGTGGTACACGACCCAGGCGCCCAGCGCATCGAGGCCGGCGATGAGGATGTGCGGGCGATCGCGCTCGGTGTCGACGGGAAACTCGTCGAGCAGCAACCGCGCGCCGATCTCGTCGGTGTTGAAGAAGTCCAGCGCCGACGCCGCATCGGCGCGCTCGGCCTCCCGGATCCTGAGCAGCGCGCACAGCTCCGGGTCTCCGATCTGGGCCAGACAGGTCAGCACATTGCCGGAACGACCACCCGCAAGCAGGCTGGCAACGGCGACGATCTCGGTGTTGACCGCGTCGTTCGGACACAGCGCGAGCAGCCGCGATGCGCGGCGGACACCAGCCGCCTGCAGGGTTCGTTCCTGCTGCGCATCGCCGACGATCACCGGCACACCCCAGCCGTGGCACAGCTGCATGTTCGGATTCGCCGCGTCCGAGTCGATGACAACCACCCGATCCCCGGCCTCGCGGAGGTGGTGCAGAAACGCGCTGCCCACATCTCCGAGCCCGCAGACGACCACGTGGCCGGTCATCAGCGGTATCCGCATCTGCTGCACCCGGTCGCGGAACAGCGACGCCAAGCCACTGAGCCCCGCGAAGCCGGCGACGAGCGGGGCCAGGAAGCGGGCGATATCCAGCGTGACGGGCAGGTGATCGTCGACCGGGGTCGACGCCGTGAACAGCTTGAAGCTCCAGAAGACGATGTCGCTCGGTTCAGGATGATGCTTCCACAACTGCCAGAACCCGATATTGCCCAGAACGAGCGCCGCGACGCCCACCCCGGCGAGCACGTGCCAGCGATAGTCGGCCAATAACAATGCGAACGACCGCAGAGAAGTCATCACAGAGCGCCGAGCGCCGCGACTGCCGTTCACGCCAATATCGTTTCACCGCTGGTCAGCGATGTCTGGCATATCGCCGCGGCGGGAGGCGACTTCTCGCTACTCCGGCTTGAACGGGTTGACGGCGAACTGGATCACCCGATACGGGGCGGCCACGCGCGCGCGAGTGTCCCACTGGCTGACGAAGATTCGCAGCTCGTCGAGCGTGGAGCCGGGCGAGATGTATCCGCCGTACGGTTGCGCGAGCCGGTTGTCGTAGGGCGGCGGCAGACTTTCCGCCGGCTCCGGCCACTCGTCGTGCTGCACCACCGTGGTCACCGGCGCGTCGCCCAGCACCGTCGGATCGTCGGCCACGCGGACCTCCATGTTGCCGGTGACCGCGTTGAAGTACGACAGCACGGCCTTCCCGTCGATTTGCCGCACGCACATCTCGCCCACCGCGTCCGGCCACAGCGGGGTGGGGGGCTTGCCCCAGCCGCCGTTGGGTCCCCCCGCCCAGCCCTGCCAACGGGACCGGTCGGTAAACGTTTGCGGCGTGGCCCGATACAGCACGACGGGATCCCTGCGGGTGAAGCTGTCGGCCACGATGTACACCCAGCCGGTGGGCGAGTCCGGCGTCGGGATCGGGTCGTAGTAGCCGCTGATCTGTGTCTGCGAGCCGCCCTGGTACGACGCGGGTCGGCGCGACCCGGCGATGGTCTGCCAGCCCGCCCGCGCGGGCTCGGCCGTGACGAGCCGGGAGCTCTGCGGCTCCAGGTTCTTCGTCGTCGTCACCATCATGTAGTTGCGCCGATTGACCTGCACGACGCCCGCGGGCAGCTGCGAGGTATCCGGCGGGGCGGGATCGGCCAGCAGCGGTTTGCTGACCCCCGTCACACCGGTGTAGCGCACGCCGGCGGGGTCGTCGACGGAAGCGGTGTCCACGTGCAGCGCCACCGGCGCGTACCAGCCACCGAAACCGACGCCTTGGCCGGCGAAGCTGTCGCCGCAGACCTGCAGCAGTTCGGTGGGGAACTCGACGAACTCACAGAGGTCGGTCGCGCCGATGCCGTAGTCGCCGGTCGGGGTGCCGGTGCCGGCCGTGGGGCCGATCCGCAGCACCTGGCCGGGCGCCAGCGGCTGCACGATTGGTTCGGGAACCGGCGCGGGCGGGTCGGCGTGCGCCACCCAAAACCATTGCGGGACAAACAGAATCAGAGCAAGCGAGCACCGTGCGACCAGTCGGGTGTGGGCGGTGCTCACCCGCCTATTACAGCTGGGCGGCCAGCAGCTCGGCAATCTGGATGGTGTTCAGCGCGGCGCCCTTGCGCAAGTTGTCTCCCGAAACGAACAGGGCGAGGCCCCGCCCGTCGGGGACACCCGGGTCCTGCCGGATGCGACCGACCAGCGATTCGTCGACGCCCGCGGCCGCCAACGGGGTCGGCACGTCGACGACCTTGACGCCGGGCGCGCCGTCGAGCAGCGCCCGGGCACGCTCGGGTGACAGCGGCCGGGCGAACTCGGCGTTGATCGACAATGAGTGCCCCGTGAAGACCGGCACCCGCACGCAGGTCCCGCTGACCGCCAGGTCGGGAATGCCGAGGATCTTGCGGCTCTCGTGCCGAAGCTTCTGGTCTTCGTCGGTCTCCCCGGAGCCGTCGTCGACCAGGGACCCGGCCAACGGCACCACGTTGAAGGCGATCGGTGCGACGTAGGTCTTGGGCGCCGGAAACTCGACCGCGGAGCCGTCGTGCACCAACTGCTCGGCGTCGTCGATGACCGCGCGCGCCTGCGTCGCCAGCTCCTCGACGCCGACCAGCCCGCTGCCCGACACCGCCTGATAGCTCGAGACCACCAGGCGGGTCAGCCCGGCCTCGTCGTGCAGCACCTTGAGCACCGGCATCGCGGCCATCGTGGTGCAGTTCGGATTGGCGATGATGCCTTTGGGTCTGCGGTGCGCGTCCCGCTCGAAGTTCACCTCGGACACCACCAGCGGCACGTCGGGGTCCTTGCGCCACGCCGACGAGTTGTCGATCACCGTCACCCCGGCAGCGGCGAACCGCGGCGCCTGCACCAGCGACATCGTCTTGCCGGCGGAGAACAGCGCGATGTCCAGCCCGGTCGGGTCGGCGGTCGCGGCGTCCTCGACCTCGATCTCCTGGCCGCGAAATTCCAGCTTGCGCCCCTGTGAGCGGGACGAGGCGAAAAACCGCACCGACCCCCCAGCGTTCGACGCCGGGAAGTCCCGCTCGTCGAGCAACCTGCGCATCACCTGGCCCACCTGGCCGGTGGCGCCTACCACCCCAATCGCAACCATCTATCTACCCGTTCCCGCATACACCGTCGCCGACTCGTCGCCGCCGAGCCCGAACGCTTCGTGCAACGCCACGACGGCCTTATCTAGTTCGGTGTCGCGGCACAGCACCGAGATGCGGATCTCGGAGGTGGAGATCAGCTCGATGTTGACGCCCACCTCCGCCAGGGCCTCACAGAAGGTCGCGGTGACGCCGGGGTGGCTGCGCATGCCCGCGCCGATCAGCGACACCTTGCCGATGTGGTCGTCGTAGAGCAGTGAAGTGAAGCCGATCTCGTCCTTGAGCGCGTCCAGCTTGGCCACCGCCGTCGGCCCGCTGTCCCGCGAGCAGGTGAAGGTGATGTCGGTCTTGCCGTCTTCGACCTTGGAGACGTTCTGCAACACCATGTCGATGTTCACGTCGGCGTCCGCGACGGCCCGGAACACCCGGGACGCATACCCGGGGATATCGGGGATGCCGACGATGGTCACCTTGGCCTCGCTGCGATCGTGCGCGACTCCGGTCAGGATGGGGTCTTCCATGGCTATGTCCTTGATCGATCCGACGACGACGGTGCCTGGCTTGTCCGAATACGACGAGCGGACGTGCACCGGAATGTTGTAGCGGCGGGCGTATTCCACACAGCGCAGCATCAGCACCTTCGCGCCGCAGGCCGCCATTTCGAGCATCTCCTCGAAGGTCACCTTGTCCAGCCGGCGCGCGTTGTGCACGATGCGCGGGTCGGCGGTGAAGATGCCGTCCACGTCGGTGTAGATCTCGCAGACATCCGCGTGCAGCGCGGCGGCCAGGGCCACCGCGGTGGTGTCCGAGCCGCCGCGGCCCAGCGTCGTGACGTCGCGGGTGTCCTGGCTGACGCCCTGGAACCCCGCGACCAGCACGATGCGCCCCTCATCGAGCGCGGCTTGCAGCCGCCCCGGGGTGACCTCGATGATCTTCGCGTTGCCGTGGGTGCCGGTGGTGATGACGCCGGCCTGCGAACCGGTGAACGAGCGCGCCTGCGCTCCCAGGGACTCGATCGCCATGGCCACCAGCGCGTTGGAGATGCGCTCGCCGGCGGTCAGCAACATGTCGAGCTCGCGCGGCGGTGGGGCCGGGCACACCTGCTGGGCCAGGTCCATCAGGTCGTCGGTGGTGTCGCCCATGGCCGAGACCACCACGACGACGTCGTTCCCCTGCTTCTTGGTCGCGACGATGCGCTCGGCGACACGACGGATCCGATCGGCGTCGGCCACCGAGGATCCGCCGTACTTTTGCACGACGAGCGCCACTACTTTTCCGCCCTTCCGGCACGTTTTAAACCCACAACAGAATACGTGGCTGCGCATAACGGTTTACGCAGCGTTGCTAAGCACCACAGCCTGCGGTTTTGAGCGAGTTTTAGCGCAATTTTCTCCGTGACGCCAATCGCGGTAGAGTTCTCCTCGTGCAGCGGGTGCTCCTCCTCGGACGCCGCGACGGGGTCTGATCCAGACCGGCTTCCCGTCGCGGGTGTTCGCGATGCGCCGGTCTGAGGTTCCTTCTGACACCCCCGGAGCAACTACCGTGACTTCCAATCCCGACGCCTATACGTCAACACGTTCGATCGTCAAACCCGCGGGCCCGCCGGGACCCGGCCAGCCCGCATGGAACCCCCAGCGCGGTTCGGCGATGCGGGTCAACCGGTACCGGTCCTTCGCCGAGGAAGTCGAGCCGATCCGGCTTCCCGACCGCACCTGGCCCGACCGAGTCGTCGACCGCGCCCCGCTGTGGTGCGCGGTGGACCTGCGCGACGGCAATCAGGCGCTGATCGACCCGATGAGCCCCACCCGCAAGCGCCGCATGTTCGATCTGCTGGTCCGCATGGGTTACAAGGAGATCGAGGTCGGCTTCCCGTCGGCCAGTCAAACCGACTTCGACTTCGTTCGCGAGATCATCACCGACGGCGCCATTCCCGACGACGTCACCATTCAGGTGCTGACCCAGTGCCGCCCCGAACTCATCGAGCGCACGTTCCTGGCCTGCGAGGGCGCGCCGCGGGCCATCGTGCACTTCTACAACTCGACGTCAATCCTGCAGCGCCGCGTGGTTTTTCGCGCCGACCGGGCCGCTGTGCAGGCCATCGCCACCGACGGCGCGCGCAAGTGCGTCGAGGAGGCGGCCAAATACCCTGGTACACAATGGCGTTTCGAATACTCGCCGGAGTCCTACACCGGAACCGAGCTGGAGTACGCGAGGCAGGTGTGTGACGCCGTCGGCGAGATCATCGCGCCGACGCCGGACAACCCGATCATCTTCAACCTGCCGGCCACGGTGGAGATGGCCACTCCCAACGTCTACGCCGACTCGATCGAGTGGATGAGCCGCAACCTGGCCAACCGGGAATCCGTCATCCTGAGCCTGCACCCACACAACGATCGCGGAACAGCCGTCGCCGCAGCCGAATTGGGCTTCGCCGCCGGTGCCGACCGGATCGAGGGCTGCCTGTTCGGCAACGGCGAGCGCACCGGCAACGTGTGCCTGGTGACGCTGGGGCTGAACCTGTTCTCCCGCGGCGTGGACCCCCAGATCGATTTCTCCAACATCGACGAGATCCGTCGCACGGTGGAGTACTGCAACCAGCTGCCGGTGCCCGAGCGTCACCCCTACGGCGGGGACCTGGTCTACACCGCGTTCTCCGGCAGCCATCAGGACGCGATCAACAAGGGCCTGGATCAGATGAAGATCGATGCGGACGCCGCGGACGCCGACGTCGAGGACATGCTCTGGCAGGTGCCGTACCTGCCGATCGACCCCAAGGACGTCGGTCGCACCTACGAGGCGGTGATCCGGGTCAACTCGCAGTCCGGCAAGGGCGGCGTGGCCTACATCATGAAGTCCGACCACGGCCTGGCGCTGCCGCGGCGGCTGCAGATCGAATTCTCCCAGGCAATCCAGAAGATCACCGAAGGTGAGGGCGGCGAGGTCTCCCCGAAGGAAATGTGGGACGCGTTCTACGAGGAGTACCTGGCGCCGGTGTGGCCGCTGGAGCGGATGAAGCAGCGCGTCGAGGCGTCGGAGGAAGACAGCGGCACCACCACGATCGCCGCGACCGTAAAGGTCAACGGGACCGAGACTGAGATCAGCGGCGCCGGCAACGGCCCCCTGGCGGCGTTCGTGCACGCGCTGGGCGGCGTGGGATTCGACGTCGCGGTCCTCGACTATTCCGAGCACGCGATGAGCGCCGGTGACGACGCGCAGGCCGCCGCGTACGTGGAGGCGTCGGTCAACGGCCGCACGGTGTGGGGCGTCGGCATCGCGCCGTCGATCACCACCGCGTCGCTGCGCGCCGTCGTGTCGGCGGTCAACCGCGCGTCGCGCTAGGGCCGATCGCAAGCGCGGCGCTGACGCCGGGCGCCGCGGGTCGCCCCAAAACGCTAGGGCCGATCGCAAGCGCGGCGCTGACGCCGGGCGCCGCGGGTCGGCCCCAAAACGCTAGGGCCGATCGCAAGCGCGGCGCTGACGCCGGGCGCCGCGGGTCGCGCCCCAAAGCGCTAGGCGGGCCCCGCCGCCACAGCGCTGTGGCGGAAGGGCCCGTCGATGGCCTCGCGTGTCGCCGCCGCCCCAAGGGTCGCGAAGCCGGCTAACGCTTGCGCCGTTCAGAAATAGTGTCGGCGGCCGGCGACGGGGCGTCCGACGTTGCCCAGGACCGCGAGGATCGCGCCGATGACCAACAGGATGATCCCGATCGTCCACAGGATCGAGATCTTGAGCAGAAATCCTGCGACCAGCAGGACGATGCCGAGAATGATCATGATGAGTCTTCCCCTCCGGATGCGTGACTACCTCGTGCGGCCGGTTGCCCGGCACCGACTTCAGTCGACCACCCCTAAGGGGGGTACCAATACACCCCTAGGTAGGTAATCTTCCCGCCATGACGCGACCGTCACGCGCCAGCGCGCCGATCACCGTCGCGCTCGTCGACGACTACGACATCGTCGTGAAGGGCGTCGCCAACATGTTGGACCCCTACCGGGACCGCGTCGTCATAGCGGAACTGGACTCCACCATGCCCGTCGACGACGTCGTCGACATCGTGCTCTACGACTCATTCGCCCAACCCGAATCCGATCAAGAGGAGATCGGAGTTTTGACGGCGAACCCCCGAGCACACCGGGTTGTCGTCTACACCTGGAACTTTCACCCCGACCTCGTCGAGAGCGCACGGCGCCATGGCGCTCACGGATATCTGTCCAAGACCCTGCCGGCCCGCGAACTGGTCGCCGCTTTGGAGGCGGTGCATTCGGGCGAGGTGGTCATCAGCCCGGTGACCGGGCGGCCGCGCAGCGCGCCCGGGCTGGACTGGCCCGGCCGTAACGAAGGGCTCAGCGACCGGGAAGCGGAGATCCTGGCGCTGATCACCCAGGGTAAGAGCAATGCCGACGTGGCACGGTTGACCTACCTGAGCCCCAACACGGTGAAGTCGTACATCCGCACGATCTATCGCAAAATCGGCGTGGGCAGTCGGACTCAGGCCGTGCTGTGGGGCGTAGATCACGGGTTCACACCTGACCATCACCGCATCGAGCACTGGCGCGGTGGGCCCTGACCGAGCTCAGAACAGCGCGAGCTGCTGGTCGACCGCGGTGGTGTCGGTGAATTCCTCCATGCTGGTGCCCCCGACGACCGCGCGGATGGAATCCATGAATTGCGTGTCGGAGATCACCGGGATGCCCAGCTGGCGGGCCAGGTAGCCCTTGCCCTGGTCCGGGGCCGGGTCGTTGCAGATCACTAGCGACGTCTCCCCGTCGACGGTGTCGCTGTAGGCCAGTCCGACGTGCAGGATCCGCTCGACGAGTTCCTCGTGGGTGCGGCCGACCTCGGCCGCCAGGGCCACCCGCATGCCCTGCACCAGCGGCCGGCCGGTCACGTAATGGCCGGGGTTGAGATACGGGCAGGGCATCCGCGAGGCCAGCACCTTCAACGGGCGCAGCTCGTCGTGGGTGACGCGCCCGTTCGGCCATCGCCGCCGCGTCACCGGATGCACCGGTAGCCAGATGTCGCGCTCGCGCGCCCGCTTCAGCGCCGACGCCAGCACACCGGTCAAGACCATCGCGTCGTCGAAGGCGTCGTGCGGCCGTTCCTGGGTCACGCCCCAGTGCGCCGCGAGGGTCTCCAGCCGCAGGTTGTCGATGCCGAGGTTCAACCGCCGGGCCAGCTCGACGGTGCACATGACGGACTCGATGGGCAGTTCGGCCTCGGCGAGTTCGGCCTCGGCGGCCAGGAAGGAGTAGTCGAAAGCGACGTTGTGGGCCACCAGCGTGCGGCCGTCCAACACCTTGACCACGTCGTCGACGACGTCGGCGAACTGCGGTTGGTCTTCCAGCATGGCGGGGGTCAGGCCGTGCACGTGGGTGGGACCGGGATCGACCCCGGGGTTGAGCAGGCTGACCACCGATTGCTCGACGCGCCCGTCGTCGTCGAGGCCCAGCACCGCCAGGCTGATGACCCGTGCCTGACCCGGGCGAAAGCCCGAGGTCTCGACATCGATGACAGCCCAGCCCCCGTCCGGCTCGCTGGCCGGTCGCCCCCAGGACACCCGGTTCATGAGTTGAGGATGGCACGTCCGACCGACATCGCCTGGTCGTCGCGCATCGTGTCGGCCGCTGAATTCGATGAGGGCGACCCGCAGCGCCCGGCGCTCTGCGCCGCGCTTGCGGTCGCCCTTATTCGATGAGGGCGACCCGCAGCGCCCGGCGCTCTGCGCCGCGCTTGCGGTCGCCCTTAAACTGCGCGGGTGATCACCACCCGTGCGCGCCTGGCCCTCGCCGCGGGAGCGAGCGCGCGCTGGGCTTCGCGGGTGACCGGACGCGGGGCCGGCGCCATGATCGGCGGGCTGATCGCGATGACCCTGGACCGCTCGGTCCTCCGTCAGCTGGCGGCCGGCCGGCGCACCGTCGTCGTCACCGGGACCAACGGCAAGTCGACCACCACCCGGATGACCGCCGCCGCGCTGGGCACGCTGGGTTCGGTGGCCACCAATGCCGAGGGCGCCAACATGGACGCCGGCCTGGTGGCCGCGCTGGCCGCGCACCGCGAGGCGCCGCTGGCGGCCCTGGAAGTCGACGAGATGCACGTGCCGCACGTGTCGGACGCCGTGGATCCCGCCGTCGTCGTGCTGCTCAACCTGTCGCGCGACCAGCTGGACCGGGTCGGCGAGATCAACGTCATCGAACGCACCCTGCGCGCCGGGCTGGCCCGGCACCCGAACGCCGTTGTCGTCGCCAACTGCGACGACGTGTTGATGACGTCGGCGGCCTACGACAGCCCGAACGTGGCGTGGGTGGCAGCGGGGGGCTCATGGGCGAACGACTCGGTCAGCTGCCCGCGCAGCGGCGAGGTCATCGTGCGCGAGAAGGGCCACTGGTATTCCACCGGCGCCGACTTCAAACGGCCCAGCCCGCAGTGGTGGTTCGACGACGAGACACTGTACGGGCCCGACGGACTGGCGCTGCCGATGCGGTTGGCGCTGCCGGGGGCGGTCAATCGCGGCAACGCCGCCCAGGCCGTGGCCGCCGCGGTCGCTCTGGGCGCGGATCCTTCGAAGGCGGTGGCGGCCGTGTCGGGCGTCGACGAGGTCGCCGGCCGCTACCGGACCGTCCGCGTCGGCGATCACGAGGCGCGAATCCTGCTGGCCAAGAACCCGGCCGGCTGGCAGGAGGCGCTGTCCATGGTGGACAAGCTGGCGGCCGGGGTGGTCATCGCGGTCAATGGGCAGGTGCCCGACGGCGAAGACCTGTCCTGGCTGTGGGACGTGCGCTTCGAGCATTTCGAGCACACCGCCGTGGTGGCCGCCGGGGAACGCGGCACCGACCTCGCGGTGCGCCTGGGCTACGCCGGCGTCGACCACACGCTGGTGCACGACACCGTGGCGGCCATCGCGTCCTGCCCGCCGGGGCGGGTCGAGGTCGTCGCCAACTACACCGCGTTCCTCCAGCTGCAACGGGCGTTGGCGCGCCATGGCTGACTCGACCGTGCGGATCGGGCTGGTGCTGCCCGACGTGATGGGCACCTACGGCGACGGCGGCAACGCGCTGGTGCTGCGCCAGCGGCTGCGACTGCGGGGCATCGCCGCGGAGATCGTCGAGATCACGCTCGCGGACCCGGTGCCGGACTCGCTGGACCTCTACACCCTGGGCGGCGCCGAGGATTACGCGCAGCGGCTGGCCACCAGGCACCTGATCAAGCATCCCGGGCTGCAGCGGGCCGCGGAACGGGGAGCGCCCGTGCTGGCGATCTGCGCCGCCGTCCAGGTGCTGGGGCGCTGGTATGAGACGTCGGCGGGGGAACGGGTCGACGGCGTGGGCCTGCTCGACGCGACCACCTCACCGCAGGACGCCCGCACCATCGGCGAACTGATCACCAAGCCGCTGCTGCCCGGGCTGACCCACCGGCTCACCGGTTTCGAGAACCATCGGGGCGGCACCGTCCTGGGCCCCGCCGCGTCGCCGCTGGGCGCGGTGGTCAAGGGCGCCGGCAACCGGGCGGGCGACGGCTTCGACGGCGCGGTGCAGGGCAGCGTCGTGGCCACCTATATGCACGGGCCGTGCCTGGCCCGCAATCCCGAGCTGGCCGACCTGCTGCTGGGCAAGGTCGTGGGTGAGCTGGCACCGCTTGACCTGCCCGAGGTGGACTTGCTGCGCCGGGAACGGTTAGGGGCGCGCTGACGTGCGGAATGACATCGCGAGAAGCGGCCGGCCGGGGTTGGCGGGCGGCGGCGCCCTGCTGGTCGCGGCCGCATTGATTACGCCGGTGCCGGCGCACGCCACCCCGGAGGTGCCGAGCGGTCGTTACACCGTGCTCTATACCGACAGCGACAAGTCGACCACGTGGCTTTTCGCCCCGTGCGGGTCGGACTGCACGCTGGCGACCTCGCAGGACGGCGGGACGTTCGTCATCAGCTGGGAGTTCGACCTCGCGAACGGACGCTGGACCCACAGCGGCGCGACGCAGGCGCCGTGCGCGAACGGAACATCGGTCCCGGCGACCGTCGACTACAGCTTCGACGCCGTGTCGCTTGCCGGTGAGGGCCGGACGACCACATCCGACGGGTGTGGCGGTCCAGGCTCGACGGTCACGCGGCCGTTCCGATTGACCAAAGCCTGAGCGACCTCAGACCATCGCCCGGCGGCCGGCGAGCGCGCGGCCCAGCGTCAGTTCGTCGGCGAACTCCAGGTCGCCGCCCATCGGCAGCCCCGACGCGATCCGTGTCACGGTCAGCCCCGGGATGTCGCGCAGCATCCGGACCAGGTAGGTGGCGGTCGCCTCACCCTCGGTGTTCGGGTCGGTGGCGATGATCACCTCGCTGATGTCGACGTCGTCGACCCGCTCCCCGATCCGGGTCAGCAGCTCGCGGATCCGCAGCTGGTCGGGCCCCACCCCGGACAGCGGATCCAGCGCGCCGCCCAGCACGTGGTAGCGGCCGCGGAACTCGCGGGTGCGCTCGACGGCCTGGACGTCCTTCGGCTCCTCGACGACGCACACCAGCGAGCCGTCCCGGCGTGGGTCCGAGCAGATCCGGCAGCGCTCGTTGTCGGAGACGTTGCCGCACACCGCGCAGAACCGCACGCCGTCGCGGACCTTCCCCAGCGCCGCGGTCAGCCGGTCGATGTCCGGCGGTTCGACCGACAACAGGTGGAAGGCGATGCGCTGGGCGCTCTTTGGCCCGATGCCCGGCAGCTTGCCGAGCTCGTCGATCAGATCCTGGACGGGTCCTTCAAACATGTTCGAGGATCTACAGCTCCGGCGCCGGCGGCTGTCCTGGCGGCCCACCGAAACCGCCGGCCAGTGCGCCCAGCCGCTCCTGCGCCATGCGGGTGACCTGCTTCGACGCGTCGCCCATGGCCCCGACGATCAAGTCCTGCAGCGTCTCGATGTCCCCGGGGTCGACGACCTTGGGATCGATCTGCACCGCGACCACCTCGCCGCTGCCCTTCACGGTCACCCTGACCAAGCCTCCGCCGGCCTGGCCGTGCACCTCGGCATTGGCCAGCTGCTGCTGGGCTTCCATCAACTTCTGCTGCATCTCCTGCGCCTGGGCCAGCAGCGCCGACATGTCGCCTCCGGGTTGCATGACAGTCCCCTCGCATCTTGATCTCGAGTTGGTTTCGCCTGCGGGTGTCCGGCGATTCGAAACACCCAGCGTAGACCGCGCGACGCTACCTTTGCGCCGTGGACCTACGAGTGAGCAGGCGTGTCGGCATCAGGTTGGTCATCGGCGTGCTGGTGGCCGCTTCGGCCGCGATCACCCCGACCGCCGTCCCGCCGGCATGGGGGGTCCCCTCCAACATCGCCGGCATGGTGGTGTTCATCGATCCCGGTCACAACGGTTCCAACGACGCGTCCATCGGCCGCCAGGTGCCGACCGGCCGCGGGGGCACCAAGGATTGCCAGGCGAGCGGGACGTCGACCAACAGCGGCTACCAGGAACACACCTTCACCTGGGACACCGCGCTGCGTGTCCGCGCGGAATTGAACGCCCTCGGCGTCCGGACCGCCATGGCGCGCGGCAACGACACCGGGCTGGGGCCGTGCGTCGACGAGCGCGCCAACATGGCCAACGCGTTGCACCCCAATGCGGTCCTGAGCATCCACGCCGACGGCGGCCCGGCATCGGGCCGGGGATTCCACGTCAACTATTCGGCCCCGCCGCTCAACCAGGTCCAGGCCGGACCGTCGGTGCAGTACGCCCGGATCATGCGCGACCAGATGCAGGCCTCCGGGATTCCGCCGGCCAATTACATCGGCCAGAACGGGCTGTACGGACGCTCGGACCTCGCCGGGCTGAACCTGGCGCAGTACCCGTCGATCCTGGTCGAGTGCGGCAACATGAAGAACCCCGCGGACTCGGCGCTGATGGAGTCGGCCGAGGGTAGGCAGAAGTACGCCGACGCGATGGTCCGCGGCGTCGCGGGTTTCCTCGCCTCGCAGGGCCAGGCGCGCTAGGCGCTCGCCGCCCGCTCAGCGCCTCCCCGCCGGCCGCGTGACCAATCGCGGCTGAACGCACAGCTAACACCTAGGTCGCTTCGAAGAATTTGCCTCAACCCGGCGCGCTCCGGGGTGACCTTCTGTATGGTTTGTTGCACGCATGTCGACTTGCGGTGTGGGAGAGCCGATGATGAACCCGTCGACAACGACAACGACAACTAGTTCGCCTCGGCCGGCGACACCCGGCGCGGGACAACTTCTTGCGGGGCTCCGCCCGAGTCGCAGCCGATTGCCGGATGGTCTGGATCGCAGCCATTCGCGCTGCATCTTCGCGGCGCGCGACGACGGAGCGACGGCGGCCGGGCCAGCCCGGTCGTCCATTCCCATGCCTTCAAGCCGGGCGAAGTCGGATGGTGTTTGAGGACCCCGCCCTTCCACCGACGAGGCGACAACCAAATGTCCGGCCTCCGCGAAACTCTGGTCACTCCGGCCCCAAATGCCGAGCGAGCCTATTGCCGAATACCGGGGCTTTGGGCAATCAAGATTTGCTTAGTCGGGTAATCAGCAAAGTGCAGCGAGGACCGGAACGACGCCGCGCCGATTTCTTCGAGGTGGGCGGCCGAATTTTTCAGGGGACCGCCGATTATTCGGTCGTCGAAGCGAACTTCGGTTATGCCTTTGCGCTGGTAGAACCGGTTTTTCCGGCCCGTCGGCCCGACAGTCGATCAATTGGAATGCGCACCGGTATGGCGTCCGGCATCGGGCGTGTCGCGCCGCAACCAATTGGCGAAGATGCGTCGACTCGACCAGGCGGTCCCATCGACAAATACGAATTCGACCGCGGTTACCGCCCCGCCGGATAAGAAGAGGTGAACGGCCGTGGAGAAAGCAACTTTCACTCCCACTGCGGTCATCGGCATGGCCTGTCGACTGCCTGGCGGCATCGACTCCCCCGAGCGGCTGTGGGAGGCGTTGCAACGTGGGGACGACCTGATCACGGAAGTTCCGCCGGACCGGTGGGACGCCGACGAGTATTACGACCCTCAGCCGGGGGTTCCGGGTCGGTCGGTGACGAAGTGGGGCGGGTTCCTCGATGACGTCGCCGGCTTCGATTGCGAGTTCTTCGGGATCAACGAGCGCGAGGCTACCGCGATCGACCCCCAGCACCGGTTGCTGCTGGAAACCTCCTGGGAGGCCATGGAGCATGCCGGCCTGACGCGCGAGACCATGGCCGACTCGCTAACCGGCGTGTTCGTCGGTCTGACGCATGGCGACTATCAACTGTTGGCCGCCGACGCGAACGCGGTGGAGGCGCCGTACGGGTTCACCGGCAGCAGCTTCAGTCTGGCGTCGGGACGGATCGCGTACGCCATGGGCATTCACGGCCCCGCGATGACGGTGGACACCGCATGTTCGTCGGGTCTGACCGCGGTGCACCTGGCCTGCCACAGCCTGAGCGACGGTGAAAGCGACCTTGCCCTGGCGGGTGGCGCGGCGGTGATCCTGGATCCGCGGAAGTTCGTCGCAGGTTCCGCGGAAGGCATGCTTTCTCCCACCGGTCGGTGTCACGCGTTCGACGTCGCGGCTGACGGGTTCGCGTCTGCTGAAGGCTGCGTCGTCGTATTACTCAAACGGTTGCCCGACGCGCTGCGTGACGGTGATCGGATCCTGGCGGTAATCCGCGGCACTGCTGCCAACCAAGACGGCCACACCGTCAACATCGCCACACCGTCGCTCGCGGCGCAGACCGCGGTGTACCGGGCGGCGCTGGCCGCCGCCGGTGTTGACCCCCGCAGCGTAGGCATGGTCGAGGCGCACGGGACCGGCACGCCCGTCGGTGATCCGGTCGAATACGCCAGCCTGGCAGCCGTTTACGGCACCGACGTCCCCTGCGCGCTGGCGACGGTGAAGACCAACCTGGGTCATGCGCAGTCGGCCGCCGGAACGCTCGGGCTGATGAAGACGATCCTGGCGTTGCAGCACGGCATGATCCCCCAGAATCTGCACTTCGCGCGGCTGCCCGATGAAATGGCCGCAATCGACACCAAACTGTTTGTGCCGCAGACGATCACACCATGGCCGACGAATGGTCATCATCCCCGGCGAGCGGCCGTGTCCTCGTACGGGCTTTCGGGAACGAACGCACACGCCATAGTGGAGCAAGCCCCGGCGCAGGTTCCGGAAGCCGCTGTGCCCGAAGCTGAGTCGGCCTTACCCCTGCTCTTCCCGCTGTCGTCCACCTCGGCCGACGAATTGCGTCGCACCGCCGGCCGCCTTGGCGATTGGGTCGCAGCGCATGAGGACGTGGCCCTGACGGACCTGGCCTACACCCTGGCGCGTCGGCGCGCGCACCGCCCGGTACGCACCGCCGTCATTGCGAGTGACCGGCCGGAGCTGGTCAAGGCTTTGCGCGAGGTCGCCGACGGCGACACTCCGCATCAGGCTGCGGTCGGGCAGGATGACCGCGGACCGGTCTGGGTCTTCTCGGGGCAAGGTTCGCAGTGGGCGCAAATGGGAGCCCAGTTGCTGGCGACCGAACCGGTGTTCGCGGCGACCGTCGCGGCGGCCGAGCCACTGATCGCCGGCGAGGCCGGGTTCTCGGTGACCCAGGCGCTGACCGCCTCGGAGACCGTGGCCGGTATCGACCGGATTCAACCGACCCTGTTCACCATGCAGGTCGCGCTGGCCGCCACCATGCGCTCCTACGGGGTGCATCCCGGCGCGGTCATCGGGCATTCCCTGGGTGAAGTCGCAGCGGCGGTCGTCGCGGGAGCGCTGTCGCTGGAAGACGGGTTGCGCGTCATCTGCCGGCGCTCCCGCCTGATGTCGCGCATCGCCGGCGCGGGTGCGATGGCTTCGGTGGAACTGCCTGCGCAGCAGGTGCTTTCGGAATTGGTGACCCGCGGCGTCGACGATGCCGTGGTGGCGGTGGTGGCGTCGCCGCAATCCACCGTGATCGGCGGCGCCACCCAGACGGTGCGCGACCTGGTCGCGGCCTGGGAGTCGCGCGACGTGATGGCCCGCGAGATTGCCGTCGACGTCGCCTCGCACTCCCCCCAGGTGGATCCGATCCTCGACGATCTAACCGACGCGCTCGCCGGGCTACATCCGATGCCGCCGGAAATCCCGTTCTACTCGGCGACCCTCTACGACCCGCGCGAGCGGCCGGTCTGCGATGCCGGGTATTGGGTGCAGAACCTGCGCCAGATGGTGCGATTCGCGCCGGCGGTACGGGCCGCTCTGGAGGAGGGCTACCGCGTCTTCGCGGAGCTGGCGCCGCACCCGCTACTCACCCATGCGGTCGAGCAGACCGCCCGCAGTCTCGACATGCCGCTGGCCGCCCTGGCTGCGATGCGTCGCGAGCAAGCACAGCCCCACGGCTTGCGCGGGTTTGTCGCGGATCTGTACAGCGCGGGCGCCGCGATCGACTTCTCCGTGCTCTACCCGAACGGGCGACTGGTTGACGCGCCGCTGCCGACCTGGACGCACCGCCGGCTGTTGTTGAGCCGCGGTGGTCGACCCTCAACGCACGGCGGCTGCACCGTCGCGGTGCATCCGCTGCTGGGCGCCCATGTGCGCTTGCAGGAGCAACCGGAACGCCACGTCTGGCAGGCGGAGATCGGCACCGCCGCCCAGCCCTGGCTGGGCGATCACCAGATTCGCGATGTGACCGTATTCCCGGGCGCCGCTTACTGCGAAATGGCGCTGACGGCCGCGCGCACCGTTTTCGGCGAAGCTTCCGAGGTCCGTGACTTGCACTTCGAGCGGGCACTGCTGCTGGACGAACAGACCACCATCGGGGCCTCGGCAGCGTTGTCGTCAACGGGCGTCGCCGATTTCGTGGTGGAGTCCGATGACGGGGGCGAACAAGCGCAGTTGATCACCGCTGGTCTCTATGCCGCCGCGGCGGATCCCCCGCCCGCACATGACATCTCCGCGCTGCTCGCCGCGCACCCAGACCCTGAGGACGGCGCCGAGGTGCGCCGGCGCCTGGACGAGCGTGGTGTTCGATACGGTCAGGCATTCAGCGGACTCACCGCGCTGCACATCGGCGCGGCGGCAACCCGCACCGTGCTGGCCGAGGTCGCGCTACCCGGTCAGATCCGCTCGCAACAAGATGCCTACGGGGTGCACCCGGCGCTGCTGGATGCCTGCTTCCAGTCCGTCGCGGCCCACCCCGAGTTGCAAACCCTGGGCGAAGACGTGCTGGCATTGCCGCTCAGTCTCCGGCGGCTCCACTCCTACGGCCCCGCCCGCGGTGCCCGCTATTGCTACACACGGGTGACGAAAGCCGATGCTTCCGGAGTTGAGGCGGACCTCGAAATGCTCGATGAGCACGGGGTTGTCCTGCTCGCCGTGCAGGGGCTGCGATTGGGTGCCGGGGCAGCCGAGAACGACCGCGACGAACGGCTGCTGGCCAAGCGATTGCTGACGATCGAATGGCGGCAGCGAGAACTGCCGGAGGGCGAACACCGCAACCCCGGAGCCTGGCTGGTCATCGGCACCGCCGCAGACACTGTTGCCCCGTTGACGGAGGCGCTGAAACAGCTTGGCGCACAATGCACCACGATGTGCTGGCCGCGGCACGCCGATCACACCTCGAACTCCGAACAGCTTCGAGATCGTCTGCGCGCCGGCGGATTCAGCGGTTTGGTGATCGCGGCGGGGCCCGGGGAGGGCGACGCCGATGACCGGTCGCCGGCGCTGGGCCACGAGTCCGTGCAACAACTGGTGCATGTCATCCGCGAACTGCCCGACACACCCGGCCAACTCCCGCGCCTCTACGTCGTCACGCACAACGCCCAGACCGTGGTGGCCAGCGACGTGCCCAATTTGGAGCAGGCCGGGCTGCGGGGCTTGCTGCGGGCGATCGGGGCCGAGCATCCGCACCTGGGGGTCACCCAGATAGACATGGACGACGACACCGAGGCCGAGCAGCTCGCCCGCCAACTGCTCGCCGGGACGGAGGAAGACGAGACCGCCTGGCGACACGGCGCTTGGTACACGGCGCGATTGGCCCTCAGCCCGCTGCGGCCCGAGGAGCGGCGAACCACCATCGCCAACCTCGAGCGCGACGGCGTCCGCCTGCAGATCCGCACGCCGGGCGATCTGGAGTCGGTGGAATTCATTGCCCGGGAACGGGTTACACCGGCAGCCGGCCAGATCGAGGTGGAAATCAGCGCCTCCAATATCAACTTCGCCGACGTGCTGGTCGCGTTCGACCGCTATCCCGCCTTCGAGGGCCGGAGACAGCAGCTGGGCACCGATTTCGCCGGCGTGGTGACCGCCGTCGGACCGGGGGTGACCGACCACAAGGTGGGCGATCATGTCGGGGGTCTGTGTGGCGACGGATGCTGGGGCACGTTCATCACCTGCGACGCTCGCCTGGCGGTGAGGCTGCCCGCCGGACTCTCCGATGGGCAGGCGGCGGCCGTGCCAACCGCGCACGCCACCGCGTATTACGGCCTGCACGACCTGGCCCATATCAAAGCCGGTGATCGCGTGTTGATCCACTCCGGGACGGGCGGCGTCGGACAGGCGGCGATCGCGATGGCCCGGGCCGCAGGTGCCGAGATATTCGCCACCGCGGGCAGCGAGGAACGCCGACAACTGCTGCGCGACATGGGCATTGAGCATGTCTACGATTCGCGCGGCACCGAGTTCGCCGAGCTGATCAGGCGCCAGACCGACGGGTACGGCGTAGACATCGTGCTCAACTCGGTCCCCGGCGCCGCCCAGCTCGCGGGGCTCAAATTGCTGGCTCTCGGTGGCCGATTCATCGAAATCGGCAAGCGGGACATCCGGTTGGGCCTCTTCTCGTTCCGGCCCAACCTCGCGTTCCACGGCGTCGACCTGGCGCTGCTGTCGTACAGCGAACCGGGCCGGGTTCACGACTTGTTGGCCACCGTGTACCAGCTCATCGCGGACGGTGTGCTCCCAATTCCGGAGACCACGCACTACCCGCTTGCGGAAGCCGGCAACGCCATTCGAACGATGGCCGGCGCCGGGCACACCGGCAAGATCGTGCTCGACGTCCCGCACACCGGCCGCCACCGGGTGACGGTACCGCCGGCGCAGGCCCCGGTCTTCCGCCCCGACGGCGCCTACCTCGTCACTGGCGGCCTTGGGGGTCTTGGGCTGTTCTTGGCGGAGAAGATGGCCGCCGCGGGATGTGGGCGCATCGTGCTGTCCGCACGCTCAGAGCCGACGCACACCGCGCTGGCGACGATCGAGCGGATCCGCGCGACCGGCGCCGACATCGTGGTGGAGTGCGGGGACATCGCGCAACCCGACACCGCGCGCCGTTTGGTGGCCACGGCGACCGCTACCGGGCTGGCGGTGCGCGGCGTCCTGCACGCGGCCGCGGTGGTGGAGGACGCCACATTGACCAACATCACCGATGAACTGATCGAACGCGATTGGGCGGCAAAGGTTCACGGCGCGTGGAACTTACACACCGCCACCGCGGGCCAGCCGCTGGACTGGTTCTGCTCGTTCTCCTCGGCGGCGGCGCTGGTCGGCTCCCCGGGGCAGGGCGCCTACGCGTCCGCCAACAGTTGGGTCGATGGCTTCACCCACTGGCGGCGGGCTCGCGGCCTGCCGGCGACCGCGATCGCCTGGGGACCCTGGGCAGAGATCGGGCGTGCGGCCACACTGGCGGAGAATTCCAACATTGCGATCGCCCCCGACGAGGGCGCTTACGCATTCGAAGCGATACTGCGCCACGACCGGGCCTATACCGGCTATGCGCCGATCACCGGTACCTCCTGGCTGGCGCTGTTGGCCGAGCGCAGCCCGTTTGCGCAGGCGTTCCGCTCTCTCGGGCAAAACCAAACGGGCACAAGCAAACTGCGGGCGGAACTCGATGACCTCCCGATGGACGAGTGGCCCACCTGGCTGCGCAGGATGATCTCCGACCAGGTCAGCCTGATCTTGCGTCGCAGCGTCGATCCCGACCGGCCGCTCTCGGGGTACGGCTTGGACTCACTCGGCGCCCTCGAACTACGAACCCGCATCGAGACCGAAACGGGGGTGCGCATCCCGTCGGCTGACATCTCCACCATAACGATCCGCGGTCTGGCGGGTCTGCTGTGCGAGAAGCTGGCGCCCGCAAGTGCGGCCTGAGACCGAGGGGGGTCGGATGGAACGTGACGACCGGGCGCTCCCGCTGACGCCCGGGCAGTTGGACATTTGGCTCGCGCAGGAGACGGGCCGCTTCACTGCGGAGTGGCAGCTTGGACTCTTCGCGAAAATCGAGGGCCGGCTACAGCGAGAGCCCTTCGAGTGGGCGATCCGCCGGGCGCTGCAGGAGGCCGAACCGGTCCGGGCGACGTTTTTTCAAGACCAGGGCCAGGTCTTCCAGACCACGATCGATGATCCGAAACTCGACCTGATTTTCCACGACCTGACCGGGTCGCATCGTCCCCTGCACCAGGCCTACGAGATGGCCGCGTCCATTCAACGCACGCCGATGCCGCTCACGGGACCGCTGTTCAGGTTCGCGCTATTTCAGACACGGCCCGACGAATGCTATTGGTTCACGTGCTGCCACCACATCGTCGTGGACGCATCGGGCATTGCGCTGATCGGCCACCGGATCGCCACCCTCTACTCGGCCGTTGTCGCGGGCGCGTCCATGCCACCTCCGTTCTTCGGCTCGCTCGCGGACTTGGTCAGGTGCGAGGCAGCGTACGAAGCGTCGGCCGATTATCAAGAGGATCAGGCGTATTGGGCGCAGAACCTGCCGCTGGAAAACGGATCCGAGCACTGGCCGCAGTGCGATGCGAGCGAGCCTGGCCCTTGTCGTTCCTCCGCGCCGGTTCGCCTGGACCCGGTGGTCCTGCGCCGGATCCAAGAGTCGGCACAGGTGCGCGAAATGCCTCGATCGTCGGTCATCACCGCGGCATGCGCGCTGCTGGTACACGGCTGGTGTGCCCAGGGCCCTGAGGTGGCACTCGACTTCCCGGTCAGCAGGCGAGTGGATCCGGAGTCGAAGACCCTCCCCGGGGTTTTGTCCGGGGTCGTGCCGCTGGTCGTGACGGTATCACCGGACGCTACGGTTGCCGATTTCTGTCGGCACGTTGACCGCCGGATTCGGGAAGCCCTGCAACACCAGCGGTTTCCGGTGCAAGGCCTGGAACGCAAGTCCCGTTTCCCCGCCCGGAGCCAGCGGGCCCGCAGGGTGAGCCTCAATTTCCTTCCGTCCGCATTCACCTTGGACTTCGGTGGCCTGCCGGCCTCGGCGTCATTCACCAATTCTGGCCTGACGGACGGCTTCGGGTTGTTCTTCTCCGCCGCCGGTGACGAACTTCTGTTCGGCACGGAGGGCACCGGCCGACCATTTCCGACCCTCGGCGTCACGGACCTGGCGGAGCGGCTGCAAGACGTCTTGCTGGCGATGACGGCCGACCCGGGCCGGCGGCTCTCCTCGATCGATCCGTTCAGCGCCGACGAGTGCGGCCGACTCGACGAGTGGGGCAACCGCGCGATGCTCACGCAGGCGTCCGCCCCACCGGTCTCGATTCCCGAGTCATTCACCGCGCAGGTAAAGAGCGCACCCGGGGCGGTGGCCGTGCGGTCCGCGGGCCGGTCGATGACCTACGAGCAGCTCGATCAGGCCGCGAACCGACTGGCGCACCTGCTGACTGAACATGGCGCGGGCCCGGGCGGGTGTGTCGCGTTGCTGTTCAACCGTTCCCCTGAGGCCGTCGTCGCGATGCTGGCGGTACTCAAGACCGGTGCGGCATACCTGCCGATCGATCCGCAACATCCACGTTCCCGCATCGAGTTCATGCTGAACGACGCCACCCCGATCGCCGTCTTGACCACCGCGGAACTCCGGTCGCGGCTGGACCGGTGCAACCAGGTGGTCATCGACGTCACGGACCCCGCCGTCGACGCGCGACCCAACACCGCGTTGCCGCTGCCCTCACCCGATGACATCGCCTACATCATCTACACCTCGGGCACCACCGGCGTGCCGAAAGGTGTTGCCATCAGCCACCACAACGTGACCCAGCTGCTGGCGTCGCTCAACTCGCAGCGCCAAGTGTGGGCGCAGTGGCATTCGTTGGCCTTCGACGCGTCGGTTGAAGAAATCTGGAGCGCCCTGTTGTTCGGCGGCCGGTTGGTGATCGTGCCCGAGTTGATGGCGGGCTCACCGGAAGACCTGCACACACTGCTGCTCACCGAACAGGTCAGCGTCCTGAGCCAAACCCCCTCAGCGGTCGAAGGATTGGCCCCCGAACGGTTAGGGTCTGCGGCGCTACTGGTCGCCGGTGAGGCTTGCCCCGCCGCGACCGTCGATCGTTGGGCGCCTGGGCGGGTCATGGTCAACGGCTACGGCCCCACCGAGACCACAGTGTGCGCGTCGAGGAGTGCACCGCTGACCGCCGGAACGGGCGCGCCGCCGATCGGCGCGCCGGTGCCCGGAGCGGCGTTGTTCGTCCTCGATGCGTGGCTACGTCCGGTCCCGGCGGACGTGGTCGGCGAGTTGTACATCGCCGGGCGCGGTGTGGGGCTGGGGTACTGGCGCCGGGCCGGGCTGAGCGCGTCGCGATACGTGGCCTGCCCGTTCGGGCCGCCGGGAACGCGGATGTATCGGACCGGGGATCTGGTGCGCTGGCGCCGCGACGGCCAGCTCGATTACCTCGGGCGCGCTGACGAGCAGGTCAAGCTGCGCGGCTACCGCATCGAACTCGGCGAGATTCAGGCCGCCCTGGCGGCACTGGATGGCGTCCATCGGGCCGCGGTGATCGTGCGCGAGGACCGTCCAGGCGACCAGCGGTTGATCGGCTACCTCACCGAAACCGACGCTGGGGCTGTCGATCCCGCTGCCGCCCGGGCGGCGTTGGGCGAGCGGCTACCCGGATATATGGTGCCCGCGGCCCTCGTCGTGTTGCAGTCAATGCCGTTGACGATCAATGGCAAGCTCGACACCCGCGCCCTGCCGGCACCCGAATACGGCGACGCCGATCGGTATCGGGCCCCCACCAACCCCACCGAGGAGATCCTGACCGACATCTACGCCCAAGTGCTCGGGGCGGAGCGGGTCGGCGTGGACGAGTCGTTCTTCGACCTGGGCGGGGATTCACTGTCGGCGATGCGCCTGGTCGCCGCGATCAACAAGTCGATGGATGCCGGGCTCTCGCTGCGCACGTTCTTCGACGCGCCCACGGTCGCGCTGCTGGCGCCCCGGCTCAGTGGAGATGCGGACAAGCGCGAGCCATTGACGACCGCCGAGCGTCCCGCCAGGGTTCCGTTGTCGTTCGCCCAGCGGCGACTGTGGTTCCTCGAACAATTGCAGGGTGGCACAACCACATACAACATGCCGACCGCTTTCCGAATCAGCGGCCCACTGAACTTCGAGGCTCTTTGCGCGGCGCTCGACGACGTCGTCGCCCGGCACGAACCCCTGCGCACCGTCTTTCCCGACCTCGACGGCGTGCCCTTCCAGCGGGTGCTGGCGCCCCAGAGCCGGATGTGGCAACGCGGCGATTCCGCGATGGTGCCGTTGGCTGAGCAGGAGGTGGCCGGCGAGTTGAGGTCGCTGGCCGGTCATCGATTCGACCTGTCGACCGAGATCCCGATCCGTGTGCAGATCTATTCGCTCGGCCCCGAGCTGTATGTGGTGGGAATCGTGGTGCACCATATCGCCTTTGACGGGTGGTCACTGGCTCCGATGGTGCGCGACATCACCGCGGCGTACGAGGCGCGGCAGCGGGGCCTTGCTCCGGGCTGGGCTGGGCTGCCGGTGCAATACGTGGATTACACGTTGTGGCAGCGGGCCCACTTCGGCGACCTCGATGACGCCGATAGCCCGATCGCCACACAGCTGGCGTATTGGAAGGATGCGCTGGCCGGGATGCCCGAGCGCGTGGAGTTGCCCACGGATCGGGCGTATCCGCCGGTGGCCGATCAGCGTGGGGCCACTGTGGCGGTGGATTGGCCCGCGGAGTTGCAGCAGCACGTGCGGGCTGTCGCCCGCGAATGCAACGCGACAAGTTTCATGGTGATGCAGGCCGGATTGGCCGTCTTGTTGTCGCGCCTCGGCTCGACTTCGGATGTGGCGCTCGGTTTTCCGATCGCCGGCCGTGACGATCCCGCACTCGACGATTTGGTCGGATTCTTCGTCAACACCCTGGCGCTGCGGGTGGACCTGACCGGCGACCCCACGGTGGCCGAGCTGCTGGCCCAGGTCCGGCTGAAAGGGCTTGCCGCTCTCGAGCATCGGGATGTGCCTTTCGAGGTGCTCGTCGAGCGGCTGAATCCGGCGCGGTCGTTGACCCATCACCCGTTGGTGCAGGTGATGCTGGCCTGGCAGAACCTGCCGGGAAGCACAGGTGACCCGGGGGCCGGGTTGGCGTTGGGTGATCTGGAGGTCGCGCAGCTGCCGATCGCCACGCACACCGCCCGCATGGATTTGACGTTCAACTTGGCCGAGCGCTTCACCGACGCCGGTGACCCGGCGGGGATTTCGGGAGCCGTGGAGTTCCGCACCGACGTCTTCGAGCCCGGCACCGTCATCGCCTTGGTCGGCCGGTTGCAGCGGGTGCTGGCTGCCATGACCGCCGACCCGCGGGCGGCGTTGTCGTCGATCGATGTGCTCGACTCCGATGAGGCCGCGCGGCTCGACGTGCTCGGCCGCCGCGCGGTGTTGGCCCGGCCGGCGGAGGCGGTCTCGATCCCGGCGTTGTTCACAGAGCAGGTGGCGCGCGCCCCGGAGGCGGTGGCGCTGCGCTGCGGTCCGCACTCCCGGACCTACCGCGAACTCGACGAGGCCTCAAACCGGTTGGCGCACCTGCTCGTCGAATACGGTGCTGGTCGGGGTGAGAATGTAGCGCTGCTGTTCACCCGCTCGGCCGAGGCCATCGTCGCGATCCTGGCCGTGCTCAAGACCGGGGCGGCCTACCTGCCGATCGACCCAGCGGTGCCCGATGAGCGGATTGCCTTCCTGCGCAAGGACGCCGCACCGGTCGTGACGATGACCACCGCGGCACTGCGCCCCCGCTTGGGCGAGTGCGACCCGGGGGTCCTCGAGGTCGACGATCCCCGCATTGACGGCCAACCCAGCACCGGTCTACCAAGCCCGACGGGGGCAGATGTCGCGCACATCATTTACACCTCGGGCACCACCGGAGTACCCAAAGGCGTTGCGGTGAGCCACCACAACGTCACCCGGCTGTTCGACGCCCTGCAGGTCGGAATCAGGCTGGGGCCCGAGCAGGTGTGGACCCAATGCCACTCCTACGCCTTCGACTTCTCGGTGTGGGAGATCTGGGGCGCCCTGCTGTTCGGCGGTCGGCTGGTGGTGGTGCCGGACGAGGTGACCCGCTCCCCCGACGACCTGCACGCGCTGCTGATCGCCGAACAGGTCACCGTGCTCAGTCAAACCCCCTCTGCCCTCGCGGCGCTGTCACCGCACGGGCTGGAGGCGGTCGCGCTGATGGCCGCCGGGGAGGCGTGCCCACCGGAGGTGGTGGACCGATGGGCCCCGGGGCGGCTGATGCTCAACGGGTACGGCCCCACCGAGACCACCGTCTACGCCACCATCAGCGCCCCACTGACTCCCGACCGTGCGGCCGTTCCCATCGGCGTGCCGGTGCCCGGGGCGGCGCTGTTCGTGCTCGATCCATGGCTGCACCCGGTGCCGCCCGGGGTCGCCGGCGAACTGTATGTGGCCGGCCGCGGTGTCGGCATCGGCTATATCAACCGGGCGGGATTGACGGCGTCGCGATTTCTGGCCTGCCCCTTCGGGCCGCCGGGCACGCGAATGTATCGCAGCGGGGATCTGGTCCGGTGGGCCCCCGATGGACAACTCGACTACCTCGGCCGTGCCGACCAGCAGGTGAAAATCCGCGGCTACCGCATCGAACTCGGCGAAATCCAGGCCGCGCTCGCCGCGCTCGAGGGCGTTGAGCACGCCGCGGTCATCACCCGCGAAGATCGCCAGGGCGACAGGCGGCTGGTCGGCTATATCACCGAAACTCGCCCCGGCACAGTCGATCCTGCCGCCGCCCGCACCACATTGGCCGACCGGCTCCCCGGTTTCATGGTGCCCGCGGCGATCGTCGCGGTGGACGCGCTGCCCATGACGGTCAACGGCAAGCTCGACGCCCGCGCCCTACCCGCGCCCGGCTACACCACCGAGCACTACCGCGCTCCGACCACACCGGTCGAAGAAATCCTGGCCGCCATCTACGCCCAGGTGCTCGGCATCGACCGGGTCGGCATCGACGACTCCTTCTTCGACCTCGGCGGCGACAGCATCTTGTCGATGCAAGTGGTGGCCCGCGCCCGTGCGGCCGGACTGAGCTGTCGCCCCCGCGACATCTTCGTCGAACAAACCGTGGCCCGGTTGGCCCGCATCGCCGGAATCACCGACGGGCACGACACGGTCATCGATGAGGGCGTCGGGCCGATCCGGCCCACCCCGATCATGCGCTGGCTGTTCGACATCGACGGCCCCGTCGACCAGTTCAACCAAACCATGGTGCTCCAAGCGCCGCCCGGCGTCACGCCCACCGACGTGCTCGCCGTCCTGCAAGCCTTGATCGACTACCACCCCGCCCTGCGGCTCCGAGTCGGCGGGGACGGCACCGGGGGACGCACGCTGACCGTCCCCGAGATCGGTGTCGTGGACGCGGGTGAGTGCCTGCGCACGGTCGACGTGTTGAGCGACGAGGAGCTCGCCCGGGCCCGCTCGGGGCTCAGCCCCGCCGCCGGAGCCATGCTCGGCGCGCTGTGGGTGCCCAGCACCGGTCAACTGGTGCTGATCATCCACCACCTGGCCGTCGACGCGGTGTCGTGGCGGATTTTGTTGGAGGACTTCAACATTGCCTGGGCCCAACGCCACAGCGGCCAACCCATCAGCCTGCCCGCAGGCGGCACCTCATACCGGCGTTGGGCCGAAATCCTCGAGCAACATGCCCACACCCCGGCGGTCAGCGAGCAGGCCGACACGTGGAAGCACATCACCAGCGCCGCCGCCGGCCTCCCCCGCCCCGAACCGCAGGACACCCATACCAGCGCCGGGCACCTGACGGTCTCACTGGACACCGACGCCACCCGCCGACTGCTCACCGACGTTCCCGCGGCGTTTCACACGGGCATCCACGAGATCTTGCTGATCGCCTACGCACTGGCCTGGGCCGAATTCCTCGGCACCGGCGACTGCCCGCTTGGCATCGACGTCGAAGGGCACGGCCGTCACGACGACCTGGTCGACGACCTCGACCTGTCCCGCACGGTTGGCTGGTTCACCACCAAATACCCCGTGGCACTGAGCGTCGGAGACCTGCGGTGGCAGCACGTCACATCCGGCGACACAGCGCTGGGCTCAATCGTCAAGCGCATCAAGGAACAACTGCGTGCCATACCCCATCCCCTGAGCTATGGACTGCTGCGATACCTCAGCACCGACACCGATCTGGCCGGGCCCGACCCCACCATCGGATTCAACTACCTCGGACGTCTGGGCGGCCCACCCAACGCCCACACCTCTGGCGCCCAGTGGCGGGTCGACCATGGCAGCCTGGCGGTCGCCGGCGCTGCCGCCGAGGTGCCGATGCCCCTGTCCCACACCGCCGAACTCAACGCCGCCACCATCGACACCGACACCGGCCCACAACTCAACGCCACTTGGACCTGGGCGCCCTCGGCGCTCGATGACACCCAGGTCGACCGGCTCGGCCGGCTCTGGTTTGACGCCCTCGCCGGCATCTGCGCCCACGTCCAGAATGGCGGCGGCGGGCTGACCCCCTCCGACATCGCTCCCGCCCGGCTGACCCAACGCCAAATCGACGAGCTCCAAGCACAATACGACATCGCCGACATCTTGCCGCTCACCCCCTTGCAGGAGGGACTGCTGTTCCACTCCGCTCCCGATCGCGGTGACCTGTATGCGATGCAGCTCGACATCACCGTCGCCGGGCCACTGGACCCCTACCGGCTGCAGGACGCCGTGCAAACCGTGCTCAGGCGGCACCCCAACCTGGCCGCCCGCTACTGCCCGCAATTCGACGAACCCGTGCAGATCATTCCCGCCGCCCCTCAAATACCCTGGCAGTACCTCGAATACGGCTCCGAAGTCGACGAGGGCGCCGGGCGACTGCGCGCCGTCGAACGCGCCGCGGTCTGCGACCTCACCGGGGGCGCGTCGACCTTCCGGGTGGCGTTGATCCGCACCGCCGAAGACGAGCACCGCATAGTGTTGACTTTCCACCACATCGTGCTCGACGGCTGGTCGCTACCAATACTGTTGCAAGAGATCTTCGCCAGCTACCAGGGCCGGCAGCTGCCGCCGGCCACGCCCTACCGCCGGTTCGTCACCTGGCTGGCCGAGCGAGACCTCGACGCCGCCAGGGCGGCCTGGCACAACACACTGGCGGGCTTCGACACTCCCACGCTCGTCGGCCCGCCGGCCCGAATCAAGCCCGTCACCAAGGCCACTAGCGCGTTTGCGATGACCGGGTCCACCACGTCGGCGTTGAACGAGCTGGCGCGTTCCCAGCACACCACCGTCAACACCGTCCTGCAGGCGGCATGGGCGCAACTGCTGATGGGCATGACCGGCCAGCGCGACATCGTCTTCGGCACCGCCGTTTCCGGGCGGCCCGTCGAGCTGGCCGGCGCCGACACCATGGTGGGGCTGCTGATCAACACCGTTCCGGTGCGGGCCACCCTCACGCCGGCCACCACCACCGCCGGCCTGCTCGGCCAACTCCATGCCGCGCACAACCACACCCTCGACCACCAACACCTGGCGCTCAACGAGATTCACCGCACGACCGGTCACGACCAACTCTTCGACACCCTGTTCGTCTACGAGAACTACCCGATCGGCGCCACCACGCTGGCGGGCGCGGGCGGGCTGACCATCACCGAGTTCACCGGCCACGAGGCCAACCACTACCCACTGACCATGCAGGCCACCCCCGGCCCCGAACTGAGCTTCCGGATCGAGTACGACACCGGTGTGTTCGACGCCGAAACCATTGACACGCTCATCGACCGGCTGCGGCGGATCATCGCGGCGATGATCGCCGATCCGCAACTCCCATTGTCGGTGATCGACCTGCTCGGCGCCGACGAGCGCAACCGCCTCGACAACATGGGCAACCGGGCGGCTCTGGCCGGACCCGCGCCGGCGCAGGTGTCGATCCCGGAGCTGTTCGCCGGCCAGGTGGCCCGCTCGCCGCAGGCGGTGGCCATCAGTTGCGCGGGCCGGTCGTTGACCTATCGGGACCTCGGCGAGGCGTCGAATCATTTGGCGCATTCGCTGTCTGGCCTCGGCGCCGGCCCCGGCGCGCGGGTGGCGCTGCTGTTGGAACGCTCGGCCGAAGCTGTCATCGCCATGCTCGCGGTCCTCAAGACCGGGGCGGCGTACCTGGCGATCGATCCGGCCCTGCCCGACGAGCGGATCGGATTCATGCTGGGTGACGCCGCGCCCATCATCGCGGTCACCACCACCGCCCTGCGCCCACGGTTGGCCGGTCACGCCCTCGCCGTCATCGATATCACCGACGACCGCAGGACCGCTCAACCCCGCTCCACCCTTCGGGCGCCCGCCGCGGACGATATCGCCTACCTCATTTACACGTCGGGCACCACGGGCGTGCCCAAAGGGGTTGCGATCAGCCATCGCAACCTGGCGCACCTGGTGGAGTCAGCGTCGGCCCACCTGCCCGCGGAGCAGGTGTGGACGCAGTGTCACTCCTATGCGTTCGACTTCTCCGTATGGGAGATCTGGGCCGCCCTGCTCGGGGGCGGGCGCCTGGTAGTGGTGCCCGACCAGGTGACGAGATCACCGGACGACTTGCGCGCCCTGCTCATCGCCGAGCGCGTCACCGTGCTCACCCAAACGCCGTCGGCGGCCGCGGCGCTCCCCCCGCAGGGGCTGGAGTCGGTGGCGCTGCTGCTCGGCGGCGAGGCCTGCCCGCCCGAGCTGGTGGACAGGTGGGCCCCGGGGCGGGTGGTGATCAACGCCTACGGCCCCACCGAAACCACCGTCTACGCAACGCTCACCGCCCCGCTGACGGCCGGATCGGGGACCGTCCCCATCGGGGCGCCGGTATCCACAGCGGCATTGTTCGTCCTCGACGAATGGCTGCACCCGGTGCCGCCCGGAGTGGTCGGCGAACTCTATGTGGCCGGACGCGGCGTCGGCGTCGGTTATATCGGCCGGCCCGGCCTGACCGCGGCGCGGTTCGTGCCATGCCCCTACGGCGGGCCCGGCGCGCGGATGTACCGCAGCGGTGACCTGGTGCGCTGGGGACCCGACGGGCAACTGTGTTACCTCGGCCGCGCCGACGAACAGGTCAAAATCCGCGGCTACCGAATCGAACTGGGCGAAATCCAGGCCGCGCTGGCCGAACTCGACGGCGTCGAACAGGCCGCGGTCATCACCCGCGAGGACCGCCCCGGCGACAAACGACTGGTCGGATACGTAGTCGAAACCGCTTCCCTCACCGTCGATCCCGTCGCGGCGCGGGCCGCGCTGGCGGAGCGGCTGCCCGGTCACATGGTTCCCCAGGCGATCGTGACGCTCAACGCGCTGCCGCTGACGGTCAACGGCAAGCTCGACACCCGGGCCCTGCCCCCGCCCGACTACGCCCCCGAGCGCTACCGGGCCCCCGCCACCGCCGCTGAGGAGATCCTGGCCGGCATCTACGTCCAGGTGCTGGGCGTCGAACGCGTCGGTGCCGACGACTCGTTCTTCGACCTGGGCGGGGACTCGCTGTCGGCGATGCGTTTGATCGCCGCCGTCAACACCGGGCTGGACGCCGACCTCGCAGTGCACGAATTGTTCGACGCGCCAACGGTCGCGCAGCTGGCGTCGCGCCTCGATGGCGAGGCCCGTCGCCGTGAGCCGTTGCGGGCATGCCGGCGCCCGGCCATTATCCCGCTCTCGTTCACCCAGAACCGGCTGTGGGTTCTCGACCAGCTACAGGGGTCCTCCGCGGTTTACAACATTCCGGTGGCCCTCGAGCTGCGCGGCCCGCTCGACGCCGAAGCGCTCGGCGCGGCGCTGGCCGACGTGGTCGCCCGGCACGAAACCTTGCGCACGATATTTCCCGCACTGGATGGGATACCGCAGCAACTCGTTATCTCCGCTGAGCGGGCGGACTTCGGTTGGGAAATCATCGATGCCACCGGATGGCCGTCGGCCCGACTCGACGAGGCACTCGACGAAGCGGCGCGTCATCCCTTTGCCTTGGAGACCGACATCCCCCTGCGGGCGAAGCTTTTCCGTGTCGCCGACGAGGTGCACGTGCTGGTGTGCGCGGTGCACCACATCGCCTTCGACGGGTGGTCGGTGGTGCCGATGATCCGCGACATCGGCGAGGCCTATGCCAGCCGATGCGACGGGCGAGCCCCCGGCTGGCCTGAATTGCCACTGCAATACGTGGATTACACGCTGTGGCAGCGGGCGCAGTTCGGCGCGCTCGAGGACGGCCGCAGCCGGATCGCCGGCCAGCTGAAGTATTGGGAAGACGCTTTGGCCGACCTACCCGAGCGCCTGGAATTACCGACGGATCGGCCCTACCCCTCGGTCGCAGATCAGCGTGGCGCCAAAGTCGCCGTGGACTGGCCGGCCGAGCTGCAGCGACGCATACGCGAAGTGGCCCGCGACTTCAACGCGACCGGTTTCATGGTGGTGCAGTCCGCCCTGGCGGTACTGCTGTCACGGCTCAGTGCGAGTTCCGATGTGGCCGTGGGATTTCCGATCGCCGGGCGGGGTGACCCCGGCCTCGACGACCTGGTGGGATTCTTCGTCAACACGTTGGTGTTGCGGGTCGACGTGGCCGGTGACCCGACCGCCGCCGAGTTGCTGGCCCAAGTTCGCCGGCGCAGCCTGCTGGCCTTCGAGCATCAAGACGTGCCGTTCGAGGTGCTCGTCGAGCGGCTCAACCCCACCCGGTCGCTGAGCCATCATCCGCTGGTTCAGGTGGCGTTGGCGTGGCAGAACCTGCCCGGACACCCCAGCGACCCGGCCGCCGTGCCTGTGTTGGGCGATGTGCGGGTCACCGAGTTGCCCCTGGACGCGCACGGTGCCCGCATGGACCTGACCTTCTCGCTGTCCGAACACTGGACCGACGACAACGCGCCCGACGGCATCCGAGGCGCGGTTGAATTCCGCACAGACGTGTTCGACCCCGACAGCATCACCACTCTTGTCGAGCGATTCCAGCGCATCCTGGTGGCGATGACCGCCGATCCCCAGGCCCGGTTGTCGACGATCGATGTGTTGGGCGCTGACGAGCACGCCCGTCTGGACAAGACGGGCAACCGGGCAATCCTGACCCGGCCGGCGCCCGAGCCGGTCTCCATACCGGCCCTGTTTGCCGCCCACGTGACGCGCACCCCCGATGCGGTCGCGATCAGCGACGGGCAGCGCCGCTGCACTTACCGCGAATTGGATGCGGCATCAAACCGGTTGGCGCACTTCCTGACCAGGACTGGCGCAGGCGCCGGCGAGAACGTGGCGCTGCTGTTCTCCCGCTCGGCCGAGGCCGTCATCGCGATCTTGGCGGTGCTCAAGACCGGGGCAACCTATCTGCCCCTCGACCCCGCGCTACCGGCGGGCCGGATCGATTTCATGCTCGCCGATGCCGCGCCGGTGGCCGCGATCACCACCGCGGCCCTGCGCTCGCGGCTGGATGGGCACCAGTTGACCGTCCTCGACGTGGAAGACGCCGCCGTGGGCACGCAACCAGACACACCGCTGCCTGCGCCCACCCCCGACGACATCGCGTATCTCATCTACACCTCAGGGACCACCGGTGTGCCGAAAGGTGTTGCCATCACTCACCACAACGTCACACAGTTGCTGGCCTCGTTGGATGCCGGCCTGCCGCCGAGAGGCGTTTGGCCGCAGTGTCATTCCCTGGCCTTCGACGTCTCGGTGTGGGAGATTTTCGGCGCCCTTTTGCGTGGCGGGCAAGTGGTGGTGGTGAACGAGGACGTGACCACGTCACCGGCCGACTTCCACGATGCGCTGGTGACCGGGGAAGTCGATGTGCTCACCCAAACCCCTTCCGCGGTGGGTGTGTTGTCACCCGAAGGCCTGGAGTCGGCGGCCCTGGTGGTGGTCGGTGAGGCTTGCGCCCCCGAAGTGGTCGATCAGTGGGCGCCCGGGCGAGTGATGATCAATGCCTACGGCCCGACCGAGACGACGATGTGTGTCGCGATCAGTGCGCCATTGACCGCCGGATCACCGACGGTGCCCATCGGCGCCCCGGTACCCGGGGCGGCGTTGTTCGTCCTCGACGAGTCGTTGCTTCAGGTACCGCCGGGGGTGGTCGGAGAGCTGTACATCGCCGGGCGCGGCGTCGGCGTCGGCTATCTGCGCCGGGCGGGGCTGACCGCCGCCCGATTTGTGGCCTGCCCCTTCGGAGGCCCCGGGGCGCGCATGTATCGCACCGGGGATCTGGTGCGGTGGGGCCGCGACGGGCAATTGCACTACCTGGGACGCGCCGACCAACAGGTCAAGATCCGCGGTTATCGCGTCGAACTCGGCGAAATCCAGATGGCGCTGGCCGCCCTCGACGGCGTCAACCATGCGGCCGTCGTCGCCCGCGAAGATCATCCCGGCGACAAACGACTGGTCGGCTATATCACCGGCACCGCCGAGCCGGTCGCCGTCCGTACCGCCCTGGCTGAGCGGCTGCCGGGCTACATGGTGCCAGCCGCCGTTGTCGCATTGGACGCGCTGCCCTTGACGGCCAACAAGAAGCTCGACACCCGCGCCCTTCCGGCACCCGACTATTCCAATGTCGACAACTACCGTCCCCCGACAGACGCCGTCGAGGAAATACTTGCGGGCATCTACGCGCAGGTCCTCGGACTCGAGCGGGTAGGAGTCGACGACTCCTTCTTCGACCTTGGCGGCGACAGCATTTCGTCGATGCAAGTGGTCGCCCGCGCCCGCGCAGCCGGACTCGGGTGCCGCCCGCGCGACATCTTCGTCGAACAGACCGTTGCCCGACTGGCCCGCGTCGCCCACGTCACCGAGGGTCTGGAAGCCGCCGCGGATGAGGGCATCGGCCCCGTACCGGCCACCCCGATCATGCATTGGCTACACGACATCGACGGACCCGTGGATCAGTTCAACCAAACGATGGTGCTGCAGGCGCCGCCCGGGGTCACCCACGCGGACGTGGTGGTGGTCCTGCAAGCCCTCCTGGACCAGCACGCCATGCTGCGGCTGCGCGTCACCGAGGGCGATGCCGGCGAGTGGACACTGACCGCGCGCGAGGCTGGTGCGGTGGATGCCGGCGGCTGCCTGCACGCCGTCGATGTGCTGACCGACGGTGCGGTGTCGGACGCCCGGGCGCAGCTGAGCCCCGCCGGCGGGAGAATGCTCAGCGCGCTGTGGGTGGCCGGCACCGGCCAGCTGGCGCTGATCATCCACCATCTTGCCGTCGATGCGGTGTCCTGGCGAATCCTCTTGGAGGACATCAACATCGCCTGGGCTCAACACGCCGGTGGCCAGCCGGTCGCACTGCCCTCGGGCGGAACGTCCTTCCAGCGGTGGGCATCTCTGCTCGCCGAGCACGCCGACCAGCCCGCGGTTTTGGACCAGGCCGAGACCTGGCAACGGGTGGCGACGACGCAGGCCGCGCTGACACCACCCAAACCCGAGACTGATACCTACGCGAGCGCGGGGCATCTGACGGTTTCGCTGGACACCGAGACCACCCGCGTACTGCTCGGTGAGGTCCCCGCGGCCTTTCACGCCGGCATCCAGGACATCCTGTTGATCGCCTTCGGCTTGGCGTGGACCGAGTTTTCGGGCTCGGAGGGTGGCGGGCCTATCGGCATCGATGTCGAGGGCCATGGCCGTTACGATGACCTCGCCCCTGATGTCGACCTGTCCCGCACCGTGGGCTGGTTCACCACCAAGTCCCCGGTGTCGCTGGCGGTCGACGGGCTGCACTGGGCCCAGCTGATGGCCGGCGACGCTGCGGTCGGCCCAATCGTCAAGCGGGCCAAGGAACAGCTTCGCGCCCTGCCCGACGCCATAACGTACGGCCTGCTGCGCTACCTCAACCCAGATGTCGCACTCCCCGAATACGACCCGACGATCGGGTTCAACTACTTCGGGCGGCTCGGCGCGGCCGAGGACTCCGCCGCACTGTGGCGGGTCAGCCGAGACGGTCTCGAGGTCTCCACCTCCGCCGCGGCGGTGCCCATGCCGCTGGCTCACACACTGGAACTCAACGCCAGCGCAGTCGACACGGCCACCGGACCTCACCTGCATGCCGACTGGACCTGGGCCCCTTCGGCGCTCGATCACACCCAGGTCGCCCGGCTCAGCCGGCTGTGGTTCGACGCGCTGACCGGCATCTGTGCCCACGTCCAACGCGGTGGCGGCGGCATGACCCCCTCCGACGTCTTCCCCGCCCACCTCACCCAAAAGCAGATCGACGAGCTGCAGCAGCATCACCGAATCGCCGACATCCTGCCGCTCACCCCTCTCCAGCAGGGGTTGCTGTTCCACTCCGCCCGACAGAACAGCGACAACGACCTGTACGCAATGCAACTCGACATCACCGTCGCCGGCCCACTCCACCCCGATCGCCTGCACGACGCCGTGGATGCCGTCATCGCCCGTCACCCCCACCTGGCCGCCCGATTCTGCAGTCAATTCGACCAGCCGGTGCAGATCATCCCCGCCGATCCGCAATCTATCTGGCAATTCCTCGAATTCGAGACCGATGTCGACGAGCAGGTCCGGCGGATATGCGCCGCGGAGCGCGCCGCGGTCTGCGACCTCAGGGGCTCGCCGGCTTTTCGCGTTGCTCTGCTCCGTACCGGCCCGGAACGGCATCGGGTCATCCTGACCAATCACCACATTGTGCTCGACGGCTGGTCCTTGCCGATCCTGCTGCAGGAGATCTTCGCCAGTTATTACGGCCAGCGACTTCCGGCCGCCGGGTCGTATCGCCGGTTCGTCACGTGGCTCGCCGAGCGAGACCTGGCCGCCGCCCAGGCGGCCTGGCGTGACGTGCTGGCCGGTTTCGACATTCCCACACTTGTCGGACCGCCGGGCCGGTCAAAGCTGGGACCGCGAGGCGTTGCCTCGGCCCGGGTTCCGGAGGCCACCACCCAGGCCGTGAGCGAGCTGGCCCGGTCCTGTCGCACCACCGTGAACACGGTGCTTCAGGGCGCCTGGGCGCAGGTGCTGATGTCGATGACCGGCCGGCGTGACGTCGTCTTCGGCGCCGCGGTCTCGGGACGGCCCACCGAGGTGGCCGACGCGGAATCCATTGTGGGACTGATGATCAACACGGTCCCGGTGCGGGCCACGATCGGACCGGAGACCACTATCGCCGATCTGCTCGACCAGCTCCAGAGTGCCCACAACCACACCCTCGACCATCAACATCTGGCGCTCAACGAAATTCACCGAATTACCGGGCACGACCAGCTGTTCGACACGCTTTTCGTGTTTGAGAACTACCCCATCGACACCACCGCGCTGTTGAACAACAACGGATTGGCCATCACCGATTTCACCGGCACCGAATCCACCCATTACCCGCTGACAATGCAGGCCCGGCCCGACCGCGAATTGATCCTTCGCGTCGAATACGACAGCGACGTGTTCGATGCGGCCGCCGTCGAATCATTGATCGAGCGCTTCCAGCGGGCGTTGGTCGCGATGACCACCGATCTGGGCGGCCAATCGTGACCACCAATCCAACACGGCGGCTGTTGTCCATCGATCTCCTCAACGAGTCTGAGCACGCACACCTGGATGAGTGGAGCAACCGCGCGGTATTGGCCAAGCCTTCGGCGCCCGTGTCGATTCCGGCGCTGTTCGCCGCCCAGGTGGAGCGCGCGCCCGAGGCGGTGGCGGTCACCTTCGAGGGCCGCTCGATGACGTACGGCGAACTCGACCAGGCGTCGAACCGGCTGGCGCACTTGCTGGTCGGATATGGCGCCGGCCCCGGCGCGTGCGTGGCAGTGCTGTTCTCCCGGTCCGCCGAGGCGATTCTGGCGATCCTGGCGGTGCTCAAAACCGGGGCGGCGTATCTGCCGATCGATCCGGCGGTGCCCGCCTCCCGCATCGAATTCATGGTCGCCGACGCCGCGCCCATGGCCGCGGTCACCACCGCCGCGCAGTCCGGGCGGCTGCGCGGATGCGAGCTGGCCGTCGTCGAGATCGACGACCCAGGCATCGACACCCAACCTGGCACCCCGCTGCCGGCCCCGGCCCCGGACGACCTCGCCCACATCATCTACACATCGGGCACCACCGGTGTCCCGAAAGGCGTTGCCGTTACCCACCACAACGTCACCCGACTGTTCGAGTCACTCGACGTCGGGCTGGAACTGACTCCGGCACAAGTGTGGAGCCAGTGCCACTCTTACGCGTTCGACTTCTCGGTGTGGGAAATCTGGGGCGCGCTGTTGTTCGGCGGGCGGCTGGTCGTGGTGCCCGAGGCGGTGACCGGTGCACCGTCGGACTTCCACGCCCTGCTCGTCACCGAACACGTCACCGTCTTGAGCCAGACCCCCACAGCGGCAGCCGCCCTCTCCCCCAAGGGATTGGAATCGGTGGCGCTGATGGCCGCGGGTGAGGCCTGCCCAGCCGACCTGGTCGACCGCTGGGCACCCGGGCGCGTGATGATCAACGGCTACGGGCCAACCGAAACCACCGTCTACGCCACGATCAGCGCCCCGCTCAGCACCGATTCGGCGGTGGTGCCCATCGGTACACCCGTGCCGGGGGCGGCGCTGTTCGTCCTCGACGAGTTGCTGCACCCGGTACCGCCCGGAGCGGTCGGCGAACTCTACGTGGCCGGCCAGGGCGTCGGGGTTGGGTATGTGCGCCGGGCCGGGCTGACCGCGTCACGGTTCGTTCCCTGTCCCTTCGGCGGAGCGGGGACGCGGATGTATCGCACCGGGGATCTGGTGCGGTGGGGCCCCGATGGGCAACTGCACTATCTGGGTCGCGCCGACCAACAGGTCAAGATCCGTGGTTACCGCATCGAACTCGGCGAGATCCAGGCCGCCCTGACCGCACTGGACGGCGTCGACCGGGCCGCGGTCATCGCGCGCGAAGACCGCCCCGGCGACAAACGGCTGGTCGGCTACATCACCGGGACCGCCGACCCGGCCACCGTGCGTGCCGCGCTGGCCGAGCGGTTGCCGAGTTACATGGTGCCCGCGGCGATCGTGATGTTGCCGGCACTCCCCTTGACGGTCAACGGGAAACTCGATACCCGCGCCCTGCCGGTGCCGGAATACCAAGACGCCGAACACTATCGCGCCCCGACCAACGCCGTCGAAGAGATCCTGGCCGGCATCTACGCACAAGTCCTCGGGCTCGACCGGGTCGGCATCGACGACTCGTTTTTCGACCTGGGCGGGAATTCGGTGTCCGCGATGCGACTGGTCTCCGCGATCAGCACCGCGCTGGACGCCGACCTCGACGTGCATACGTTGTTCGACTTTCCCACCATCGCCGAGCTGGCACCCCGTATCGGCGATGAGGCAGGGCGGCGGAAGCCGTTGGTGGCCGTCGAGCGCCCGGCGGTGGTGCCGTTGTCTTTCGCCCAGAACCGGTTGTGGTTCCTCGACCAATTACTCGGCCCCTCAGCGGTTTACAACATGGCGGTGGCATTGCGGTTGTGCGGGCACCTCGATGTCCACGCGCTGGGTGCGGCGCTGGCCGACGTGATCGCACGCCATGAGAGCCTGCGCACGCTGATCGCCGCACCGGACGGCATACCCCAGCAGCGGGTCGTGTCCGTCGAGCGGGCCGACGTGGGCTGGGAGATCGTCGAGGCCGCCGGATGGTCGCCGGGCAGGCTGATTGAGGCCGTCGAGCAGGCGGCGCGACACACGTTTGACCTGGCAGCCGAGATACCGCTGCGGGCAAGGCTTTTCCGGGTCGCCGACGATGATCACGTGTTGGTCGGCGTGGTGCACCATATCGCCGCCGACGGCTGGTCGATCACCCCGCTGTTGCGTGATCTGGGCATGGCGTATGCCAGCCGGAGCGCAGGGCGCGCCCCGGGCTGGGCCGAATTGCCGGTGCAGTACGTGGATTACACGTTGTGGCAACGCGAACGGTTCGGCGATCTCGACGACGGCGACAGCCCCATCGCCGGGCAGCTGGCCTACTGGCAGGATGCCCTGGCCGGGATGCCCGAGTTCCTGCAGCTGCCAACCGATCGGCCCTATCCGCTGGTGGCCGATCTGCGCGGCTCCAAGGCCGACGTGGACTGGCCGGCGGAGCTCCAGCAACGAGTGCGTCGACTCGCCGGTGAGCACAACGCGACCAGCTTCATGGTGGTTCAGACCGCCTTGGCAGTGCTGCTGTCCGCGCTCAGCGCGAGTTCCGATGTGGCGGTGGGTTTCCCGATCGCCGGGCGTAGCGATCCCGCGCTCGACGAGTTGGTCGGGTTCTTCGTCAACACCCTGGTGTTGCGGGTCGATCTGGCTGGAGATCCCAGCTTCGGCGAACTCCTGGCCCAAGTGCGCCGGCGCAGCCTCGCCGCCTACGATCACCAGGACGTGCCCTTCGAGGTGCTGGTCGAGCGGCTCAACCCAACCCGGTCCTTGGCCCATCACCCCCTGGTCCAGGTGATGCTGTCCTGGCAGAACCTTTCCGGGCACGAAAACCACGACCCCGCCGCCGGATTGGCGTTAGGCGATGTGCAAGCCACCCAGATGCCGGTGAACACCCACACCGCCCGCATGGACCTGTCGTTCTCCCTTGCCGAACGCTTCACCGAGGCGGGCGAGCCCGCCGGCATCGGCGGCGCGGTCGAGTTCCGCAGCGATTTGTTCGACACGGCAACCGTCGCCGCACTCATCGAGCGGTTCGAACGCGTGTTGGACGCGATGACCGCCGACCCGGACCAGCGGTTGTCGTCGGTGGACGTGCTGGATGCCGCCGAGCATGCCCGGTTGGATGAGCTCGGCAACCGGGCGGTCTTGATCGAGCCGACGCCCGCGCCCGTGTCCGTTCCGGAACTGTTCGCCGGCCACGTGGCCGGCTCGCCGCAGGCGGTCGCGATCCGCTGCGGCGGCCGCTCACTGACCTATCGGGAACTCGACGAGGCCGCCAACCGGTTGGCGCACCGGTTGACGGCCGACGGGGTGGGGCCGGGCTCGTGTGTGGCGCTGTTGTTGGAGCGATCCGCGCAGGCGGTGGCGACGATGCTGGCCGTACTCAAGTCCGGGGCAACGTATTTGGCGATCGACCCTGCGCTGCCCGACACCCGGATCGAGTTCATGATCGCCGATGCCGCGCCGGTCGCCGCTATCACCACCGCGGGCCTGCGGTCGCGACTGGACGGGTACAGCATGTCGGTCATCGACGCGGACGACCCCGCTGTGGACGGCCAACCCCGCTCCGCGCCGCCGGCACCCGATCCGGACGACATCGCCTACCTCATCTACACCTCGGGCACCACCGGCGTCCCCAAAGGTGTTGCCATCAGCCATCGCAACCTGACCCACTTGGCACAGTCAGGACCCCCGGGCCTGCCCGGCGCCCAGGTCTGGACCCAATGCCACTCCTATGCCTTCGACTTCTCCGTGTGGGAAATCTGGGCCGCGCTGCTCGGCGGCGGGCGGCTGGTCGTCGTACCCGACGAGGTAGCCGCCTCGCCGGAGGACTTTCACGCCTTACTGGTCGACGAAGAGGTGAACGTGCTCACCCAGACCCCGTCCGCGGCGGCCGCGCTCGCACCGCAGGGGCTGGATTCGGTGGCGCTGCTGCTGGGCGGTGAGGCCGTCCCCGCCGAGGTGGTGGATCGCTGGGCACCCGGACGGGTGGTGATCAACGCCTACGGCCCGACCGAGGCGACGGTGTACGCGTCGATGAGCCGGCCGCTGGCAGCGGGGTCCGGGGCGGCGCCGATCGGCGGCCCGGTGGCCACCGCGGCGTTGTTCGTCCTCGACGAATGGCTGCGCCTCGCGCCGCCCGGGGTGGTCGGCGAGTTGTATGTGGCCGGCCGCGGCGTGGGAGTCGGGTATGCGCGCCGGGCCGGGTTGACCGCGTCACGATTCGTCCCCTGCCCCTTCGGCGAACCCGGGACGCGCATGTATCGCACCGGCGACCTCGTGCGGTGGGGTCCCGACGGGGAGCTGCGCTACCTCGGACGCGCCGACGATCAGGTGAAGATCCGCGGGTATCGCGTCGAACTCGGCGAGATCCAAACCGCCCTGGCGGGGCTGGCCGGTGTGGAGCAGGCGGTGGTGATCGCCCGCGAGGACCGTCCCGGAGACAAACGCCTGGTCGGCTACATCACCGGGACGGCGGGCCCCGCCGAGGCGCGTGCCCAGCTGGCTCAGCGGCTCCCGGCCTATATGGTTCCCGCCGCGGTGGTTCGCGTCGACGCACTGCCGTTGACGGTCAACAACAAACTCGACACTCGCGCCCTGCCGGCACCGGAGTACGGGAACGTCGATCATTACCGCGCGCCGACCAACGCGGTCGAGGAGGTCCTGGCCGGCATCTACGCCCAGGTGCTCGGGCTGAAGCGGGTGGGGGTTGACGAGTCGTTCTTCGACCTGGGCGGGGACAGCATCTTGTCGATGCAGGTGGTGGCCCAGGCGCGGGCGGCCGGGCTGACGTGTCGGCCGCGCGACATCTTCGTCGAACAGACCGTGGCCCGGCTGGCGCGCGTGGCCGCGGTGGCCGGCGTCGAAGCCGTTCCCGTCGATGCGGGTGTGGGGCCGGTGCCGGCCATCCCGATCATGCGCTGGCTTTACACCGTGGCCGGGCCGATCGACCAGTTCAACCAGGCGATGGTGGTCCAGGCACCCGCCGGGGTCACCGAGGCCGACGTGGTGATCGTTATTCAGGCGCTGCTGGACCGGCACGCCATGCTGCGGCTTCGCGCCGGCACCGACGATGCCGGCCACCTGTCGCTTCACGTGCCCGAGCCGGGTTCGGTCGACTCCCGCGCTTGCCTGCAGGTCGTCGACGCGCTCTCCGACGAGGTGCTGGCAGACACCCGGTCACGGTTGAACCCGGCTGACGGGGCAATGGTTCGCGCACTATGGGCGACCGCCACCGGCCAGTTGGCGCTGGTCATTCACCACCTTGCCATCGACGCGGTGTCCTGGCGAATCCTGTTGGAGGACTTGAACATCGCGTGGGGTCAGCATCGCGGCGGACAACCGATCGCGTTGCCGGCGGCCGGGACCTCGTTTGCCCGCTGGGCCGCATTGCTCGATGAGCACGCCCACGCCCCCGCAGTCGTCAACCAGGCCGACCGCTGGCGAAAGGTGTTGGCGCTCCCGGCCGTGCTGCCGCCGGTACAACCCGAGGTGGATACCTATGCGGGCGCCGGGCACCTGACGGCAACACTGGATACCGAGACGACCCGCCTGCTGCTGGGCGAGGTGCCCGCGGCGTTTCACACCGGCATCACCGACATCCTGCTGATCGCCTTCGGCATGGCCTGGGCCGAATACGTCGGCGCCGACGGTGGCGCACCCATCGGCATCGACGTTGAAGGCCACGGTCGCCACGACGACCTGTTCCCCGACGTCGACCTGTCGCGCACGGTGGGCTGGTTCACCACCAAATACCCGGTCTCCCTGGCGGCCGGGGGGCTGCGCTGGGCTCAGGTCGTGGGCGGTGACGCGGCCCTGGGTGCGGTGATCAAAGCCGCCAAAGAACAGCTCCGCGCGCTGCCCGACGGCCTGACCTTCGGGCTGCTGCGTCACCTCAACACCGACATCGACATGCCCGGTTCGGATCCGGCGATCGGGTTCAACTATTTGGGCCGGATGGGCGCGGGCGCCGCCGACCTCCCCGACGAGCTGTGGCGCGTCAGCCAGGACGGGCTGTCGGTCGCCGCCGCGACCACCGTGCCGATGCCCTTGGGACACACCGTGGAAGTCAACGCCGTCGCGTTGGAAAACGATGACACCGGCACCGGCCCACGCCTGCACGCGACCTGGACGTGGGCCCGTTCCGCACTCGACCACGGCCAGGTCAGCCGGCTCAGCCGGCTGTGGTTCGACGCCCTGGCCGGCATCTGCGCGCATGTCCAGCGCGGCGGCGGCGGGCTCACACCCTCCGATATCGTCCCCGCCCGGCTCAGCCAACCCCAGATCGACGAGCTGCAGCAGCGGTACCGGATCGCCGACATCTTGCCGTTGACTCCCCTGCAGCACGGACTGCACTTTCACGCCGGCGCCACCGGCGGCACCGGCGACCTGTACGCGATGCAGCTGGACATCACCGTCACCGGCCCCCTGGACCCGCATCGCCTGCACGATGCCGTACACGGGGTCATCAACCGCCATCCCAACCTGGCCGCCCGGTTCTGCGACGAATTCGACGCGCCGGTCCAAATCATTCCGGCCGACCCCACGCCGGCGTTTCAGTTCTTCGAACTGGACTCCGAGGAACAGGTCCAGCAGGTGTGTGCCGCCGAACGCGCCGCGGTCTGCGACCTCGCCCAGCCGCCGGCTTTTCGGGTGGCTTTGATCCGCACCGCCGAAGGGCGGCACCGGGTCGTCCTGACCAATCACCACATCGTGCTCGACGGTTGGTCCCTGCCGATCCTGTTGGGTGAGATCTTCGCCGGCTACTACGGACAGCGACTCCCCGCGGCCACGCCGTATCGCCGGTTCGTCGACTGGCTGGCCGATCGGGACCAGGAGGCCGCCCGCGCGGCCTGGCGCGATGTGCTGGCCGGCTTCGATACCCCCACCCTGGTGGCCCCACCCCGCCGATCGGGGCTCGGGCGGCGCGGCGTGGCCGCTTCGCGGTTGCCCGAGGAGACCACCCGGGCGCTGACCGACCTGGCGCGCTCATGTCACACCACCGTCAATACCGTGCTGCAGGCGGCGTGGGCGCAGCTGCTGATGGGGCTGACCGGCCACCATGACGTCACCTTCGGCACCGCGGTGTCCGGCCGGCCGACCGACGTGCCCGGCGCGGAAACGATGGTCGGCCTGTTGATCAACACGGTCCCGGTGCGCGCGACCATCACCCCGGCCACCAGCACCGTCGACCTGCTCGACCAACTGCGGAACGACCACAACCACACGCTGGAACACCAACACCTGGCGCTTACCGAGATGCACCGCGTCACGGGCCACGACCAGCTCTTCGACACCCTGTTCGTCTACGAGAACTACCCGATCGACACCGCCGCGTCGTTGGATGTCCGCGAACTGGCCATCACCGACGTCGCCACCCGCGAATCCACCCACTACCCGCTGACACTGCAGGCCATGCCGGGCGACGAATTGGGCCTGCGCATCGAATTCGACACCGACGTCTTCGACGCCGCCGGCATCGAAGCGCTGAGCGCGCGGTTGCAGCGGGTGCTGGTGGCCATGACCACCGATCCGGCGGCTCGGTTGTCGTCGACGGAGTTGCTCGATGCCGACGAGCACGCGCTCCTCGACGAGATCGGCAACCGCGCGGTATTGACCCAGCCCGCGACGCCGGTGTCGATTCCGGGACTGTTCGCCGCGCAGGCGGCGCGCACACCCGAGGCGGTGGCGGTCACCTTCGACGGCCACTCGAAGACATACCGCGATCTTGATCAGGCGTCAAACCGCCTGGCGCACTTGCTGATCGAACACGGCGTAGGACCCGGCCAGTGCGTGGCGCTGCTGTTCAACCGGTGCGCCGACGCGATCATCGCCATCCTGGCAACGCTGAAGGCGGGCGGGGCCTATTTGCCGATCGACCCGGCGCACCGGCCGACCCGTATCCAGTTCATGATGGCCGACGCCGCGCCGATCGCCGCGGTAACCACCACCGGGCTGGCCGACCGGCTGCGCGGGTACGACATCCCGGCCATCGCCACCGACGACCCCGCCGTTGACGCCTACCCGGACACGGGCCTCCCGCCACCCCGCCCCGACGACGTCGCCCACATCATCTACACCTCCGGCACCACGGGTGTCCCCAAGGGCGTCGCCGTCACCCACCACAACGTCACCCGGCTCTTCGACTCACTCGCCGTCGGCGTGGAGCCGGGGCCGGAACAGGTGTGGACGCAGTGCCACTCCTACGCCTTCGACTACTCGGTGTGGGAGATCTGGGGCGCCTTGCTGCACGGCGGCCGCCTGGTCGTGGTGCCCGAGGCGGTGGCGGCCGCACCGGACGACTTCCACGCCTTGCTCGTGGCTGAAAGGGTCAGCGTCTTGAGCCAGACCCCGTCGGCCGTGGCGACGCTCTCACCCGAGGGTCTGGGACCGGCGGCGTTGATGGTCGCAGCCGAGGCCTGCCCGGGCGACGTGGTGGACCGGTGGGCGCCCGGACGGGTGATGATCAACGGCTACGGCCCGACCGAGACCACGGTCTACGCCGCGATCAGCGCCCCGCTGACGGCGGGGTCGGCGGTGGTGCCGATCGGTACACCGGTGCCAGGGGCGGCCCTGTTCGTGCTGGACGGCTGGCTGCGGGCGGTGCCGTTCGGCATGGTCGGGGAGTTGTACGTGGCCGGCCGCGGCGTCGGGTGTGGCTATCTGCGCCGGACCGGGCTGACCGCGTCGCGGTTTGTGGCCTGTCCGTTCGGGGAGCCCGGAGCACGCATGTACCGCACCGGGGATCTGGTGCGGTGGGGCGCCGACGGGCAGCTGCAGTATCTCGGGCGCGCCGATGAACAGGTCAAGATCCGCGGATATCGCATCGAACTCGGTGAGATTCAGGCGGCGCTGGCCGCGCTGGACGGGGTGGAGCAGGCGGCGGTGATCGCCCGCGAGGACCGCCCGGGCGACAAACGATTGGTGGGTTACCTCACCGAGTCCGTCCCCGGGGCGGTGGACCCGGCCGCGATCCGTGCCCGGCTCGCCGAACGGCTACCGGCGTACATGGTCCCCGCCGCGGTGATGGTGGTTCCGGCACTGCCCCGCACGGTCAACGGCAAGCTCGACAGGCGCGCCCTGCCGGCACCCGAATACCGGGCCGGTCCTTACCGGGCCCCCGCCGACGTGGTCGAAGAGGTGCTGGCCGGCGTGTACGCCCAGATCCTGGGCCTGGAGCGGGTCGGGGTCGACGAGTCGTTCTTCGACCTGGGCGGCGATTCGCTGTCGGCGATGCGCCTGGTCACCGCGATCAACAAAACCCTGGATACCAACCTGGCGGTACGCACGATCTTCGACGCGCCGTCGGTGAGAAGCCTGAGCCAGCTGTTGGGTAGGGACGGCAGGCTGCTGGAAGCAGCCCCGGCCGTGAGCCCGGCCAGCGATCGGTGCTTCGCGTCCGTGCACGGTGGCGACACCGCCGAGCTGCGCGCCGTCGATCTCACGCTGGACAAGTTCATCGACGCCCCCACACTGTCGGACGCACCCGGCCTGCCCCGGGCCACGACCGAGCCGCGGACCGTCCTGCTCACCGGGGCCACCGGTTTCCTCGGCCGCTACCTGGTCCTGCAATGGCTCGAGCGAATGCAACTCGTCGATGGCACCCTGATCTGCCTGGTGCGCGGAACGTCCGCCGACGATGCGCGACGCCGGCTGGACAAGACCTTCGACAGCGGCGACCCAAAGCTGTTGCGGCACTACCAGGAAATGGCCGCCGATCATCTCGAGGTGGTCGCCGGCGACAAGGGCGAAGCCAACCTCGGCCTAAACCGGCAGACCTGGCAGCGGCTGGCCGACACCGTCGATCTGATCGTCGATGCCGCCGCGCTGGTCAATGCGGTCCTGTCGTACCGAGAGCTGTTCGGGCCGAACGTCATGGGCACCGCCGAGCTGATCCGGATCGCACTCACCACCAAGATCAAGCCCTACGCCTACGTGTCGACGTCGGACGTCGGCCGCCAGATCGAGCGGTCGCTGTTCACCGAGGACGCCGACATCCGGGTCATCAGCCCGATCCGCACCGTGGACGGAAGCCTGGCCAACGGCTACGGCAACAGCAAGTGGGCCGGCGAGGTGCTGCTGCGCGAAGCGCACGACCTGTGCCGGCTGCCGGTCTCGGTCTTCCGCTCCGGCATGATCCTGGCCGACACCACCTACGCGGGGCAGCTCAACCTGCCGGACACCGTCACCCGCATGATGCTGAGCATCCTGGCCACCGGCGTCGCGCCCGCCTCGTTCTTCCAGCTCGACCCCGACGGCAATCGGCAACGCGCACACTTCGACGGGCTGCCCGTCGGCTTTATCGCCGAGGCGATCGCCACGCTGGGCGCCCAGGCCGGCCGGGATTCTTCGAGTGGCTTCCAGACCTACCACGTGATGAACCCGCACGACGACGGCATCGGGCCCGACGAGTACGTCGACTGGCTGATCGAGGCGGGCCATCCCATCCGGCGCATCGACGACTTCGGGGAGTGGTTGCAGCGGTTCGAGGCCGCCCTGCGTGCCCTGCCGGATCGACAGCGCCGGTACTCGGTGCTGCAGATGTTGCTGTTGCGCAACGCTACTCAACTGCAGCCCCCCGAGCCGAGCCGCGGGTCCTACGCCCCGACCGAGGTGTTCCGCGCCGCGGTCCGGGAAGCGAAGATCGGCACCGACCAGGACATCGCGGACATTCCGCACGTGACGGCGCCGATCATCATCAAGTACGCCACCGACCTGCAACTGCTCGGACTGCTGGGTGCGGACCGGGTCGGAGCCGACGACTCGCGCCGAGATGCGGGTCGGCGTAAGCCGTTGGTGGCCGGTCCGCGGCCCGCAGTGGTCCCGCTGTCGTTCGCCCAAAGCCGGCTGTGGTTCCTCAACCGCTTCGAGGGCGGGGTTGCGACCTACAACATGCCGATCGCTTTTCGGATGAACGGGCCCCTGAACGTCGCGGCCCTGGAATCGGCCCTCGACGATGTCGTCGCCCGCCACGAATCGCTGCGCACTATATTTCCCGACATCGACGGTGTGCCGTTTCAGCAGGTGATGCCGCCCAAGGCGGGCATGTGGCGAGGCGGGGGCCCGGCGGTCACGCCTTTGCCGGAGCAGGATGTCGCCGCCCACGTGATCACGCTGGCGGGTCACCGGTTCGATTTGTCGGCGGAGATCCCGATCCGTGCGCAGATCTACTCCGTCGGGCCCGAGCGTCATGTGGTGACAATCGTGTTGCACCACATCGCTTTTGACGGATGGTCGTTCGCGCCGATGGTCAGGGACATCGCCGAGGCGTACCGGGCGCGGGCGCGGGGGGAGGCCCCGCGGTGGACACCGTTGCCGGTGCAGTACGCGGATTACACGCTCTGGCAATCGGACTTGTTGGGCGCTGAGTCCGATCCGGACAGCGTCATCGCGGGCCAGTTGCGGTACTGGCGGCAAGAACTGGCCGATCTGCCGGTAGTGGCGTCGCTGCCGACGGATCGGGCCCGCTCGCCGGAGCCCAGTTTCCGCGGTGATGCGATCGACGTGGCCATCGACCCGCGAACCTGGGCGGGCGTCAAAGGCGTTGCAGCAGAGCATAATACGACGGCATCGATGGTGCTCCAAGCGGTGGTGGCGGTGCTGTTGCACCGAGTCGGCGTCGGTGAGGACGTGGTGATGGGCACGCCGATCGCCGGACGGTTGGATCAGGCGCTCGACGACCTGGTCGGGTTCTTCGTCAACACCTGGGTGTTGCGGGTGGGGGTCACTTCTGCGCACCGGTTCAGCGATGTGCTCCAACAGGTGCGCCATAAGGCCCTGGATGCCTACGGCAATCAGGATGTCCCGTTCGAGCGGCTGGTCGAGCAACTGAATCCCGCGCGATCCACGGCACACCATCCACTGTTTCAGGTGTTCATGGCCTTTCAGAACAATGTGCGCCCCGAGGCGTTGTCGTTCGACGAGCTCAGTGTCGAGCCGCTGACGGCGGCGACAGGCACCGCCAAATTCGACCTGGAATTCGAGTTCAGCGAAGTGCCGACCGACGACCCGGCGGCGCCGATGGCCACCGGTGTGGTGACGTATGCGACCGATCTGTTCGACCGGGCCACCGTCGAGCGGTTGGTCGCCTGGCTTGGGCGCCTGATCGAGGCGGTGGTGGCGGACGCGTCGGTGGTGGTGGGGGACGTCCCGCTGCTCGATCGCCGCGAGCGGGACCTGGTGCTGTCGCAGTGGTCTGGCGCCGGCGTGGGAACGCCCGTGGAGGTGGCGCCGCACTTGTTGGCCGCGGCGGTGGCGGCCCGCCCCGACGCGGTGGCGGTGGTGGACGGCGCCCGTGAGGTGTCGTATCGAGAACTGGATGAGTGGTCGACGCGGTTGGCGCGGATGCTGATCGAGGCCGGGGTGGGTCCCGAGCATGCCGTCGGCGTGGCGATGGATCGGTGTCTGGAGCTGGTGGTGGCCTGGTGGGCGGTGGTCAAGGCCGGCGGGGCGTATGTGCCGGTGGATCGGGCCTATCCAGTCGAACGGGTCGCCACGATGCTGGACACGGTCGACGCGGAGTGGGTGTTGACGTGTGGCGCCGACACCGTTGCCGGGGCCGGGGCGCGCCCGGTGCTGCGCGTCGACGGGCTGGACCTGAGCGGGCGCTGCGCGGACGCGATCACCGACGCCGAGCGGCTGGCGCCGTTGGGGGTGGGCAACACCGCGTACGTGATGTTCACGTCGGGGTCCACCGGTGCACCCAAAGGGGTCGCCGTCAGCCACGCCGGTCTGCTGGCGGCGGCGCTCGGCGAGGGCGTCGGCTTAGGAACGGATTCGCGGCTGCTGATGGTGGCCTCGCCGACATTCGATGTTTCGGTCGGCGAGTTGTTGGCGGCGGTGAGGTCGCAGGCGGCGCTGGTGGTGGCGGGCAGGGACGCCTACGCGGGGGAGGCGTTGACCACGTTGCTGCAACGCCAGCAGGTCAATGCGGCGGTATTCACCCCGACGGTGCTGTCGTCGCTGGATCCGAACCGGCTGACGGGCGTGGACACGCTGATCACCATCGGGGAGGCCCTGCCGGCCGAGTTGGCGGCCACCTGGGCGCCGGGCCGGCGGATGTTCAACACCTACGGCCCCACCGAGACCACGATCTGGGTCACCTGCACCGCGCCGCTGTCGGCGGGCCAGCCGGTGGGCATCGGCGCCCCGCTGCCTGGAGCGTGCGCGGCGGTTCTCGATGCCCGGCTGAACCCGGTGCCCAGGGGAGTGGTCGGCGAGTTGTACGTGAGCGGGCCGGTGCTCGCGCACGGCTATCTGGGCCGGGTCGACCTGACCGCGGAACGGTTCGTCGCGAACCCCTATGGCGCTGCCGGCGCGCGGATGTACCGCACCGGTGATCTGGTGCGCTGGACGCCGGACGGAGCCCTGGACTACGTGGGCCGCGCCGATTCCCAGGTCAAATTGCGCGGACAGCGCATCGAACTGGGCGAGATCGAAAACACCCTGCTGTCATGCCCGCAGGTCACCCAGGCGGCCGCAACCGTGCACCACACCAAGACCGGAGCGCACCTCGTCGCCTACCTCACCCTCGAGCGCAGCGCCGGAGCCGACCATGACGCCGAAACCGTCGAAGAGTGGCAGCACGTCTGGGACGAGCTGTACGGCGCCGAGGGCGGCGAGTCCGTGTTCGGCATGGATTTTCGGAGTTGGAACAGCAGCTACACCGGGGATCCGATTCCGCTCGAGGAGATGGTGGAGTGGCGCTCGGCAACGGTGGATCGGATCGGCGCCCTGCGGCCGCGAAGAGTGCTGGAGATCGGCGCGGGCTCAGGGTTGGTGCTTTCGCAGATCGCCCCGCACTGTGAGCACTACGTTGCCACCGACACCTCGCCGACGGCCATCGAATACCTGGCCCGCTCGCTGGAGAGGTTGCAGATCCCTTGGCGCGACCGGGTCCAGCTGCTGACCCAACCCGCCCATGTGGTCGAGGGCCTGCCGCCCGGCTACTTCGACACCGTCGTTCTCAACTCGGTCATCCAGTACTTCCCCAATCGGCAATACCTGGCCGAGGTCATCGACAACGCCATGGACCTGCTGGCTCCCGGCGGGGCCCTCTTCCTCGGCGACGTCCGCAACCACACCCTGCAAGCCGCCTTCCAAACCGCGGTCGCGCTGACCCGCACCGACAGCACGGACACCGCCGAGATCCGCCAGTGGGTTCAGCGCGCCATGCTCAGCGAATCCGAATTGCTCTTAGCCCCAGAGTTTTTCCTTACCTGGGCCGCCGACCGCCCATCGGTGGCCGGGCTCGACATCGAAGTCAAACGCGGGCTCGCCGACAACGAAGTGAACCGGTACCGCTACGACGTTGTCATCCATAAGACCCCGACGCAGGCGCGCTCGCTGGCGACGGTGCCCACCTGGACGTGGGCCCAATGCGCGGGGCTGGACGGATTGCGCGCCCAATTGACGACGCAACGTCCCGCCACGATCCGCGTCGCCGAAATCCCCCATACCGGAGTGATCGCCGACGTCCACGTCGAACAGGCCCTCGCGGCCGGGCTACCGCTGGCCGACGCGCTCGCCCAAGCCATCTCGCCCCCCGATACCGCCACTCCCGAGCAATTGCACCGCGCCGGTGAAGCCGCCGGATATCACGTCGCGGTGACCTGGGGCGCCCAACCCGGCACCCTCGATGCCGTCTTCATCGGCCGCGAGCCGCACCGCCGGCACGCCCCACCGGTGACCGACCTCTATCTGCCGGACACCCGGGCCCGCCTGAACACCCCCCACTCCAACGAACCCCGCACCAACACCAACGTCAGCGCGGTGCGTCAGCGCCTGAGTGCACGGTTGCCCGACTACATGGTGCCGTCCCAGATCGTCGTGCTCGAGCGATTCCCGTTGACCTCCTCGGGCAAGATCGACCGAAAGGCGCTGCCCGCGCCGGTGTTTGCCGCCACACCCTTCCAGGCACCGCACACCCCGACGGAGAAGATCGTGGCCAGCGTCTACGCCCAGGTGCTGGGGCTCGATCGGGTCGGGGTCGATGAGTCGTTCTTCGACCTGGGCGGCGATTCGCTGTCGGCGATGCGCCTGATCGACTCGATCAACAAGGCCCTGGATACCGACCTGGCGGTGCGCACGGTTTTCGACGCCCCGTCCGTCAGAAGCCTGAGCGAGCGGTTGGATCGACACGACAGTCCGGCCGGCGATCTGCTCTTTGCAGCCGTGCACGGAAGTGACAGCACCGAGGTGCGCGCCGGCGATCTGAGGCTGGACAAGTTCATCGACGCCCCGACGCTGTCGGCGGCCCCGAGCCTGCCCCGGGCCACGACCGAGCCGCGGACCGTCCTGCTCACCGGGGCCACCGGTTTCCTCGGCCGCTACCTGGCTCTGCAATGGCTCGAGCGAATGCAACTCGTCGACGGCACCCTGATCTGCCTGGTGCGCGCGAAATCCGCCGACGATGCGCGACGCCGGCTGGACAAGACCTTCGACAGCGGCGACCCAAAGCTGTTGCGCCATTACGAGAAATTGGCCGCCGATCATCTCGAGGTCATCGCCGGCGACAAGGGCGAAGCCAACCTCGGCCTGGACCGGCAGACCTGGCAGCGGCTGGCCGACACCGTCGACCTGATCGTCGATCCCGCCGCGCTGGTCAACACCGTGTTGCCCTACCGCGAATTCTTCGGGCCGAACGTCATGGGCACCGCCGAGCTGATCCGGATCGCACTCACCACCAAGATCAAGCCCTACGCCTACGTGTCCACGAGCGCCGTGGGCTACCAGATCGAGCGGTCGCTGTTCACCGAGGACGCCGACATCCGGGTCATCAGCCGCACCCGCGGAATCGACCGCAGCTACGGCAACGGATACCCCAACAGCAAGTGGGCCGGCGAGGTGCTGCTGCGCGAGGCCCACGACCTGTGCGGCCTGCCGGTCGCGGTGTTTCGTTGCGACGTCATCCTGGCCGACACCGCGTATGCGGGCCAGCTCAATCTGCCGGACGTCTTCACCCGCACGGCGTTGAGCATCCTGGCCACCGGCGTCGCGCCCGCCTCGTTCTTCCAGCTCGACGCCGACGGCAATCGGCAACGCGCACACTTCGACGGGCTGCCCGTCGGTTTCGTCGCCGAGGCGATCGCCACGCTGGGCGCCCGGGCGGTCGAAGGATTTCAGACCTACCACGTGATGAACCCGCACGACGACGGCATCGGGCTCGATGAGTACGTCGACTGGCTGATCGAGGCAGGCCATCCCATCCAGCGCGTCGACGACTTCGGGGAGTGGCTGCAGCGGTTCGAGGCCGCCCTGCGCGCCCTGCCGGACCGACAGCGCCGGCACTCGGTCCAGGACGTGTTGCAGTTCGTGTTACAGGCGGCCGAGCAGTTGCAGCCCCCCGAGCCGAGCCGCGGGTCCTACGCGCCGACCGAGGTGTTCCGCGCCGCGGTCCGGGAAGCGAAAATCGGCCCCGACCATGATATTCCGCACGTGACGGCGCCGATCATCACCAAGTACGCCACCGACCTACAACTGCTCGGACTCCTCTAGCGCGTCCCCGCCCGTCAGCGAATTCCCTTGACTTCCAGGGGCTTTCGCGCCGACGCGATCACATAATCCGAGAAGCCGGTCGATCGTTCCCACAGCGATACACCGCGACAGTGCGCGCGATCGTCTTCCGTCACTTCCACAACCACTTCATTCATCTTTTTCTTCGCCTGAATGCGCTGCCGGGTGTACTTGGCCATGCCCGGGTACACGTCTTCCCGGATCGATTCCACCCGGATATCCCCGAATCCCGCGGCAGCCAGCCGGCCCGAGTATTCCTCGCGGTCGTAGTAATTGGCTTTCGGAATGTGTCCGTACTTTCGGCCGAACGCGGTCGTCAGGCCTGATTTCTTGCCAGGTTTGGGAAGCATATCGGTGAGCGCAATGGTTCCTCCGGGCTTGAGGACCCGAAACGCTTCGCGGATGAATTGGTCGCGTGTGTCGAAGTGGAATGCGCATTCCAGGGCCAAGACTTTTTCGAACGACACGTCGGGAAAGTCCATTGCAGTCGCGGAGCCGCGCCGGATATCGATTTGTTCCCCCAGCCCGCGCTTGGCGACGCGGTCTCGGCCCATGTCGACGTGGACCGGGGTGATGTCGATGCCCGTGATGTGTGAAACCTTGAAGCGCTCGAGAAGAACAAAGTCCTGCTCCCCGAAACCGATGCCGACGTCGAGGACTCTGTCGCCTGGTTTCAACCCGGCCCGCGTTCCCAAGAGTTCGACCATCGCGACGCAGGCGTCCGGATAGGTGCGGGCGGCTTTCCAGTAACCGAGGTTGAGCCACAGCGGCTTGGAGTTATCGACGTAACCCTCATTCATGAAATCGATGACGTCGTCGCCGATCATCGTGTAATAAGCAGCGGCGTCTTTTTGTCGCATCAGGCCACAGGCCTGGGAAACTGTCCGGAACGCCCGGTGGATCGCAGAGGAATTTCCGCGCATTGTCTTCCCTTCGGGAAACCGGCAATTCATGGTAGCGCGGGCCTCGGCACGGCAACCCGGATCTAGCACTTCTGTGGCCACGGATTGCGCGTAAAACTCGGTCGATCGGTGCGGCCATGGTCCATGATGATCTACGTGGACAACAGCGCCCACGACATCGCGAACATGCCGCGGGGCGGGCCGAACGCCTCCTGGCTGGACCGTCGGTTGCAGACCGACCGATTGGAATACCTCGACCGCGACGATGTCGACGATCTGAAGCAAAAGGTCGTCCACGCGCTCGACCGCGCGGGGCGGCGACGGTTCTTGGGCGCTCATGAGAAGTTGGCCAGGATCGTTCTTGCTGAGCTGGCCGATGTGCCCTCTCCGAAAATCCTCGAGCTGGGGGCCGGCCTCGGCGGGCTGTCGAGCAAGCTGCTCGAGATGCACCCCGCCGCACACGTGACGGTCACCGACGTCGACCCCACGTTCGTGGCCGCCGTCGCCGCCGGGGACCTCGGCACTCATCCACGGGCCACGGTGCGGGAGATGGACGCGACCGCGATCGACGCCCCGGACGGGCAGTACGACCTGGCGGTCTTCGCGATGTCGTTACATCACCTGCCGCCCGCGCGGGCCGCCCGGGTGTTCGCCGAAGGGACCCGGGTCGCGAACAAGTTGTTGATCATCGACCTCCGCCGGCCCGCGGCGGCGCTGCACTCGGTGGTGTTGGCGGCGACGTGGCCCTTTACCCGGGTGAGCCCGCTGGCACACGACGGTTTCATCAGCCAGCTACGCACCTACAGCCCGTCGGCGCTCAGCGCGCTCGCCCATTCCGCCGACCCGTCGATCACCGTCGAATTCCCCAACCAACGCTTGGGCCCGACGGTGGCGGTTGCCAGCCGCGGTTTTGGCCCGGGCTAGCTTTCCAGTTCCCGCTTCAGGTTGGCCAATACCTCGCCCTGAATCCTCTTCAACCCCAACGGCGCAAAGGTTTTCTCGAAGAAGCCCTTGACGCCGCCCGCACCGGTCCAGGTGGTCTTCACGGTGACGCTGGACCCGGGTCCGGCGGGGGCCACCGTCCAGTTGATGATCATCGACGAGTTGGCGTCCTTCTCGATGACGGAATGGCCGGCGACGTCGACGTTGACCTGCACGTCGCGGACGCGAGATTTGGTGGCCTGCAGCTTCCATTTGGCGACGGTGCCCGCGCCCTGGCCGCCCTGTAACACCTGGTAATCGCTGTACTGGGGGGACAGAATCCTCGGGCGCACCTGCTGATAGTCCGCGACGGCCGCGAGGGCGGCGGCCGGCTCGGCGTTGACCAAAATTGTGCTGGCAGCACTCACCTGTCCCAAAACAACTCCTGAAGCTATGCGGCCCACGCGCGGGTGCACGGGCTGTGGTCGAAGACTAGGGTATATGTGGTGCCTGTCCCTGGATCTGCACTCTCGGCGCACAAGTCGGGCGTTGACCGGTTGATGGCGAGTTATCGATCCATCCCCGCAACGTCCGTTGTCAGGCTCGCCAAGCCGACCTCAAACCTGTTCCGCGCCCGCACTAAACGCGACGCCCCCGGCCTGGACACGTCGGGGCTGACCGGAGTGCTGAGCGTCGATCCCGAAGCCCGCACCGCCGATGTGGCCGGCATGTGCACCTATGAGGATCTGGTGGCCGCGACGCTGCCTTACGGCCTTTCGCCACTGGTCGTCCCGCAATTGAAGACGATCACGCTCGGCGGTGCGGTCAGCGGCTTGGGCATCGAGTCGGCATCGTTTCGCAATGGCCTGCCGCATGAATCGGTGCTGGAGATGGACATCCTGACCGGCGCCGGCGAGTTGCTCACCGCGTCGCGCACCCAGCATCCCGACCTGTTCCGCGCCTTCCCCAATTCCTATGGGACGCTGGGGTATTCAACGCGGCTGCGGATCGAGCTGGAGCCAATCGCGCCGTTTGTCGCGTTGCGGCACGTCCGGTTCCGCTCGCTGCCTGCGCTGATCGCGGCGATGGAACGCATCATCGATACCGGCGGGCAGGGCGGCACGCCGGTCGACTATCTCGACGGTGTGGTGTTCAGCGCCGACGAGAGCTACCTGTGCGTGGGCCGGCGAACCACCACCCCGGGGCCGGTCAGCGACTACACCGGAAACAGCATCTACTACCAGTCGATCCGGCACGACTCCCCCGGGGTGGAAGCCACCAAAGACGACCGGCTGACGATGCACGATTACTTCTGGCGCTGGGACACCGACTGGTTCTGGTGCTCGCGCGCGTTCGGTGTGCAAAACCCCCGGCTGCGGCGCTGGTGGCCGCGCCGCTACCGGCGCAGCAGCGTCTACTCGAAGCTGGTCGCCATGGACCAGCGCTTCGGCGTCGCCGACCGGATCGAGAAACGCCATGGGCGTCCCTCGCGTGAGCGGGTGGTCCAGGATGTCGAGGTGCCGGTCGAACGGACCTGCGAGTTCCTGGAGTGGTTCCTGCAGAACGTGCCCATCACCCCCATCTGGCTGTGTCCGCTACGGCTGCGCGATCACGGGGGCTGGCCGCTGTATCCGATGCGGCCGGACCACACCTACGTCAACGTCGGCTTCTGGTCTTCCGTGCCGGCGGGGGCCACGGAAGGCGCCACCAACCGGTCGATCGAAGCGAAGGTGAGCGAGCTCGACGGGCACAAGTCGCTGTATTCCGACTCCTATTACGCCCGCGAGGAATTCGACGAATTGTACGGCGGCGAGGCCTACAACACGGTCAAGAAAACCTACGATCCCGATTCCCGGCTACTCGACCTCTACGCAAAGGCGGTGCAACGGCGATGACTTCTATTAGCGAAACCAAGGAACCCCGCGGCGCCACGGCCGGAAAACTCAGCATGGCGGAGATCCTGGAGATCTTCGCCGCGACCGGGCGCCACCCGCTGAAGTTCACCGCCTACGACGGCAGCACCGCCGGCAGCAAGGACGCGGAACTGGGCCTGGATCTTCGGACCCCGCGCGGCGCCACCTACCTGGCCACCGCTCCCGGTGAACTAGGTCTGGCCCGCGCATACGTGGCGGGCGACCTGGACCTGTACGGCGTGCACCCCGGTGACCCCTACCAGCTGCTCAAGACGCTGACCGACCGCGTCCAATTCAAGCGGCCGCCGGCGCGAGTGCTCGCCAACGTGGTGCGCTCGATGGGGCTGGAGCGGCTGGTCCCGGTCCCCCCGCCGCCGCAGGAAACGCCGCCCCGGTGGCGGCGGATCGCCGACGGGCTGATGCACACCAAGACCCGCGACGCCGAGGCCATCCACCATCACTACGACGTCTCCAACACCTTCTACGAATGGGTGCTCGGCCCGTCGATGACCTACACGTGCGCGGTCTACCCCAACGCCGACGCGACGCTGGAGGAAGCCCAGGAGAACAAGTACCGGCTGGTCTTCGAGAAGTTGCGGCTGCAGCAAGGGGATCGGTTGCTGGACGTCGGCTGCGGTTGGGGCGGCATGGTGCGGTTCGCCGCGCGACGCGGCGTCCGGGTGATCGGCGCCACCCTGTCGGGCGAGCAGGCGCAGTGGGCGCAACGGGCGATCCAGGATGAGGGTCTCGAGGACCTGGCCGAAGTCCGGCATTCGGACTACCGCGACATCCGCGAGGCCGGGTTCGACGCGGTGTCCTCGATCGGGTTGACCGAGCACATCGGCGTCAAGAACTACCCGGCCTACTTCGGGTTCCTGAAGTCGAAGCTGCGCACCGGCGGGCTGCTGCTGAACCACTGCATCACCCGCCACGACAACAAGTCGACCTCCTTCGCGGGCGGTTTCACCGACCGGTATGTCTTCCCGGACGGGGAGTTGACCGGCTCGGGCCGCATCATCACCGAGGTCCAGGACGTCGGCTTCGAGGTGCTGCACGAGGAGAACTTCCGGCATCACTACGCGATGACGCTGCGCGACTGGTGCCACAACCTGGTCGAGCACTGGGACGAAGCGGTCGACGAGGTCGGCTTGGCCACGGCCAAGGTGTGGGGCCTGTACATGGCGGCCTCGCGGGTCGCCTTCGAGCAGAACAACCTGCAACTGCACCACGTGCTGGCGGCCAACGTCGACGCACAGGGCGGCGACCACCTGCCGCTGCGGCCCTGGTGGACGCCCTAGTTCTCTGGCGCCGACCCGCCGCGCCCGAGTCCGCCGCCCTTGCGATCGCCGCTAGCTCTCTGGCGCCGACCCGCCGCGCCCGGCTCCGCCGCCCTTGCGATCGCCGCTAGCCCTCCGGCAGTCGAGCTCAGGCGTTATCGATCCGGCGGGCGCCGAGCTCGTTCTGTAGCAGCTCGAGCGCGGCCTCCTCGGGGTCGCGGCGCGGCGCCGACGACTCCGTGTGGCCGGCTTCGGCGAGCATGTGTTCCTCTTCGTCGCGCTGCGCCACGTCGGGCGGGGGCTCTGCGGCCCTGGGGGTCGGCGCGGCCGACTCGACCGGCGCCGCCGCGCCCACCTCGCAACGCACCCGCCAGTTGACGCCCAGCGCATCTTTGAGCGCTTCGGCGATGACGTCGGCGTTGCGCTGTTCGCACAGCCGCTTGGCCAGCGGCGCCGACGAATGCGTCAGCACCAGCGTGTTCTCCTCGATCGCGCGGACGGTGGCGCCCGCCAGCATCACCTCGGTGGTGCGGCTGCGCTGGCGCACCTTGTCGCGCACCGTTGGCCACATGGTCCGCACGGCGGCCGCGTTGAGTTCACCGGGCGTGGCCGGTTCGGCGATCGGCGCTGCGGCCGGTTCGGGCACGGGGGGCGACGGGACCGGTTCGGGGACCGCCTCCGGCTTGGGAACGGGCGGAGCGGACCTTGGCGGGGCGGGCTCCTTGGGCGGCGGCGGCTGCTTGCGTGGCCGCGCCGGCTGGGTTGCCGCGGGCGGGTGCGCGGCCGCCGCCTCGGCGGCGGGAATGGACATGTCCAGCCGCGTCTCGATCCGTTCGACGCGCTGCAGCAGCGCCGACTCGGTGTCGCTGGCCGAGGGCAGCAGCAGCCGTGCACAAACCACTTCGAGCAACAGGCGCGGGGCAGTCGCGCCGCGCATCTCGCCCAGCCCCGCCTGCACGGCCTCGGCGTAGCGGGTCAGGGTGGCCGACCCGAGGCGGGCGGCCTGGTCGCGCATCCGGTCGAGCACATCCTCCGGGGCGTCCACCACGCCGCGGCTGACAGCGTCGGGAACCGCCTGCAGCACGATGAGGTCGCGGAACCGCTCCAGCAGGTCGGTGGCGAAGCGCCGCGGGTCGTGGCCCGCATCGATCACCGACTCCACCGCGCCGAACAGCGCCTCGGCGTCCGACGCGGCGAGGGCGTCCACCGCGTCGTCGATCAGCGCGACGTCGGTGGCGCCCAACAGCCCGAGCGCCCGCGGATACGTGACATGGTCTTCCTCGGCGCCCGCCAGCAGCTGGTCGAGCACCGACAGCGTGTCGCGTGGTGACCCGCCGCCGGCTCGGATCACCAGCGGGAACACCGCGTCGTCGACGGCGACGCCCTCCTGCTCGCAGATCCGCCCGATCAACGCCCGCATGGTCTTCGGGGGCAGCAGCCGGAACGGGTAGTGGTGGGTGCGCGACCGGATCGTCGGCAGCACCTTCTCCGGTTCGGTGGTGGCGAAGATGAAGATGAGGTGCTCGGGCGGCTCCTCCACGATCTTGAGCAGCGCGTTGAATCCCGCGGTGGTCACCATGTGCGCCTCGTCGATGATGAACACCCGATAGCGGGACTGCGCCGGCGCGTAGAACGCGCGGTCCCGCAGCTCGCGGGTGTCGTCCACGCCGCCGTGGCTGGCGGCGTCCAGCTCCACCACGTCGATGCTGCCGGGGGCGTTCGGGGCCAGCGCCGTGCACGAGTCGCATACCCCGCACGGATTGGCCGTCGGCCCCTGGGCGCAGTTCAACGACCGCGCCAGGATCCGCGCCGACGAGGTTTTTCCGCAGCCGCGCGGCCCGGAGAACAGATAGGCGTGGTTGATCCGGCCCGCTTCCAGGGCGATCGACAGCGGTTCGGTGACGTGCTCCTGCCCCACCACCTCGGCGAAGGTTGCCGGTCGATACTTGCGGTAGAGGGCCACGGTCAGCAGGCTACCGGCGCGCGCTGACTGGAGCCCGGCGGGCGTGTCGTCGCCGTCAGCTCACACTGGACGCGGCGGAGACGAGCAACGACTCCGTGGCCGCCAGCAGCGCGCACGTGGCCAGCCCGTCGACCGCGTCGCGCAGGTCCGGCAGCGACGGGAACGTGGGCGCGATCCGGATGTTCTTGTCGTCCGGGTCTTTTCGGTACGGGAACGACGCGCCCGCCTCGGTCACGGCGATGCCCGCGTCCTTGGCCAGCGCCACGGTCCGGCGCGCCGTACCGGGCAACACGTCGAGGCTGATGAAGTAACCCCCCTGCGGTTCGGTCCACGAGGCGATCTTGGAGTCACTCAGCCGCTTGTCCAAAATGTCCAGCGCCAACTCGAATTTCGGCGCCAGGATCTGCTGGTGACGCAGCATGTGCAGGCGTACCCCGTCGGCATCGCGGAAGAAGCGCAGGTGCCGCAGCTGGTTGACCTTGTCCGGGCCGATCGACTTCTTCCCCGCGTACTGCAGGTACCACGCGATGTTGCCCAGCGATCCGCCCAGGAAGCTCACGCCGGCGCCGGCGAAGGTGATCTTCGAGGTCGAGGCTAAGACGTAGGGCCGGTTCGGGTTGCCGGCAGCGGCGGCCAGCCCCAGCACATCGATCTGGTGCGGGAAGTCATGCGTCAACGTGTGCACGGCGTACGCGTTGTCCCAAAACAGCCGGAAGTCCGGCGCCGCCGTCCGCATCTGGACCAGCCGGCGCACCGTTTCCCAGGAGTAGGTGATTCCGGTGGGGTTGCCGAATACCGGCACCGTCCACATGCCCTTGATGGCGGGGTCGACGTCGACCAGCTCCTCGATCAGGTCGACGTCGGGACCGTCGGCCGTCATCGGGACGGGAATCATCTCGATGCCCATCGTCTCGGTGATGGCGAAGTGCCGGTCATAGCCGGGAACGGGGCACAGGAATTTGACGCTCGCCTCGTCCTTCCAGGGGCGCTGCGAGTCGACGCCGCCGTACAACATCGAGAAGGCGACCAGGTCGTGCATCAGCTCCAGGCTGGAGTTGTTGCCGGCGATCAGGTGGGACACTCCGATGCCGAGCAGCTCTCCGAAGATGGCCCGCAGCTCGGGCAGGCCGTGCAGGCCACCGTAGTTGCGGGTGTCGGTGCCCTCGCCGTCGCGATAGTCGTCACCGGGCAGACTCAGCAACCGGTTGGACAGATCGAGCTGCTCGGGCGCCGGTTTGCCGCGGGTGAGGTCGAGGGCCAACTTCTTGGCCTGCAGATCCGCGTAGTCCTGCTGGTTGCGGGCGTGTAGAGCCGCTAACTCTTCAGGTCTGAGGGAATCGAAAGACACCATGGGCCCCTTCGCCTTGAACGCTGGAACACTAGTGGCGATCGCAAGCGCGGCGGAGCCGGGCGAAGCGGGTCGCCACTCATCGGACATAGGGGACCCCGCGCACCCGACAGAGCCCATTGACCCTTGCTGCCTTCCGGCCCTGGGGGAGTTCACAGGATAGACGCCGCGCGGGGTCCACGGCGAGTCTAATACCCGGCGCGAACTAGTCGACGTGCGACTCCAGGGCCAAGGCGGCCTCGGTTACCATGGCCACGGAGGATTCGCCTAGTGGCCTATGGCGCTCGCCTGGAACGCGGGTTGGGTTAACAGCCCTCGCGGGTTCAAATCCCGCATCCTCCGCAATAGGTCCGCCACGCGGGCAGCACGAATTGGTCTGGAATCGGGTCGGCCGCCTTTAGGCTGGCCTGAGCTGAGCCAACCAGCATGAGGAGGCTTATGGGGCGCAAGGTCGCCATCCCGTGGCACGCGTCGTTCTCGATCGCTGCCGGCGTCCTCTACTTCTTTTTCGTGTTGCCCCGTTGGCCGGAGCTGACGGGTGACACCACGCATTCGATGGGGACGGCGCTTCGGATCGCGACGGGAGCGCTGTTCGCCCTGGCCGCGCTGCCCGTGGTGTTCAACCTGTTGCGGGTGCGCAAGCCGGAGTTGGGGACGCCGCAGCTGGCCCTGACCCTCAGGGTCGCCTCGATCGTGGCCCATGTGCTGGCCGGCGTGCTCATCATCGGCACGGCGATCAGCGAGATCTGGCTGAGCCTGGACGCCGCCGGGCGGTATCTGTTCGCGATCTATGGCGCGGCGGCCGCGATCGGATTACTCGGGTTCTTCGCGTTCTACCTGTCGTTCGTCGCCGAGTTGCCGCCGCCACCGCCGAAACCGATCAAGGCGAAGAAACCCAAGAAGCGTCGGTTGCGCAAGGCCGGGGAGGAAGACGGCGAACCCGCCGACGATGCGGAGACCGACGAGGCGGAAGCCGACGAGGCGGAGGCCGAGGAAACCGAGTCAGAGGCCGACGAGGCCGAGGCCGACGAGTCGGAGGAAACCGAGGCGGTCACGGCCGAGTCTGCCGAAGAGACGGCCGAGGTGGCCGCGGCCCCCGAGGCGGCAGAAGAACCCGCCCAGGAGGCCGAGGAGACCGAAGCGGCCGAGCCCAAGCTGCGCAACCGCCGCCCGACGGGCAAGGGGTCGCACCGGATGCGGCGCCGGCGCACCAGGGGCGGCGTCGCCGTCGAAGAAGCCCTCGACGAGGAATAGTCAGTCGCGCCGCCGCAGGCGCTCCACGTATGCGGCGATCCGTTGCAGGGTCCCGCCCGCTCCCCACATCTGGCGGACCTCGTCGTCGACACCCCGGCCGTCGCGGATCCGCGCCATCGTCGGGGCCCGCAGCTGCGTCTTGGTCTGCCGATAGGCGTCGGCCGGGATGTCGCCGAGATCCGACGCCTCCGCCACGGCCGCCTCGAGGAGATCGTCCTCGACCACGCGATGGGCCAGCCCGCGGGCAACGGCCTCGGCACCGCGATAGGTGCGCCCACCCAACAGCACCTCCTCGGCGCGATCGCCGCAGGCATAGCGCATGACCTCCAGCGCGGCGACCGGAAAGGGCACGCCGACGCGCACCTCCGCCGCCCCGATCTGCGCCTCGGGACCGATGAGGCGGCGGTCGCAGGCGCACGCGAGCACGCATCCGCCCGCGATGGCGGCGCCGTTGATGGCGGCGACGGTCGGGCCCGGGTAGGCGAACATCGCCTCGAACGCCGCCGACAGAGCGGGGACCAGCCGATCGGTGTAGTCGGCGCCGCCCTCCACCACGCGGTTGAGGTCGACCCCGGCGCTGAACGCCCGGCCGCCGCCGGTGACGACCAGCGCGCCGGCCTTCGAGCGCTCCAAATCGCGCACCGCCAAGGTCAGCTCGTCGAGCAGCTCGACGTCCTGGGCGTTGACCGGACCCGACGACAGGGTCAGCACCTGCACGGTTCCCACAGTCTTGATGTCGATCATGGTCACATCCTCGATCAGCGGCTCACGGCCGCGATGACGACCGGAATGTCGGTGTTCTCGTCGGTGTGATAGCTCGCGCACACGCGGTGGTAGCCGTCGGCGATCTGTAACGGGGCACCGGTCGGGAAGTCACCGCGCACCAGCAGGATGGGTGACAGCGGTTGGTCCTTCTCGATCTTGGTCAGGTCGGCCGCGACGTGGGGATTGTCGACCGATAACAGGCCCAGCCGCGCCGCCCGGAGAATGTCTTTGGCCTTGCGGTGCGTGACGGTGCCGGCCTTCAGTTTCTTGATCGCCTTCTTGACGGTCGCCGAGTCCGCCAGCATGGTGAGGTAGTCCGCCGCCGCCGGAAAGTCATGGGCCTCAGGCTTTTCCAGCCACTTCACGCTCAGCATCGCGCGCTCCCTTCGCCTGCGCCCGCCCCGACGCAGCCTACCGGCTCGATGCCGCGAAATTTGGGATCGGTAGCGAATCGGCCGGTCTCTACTTGCGCCATGGCGACGCCATCGGGGCGGCGCATGAAGGAAGGAAACCTCAAGTGAAACGTCTTCTCGCGGCTGCGATTGGGACACTGGGCGCCGCATCGGTGCTGGTGGGGTGTTCCAGCGGCGGCCACACGGCCGGCCCGGCATCGAGCACCGCACCCAGCGTCGCCAACGGCGGCGGGGCGCAGGTCAAGGTTGGCGGCACTGACCTGGCGGGCCTGGACCCGGCCTCGGTGACCTGCGTGCGGACCGGCGGCAAGATCGACATCGGCAGTGGCTCCAGCGGCGGACGGCAGGCGCTGGCCGTCGTCATGACCGACGAGGCCACCCCCAAGGTCGAGTCGCTGGCAATGGTCGTCGACGGCAACGCCCTGTCGGTCAGCAACAACATGGGCGCGAAGGTCGGCTCTGCCAACGTGGCGGTGGACGGCAAGTCCTACACCATCACGGGCCAGGCGCAGGGCGCCGACCTGAAGAACCCGATGGCCGGCATGATCAGCAAGGACTTCAGCATCAAGGTGACCTGCGGCTGATCGGTTGCGGACCGGGCGGCGGACGTTCCTGGATCAGCGTCCGCCGCTCGCCGCTTTCCCCGCCCGGGCGGTGCCGGCGGACTTATGATGCAGCCGTGTCGATCCCCGACGAGTTGGACAACGCGCGCCGCCTGGCGTACGCGGCCGACGAAGCCGGGGCGCGCGATCTGCTGCTGTCCTTGATACCGCGCATCGAGCGGGAAGACCGGGACGATCTGATGCTGGAAGTCCTCGCGCAGCTCGGCGAAATCTACCTTGAGCGCGGCGCGAATGACGGCGTGCGCGAATCCATCCGGCGCATTCAAGACTGCGTGGCGATCTACGCGAGCATGCCCGCCGATGCCGGAACCACAGACATGATCCGACGGTACTCGCGCCGGGCCCAGTTTCTGCAAACCGGCCTGGCCGCGGCGATCGGCGATCACGAGGGCGCGGCCGCGGCGCTGGCGGTGCTAAATGACGACGCGGACGTTCCCGCCCTGGCCGACGAACACACCCGCCTGCGCATCCACGCGCTGGTGTGGTGCGCGACCGCACTGTGCGACGACGACCTGCATGCCCGGTCGGTCCCGTTGTGGGAGAACGCTATTGGTGCGATGGCAGACTACGGCGGGAGCGGCGATGCCGCCGACCACCTTCGGGTCGTCGCCGGCATCGGGTATGGCAGGTTCTGCGTTCAAACGGGCCGGCTGCCGGAAGCAGACCCCTGGCTGCGACGCGCGGAAGCACGGGCACAGGCCAACGGCTGGGAACTGGCCACGGCGCAAGCACGATTGGAGCGGGCGGCGGCGTGCTGGGCGGCCAACGACCACGCCGGCACCGAGCAACTGGTGTCGGAGGCCTATCCCGTCATCGCCCGCCACGCCCGGGCCCACGAAGTCGCCCGTTGCTGGCTGTATATGGGGCTCACCCGGCTGGGCGCCGGCGCCCTGGAAGCCGCCGACGAATGCTGGGAGCATGCGGAGCGGCACTGGCGCGAATTGGGCAAGCCGCTTCATCTACACCGTATCTTGTTGCAGCGCAGCTGGATAGCGATCTTCTGGAGCCGCTTCGCCGAAGCGGTCGAGCTGATCGCCGAGGCCCGGGAACTGCTCGACTCGTCGCCGCGCAGCAGCTGGCTGCAGTACGCGCTGCTCGACAATCATCTCGGCACGGTGTGGCGCGCGGACGCGTTGGCGGACCTCGGCTTCGACAGCTCGGGCGATCCCGACGAGACGCTGCAGGAGACCGAGGCTCGACAGGCGGAGGGACTCGGCATCCTCCATGGCGAGATCGGCACCGACGAATACTGGCGCGGCATGACCAAGCTGCAGCAGGCCGCCGAGCTCAAGGTCGCCGCCGCCCTGGCGGTCGACTCGGTGCGGTACTCCATCGCCGACGCCGACGCGAGATCACGCTGGGCCGCCGGCATTTCGGCCCCCGTCCTGGCCGGCGCCTTCGCCGTCGCCTGGGAATGGGAGAACACCGAACTGATCAGTCAGCTGGTCGAATATCACAGCGCCCGAGGGACTTTCGGTACTGGTTTGCAGCGGCCACAAACCGGCGAATGGGCGTCCACGGCCACCGCCCCCGTCCCCCTCGACGCCGACCCGGAGCCGGTCCCCGCGCTGGCCGCGGCCGGCTCGCCGGCCCCCGGCGGCCCATCGCTGACCCGGCTCGGACCGTTGCCGCCGTTGCGGATGCAGCCGGACACCGAGCCGATCCTGAGCCACTATCGGGCGCTGGCATTCCAGCGCTACGGCCGTGACGTCACCGCGACCGAGCCCGCCTGGTCGACCTGGCCGTGAGCGACACCGACCGGGCCACCCTGATCCTGCGGTACGCAGACGTCGGGATCGCCACCTACGCCAGCCTGCGGGTCGTCGGACAGCCATCCCGAACCGTCAACTGGGTCATCGAAGAGCCACTGTTGCTGGCCGCGCTGGAAGAACTGGCGAACGCCCTGCCCGAGCCGCACGGCTCCGAGAGCCCGGCGGACGCCATCGAGCGCGCGCTGACCACCGGGCCGTTCGCGACGGCGGAGAGCGAGCTGACGCTCGCGTACATCCTCGGGGTGCTGCTGATCGGCTCGGCCGGCTGGCGACTGTTCGCCGAGTGCGTGGCCACGCCGCGCGCCGCCCTGTTCGTCTCGCCCAGCGCCCGGCTTGCCCGGGTCCCGTGGGGGCTGCTGGCGGTGCCGAAATCGGGCCCCAGCAAGGAAGAATTGGTGCGCGCCCGCCAGGAGGCCATCACCGCCAGCGGCCGGGCCGCGGCCCGCATCCCCTGGCAACTCGCCGATATCGGGAAACACACCGACGGCTACCGGCTGATGGAACTGGTCGACGTCCTGATGGCGGTCCCGCCGAACATCGTGCACGCACCGCGCGCGCCGGCCGGATGGGACGCCAGGAAGGACGGTCCGCCGCTGCTGGTCCTCGACCCCAGGGTGCCGGGGCAGCGCCCGGACTCCGCGCTGGGGTCGGTACTGGGCAGGCCCGCGCCGGACACACCGTTGGCGCGGCACTTCGCCGGCGTGCTTGAACACCGGCCGGTGCTGCCGGCCATTGAATCTCCGGCAGCCGCGGTCGAACTGTTCCGCCGCCAAGACGCCGATCGCACGTGGCTGGCCAAGCTGCTGGCTCAGACGCCGAGCAGGCTGCTCTACGTGGGCCACGCGAGTTCGGCGGACGGCCAAGCCGATCGGGCCGCGTTGCACCTGGCCGATACCGCCGACGTCCCGGGCGACGCCGACACCGTCGGTGATCACCGTCCGCTGACCGCGTCGGACCTGATGGCCCTGCAACTGCCGATGCCGCCGCGGGTGGCCCTGCTCGCGTGCGGGTCGGGCGGGGACTACCAGTTCGACGAGGCCACCGGGCTGGTGGCGGCGACGATCCTGGGCGGCGCGCAATTGGTGACCGCCACCCTGTGGTCGCTGCCCACCACCGCGGCGTACCGCCAGTTCACCACGGCCACCGCCGATCCGATGGCCGACGTCGTGGCCGCCGTGGATCACGCGCATGCCGCGGAAGGCGACGCCGGATGCGCGGTGAACCGTTGGCAGCGCGAACAGATGCGGCGCTGGCGCGACGGTGATACCACGGCGAACCCGCTGTATTGGGGTGCGGTGGTCAGCTTCGCGGTGGACGGCGCACGGTAGCGCTCACAGCGACCCGACGAAGGCTGCGTGCACTGCCAGCACGTCGTCGGGCAACGAAAGTTCCTCGCGCGCAGCGGGATCGAACGCCACCAGAACGACCAGGCCGGGCCGCAACACCGACACGTCGACATCGTCGCCGCAGCGCGCCAGCTTGCCGATGAAGGTCTCCCCGGAGACGGCGACCACCTCGATGAAAACCTGACGTTCGACGGTGCGCACGGTGCCGACCCCGACGGCGCGGTCCCCGCCGCCGCGACGCCGGGCGCACCTGAGCCGGTCAACCAGTACCAACAGCTTGTTCATGCGACCAGCGTGAAGCCACCGGCCGGCTACCGAACCCAAGTTTTCGGCTGCCGCGTTTCGCGCGATGCCCCTATTCTGTGCAGATGAGCGCGGATTCGCAGCTGGCCCTCGCGGTCGGCCACCCACGCCGGTCGGTGATCGACACGGCATGGCGGGCGATCGGCCCGGGTGTGGAGGTGCTCAGCAGCGACGACGGCGGTCCGTTGAGCCGCACCGTCAAACGCATCATCGACCCCTTGGTCCTCCGGTTGCGGTCGAACCCGCAATATTCGGCCCCCGTCGTCACCCCCGAGACGGCCGCGGCGATGCGTGACCTGATCGTCGGCAGTGGCGCCGAATTGCGCTCGGCCGCAGCGTGGTTCGAGATTCTCAAAATGGAGCGCCGCCGGCAGCGCATCCGCACCGGAAATGCCCAGGAGCTGTACTTCCCGGTGTGTTTCGAGCTCGCGGTGACGAAAGGCCCACCGGCACCGCAGGATCGCGAAACGGCCGCGGCGGTGCTGGGCGACGTCCACCAGGGCCGCGACCGCACCGCCATCGAGGTGCTGCACCAATACGTGGCCGATCCCGAAACGGTCGCGAAGCTGGCCGACCAGCTCGGCCGCAGCTGGCGCGACGTGCGGTCCGGTAACACCGTCACCGCCCCCTTCCTGGCCGAGCTCACCACCGTGCTGGGGCCGGCCAACAGCCACCGCACCGCGACGGCGCGGCAGCGCGTCTGGTCGGCGATGATCGCCGACGCCACGCCGTACAACCTCGGGGCCCGGGCCCGCGTCGAGGCGGCGGAACTGCCGTGGTCGATCGTCGAACTCGGCCTGAGTTCCGCTGCCCCGCAACGCCCCCCGCAAGTCGCGGGCGACTCCGAGAGCGACCGGCCGCTGGACCGCAGCGTGGTGGACCGGGTGCGCGCGACCCTGCGCCGCGCCCTGGACCGCGACGCGCTGCCCGATATCCCCCTGCTCTGCGAGGAGGAGGTCGACCGGGCCTGCGCGCCCTGGGGGCTGATGGCCGAGGACAAGCAGGCCACGCTTGTCGCGGGGATCGAAGTGGCGGTGGAGCTGGCCCCGCTGGACCCGTCCGTGGCCAGCCGCTACGCCCTGGCGGCGCAGATTCAGGCGCGGTTGCGCAAAGAGGCCTACGTGCTGCACGCCAGGCGCTACCTCGCCGAGGGCGGCCCCATCCATCCACGCCAACGGCAGGTGGTCGACGACCTCGCCGCCTACGCGCAGCCGTACCTGAGCCGGCTCTGGGCGCGGCTGCACGGGCGCGACGTGTGGCAGGAGCCCTGCGACGACGTCGATGACGTGCGATCGCTGCTCGAGGGCGTCGCGCGCTCGGTGAGCCTGGACCACCGACAGCGGATCAAGGCGATGCTGGAATTGCAGGTGGCCGGATGAGATTGGTTGCCGATTCCGGTCTGTGGAGCACCGGACCCGTCAGCGAGGCGACGCCGCTGGCCGCGGTGCTGGAGATCAGCGGCGCGGTGCTGTCGTGGACTTTGGACCAGCCAGGCGAGCCGGACGCTGCGACCACCCACATCACGTTCACCGATTTCGGCCGCGCCGACTGGCTTTGGCGGATCCTCGGCGAATCCGGACACGTCGCCCTGGCTTCGGCGGTGGCGTCGGCGGACGACCCGCACGGCATCGACCTCGCCGGCGTGGACATCCTGCCCGGCTCCGTCGCCACGCTCCGCAGGCTCGCCGTGGGCCATTGGCTGCGGCGCTGGTGGCCCGCCAGCCGGCGCGACGGCATCGCCGGGCTCGACCGCGCGCTGCTGGACCTCGAGGTCGCGTTGCTGACCGCCGGCGCGCAGGTCTTCTTCGCCGACGACACCTTGGATTCCGACGTCGCGGGATTGCTGGCGCCGCATGCCGACGCCCTGGCCGCCCACCTCGCCGACGGTGATCCGCGCGCACTCGATCTGGTGCGCGCGGGCGCCGGCCTGGCCGACGAACTGGGGGTGGACAGCCCCGGCTGGCCCGAACTCTTTGCCGCCCTTGATGATTCGAGTATGCCCTTGAGCGTGCCGAGCGGCCGCCGCGACGACTACGCCCTGGCCGCCGGGGCGGGCGCCGGCCCGCGTGCCGTGGCTCCGATCGCCCGCGGCACCGCGTCCGTCAACTGGGGCGGGGTGCCGCCCGGCATCTTCGACGCGGGCGAGAACACCGTCGACTGGACGATCGAGGCGGCCGGGACCTCCGCCGCGGCACTGGTGCGGGCGGCCGTCATCGGCCCGGACGCGCCCATCGGCGTGCAGGTGCGACTGCGTTCCGGCGCCGTTTCCGGCACCGGGGCCTTGGACGCCGACGGCCGAGCGACCCTCCCCCTGATCGACGGCGCGCAACGTCCGCTCACGGAATCGGCGGCGTGGGACCACGATTGGTCGGCGACGTCGGTGCTCGTCGGGGTCGAAACGACGGAGTCCCCCGAAACCCGGGAACGCGCGCGGCGGTGGGCGCGGGCGCGACTGGACCGGCCGGCCCGCGACGCGTTCCTCGCCGAAATTCTGGCGGCCGAATCCGCCTACTAACGCCGGTCCCGATTCCCTATGCTGAGCGAGTGCCAAACAACTATCGAGTGGTTCAGTGGAACACCGGCAACGTCGGCAAGAGCTCGCTGAAGTCGATCGTCGCCAACCCCACCTATGAACTGGTGGGCTGCTACGCCTGGTCGGCGGAGAAGGTCGGCCGCGACGCCGGCGAACTTGTCGGGATCCCCCCGCTGGGTGTGCCGGCCACCAACGACGTCGACGCGCTGCTCGCGCTGAAGCCGGACTGCGTGGTCTACAACCCGATGTGGATCGACGTCGACGAGCTGGTCCGCATCCTGTCCGCGGGCGTCAACGTGGTGACCACGGCGTCGTTCATCACCGGAGGAAACCTCGGGAACGGCCGCGAGAAGATCGCGGAGGCCTGCGAAAAGGGCGGCGCCACCATTTTCGGGTCCGGTGTGAGTCCGGGTTTCGCCGAGCTGCTGGCCATCGTGTCGGCGATGGTGTGCAACCGGATCGACAAGGTCACGGTGAACGAGGCCGCCGACACCACGTTCTACGACTCACCGGAGACCGAGAAGCCGGTGGGCTTCGGCCAGCCGATCGACCACCCCGAGCTGCCGGCGATGGCGGCGAAGGGCACGGCCATCTTCGGCGAGGCCGTCCGGCTGGTGGGCGACGCGCTCGGCGTCGAGCTCGACGAGGTGAAGTGCGTGGCCGAGTTCGCCCAGACGACGGCGGATCTCGAAATGGCGTCCTGGACCATCCCCGCGGGATGCGTGGCGGGCGTCTACATCAGCTGGCGGGGCATCGTCGGTGACACCACCCTGATCGACCTGAATGTGCGGTGGCGCAAGGGACAGACGCTCGAACCCGACTGGAAGATCGAACAGGACGGCTGGGTCATTCAGATCGACGGGCAGCCGACGGTGACCACCAAGGTCGGCTTTCTGCCGCCGCCGTACTTCGAGGCGACGACGATCGAGGAGTTCATGGACCTCGGCCACATCATGACCGCGATGCCGGCGATCAACGCGATCCCCGCCGTCGTCGCGGCGGCGCCGGGCATCGTCACCTACACCGATCTTCCGCTGACGCTGCCGCGTGGGAACGCCTATGTCAGCATGGAGCGGTGATTGCGAAGCGCATCGTCGTCGGTGTTGCGCTCGCGGTGACCTCGGCGGCATCGGGCGGGTCGCTCAACAGCCCTGGCGCGCATGCCGATCCGTGTCCGGCCGTCGAGGTGGCGTTCGCCCGCGGCACCGGCCAACCCGCGGGTGTCGGCAACGTCGGCCAGGCGTTCGTCGACTCGCTCGGCTCTCAGCTTTCCGGCCGATCGATGGGTGTCTACCCGGTGAACTACCCCGCGACTGAGGCTTTTGCGGCGAGCGCCCAAAACGGTGCTGATGACCTGGTTGCTCACGTGCAGGACACGATCGGACGCTGCCCCGACACCCGGATGGTGCTCGGGGGATTTTCGCAGGGTGCGGGTGTGATCGATTTGGCCACGCCGGCCATGCCGCCGCAAGCGGCCGATCATGTCGCGGCGATCGCCGTCTTCGGCAATCCGACGAGCGCACTCGCGAATCGTCTGTCGGGCACCGTGTTTCCCCCGATCGGTCCGCCCTACGCCGCGAAGACCATCGACATGTGCGCCGCCGGTGACCCGGCGTGCTCCGACGGCTCCACCATCAACGTCTTCGCGCACGCCTCGTATGTGCAGTCCGGGATGACCGCGCGGGCCGCAACTTTGGTCGCCGCCCGGCTATAGAACCGCCTTGCGCCGCGCGGGCTTGGCGTAGGTGGCCCCCAGCTGCGGCACTTGCAGCGGTCCCTGATCGCGGGCCGCCAGGATGGCGTTGCGCAGCGGACGGGCCAGGACCGCAAAGGATCCCATGTCGAACAGCAACGGGGTCAGCAACCGGTTGTGGACGAAGCCGAACGAGCTGCCGGCCTCCGGGTCGGCCCAGCCGAGCGTCCCGCCGAGACCGACGTGGCCGAAACCGCGCAGCAAACCGGGCACCGGCGATTCGTGGTAGCCGAGGTGAAATGGCATGGGCACCACCATGTTCGCGTCCGGCCACTTGCGCTGCGCCTGCCCGGCCAGGCCGCGCGCCAGCTCCTCGGACAGGTACTTCTTGCCGTCGATGCGGCCGCCGTTGGCCAGCACGGCATACATCTTCGCCAGCCCGCGGCCGGTCACCACACCGTTGGCGGCGGGGACCTCCCCGTCGAGGAAGGGGGTGTCCCCCTTGATCAGGGAGACGACGCCGGGAAAGTACATCGCGCCCAGCGCCGGAGAACGGCAGGCCGGCCATCTTGGGTGCGATGAAGTTGAACACCGGGGCGCGCAGCCTGCCCTGCGGTATCAGGATTTCCGCGGGCTTGGTCGGCGAGCCTTCCGGAGGGCGGCCGAGGTGCAAGCCGTCGGTGTTGAGGGGACGCGCGACCTCCTGGCGGATCAGGTCCCGCATGCCCTTGCCGGTCACCGCCCTGGCCAGCCCGGACAACAGCCATCCGTAGGTGAGGGCGTGATAGGCCTGCACGCCGCGCAAGTGGTCGACCGGCGCGGCGGCGAGGCGTTCCTCCATTAGGGCGTGGTCCATCAATTGCGCCTTGGTGACGCCGCGCAGGTGCGACAACCCGGAGCGGTGCCGCAAGACGTCGCGGACCGTGATTTCCGCCTTGCCGTTCGCCGCGAACTCGGGCCAGTATTCGGCGACGGGCTCGTCATAGGACAGCAGGCCGCGGTCGGCCAGCCGGTGGATCACCGTCGACGCGACACCCTTGGTCGCCGAGAACACCATCGCGCCGGTGTCGGCCGTCCAGAGCTGGGTGCCGGCCCGATCCGACCAGCCCGTCCAGACGTCGACGACCGGCACGCCGTCGATGTAGACGCTCAACGCTCCGCCATCGAACCGGCGCCCGGGAAACAGCTGCGCGAACAGCTTGACGACATTGCCGAAATGGGGGTCGGCCGCACCGGAGACACCGCGTGGCAGACCATCGCCGGCGACCAGAAGAGCCGACGGTTTCACGGTGCCGCGCCGCCCCGTTACCACGAGGACGAAGCTATCAGCCGCCCCCGGCGAATTCGGGCGATTCGGCTAGGCGGGCGGCTCCGGGGGCTCCGGGGCGGGCGGTGGACCGGCCGGCGAGTCGTTCAGATACCTGCGCAGCCGAAGCAACTGGTTGACCACCATGCCGACGCCCAGCAGCATCAGCCCCACCACTATTGCGACCACGATTGCGGCGCTCACACCCTCCATGATGACAGGACGGGGTTTCAACCTCTCCCATTGCTGGGTAGCCACAGCGGCATGAGTAACGAGGACAAGCTGAAGAACAAGATCGAAGACCTGGGCGGGCGGGCCAAAGAGGCCATCGGCAAGGCGACCGGGGACCACGACACCAGGGACGAGGGCCGGGCGGATCAGGCGAAGTCCAGCCTCAAGGACGCGGGCGAAAAGGTGAAAGACGCGTTCAAGAAGTGATCGGGCGCTCCGGGTTGCGCCGGCTGCCTGCGCTCGTCGGACTGGCGACGCTGGCGGCCGGCGCCCTGGTGTCGAGCGCGGCCAGCCCTTCGGCCTCCGCGGAACCGTGCCCCGACGTCGAGGTGGTGTTCGCCCGCGGGTCGGGCGAACCGCCCGGCATCGGCGGTATCGGCGGGTCGTTCGTGGACGCGCTGCGCTCGCAGATCGGCTCGCGCTCGCTCGGCGTGTACGCGGTGAATTACCCTGCCAGCACCGATTTTTCGGATCCCAGCTTCCCGCAGACGGTGGTCGACGGCATCCGTGACGCCAGTTCGCACGTCGAAGCCACGGCCAAGAACTGCCCTAACACCCGTGAGGTGCTCGGCGGGTACTCGCAGGGCGCCGCCCTGGCCGGGTACGTCACCTCGGCGGCCGTGCCGCCGGGCGTGCCCGCGTCGGCCGTGCCCCCGCCCATGCCGACCGATGTCGCCAACCATGTCGCCGCGGTCACCCTGTTCGGAACGCCGTCGGGTGACTTCCTGCAGAAGTACCACGCACCGCCGCTGGCCATCGGCCCGCTGTATCAGCCGAAGACCATCGAGCTGTGCGCCCAGGGCGACCCGGTGTGCGGCAGCGGCAACGGCAACGACCTTGCCGCGCACACCTCGTACGGGATGAACGGCATGACGGGCCAGGCCGCCAACTTCGCCTCCAGTCACCTGTAGCCGGGACGGCCCTGCAAAGATCGCAGCATGCGCGTTCTGATCACAGGCGGTACGGGATTCGTCGGGGGCTGGACGGCCAAAGCCATCGCAGACGCGGGCCACTCGATCCGATTTCTGGTGCGCAACCCCGGGAAGCTGGAGACTACGGTGGCCGAGCTGGGGGTCGACGTCTCCGACTTCGCCGTCGCCGACATCACCGATCGCATCGCGGTGCGCAAGGCGCTGGACGGCTGCGAAGCCGTCGTGCACAGCGCCGCCCTGGTAGCCACCGACCCGCGCCAGACGACGGAAATGCTTACCACCAACATGCAGGGCGCCCAGAACGTCCTCGGCCAGTCGGTCGAGCTGGGCTTGGACCCGATCGTCCACGTGTCCAGTTTCAGTGCGCTCTTTCATGCCGGCCTGGAAGAGCTGTCGGCGGACCTGCCGGTCGTCGGCGGGGCGGACGGCTACGGGACGTCCAAGGCGCAGGTCGAGATCTATGCCCGCGGCCTGCAGGATGCGGGCGCGCCGGTGAACATCACCTACCCGGGCATGGTCATCGGTCCGCCGGTGGGTGACCAGTTCGGGGAGGCCGGCGAAGGCGTCAAGGCCGCACTGCAGATGCATGTGATCCCGGGGCGCAGCGGGGCCTGGTTGATCGTCGACGTGCGCGATTTGGCCGCGTTGCATGCGGCGCTGCTGGAGCCCGGCCGCGGCCCGCGCCGGTACATGGCGGGCGGCCATCGCGTTCCGGCGGCGGAGTTGGCAAAGATGCTCGGTGAGGTGTCCGGGTCGGCGATGGTCTCGGTTCCGATTCCCGACACCGCCCTGCGCGTCGCCGGCGCGGTAATGGATCGCGCCAGCCGGTTCGTACCCTTCGATACGCCCTTCACGTGGGCCGGGATGCAGTACTACACGCAGATGCCGGCGTCCGACGATTCGCCCAGCGAGCGCGAGCTCGGCATTACCTACCGGGATCCGCAAGAGACTCTGGCTGACACGTTCGAAGCCCTTCGCGCCGTGAGCTGAGCGGGGCGCGGCGCGTCAGCTGAAGGACCAACGACTGCCGTAAACGGGGTCCTAATGCCCTCGCCGGGCGTGGGCGGCGGAGAGACCATCGCCGTATCGATTCGAGTCATGCGCGCCCAGGCAGGGCCGGACTTCGGATTGGAGGTACGGCATGACCAAACCCATTCCACCCCTGGATCTTTCATGGCTGTTGATCGAGTCGCCGGCCGGTACGACGCACGTCGGCGCCATGCTGTTGTTCAAGAAGCCGGCCGGCCGCGCACCCATAGTGCGCGAGATCGTGAAGGCGTATCGAGCGTGCACGCCGGCGCCGCCCTTCAACTACGTTCCCGAGCTGCTCGGTCGGGGGGCGCCCCATTTCCGAGAGGTGACGCACTGGGACCCCAACTATCACGTCGGACACCTGGCCCTCCCCGCTCGCTCCTCCTACGACGACCTGCTGCGGCTCGTCGCGGATCTGCACGAGCCGCAACTCGACCGTAACCGGCCGCTGTTTCGCTGCTGGGTGATCGACGGGGTGCCGGACGGCATGTTCGCGATCTACACCAAGACCCATCACTCGATCATCGACGGTGAATCCGGCCTCAAGCTTCTCTACGCCGGGCTGAACACGACCGGGGAGTGCACCGTCCCGACACCCGCCTTCGCGCTGGGCGCGCCGGAACCCACGCCGCACCCTCCGACACCCCTCACGTCGCGGATCGCCGACTCGATTCGCGCGACCCTCACGCAGGTCGAGGCGCTCAGCCAGATTTCGGTCGGCGCGCTGCGCAAGCTCTTCGCGACTATCGTCCAATCGCATCTGGAGGGCAGTCTGCCGTTCGGGGCGCAACACGCCCCGACCAACGCCCCGCTGCAGATTGGGCGAAGCTTCGCGACGCTTTCCTTGCCGCTCGAAGAGATGCATGAGGTCGGGCGGCGCCTCGGGGCGACCCTGAACGACGTGGCTGTCACGGTCATCGACGCCGGACTGCACACCTACCTGCGCGAGACGGGCCAGGCCTTCGCACACCCTTTCATTGCGATGTGCCCGGTGTCGCTGCGCGGCGGCCGGGACACGACAATCGGCACGCGGGTGTCGGCGGTGTTTCCGCGACTCGGAGAGCCCGGAGCGAGCATGCCGGAACGGATCCACCAGGTGGTGGACTCGGTCGCCGCGTGCAAGAAGGAGCTCAGCCGCATGTCCAGCGGGGCGGCACTCACCTATGCGGCCGGGCTGGTGGCGCTCGCCGGGCTGGGTTCGTCCACGCACCTGGACCGCGTCGCGCACCCGGCGTGCAACCTCGTGATCTCCAACGTGGCGGGTGCAGCGGAGGTCAAATACCTCAACGGTGCGCGCCTCCTCGGCATCTACCCGGTTTCCGCCCTCGCGGCCTCGATCGGACTCAACGCCACCTTCGCGTCCTACCACGACAGCATGGACTTCGGTTTCGTCGCCAACGCCGCGGCACTCGATGACCTACCGCGCCTGGCCCAGTGCACCCGACGGGCCTATGGCGAGCTGAAAGAGGCGGCAGGACTGCAACCTTCGAGTCCCAAGTCGGCCACCGTGTAGGAGGATCGACTGATGAAGAGCGTAACGTGCACCAACGCGAGGCTGGACGTCGTCGATTTACCCGCACCGACGCCGGCCAAAGGCCAGTTGCTGATCGACGTCCTCCGATGTGGCATCTGCGGATCGGACCTGCACGCGCGCCGGCACTGCGACGAACTCGCCGACGTGATGGCCGAGTCGGGATATGACGCGTTCATGCGATCGGATCAGCAGGTGGTGTTCGGCCATGAATTCTGCGGCGAGGTACTCGATTACGGTCCCGGCACCCGCAAGGCCCCGCGGCCCGGGACCCCTGTCGTCGCCCTGCCGCTGCTGCGGCGCGGCAAGGAGGTGCACGGGATCGGGTTGTCGACCATGGCGCCGGGCGCCTACGCCGAGCAGCTTCTGGTCGAGCAGTCGCTGACGTTCGCCGTTCCGAACGGCCTCTCCCCCGACGTCGCCGCGTTGACCGAGCCGATGGCCGTCGGGTGGCACGCCGTTCGGCGCGGCGAGGTGGGCAAGGGTGACGTCGCCATCGTCATCGGCTGCGGGCCAATCGGTCTCGCGGTTATCTGCATGCTCAAGGCGCATGGGGTGCGCACCGTCGTCGCGAGCGACTTCTCGGCGGGCCGCCGTGCACTCGCGACGGCCTGCGGCGCCGATATCGTCGTCGACCCCGCACAGGACTCGCCGTACGCAACCCAGGCCGGACGCAAGCATCTGCAAGGCATCCTCGAGGCATTCGACCTCGCGGTCGGCACGATCGAGAAGCTACAAAGGCTGCGGCTGCCGTGGTGGCACGTCTGGCGCGCCGCCGAAGCCGCCGGCGCGGCAACGCCCAAGCATCCCGTCATCTTCGAATGCGTCGGCGTCCCGGGCATCATCGACGGCATCATCTCCAGCGCGCCGCTGTTCTCGCGGGTCGTCGTCGTCGGCGTCTGTATGGGTGCCGACCGCATTCGACCGGCCATGGCGATCAACAAAGAAATCGACCTGCGGTTCGTGCTCGGCTACACGCCACTGGAGTTCCGCGACACCCTGCATATGCTCGCCGACGGCAAGGTCGACGTCGCGCCGCTGATCACCGGGACGGTCGGGTTGTCCGGCGTCGAAGCCGCTTTCGAGGCACTCGGTGACCCCGAGGCGCACGCGAAAATCCTGATCGATCCGAAGAGCGACGCTAAGCGGCCGGCTTGATCTCTAGTCCCACGTGCACCTTGTCGATGCCGCCGCGCACGATCGAGTGCGCATAAAACCACCACGCGTGGTACCAGTACCGCTTGAGCACGGCGTTGTACACCCGCCGGGTCTCCGACTTCGGCAGGACCCGCGCGATCGCTTCGACCGGCTCGCTCTTCGGCTTGCCCAGTGCGCCGCTCTTGGCGATCGTCACCCGGGGCGTGTTGTTGATCCGCTTTGTTTTCCACGACCCGTCGTCGGTGATGACCAGGAGCTTCTCCCCGTCGGGCACACCCCAGATCGCCGTCGGTTTCGGGCGGCCGTCCTTGGTAAACGTGGTCAAAAGCAGGTACTTGGATGCGATGACGTCTTTGAAGCTTGGAGCCACGATTTTTTTCCTTCACTTTTTGAACTGTCCGGATGACAATTCCCCACCCGCCGATTCCCTAATCATGGCGGCCTGCGCCTGTTCAACCCGCCGTGTTGATTTTTAGCGATCGCCCAAATTAGGGTCCGTTGATGGCCAGGGACTCTACGACGCGCGACATGCTGATCGACGCGACGATCCAGATCATGGTCGACGAGGGTTACGCGGCGGCGACGTCGCGCCGGGTGGCGGCCGAAGCCGGCGTGAAACCCGCCTTGGTGCACTATTACTTCCCGACCATGGACGATCTCTACCTGAACGTCTTCCGGCGCGGCGCTGCCGCCTATCTGGAGCGCCAACAGCGGGCGTTGGCGTCCGACCGCCCGCTGCATGCCTTCTGGGACACGCTCATCGAGCCGAAGGACACCCGCCTGCTGCTGGAGTTCATGGGTCTGGCCAACCACCGCAAGGAAATCAGGGCGGAGATCGCGGCCTGGTCGGAGCGTTGGCGCGACATGCAGATCACCGCGCTGAATTTCATCGTGCGCGAGCACGATTTGGACACAGGAGATTTCCCGCCGGCCGGCCTCGCGGTCGTCATCGCCGCGGTCGGTCGCATGCTGATCCTGGAGCAGGCACTGGGCGCGACGACCGGCCACTCCGAGGCGGTCGCGCTGGTGAACCGGATCATCGACCGATTCGAGATGCCGAGTTAACCCGTTTCAGGGCAACACGACTCGCAACCGCTCCCAGCCGCGGACGGTCGATGTCGAGGCCAGTTGGGCCGTGTCGTAGTCGATGCCCCATTCGGGCCAGCGGTTGAGAATCTCGTCCAGCGCGACCCGGCCCTCGAGGCGGGCCAGGTTGGCGCCGAGGCAGTAGTGCACACCCTTGCCGAACGTGATGTGCGAGATGTTGTCCCGGCGGATGTTGTAGGTGTCGGGATCGGTGTAGCGGCGGTGGTCGCGGTTGGCGGCGCCGAACAGCAGCAGCATGGCGCTGCCAGCCGGAACCGTCGTGCCGTAACACTCGAAATCCCTTGCCATCCAACGGGCGACGTGCGGCCCCGTCGGTTCGAATCGCAGCGTCTCGTCGACGGTACGGGTCAACAGTGACCGATCCTCAAAGACGGCGCGCCGCTGGTCGGGATGCTCGGCGAGCACCTTGGCCAGCCAGCCGATCAGCCGGCCGGTCGTCTCGTTGCCCGCCCCGGCGACCACCTGGGTGTAGTGCAGCACTTCCTTGCGGGTCAGCTTCCGGTGCACCCCGTGCTCGTCGTCGAACTCGACGTTGAGCAGCGTCGTCATCAGGTCGTCGGAGGGATTCTTGGACCGCCATTCCACGTAGTCGGCGTAGATCCGGCCGTCGGCGATGGAGTCGGCGTCGGCGACCTTCAACGGTGCGCCCGGCTTGGTGCGCAGGTTGGCATCGTTGGCGTCACGGACCGAGACTTGTTCGGATTCAGGGATTCCCAGCAGCATCCCGATCACCCGCATCGGCATCATCGAGGCCAGCTCGGCGATGATGTCGAAGCTCCCGGAGCCGACGAGCGGGTTCAGGCACCGCACGCAGTACCGCCGGATCTGGTCCTCGAGCTCTGCCATCCGGCGCGGCGTGAACACGCGCGACATCAGGCCGCGCAGCCTGGTGTGCTCGGGCGGATCCTGGAACATCATCACGCCGCCGGGCATGTCGAATTTCGACTTGATGAGCTCGAGGATGTCGCTGCGCTTGTTGGAGAACGTCTCCCAGTTGGCCAGCGCCCGCTCGACGTCGGAATGCCGGGACAGCGCCCAGAAGTCATAGCGCTCGTTGTAGTAGATCGGTGCCTCTTCGCGCAGCCGCGCGTAGGTCGGATACGGGTCGGCGTTGATGCCGACGTCGTAGGGGTCGTAGTAGACGTCCGTGTCGCTGGCGACGGTCATCGATGCTTCACCTCCTCGCTGTTTGGGCGATCGCCCAAATTCGTGGCGCACCCATGTCTAGCAGCAGGTAGACCGGGCAGTCAAGACGCCGGCGAGGGATGATGTCGGCGTGACATTTGGCAAGGACACCACCGGGCTGGTGGTGATCGATCCGTACAGCGACTTCATCGCCCCCGGCGGCAAGGTGTGGGAACGCCTGAAGGGCGTCATCGAGAGCAACGACTGCGTCACGCACATGAGGCAGGTGCTCGACGCCGCGCGGGCCGCGAATATCCGGGTGTTCTACGCGCTGCATCGCCGATACCGCCCCGGCGATTACGAGACGTGGAAATACATCGCCCCCGTTCAGAAGGCGGCGTGGTCGCGCAAGACCTTCGAATTCGGCACCTGGGGCGGTGAGCTTCGTGACGGGTTCGAACCGCAGCCCGGCGACGTCGTCGCCCATGAGCACTGGTGCTCAAGTGGTTTCGCCAACACCGACTTGGACCTGCAGCTCAAACGGCACGGCATTCATCGGCTCATCGTCATGGGGCTGATCGCCCACACCTGCCTCGAGGCCACGGTGCGGTACGGCGCGGAGCTTGGTTACGAGGTCACCGTGGTGCGCGACGCAACGGCGGACTATTCGGACGTGGAGATGCGCGCCGCGCTCGAGGTGAACATCCCGAATTACGCGACCGCGATCCTGCCGGTGGACGAGGTGATCGCCTCGATCGCGGCCGGTGTTCCGGATCTGTGAAGATTTACCGCCCGGGTGTGAAGGCTTCGTTAAGAAGGCGGCACGCCCGCGGCCGGACCGGCACCGTGGAGGTATGACGCTCTTCGAGCTGCTTCCGTCGGTGAGGCACGGGTTGAACCCGCACCTCGATCGCGCGGTCTGGCCGCTCAGCGCGTACGTCGACGACCTGGGCCGATTGTGCGTCGGGGACGTCGCCGCCGACGATATCGCCGCCGAGTACGGCACCCCCATCCAGGTGGTGGACGAGGAGGATTTTCGCGCCCGCATCCGCTGCTATCGCGCGACGCTTCCCGATGCCGAGCTGATCTACGGCGGCAAGGCGTTGTTGAGCGTGGACGTGGCCCGCTGGGCCGCGGACGAAGGGGCCGGCGTGAAGGTCTGCTCGGCCGCCGAGTTGGCCACCGCGCTGGCTGCCGACGTCCCACCCCAGCGGATCGTCCTGGCCGGCGCGAAGACCGCGACTGAGCTCGGTGACCCGATCGCGGCCGGGGTCGGGCGGATCGTGATCGACTCACCCAGCGAGATCTCGCTGCTCGCCTGCCGGGTGGGTCATCGTCAGCGCGTCCTGGTGCGGGTCATTCCCGACGTCGGGACGCCCGACCAAAAATTCGGCTTCGCCCTGTCGGGGGGCCAGGCGGCACTCAGGCGTGTCGTGGACCAGCCGTCGCTCGACTTGGTCGGGCTGCACTGCCAACTCGGGGCGCAACTCACCGACGCCTCGCTCTACGGTGCGGCTATCCGGCAGATGATCGGCGTGATGGCCGAGGTCCGCGAGCACCATCAGGTCGTGCTCACTGAACTCAATCTCGGCGGCGGTCACGCGATCCCACATCGTTCGGGCGAGCCGGAACTCAACCTGCGGTCACTCGGGGCCACCGTCGATGCCGCGTTGGAATCCGCTTGCGCGGAGCACGGATTCCCGCGGCCGAAGATCGTGATCGAGCCAGGCCGGGCGATCGCCGCACGCGCCGGGGTGACCCTGTGCCGGATCACCGCTGTGAAACGGCAGCCGGGCGGGCACACCTTCGTCGCGGTGGACGGCGGCCCGGCCGGCAACCGGCGGGGTTTGGGCGCGAAATACACGGTGGCACTGGCCAACCGCCACCGCCCGACCGCCAGCGCACCCGTCACCGTCGTGGGCCGGAATGGACACGGTGACGAGATCGCCCGCGACGTCGAGCTGCCCGCGGACATCCATCCCGGCGATCTGCTAGCGGTGGCCTGCACCGGCGCCTATCAGCACTCGACGGTATCGAGCCTCAGCCTGGTGGGTCGGCCGCCGCTGGTCGCGGTCTCCGGCGGCCGCTCTCGAGAACTGGTGCGCCGGGAGACCGTGGCCGACCTGCTGGCCCGCGACCGCGGTTGGAACGGCCAATGACGTCTTCCAGCACGAACGTTCGCGCACGCGCCGACCGCTTCCGTGTCACTGTGGCGTACGCCGTCCTATTGCTCGCGGTCTCCGTCACCCTGACCGCCATGGGTGCGCGCACCCGCGCCTCGGTCGTCAGCGAAATGAGCACCAACCTGCACAACCTGGCACACGGCCACCTGGCCGCCCTGGTCGGTAGCGCATTCGTCAACGACGGGGGCGACGTCTACCTCTGGTTGCCCGGGCTGGTGTGCCTGCTGGCGCTGGGCGAACTCATCTGGCGCGGTAGGGGTTTGCTGATCACCTTTGCCGTCGGGCACATCGGCGCCACCTTGATCCTCGCGGTGGGGCTGGTTGGCGCGGTGGAGACGGGATGGTTGCCGTTCTCGGTCGCGCGGGCCACCGATGTCGGGATCAGCTACGGCGCGGTGTGCGTGCTGGGTGCCCTGACCGCATCGATACCGTTGCGCTGGCGTCCAGCCTGGATTGGTTGGTGGCTTGGCATCGGGTTGGTGGCCACCTCTGGCGCGGACTTCACCGCGTTCGGTCACGTTCTCGCGCTGCTGCTTGGCATGGGCTTGTCGTTCCGGTTGCCGTCGATGGCGCGCTGGACGCCCGTTCACGCGGCCTTGCTCACCGTCGGCGCCGCGTTCGGGTTCTTCGTGCTGTCGGGATGCTCGTCGTTGATGGCTCCCGTCGGCGGGTTGACGGGTGTCGTGATGGCCCTGCTCGCCAATCGGGTGGTGCGGTCGGCCGCCGTCTAATCGGTTGAACCGGTCAGCGTCTCGATCTCATAGCGGCTGGCCGTCCACGGCGGGGAGTCGGGTGTGGGCGTGAGGGTGATCGTCAGCTGCGCTTTGCCCGCGGTTACCGATTGCGGCAAGAGGTAGGTGTCGTCGAGCCAGCGATGAAAGCTGTTGCTGCGGGGCTGCAGCCAATTCCCGACGGGGACGCCGTCGATCGCGACGTCTGCCGACTGGAAGCCGTCCGCCTGATCCGACGTGCGGCGCAGCAGGATGCCGCGGTTGTCCGGGTCGGTCTCGAGGTGGAACGTGACCGCGGCGTTGGTGGCGCGGACCGACCCGATCACCGGATGGGTGTCGTCGGCGCCTTCATATTCGCTGACCAGCAGCTGATCGGCGCCGTCAGTGTCGGCGTAGCCGTGCAGGAGTCGACTGACCGGGTCGCCCGGGCGAATGTTGTCGCCAGGCGTAAGAGTGTCGTTCGGCTGCGTGTAGAGGAAAGCTGTTGAGCTGTAGTCGGGTTGAACCATGTTCCGTTTACCGTGCTCGATGCCGAAGCGGATCGCGGAGTGGTAATCGATGGCGTCGGCGAGCATGAGCCGATAGACGGCGACACAGTAGTCGGCGCAGCCGGCGGTGGCCGTGCGCCGGTCCGGTTGTCCGGTGAGCGGGTCGCTGAAGCGGGTGCCGTCCTTGAAGTACCAGCCACCCTCGTAGAGGTCCTCGGTACCGGTGCCATACCACTGCGGCGACCCGGCGCCGTCCGTGTAAACGCGTTCGGCCCCTTCGAGAAAGTAAGGGGCGGCGTCACTGAACGCGGTCCTGATTCGAGAACCGCGGATGGTGTGGCTGACCCCGACGAATTTCCCGTGGCCCTGTTCGTCGGCGAACAACCAGTCCTGGCCGGGGACCGTCGGCCCGGCATGCGAGCGAGCGGTGAAGTAGCCGGCGCGACCGCTGGCCAGTGCGGGCGCCCATTGGGCATCGGGGGCGGTGGTCACGTCGCTGTCGATTCCGGCTACCGGGTCGTCGGTGGTGTTCACAAGCGTGATGCGGGCCGCGTGGGCGAAAGGCATGGGCCACCATGCGGACAGCGACAGCGGTCCCCCGGGCTGCTGGACCATGGCGAACATCAGGGACCGCACGGTATTGGCACCCAGCCCGGCGCCGAAGAACTCCCCGAGCGGGGAGTCGACCATGGTGCGGCCGTCGAAGTCCATTTGCAGCCGCAAGCCGCTCAGCAGTTGGTCCGCCGGTTCGGGCAGTTGCAGCCATAACGCCGAGATAGTGCCCGGGCCGGTCGATTCCGCGATGGTCGTCGCGGCCCGGGCCGGGACCTCGACAACCCTGTTGTCGTGAACCGCCGCAGCAGCAGACGGTTTGGGGTCGACGGTGCCCGCGGCGCGCAGCGTGGCGAGCACGTCGAGCGCGGGGTCGGAGGGCGAGAAAGTGGACACGCGCACGGCGCTCGAGAATTGACGATAGTCGACGTGGTAGTACTCGAGATTCGATGCGACGCTGATCCGCATCGACTGGCGATAGGGCATCGGCACCTTGATGTACACACCGCCCGGCGACTGCGCCGCATTCGCAACGAGCGGCCATTCGAACGGCGCACCCAACGCACCGTCGACCACCGATTGCAGTGGAGCATCGAGCACCGTACGTCCGTCCAGTTCGACGCGGATGTTCCCGATCCGGGTCACCTTGCCGCCATCGCGGGTGAGCCAGATCGAATCCACCTCGCCGGCACCGCGGTCTTCCGCGATGACGCAGCCGGCACCGCCGGAGGCCAGACATCCTCCGGTGCCGTTGCGGTTACCGGTCGAGAGGTCGAAATCACCGCCGCTGCGGTCGAAACTGGAAAGCTGCAGGGCCTGCGTGTCAGTACGCAGATACGGCAAACGGTCCAGGCGCCGATAGGTGTCCCAGCCGACCAGCCGGTCGCCGGCGTCGTCGCCGATCGGCGCCGCGAGCGCCGTGCCCGCAGCGGCAATACCGGCCGGGACCGAGAGCACAAAAGCTAACGTTGCGCACCACGCACGAATAGCCACCGGCATAGCGAAGAAGCTTACTTTTCCCGGTCGGGTTGACCGGATTTGGAATCTAACGACGGTCTGGCCACAGGGCGCGAATGATCCTTCTGCGTGAAATGCATTCATGATGCGGGTAGTTCGGGGAAGAGCGGACCGAAATTGGCACGAGCGGATACGCCGGCGCGGTCGGTGTGGTCGTGCGGGTAGCCTACCGAGTTCACCGGCAGGGCTGCAATGGGCACGCCAGATGCCGGGATCGCCGACAATCGTCAGCACTGCCGCTACCCAGAGCCCGTATCTCGGTTCCCCCGAACACGTTTCGCATCGCCCTGCATTGTTGGAAATGTAGGTCGGATCGTGCGCTCCTGCCTATATTATCCCCCTACCCGCCCATCCGGAAGATTTCGGAAAATGAATGCAAATCAGGCTCTCGGTCGCCATCAAGGACGCATCCGCCGGCCATGCTGCCGGTGACTATGCCGCGCTTTCAATCAGTTGAAGTAGACCGCCGCAAATTTAGTGAATCCCATAGCATTCCGCATTGCACTCACGTAATATAACTCCCCTCGGGCGTACATCTCTCCTCTAACGGATGGAGTGGTTCATGTCTCGTATGAAGTACAAGGTTGTCCTCGGGCTGATTCTGGCCGCCACCGCGTTAACATCCTCGGGTTGCACGGTGCCGCTCGTCATCGACTGCAGCACTTCAGTCACTGGAGTCACCTGCACGCCGTAGGGTCGTTCGGCCTTCGAGGGGTTGCGCTGCTGGCACGCATTCCTTGGTACGACCCGCTTTGGGGTCTATCGAGTGCTTGGCGTGTCAGTTAGCGCACCGACTCTCGTCGTCCTGCTCAAGATGAGACTGCCTGCAAGTCAAGCAGTTATCTGAGCAGCGAGCCGCGCGCGTCGCTTGGTGCGCGCGCAGGCGACGAAAGCGATTCGCGCGATCCAGGCGTCCGCAGTGTGCTTTTGGCGCGCATCCGCACAGTCGCGTCGAAATCCGTTGCCGCCGAACGTCCGTTCGGGGGCCGCTGCCGTCTGTGGCCGCTCCACTAAACAAGTGCGGACATCACCGCGGATCTCCTTAGTCGCTGCGGCACAGGGAAATCCGGTGCGGGAATCTTGCGTGGTCGTTTCGCCGATAGGCGTTAGCGGACCAGATCGTCGCAATTCCGTTTAATCCCATAGCATTACGGATTGTACTCACGTAATATAACTCGTCCCGGGCGTAACATTTCTCCTCAGATGGATGGAGTGGTTCATGTCTCGTATGAAGTACAAGGTTGTCCTCGGCTTGGTCCTGGCCGTCACTGCATTGACAAGCTCCGGATGCACATTGCCTACCTTCTCGTGTAGCGGCGGAGCGACCGGAATCACCTGCTCGCCATAGGCGGTCTTATCGCCGTCGGGGTTGCGCTACTGGCACGCTCTACTTTGCAGGCTTGCCTTCGGCCGTGGGGCGTGCCAGTCAGCGCACCGACGTCACTGTGACAAATCGCCGCACGCCCTGTGCCACAACGAAATCGCAGCTGTGCAGTCCGCGGCGCCCACGGGACGAACCTCTGTTACTTCGCCTTGCCGTTCTTCTTCAAGTCCGTATCCCGGCTGGGCTGAACACGTTTCGGTTCTCCGGGCATTTTCGGGTAGTTCGGCGGATACGGCATATCGCCGAGGCCGCGCTCTTCGTCGGCGTCGGCGATCTCCAGTAGGGGCGCGATCGACTGCGCCGCGTCGTTCATTGCGGCCCAGGGGTCTTGGCGGCGCTTCACCAGATCGGGAACGGTTGCGATGGTGTAGTCGTCCGGTTCCGCGCCGGCCAGTTGGTCCCATGTCAGCGGCGTCGACACCGTCGCGATCGGGGTGGGGCGTACCGAGTACGCCGATGCCATGGTGCGGTCCCGGGCGTTCTGATTGAAGTCGATGAAGATGCGCTCGCCGCGTTGCTCCTTCCACCACGCGGTGGTGACGGCCTCGGGCGCGCGCCGCTCTACTTCACGGGCCAGCGCGATGCCGGCCCGGCGTACCTCGATGAAATCCCAGTCGGTGGCGATGCGAAGGAAGACGTGGATTCCGCGCCCGCCGGATGTCTTGGGATATCCCACCAGACCGAGCTCGTCGAGCAACGGTCGCAGCACGTCGACCGCAACCTCGCGGGCCTGCTCGAAGGCGACGCCGGGCTGCGGATCCAGGTCGATGCGCAACTCGTCGGGATGATCGGTGTCCGGGCAGCGCACCTGCCACGGGTGCAAGGTGATGGTGCCCATCTGCGCCGCCCACACGATGGCGGAGGGGTGCGTCACCTTCAGCGCGTCGGCGGTGCGTCCGGAGGGAAACGTCACCCGGCACGTCTGCAGATAGTCGGGGTGGTGCTGCGGGACCCGCTTCTGGTAAATCTCCTCACCGTCGATGCCATCCGGAAAGCGTTGAAGATGGGTGGGCCGGTCACGGAGCGCGTCGAGCATCGGACCACCAGCCACGGCGAGGTAGTACTCGACGAGCCGCCGCTTCGTGCCTTTCGAACCCAACTTGGGGAAATAGACCTTGTCCGGACTGGTCAAGCGAACCGCAATACCGTCGACGTCGAGCTCTTCTGCAGCGGCCATACCAAAGATTCCAGCACAATCGGCCTATGGACTTACCCGTCATGCCCCCGGTGTCGCCGATGCTTGCGAAATCGGTGCGGTCGATCCCGCCCGATGCGTCATACGAACCGAAATGGGACGGATTCAGGTCCATCTGCTTCCGTGACCGCGACGAAGTGGAGCTGGGCAGCCGCAACGAACGGCCCATGACGCGCTATTTCCCCGAGTTGGTGGCCGCGGTCCGCGCGGAGCTGCCCGAGCGTTGCGTGATCGACGGGGAGATCGTCATCGCAACCGACCACGGCTTGGACTTCGAGGCGCTACAACAGCGCATCCACCCGGCAGATTCGCGGGTGCGGATGCTGGCCGAGGCGACACCGGCGTCCTTCATCGCATTCGACTTGCTCGCCCTGGGCGACGAAGACTACCTGCGGCGACCATTCAGCGAGCGGCGCGCCGCCCTCGTCGATGCCCTGGCGGACTCCGGGCCGTCTATCCATGTCACGCCGGCCACCACCGACATCGATATTGCGTGGCGCTGGTTCGACGAGTTCGAGGGAGCCGGCCTCGACGGTGTCATCGCCAAGCCGCTGACCGTCACCTACCAGCCCGACAAACGCGTCATGTTCAAGATCAAGCACGAGCGGACCGCCGACTGCGTGGTCGCCGGCTATCGCGTGCACAAGTCCGGCGGCGACGCCATAGGCTCGCTGCTGCTCGGGCTCTATCAGGACGACGGCCAGCTGGCGTCCGTCGGAGTGATCGGCGCCTTTCCCATGGCCGAGCGGAGACGCCTGTTCGCCGAGCTGCAGCCGCTCGTCACCGATTTCGAGGACCACCCATGGAACTGGGCCGCCCACGAGGCAGGCGAACGAACGCCGCGCAAGAACGAATTCTCGCGCTGGAACGCCGGAAAGGATCTTTCGTTCGTGCCGCTGCGTCCGGAGCGCGTCGTCGAGGTCCGCTACGACCACATGGAAGGCCGGCGCTTTCGTCACACCGCGCAGTTCAATCGGTGGCGCCCCGACCGCGAGCCCCTCTCGTGCACATACGAACAACTCGAACAGCCGGTGACTTTCAGCCTCGGTGACATCGTGCCCGGCCTGGGATCGGGCTAGAAGGGTGGCGGCTGATTGCGTTCGGCGATGTGCGCGGCATTTAGTGCGCGTTCGGCGTTGATGCGGCGGGCCCGGTCTTGCTGTCGGGTCCGGCGGCGTTTGGGCATCATGACTCCGCGATCGCCGGGAGATCGATATTGCGTTGAGGCGACTCGTAATTCGCACGTCGGCACGCACAGCGCGGGAAACAACAGCCGGCTGCCCGGACGGGTGGTGTAGGTCTGCCCGGTCGGCGACGTCCACACCACGGTACCGTCCGGCCGTTGCTCGTCACGCCAACCCGTCCAGAAAGTTTTCAAAAGATGGTGTTTTCTGCATAGGCATTTGAGGTTGGACGCGTGGGTTGGGCCGAGCGGGTAGGGCACCGTGTGGTCGATGTCGGCAAACTCGGCGGGTCGATCGCAACCGGGGAACCGGCACGTGATGTCGCGGCACCGGATAAACCGCTCCAGTTCGGCCGAGGGGCGATACCCCGGCTCAGGCTTCGCGTCGGCGGGATGGCGCACCGGCCGGACCTTGGCGCCGCCGCGGATCAGCTCGGCGACGAGCGCCGGCGATATCACGCTGCCGCCGGTGATCAGCGCGGGCGGCCGGGGTTGCGGCACATCGGGCTCGGGATCGGGCGCCAGCGCCTCGGCGAGTGTGGTCTGGTCTGTGATGGGCCTGCGCGCTGGCCGGCCCACCATGTGCGGGTCCGGCTCGGCATCCAGCGCCGAAGCGTCGGCAACCACGTGGATCACCAAGCTGGCCGCCCGCTCGTCCTTAGCGCCGCCGGCCAGACAGGCCGGGTCACCGCAGCCACACGCCAGCCGGTCCGCGCCGGCCGCCAGCGCACCCAACGCGTCGGCGCGGCGCTGGGCGACGGTGCGCGGGTCGTCGTCGCACACACCGTGGGCCATCTGCAGCAGGCGCCGTTCCAGCACGGCCGCATCATGCGCATAGAGCCGACCCCAGATAGCCGCGGTGCCCGACTTGTCGTCGGATTGATCGATGACGACGTCGCGGCTGCGGGCCGCGGTGCGAGTGCGGCGCAAGGCGCCCGGATCGTATTGCTCCACCACCGCGTCGATTGCTTGCGCGGTCTTGCTTGCGGACATCGGCCCGAACCGCGCCGCGTCGTCGGCCAACGTCTTATCGATCAATTCCAATGTCTCGCGGTCTTTTACGAGGTCGGTGTGCCAAACGATGGCCGCCGCCAGCCGGGCGCTGATCGTGCCCTCGGCGAAGAGCGTCCCCACCCGCGGAAGCCGGTTGCGCAGTGCCGCGGCCAGATACATCTGGCCCGAGGCCATCGCGTGGCTGATGTTCTGTGCGGCAGCGACTTCGGCCGCCATGGCATCCCAGTTGTCGCATGACCAGTGAGCGGAAATCGTCGGACCGTCGGCGTGGCGGTGCACGAGCTCCGCGACCGCCGCCAGCTTGCGCGCCGCCGCCTTCGCCTCAATCCGCGCGCACTCCGCGACCGCGGCCGCCACTTCCGCGTCATCGGCGCGCGCCAGCGCCTCAACGGTCGGCAAGACATCATCGAACATAGTTTCGAATATATCGACTGCGCCTCAGCGCGAACACCGCCCAAATCCCAGGCTGTGGATGAACTTCCAACTGTGGATAACTCCAAAGAAAACGTTTAATCTCCGCCGCGGCGGGCACGTGAACTTACATGTCTGTGACAGCGTTTCAGGATCTGCCGTTGGCTGATCGCGACCGCAAATGGGACGGTGACGCGGCCGAAAAGCGGGTCCGCAACTGGGCCGGGGCCAAGGACGCGCCCAACCAGAAGTACCGCGACGCCCACGTCTGGTACGACAACGCCAAGAAGGACAACTTTACGGCGTACAAACTGTTGATCGCCGATGTCGTCGGCGGCGACCTCAAGGCCATTCCCCGCGGGGTGATGGCGGCCGGCGCGATCATGGGCGGCGCCCGCGGCGGCATCGACCTGCCGAAGACTGACGTCGACCGGGTCAAGAGCCACCTGGCCAAGTACTACAAGAAGATGGGCGAGAGCCCACCGTGGGAGCGCGGGTGACCCAGACGGCGATCATAGGAATGGCAGCAACCGATCGGTCGCACCTGGCTTCGTCACATCGGCCAGCCCAGACTTGAATCCGTCCAGCCCACCCTTTGCCCTCGCTTCGGCGATCCGCCGCTGGGCATCGTCGGGAAGGTGCTCCATTCGGTCAGGCTTGTCCCACAGCTCGATAGTCTGCACCACCCAATATATGGCGAACTCGATGATCAGCAGCGCCTCGACCAGCAAGACCCACAACTCCCAGCCGCGGTGCACGAGATGCGCTGTGACGATTGCGATTAACGTCACCAGCATCACCACGGCCATTGCCCGGTAGAACTGTCGATACGCGCGGGGATGAGATGATTTGGACTCATCCTCTCGCTTGACGAGGTATCCGGTGCAAAACACGGTGGCGATGAATGTCGAGAGGAGCAGGAACCCGGCTGCGCCGTGTGCCTGCGCCAAGAAGAACTTGTGATCGAAGATGAAGGTAAGCAGGCCGACCGCCATGATCAGCCAGAACAAACCCAGCGCCAGTATGCCGCCCGGGCTTCTTGTCTGCTCGGTGCGGTTGTGCGGGGATTGCCACAAAACAATGCCCCAACCCAAAAGCAGTCCGATGACCACCGCCCAGACGTTGGGCCGAGTGACTGCGTCGACGTTGTATTCGGGCGGCAAATCAGCTCGTCCGCACAGTGACGAGGGCCGACCCTGCGGCACGATCGCGGCTATCAATGCAGAGACCCCGGCCAAACTCAACAGAGCATCTTCGGTGTCGCTGCTGCCCTTGTACATGATGAATAGAGCGCCGAGCGCCAGAAGCGCGGCGATGACGATGCTGTGGGCGGAGGTGTAATAGTAAGCACTGATGGCCAATTGCCAGCACGTTGCCGAAAGCCTTTCGATGAGCACGGCCGCGGCGAGCATCACCATGATGACCACCATGCCGACGCGTAAATCACGGTAGACGGCGAGCGTGATCGGAACCAGGCGACGACCGGGAGTGGCCGGCCCGTTTGATTTCTTCGCGCTCCCGGTTCCGGGATCGGGAGTGCCGTCGCCCTTTTCGTTCTCTTCGGTCATGTCCGGTACCTACTTATGACTGCGTCGTGATACGGCTGACCAATGGATTTTAGGACTATTGCTGTACCGCCGTGCGATAATCAGCTTTTGGTCTAGGCGCCGCGGCGATCACCTGCCCGAAGCCCGACGCGCCGGTCAGACCGCGATCATGAGCTGCGACAAACCACGCAACGTGACGTTGGCCTTGTATTGCGGCTCACCGTCCAGCCGCGCGTCCGGAAAGCGTGCGGTCACCGCCGCCAGCGCCACGTCGGCTTCCAGCCGGGCCAGCGGGGCGCCCAGGCAGTAGTGGGCTCCCCTGCCAAATCCCAGGTGCCGCAACACCTTCCGGTCCGGGTCGAAGAGATCGGGCCGGTCGAATTCCGCAGGGTCACGGTGGGCCGCGGCCAGCAACAACATCATGATATCGCCCGCAGGCACCTCGACTCGACCAATCATTATGTCGGCGAGAGCAATTCGCCCGACCAGTTGCACAGGCGGGTCGTAACGCAGGGTCTCTTCCACAATCGCCGGTGCTCGACCGGAGTCGGCACCCAAGGCGGTCCACTGCCCGGGATTGCGCAGCATCGCCAAGATGGCGTTCCCGATCAGGTTCACCGTGGTCTCATGTCCGGCGATCAAGAGGAGATTGCAGGTGGAGACGATCTCCTCCTCGGTCAGTTGATCTCCGGACTCCTCCACCGCGATCAGCCCCGACAGCAGGTCGTCACCGGGTTTCGAACGGCGGCGGTCGATCAGACCGTGGAAGTACGCCCGCAGCCACGTCGCGGCCTCTTGGCGTTGATTCGCAACTTCCGGCGGCACGCCGGTGATCGTCGAGAACGGGTCCAGCGCCTGAGCGAGCAACGCCGACGCGTGGCTGAATTGGGGCTCGTCATCCAGGGGGACGCCGAGTAGCCGGCAGATCACCGCGACCGGCAGCGGATAGGCGAAATCTTCGACGACGTTGAAGTGGCCCTTCTCGGCGACCCGATCGAGCATTCCGTCGACCAGCGAGCGAATATCGGGTTTCAGCGCGTTCACCACCTTGGGCGCAAATGCCTTGCTGACCAGCTTGCGCAACCGGGTGTGATCGGGTGGGTCGAGAAAGAGGAAGCCCGGTGGGCCCTGCCTGCGCGGCGCCGTGCCGGCCTCGGCCTGCCGCTTGGCGACCGTCGAGTTGACGTTGTCGCTGCTCGACAATGGTTGCCGCAATACCTCGTCGCACTCTCGGTAGCTCGAGAAGACGGTCAGGTTGGCGCCGGGTAGCTGCAGCGCCCCGCCGTCGCGAAACTGCGCACAGAGTCGGTACGGGTCGGGCCGGTTGGCCGGGTCCAGCAGTTGCAGCAGCAACCCCTGGGAATCGGTCGGCGCGGTCGTCATGCGGCCATTCTGCCCGGAGCGGCGCAGTTTCAGCGACGGAGGAACTCGACGATGTGGCCCGCGAGCTCCTCGCCCGCGTCCTCCTGCAGGAAGTGTCCGGCGCCGCGGATCACGGGATGATCGACTCCCTGCGCGCCGCGCATCTCGCGTTGGAAGATCGCGCCCATCGGGCCGGTGATCGGGTCGCTGTCGCTGAAGGCAACCAGCATGGGGGTGGGGCTCGCGGAGAGTTTCGCCCACGCCGCTTTGTTGGCCGCCGCCGCGGGGTCGTCCGGCGAGGTCGGCACCAAGCCCGGCATGGCGCGCGGGCCCGCGCAGTACTCGTCGCTGGGGAACGGCGCGTCATAGCTTGCTCGCACGTCGTCGCTCATCGGCTGGCGACAGCCGCCCTGCACGAACGCGCCGACATGTAGCTCCGGCGCGGTGGTGATCGCCTCGCGGAAGCGCCACCAGACGTCGGGCATCGGCAGCTCCCCCGTCGGCAGGCCGGTGTTGGCCACGACCAGCTGGGCGAATCGATCGGGGTGTTCGGCGGCGAGGCGCAAACCGATCAGCCCGCCCCAGTCCTGGCCGACCAGGGTCACGTTTCGAAGATCGAGGACGTCGAAGGCCACCGCGCGCATCCACTCGACGTGGCGCGCGTAGCTGTGATCCTCGCGGCGGGTCGGCTTGTCCGAGCGACCGAACCCGACCAGGTCGGGGCAGATGACCCGGTGTCCGGCGCCGACAAGTACCGGAATCATCTTGCGGTACAGGAACGACCACGACGGTTCGCCGTGCAGCATGAGAATCGGGTCGGCTCGTTCGGGGCCGTCTTGCACCCACGCGACCCGCAGCGTGTCTCCTTCGCCGTCCGATATTTCGCAGTACCTGGGCGCATACGGAAAGTCGGGCACGCGGTCGAACGACTCGTCGGGTGTGCGTAACGTCTGCATGTCAGGCCCCTTCGTGTAACCCCGCCAGCTCAGGATGTGCCATCAACCGGTCCAGAAAGCCGAGCTGGCCCTTCAGCAGCTTGACTCGCGCCTGCGCCACCGAAAACCAGCTCACCCGATCGACTTCCGGAAACTCACGCAATTTGCCCGAACCCTTCGGCCATTCCAATTCGAAGGTGTTGCTGCGCGTGTCGGTCACGTCCAAGTCGCCGCAAACCGCGAAGGCGGTGACCAGCTTGCCGCCGGACTGCTTCAGTTGGCCGAGGTCCAGCCGGGTCCCGGCCGGCGCCGAAAGCCCGAGTTCTTCGAAGAACTCGCGTTGGGCGGCGGTCCACGGGTCTTCGCCCTCGGCGTACTCCCCTTTGGGAATCGACCAGGCCCCATTGTCTTTTCGCGCCCAGAACGGGCCTCCCGGGTGGGCGATCAGGACTTCGACGACGCCGTCGCGGGTCCGGTACAACAGCACACCGGCACTGAGTTTCGGCATCCGCTCAGGACCCGACCGACCGTTCCAGGTCCTTGAGCGAGGACTCCAGATGCGCGAGCAGGCGCTGTAGGTGCGGCACGCTGCGCCGGCATCCCACCAGACCGAAGTCCAGGTTTCCGGCGTTGTTGGCCAGCGTGATGTTCAGCGCCTGCCCGTCCAGCGCGATGGACAGCGGGTAGTTGCCGTCGAGCCGAGCGCCGCCGTAGTAGATCGGCTGGGTGGGCCCCGGCACGTTCGAGATGATGATGTTGAACGGCGGCGACGTCGACGCCACCCAGCCCGGAACCGCCGCCAACGCCAGTGCTGACGTATTGGCGGCGGACAGCGCCAGCGCCTGGAATCGAGGCAACTGCGAGAACACGTTCTTGTTGCTGCGCATCGATTCGCTGATGGTCTGCAATCGTTGTGCCGGGTCGTCGGTATCGGTGGCGAGGTTGCACAGGATGGCGCCGACGAGGTTGCCCCCGGCGTCGGCCTCGTCTTCGGTGCGCAGGCTGACGGGGACCATCGCGATCAGCGGCGTGTCCGGTAGCGCGTTCTGCTCGAGCAGGTAGTAGCGCAGGGCACCCGAGCACATCGCCAGGACGACATCGTTGACCGTCACGCCGGCGGCTTTCTTGACGCTCTTGATGCGGTCCAACGACCAGGACTGCGCGGCGCAGCGGCGCGCGCCGCCTATCTTGACGTTCAGCATGGTGCGCGGCGCCCCGAAAGGCAGCGTCAGCTGCTGCTCGAAGAGCGCCGCCCGGGCCAGCGAAAGCGTCGATGGGGCAAGCGCCGCAAGGGATCCCGCCGCATGCAGTGCCGACGTCAGCGGGCTTACCCGGTTGCTCTTGCGCTTGCTCTTGGGCAGGCTCCACGGCGCGCGGATCTCGGAATCATCGGGGTCGGTCGACAACGCGCGCTGCATCAGCTTCTGCGCGGAGACGCCGTCGATCAGTGCGTGGTGGATCTTCGTGTAGATGGCGAACCGGCCGTCCTTGAGGCCCTCGATGATGTGCGTCTCCCACAGTGGGCGATGACGATCGAGCAGGCTGCTGTGCCACCGTGAGGTCAGCTCGAGCAGTTCACGGATCCGACCGGGCGACGGCACGGCCGAGCGCCGGACGTGATAGTCGACGTCGACGTCTTTGTCGTAGGACCAGCCCAGGTTCGCGATTCCGCCGACGAACGCCGCCGGATGCTTGCGGAAAGTGGGCTGGAAATCATCCTGCGCGACCAAGCGGTCGTAGAGGTCACGAACGAAGCCGCGGCCGGCGCCCTTCGGCAGCTCGAACAACTGCAGACCGCCGACATGCATAGGGTGTTCCCGCGACTCCCCCAGCAGAAATATCGCGTCGGTGGGCATCATCAGTTCCATGCACCAATTAGACCCCGACTGACGCCGGGGCGAAGGCGCTCTTTAGAACATCGCGGTCTTTCGGCCCCTCATAAAGGACAAAAGCCTGTAGCCGTGGGGCCGCGGCCGCGTGGCAGCATGGGTTCGTGGCGACACCATCGTTGAGCTGGGACGTGGTGGCCGTTGACAAGCCTGAGGATGTCAACGTGATCATCGGCCAGGCGCATTTCATCAAAACGGTCGAAGACCTGCACGAGGCCCTGGTCGGCGTGAGCCCAACGCTGCGGTTCGGCGTGGCCTTCTGCGAGGCGTCCGGACCGCGGCTGGTTCGCCGCAGCGGCAATGACGCGGACTTGGTCGACCTGGCAACTCGCGCCGCGCTGGCCATCGCGGCCGGACATAGCTTCGTGATCTTCCTGCGGGAGGGCTTTCCCGTCAATGTCCTCAACCCCGTGAAAGCGGTGCCCGAAGTCTGCGGGATCTACTGCGCCACAGCCAATTCAGTTGAAGTCATAGTCGCGGAGTCCCCGCGCGGTCGCGGCATCGTGGGTGTCATCGACGGTCAGACTCCCGTCGGAGTGGAAGGCGACCGCGACGCGGCCGACCGCCACGACCTGCTCCGCGCCATCGGTTACAAGCTCTGATTGTCAGTCGGCCGCGAGTGACCATACCGACGTAGCGATCAGATCACCCCGATCGAGCCCGGCGGCGCGGTGTTGGTGCACCTCGGCGTACTCGGCAGTGGTCACCATATCGATGAACGCCTGCGGCGTCGGGTATTCAACGATGAGAACGGCGTCCCACCAAGGTCTTTCACCATCACCGATGACAAACGTCGGCGCAGTTCCCGCATAGCGGACGGTGGCACCCACCCGCTGCAGGTGCGGGGCGACCTCCTGCCCGTAGCGCCGGTAGGACTCCAGACCGCCCGGGGTCTTGAACTTCAACAGGTTGACCATCACCACCGGTGCGTCGGCGGGCCGCGCGGCCAGGGCCGCGAACTGTTCGGCGGTGGGCTCCAAGTTGCTCATGGTGACGATTAGAGCAGATCGGTGATGGTCTTCAGGCCCGCTTCGTACAGCACGCCGGGCAGCATGCCACCGTCGTGCTCGATGGTGGTGCCGTTGACGAAGTCGGCCTCCCCGCCTGCCAGGAACACGCAGACCCTGCCCACCTCCGCGGGGTCGCCCGCACGCCGCAGCGGAACCGCGGCGAAATACTTTGCGCCCGTTGGATCGTCCTTCGGCAAAACGAACGACCGGAAGTTCTCGGTCATCGTTGGCCCCAGCGCGATGCAGTTGACCCGCACCTTGGGGCCCCATTCCTCGGCCAGCGAGCGGGTGAGGTGGTTGAGCCCGCTCTTGGCCGCGCCGTAGGAAACCAACGTCGGTGACCCGGCCGGATGGCCGGCGCCGCTGGAGATGTTGATGATGCAGCCAACGCCGCCTTGGGTGCGCATCTGCCGGTAGACGCGGATGGCGAACCAGAGCGGGCTGATGAGGTTCATCTGCACCGCGTACGCATGGAAGAGTGCGGTGCGCTCATATTCGTCGTCGCTGGCGGGCGCCCCCTGAATGCGTTGCACCAGCTCGGGAATGCTCTCGGCGTGCGGCGCCGGAACCGTCCCGCCGGCGTTGTTCACCAGGATGTCGATCCGGCCGTGCTCGGCGACGACCTCGGCGACGAAGGAATCGATCGCGAGGTAGTCCCCTTGGTCACAAACCTTCTGGGAGGCCCGGGCGACCCAGTCGGTTTCGCAACCGGGGATGGCGTCCAGCGGCGAACGCGAACAGCCGACGACCGTGGCGCCGGCGCGGAGCAGTTCGTGGGCGATGCCGACGCCCACGCCGCGGCTGGTTCCGGTGACGATCGCGACCTTGCCGTCGAGGATGCTCATGACAGGCCTTCCCGTAGTCGATGTTGACAGTCACTGTCAGCGGGTCATACTGTGCCAGTCCGGTCGTGGGCGTGTAAAGGCATGCAATTCGGAGGTCAGCAGATGAGTAGTCCGTCCAAGCTTCGCGTCATCCAGTGGGCGACGGGAGGCGTCGGCAAGGCGGCCATCGCGTGCGTCCTGAACCATCCGCAGCTGGAGCTGGCGGGCTGCTGGGTGCACAGCGCCGACAAGAACGGCGTCGACGTCGGGCGGATCCTCGGATTTGAGGACCTCGGTGTCACCGCAACTTCCAGCATCGACGAGATCCTGGCGTTGGACGCCGACTGCGTCATGTACAGCCCGCTGGTGCCCAACGACGACGAGGTGATCGCGATCCTGCGATCCGGCAAGAACGTTGTCACGCCCGTCGGCTGGGTGTATCCCGATCCGGGTAACCGCCGGCACCAGGCCGTCGCCGAGGCGGCGGTGGAAGGCGGGGTTACCCTGCACGGTTCGGGGATCCACCCCGGGGGCATCACCGAACGATTCCCGCTGATGCTGTCGTCGCTGTCATCGGCAGTCACCCACATCCGCGCCGAGGAATTCTCCGACATCCGCACCTACAACGCCCCGGACGTCGTGCGCCACATCATGGGCTTCGGCGGTACCCCCGAGGAAGCCATGCAAGGTCCCATGGCCGGCCTACTCGAGGCCGGATTCAAACAGTCGGTGCGAATGATCGCCGACCACATGGGATTTCGCATCGAACCGAGCATCAGGACCATTCAGGACGTCGCCGTCGCGACCGCCGACATCGACTACGCACCGTTCCCGATCACCACCGGAACGGTGGCCGCGCGCCGGTTCCGCTGGCAGGCCCTGGTAGACGGCGAACCGGTCATCACGGCCGCGGTCAACTGGCTGATGGGTGAGGAAAACCTGGAGCCGGCCTGGAATTTCGGCGGCCGGGGCGAACGCTTCGAGGTCGAGATCACCGGGGACCCCACTGTGAGCCTCACCTTCAAGGGCCTGCAGCCCGAGACGATCGCCGAAGGGCTGGTGAAGAACCCGGGCGTGGTGGCCACGGCCAATCACTGCGTCAACGCCATCCCCGACGTCTGCGCCGCCGAACCCGGCATCAAGACCTACCTGGACCTGCCCATGTTCGCGGGCCGCCCGACACCCGGGCTCGCATCGTCATGACCGGCGCCCTCGGCGACGTATCGTTCTGTCACCTCGTCGTCGGTGTGACCGACATGGACGCGCCCTGACGTTCTACCGCGACCTACTCGGCATGGACGTCGTGTTCGAAACCCTCATCTCCGGTGAGCCTTTCGACGCGGTGCTGCACGCCACCCGCAAGCAGGAGGGCCGGGTGGTGGGCGGCCTGCTCGGCGGAGTGATGGTTGAGCTGCTGTCACTGGGTGCGAGTCCTGCCGATCAGAAGGCCGCGCGCCGCGGCACGACCGGGATCCACAACGTCTCCCTGTCGGTGACCGATCTCGACGACACCCATCGCCGTGTTACCGCGGCCGGCTACACGCCCGACCAGGAGCCCTTCGAAATCGGCCGGGTGCGAATGTTTTTCGTCAAGGATCCGGACGGAACCCCGGTCGAGTTCATCGAGCTGCCCGACGGTGTACGCAGCACCTACGAGATGCATCGTGGGACCCCGCTGCGGATGGGACCGGTCACATGACCTACAGCCATCCCTCCTCGATGCGCGACCACGTCGCGATCGTCACCGGCGCCGCCCAAGGCGTGGGCAAGGGCACCGCCGCGGCGCTGCTGGAACGCGGGGCAGCGGTGCTGCTGGTCGACATCCAGGACGAGTTGCTGGGCAAGACAGCCGCCGAGCTGTCGTCGTTGGGACGCGTCGAGAAGCTGACGGCCGACCTGCGCGACCCGGACAGCGCCCAACGGATTGTGACGGCCGCGGTCGATGCCTTCGGTGCGGTGCACGGCCTGGTCAACAATGCGATCGCCACCAACGAGCCCAAGGCGTTCGTCGATATCACCACGGAGGACTTCGCGCTCGGTCACGACGTAGGCCCGCGGGCGACCTTTCTGCTCATGCAGGCAGTGCACCCCGTGATGGTCGAGGCGGGTGGCGGCTCGATCGTCAATCTCGGCTCCGGGACCGGCACCGGCGGCGAACCGAAATGGGGCGGATACGCCGCCGCCAAGGAGGCCATCAGGGGGCTGTCGAAGGTCGCCGCCTTGGAGTGGGGGCGCGACAACATCCGGGTCAACGTCATCTGCCCGTTCGCCGAATCGGACGGTGTGAAGTTCTGGAAGTCATTCGCCCCCAAAGAGTACGAGAAGGCCGTGCGACGCGTGCCGATGAAGCGGATCGGGGATGTCCGAACCGACGTGGGTGCGCTGGTGGCCTTCCTACTGGGCAGCGACGCGACGTTCATCACCGGGCAAACCATTCACGTCGACGGTGGAATCGGCTGCTTCCGGTGACCTTTCCCACCAGAGGAGAATCGCTGCGGGACCGGCAGCGCGCCCAGATCCGGGCCGACATCAGGCGCGCCGCGTTTCGGCTCTTTGTCGAGCGCGGATACGACGCCGTGACGACGGAAGAAATCGCGGCTGCCGCAGGCGTTTCGCCACGGACGTTCTTCCGGCACGTGCCGACGAAGGAAGAGCTGTTGCTCGCACCCGTTCGCCATGGCGGCGCAGCGATCGTCAACCTGCTCGAGCAGCGGCCCGCCAGTGAGTCACCCGATGTCGCGCTGATCAACGCCATCATCACGCGGACCCGATCGTTTGAGCAGGCGGACACCGACGAGTGGCGAGAAGCGCTGCTGGTGGCCCCCGATCTGCTGCGTAAGGTGACCGTTCACACGCCCGCCGACAAGGAGCGGGCGGCCAAGCTGATCGCCGAGCGCATGGGCGTGAACTCCGACGTCGACCTCCGCCCCGGTTTGCTGGTTCAACTCGCCTTCGCGGCAGCCGATTTCGGTTTCCAGCAATGGGTACGTCAGTCGGGTCGCCCGTGGCCGCTGGATCGCTACGTCACCGAAGCACTCGAAGCGGTCAGGAGCCCGCACTGGAAACGGAAGCGCACCTGATCAACCCGGCAACGCCTCAGGGTTCGCGATCCGAATCGGGGCGCCGTCCAGCCACGCGGCCACCGCCTCCACGGTGTCGGAGTAGAAGGCGGCGAGCATCTCGCGGGTGACGTATCCCAGGTGCGGCGACAGCGTCACATTCGGGAGCAGCCTTAACCGGTGATCGGACGGCAGCGGTTCGACGTCATAGACGTCCAGCCCCGCGCCGGCAATGCGCCCGGTTTCGAGAGCGGCGATCATCACGGCCTCATCGACGATCGGGCCCCGTGACGTGTTGATCAAGTATGCCTGCGGCTTCATCAGGGCCAGCTCGCGTTCACCCACCAGACCGCGGGTGCGTTCAGACAGAACGACGTGGATGGAGACCACGTCGGACTCCTCGAACAGCGTCGCCTTCTCGACCCGGCGCGCGCCGGCCGCCGCCGCGGCGTCCGCGGTGAGGTTCTGGCTCCACGCGATGACCTCCATGCCAAAGACTTTCGCGTAATCGGCCATCCGCTTGCCCACCCGGCCCAGGCCGACCAACCCGAGCGTCTTGCCGGACAGCGTGAGACCCGTTGTCACCTGCCAGCCGCCGCCTCGCATGCGCCGGTGTTCTTCCGCCAGGTTGCGTACCGTGGCGATCAGCAACCCCCAGGCGAATTCGGGGGTGGCGTCGTGCACGGATCGGAATCGCGGATGGGCGAAGTCGGTATGGGTGACGATGATGCCCCGCTCGGTTGCCGCACCCAGGTCCAGGTTGGGCAGACTCCTTCCGACGATCGTGATCAGCTTCAAGTTCGGCAGGCGCGCGAGCAGCGTTCGTGGCAGCGCCATCCGCTCGCGCAGGGTGCAGATCACATCGAATGGCCGTAGCTCTTCCGCCGCTTCATCCTCGGAGAGGTGCCGTTCGAATACGGTTACGCGGGATCGGTTTTGCACCGACGACCAGTCGGCGATCCGCAGGGCCGCTCCGGCGTAGTCGTCCAAGATCGCCACTTGGGGCGTGGGGTCACCCATCTCACCATTCAAGCATCGGCCGCATACTCCTCTGGTGATGCGTCGGCTCGCTCTCGTTCTGGTGACGGCGGGTCCGATGCTGAAGTGGCTATTGAGCTGGCCTCGACGCTAGACCACGAGTCGCGCTCAATCAGGGGTTCGGCCACGTCAGTCGAGCGCGGGCAGCACCTTGTCGGTGAGCAATTGAACCGACTTCCACGCCTCGTCGACGGGCATGCCGCCGACCAGTGGGTGCAGCACGAGCGGTCCGTAGTCGTCGGCGCCGCGCACCTCCGCCACCAATTCGTCCGGCGTCAGGAAGCGGTACCGGCCTGATGCCTTGACCTCGTCGAGGGTTTGCACGCCGGGCAAATGCATCAGGGACCGTTGGTCGGTTGACCATCCACCGTAAGTGACCGCCTCCCAGAGGATGTGGTCGCCGAGTTCCGCCCATGCCCGGTCCGGGTCCTCGTGCAGGAAGATCATCCCGCGGTTAACCGGCCCCGGCATGAGGATGAGCGGCGTCATGCCGGCGTCGGCACACAGCTCGCGGTAGTAGGCGGCGACGTCGGGCAGGTGATCGGCCAGGCTGAGGGGCAGCCGGAATCGTGCCGCCCGTCGCGCCGTGGCGCGGGCGCCGCCGCCGACGTATAGCGGTGGATGCGGCCGGGTCCAGGTGCCGGTGCAGATTCCCACATCGGCATCGGCGCCGGACCATACCGACAGCATCCGCTCGAGCAGGCCGTCCATCAGGGCGCCCCGGCGCGCGAAATCGACTCCCATGGCGCCATATTCGATGGTGCGGTAACCGAGGCCGACCGTGGTGTGCAGCCGGCCGCGGCTCATGTTGTCGACGAGCGCAATGTCCTCGGCGAGCCGAACCGGATTCCAGAGCGGGCCCAGCGCACAGTCCACGCTGGCGATCAGCGTCGACGTTCGTGCCAAGAACATCGCCGCGGCCATGATGGGATTGCAGCTCCAGCCGTGTCCGGTCGCGTGGTGCTCGTCGACACTGATGGAGGTGATGCCGTGCGACTCGCCCCACTGCGCCAGTTCGAGGGCGGCCGACAACAACCCGCTCTGCGTCCGTGGTTCGCCTTGCGGCGAGGCGAAGTTGAACCGCAGCACAGTCAACAACACGTCACGCCTCCTCGGGGCCCGCCATCGACCGCAGGAAAGCGGGAAAGTCGGGAAACAGCGCGCGGTCGACGATCTCGATGCGGGCGCCGAAAGCGTCCGTATAGTAGGCGAATAGCGCGAGATCGGAGCCGGGGACGTCCGCCGTCATCTCGAGCGTGAAGCCGCTGGCCTCCAGCGCACGCGCACTCTGGGCCAGGTCGTCGCTGAAGTAGCCGACATGGTGGACCGCGTTGCCCGGCGCGGCCGTCCACGGGCTTCCCGGCACCTCTTGCACGAGTTCGAGGTGCGGACTCTGCAAGGAGTAGACGATCGTCGAGGTCAATTCGCGGACGCCGGCCGGGGTGCGGAACGGCAGGGTATAGCTCATCGGGGCGATCCACCGGTAGCCGGCCAGCGCGCTCAGCCGGCCCATGGCCGCATCGAGATCGGGCACGATGATGCCGGTGTGGTAGAAGTCCTCGGGCCGCAACGCAATTGACATGTCTTTCCTCGTGTCTCAGACGCAGTCCGACGCGGCGTCGACGACGAACACCGCACCGCTGGTGTAGCTACTCTGCTCGGTGCACAGGAAGGCGATCGTCGGGGCGATCTCTCCGACAGAACCGAACCGGTGCAGCGGGATGTGCGCCAGTTCCGACTCCACCAATTCGGCCGAGCCGTGCATGGGCGCAGTCATCGGGGTGTCGATCGCGCCCGGCGCCACCGCGTTCACCCGGATCCCCTTGCCGGCCCATTTGACGGCGAGGTTCCTTGTGATGCAGACGATCCCCGCTTTCGCCGCACCGTATCCGGGCACCAGGGGAACGGCCCGCAGCGCAGACATCGACGCCAGGTTCACCACGCTGGCGCCGCCCACGGCGGTCGACAGCTTCAGGGCGCGGTAGAGCCCGACCGTCAATCGGTACGGCCCGGTGAGGTTCAGCGCGACCGAGGCATCAAACCCCTCCGGCTTCGATTCATCAAGGCCGCCAGGGAAATTGGCACCGGCGTTGTTGACCAGTACGTCGAGCCGGTTGAACTTGTCCGCCAGCGCGTCCACCGAATGCGGGTCGCTGATCTGGAGCTGATGATAATCCATGCCGGACAGGTCAACTTCGTAGTCGTCCGGGGCCGGTCTGGTCCCCGTGACGGCGACCCGGGCGCCGGCGTCGCGGAACAACACGGCGGTCGCGTGCCCGATCCCGCTGGTGGCGCCGGTGATCAGGGCCGTGGTCCCGGTGAAGTCGAAGCTGACGCGCGCCATCATGAGTTCCTCGCTATCTGGTTTCTCAGCCAGGCGTTTTCCCAGAAGTTCGTGCTGCCGGCGAGAAGCTTTTCGTGGGCGTCCCGAAGCACGTCCCGTGCCCCGGCGTGGTCCGACGGAAGAAGCTCGGCGAGGTGGATGGCCTGCAGCGGGCGGCCGTCGGCAAGGTGTTCCCGCGCCCGGCTCACCAATGCGTCAGCCCCGGCCAGTTCAACCACGTCGGCCGCGACGGTGTCGAACCCGACCGGATAGAGCTCGGTGGTTGACTCGTGGTGAAACCAGCCGGAGTAGTTCTCCCAGATGGCCCGCACGTCCCAGGCTACCTTTCCATAGCCTTGTCCCACTTCGTATTCCGCGGGCAAAGTGATCTCTCGCATCAGGGTGCGGACGTCCTTGCCGGCGTTCATCCCCTCGACGGTTTGATCGTGGACGTACCGGATCGCGTCGCGCAGCCGGGTCAGTTCGGCGTAAATAAGCTCGGCCCCCGCTATCGGTTCGAAATGGCCGGTCACCAGGAGGTCGGGCCGCAGGTCGCGCACCCGCTCCACGGACGCGATGGCGGTCAGTGCGTCGCGGTACCGGTCGCCACGCACCGTCACCAGGTTGGGAATGTGGCCGAACAGTGGGCCGAAGACATTCCCGCACAGGCAAATACGCTCGTCCGGCAGCCACACCAACAGTGAGTCGGTGGTTTCGCCGCCGGGCACGGAGATCAGCTCCATCCGCCGCTCACCGACGTCCAGGGTCAGGGTGTCTTCGAAATCGAGGTCGACGACGGGAAGGCTCTGGCCGGCCAGCCGGCTGCTCCCCAGGCGCCGCTGAATGGCTTGGATACCGGTCGCCAGGGTGTCCTTGAACGCGAAGGCGCTACGGCTGGCGCGATACGGGATGAGGCGTTCGTTGTCGTCGCGCCACAGCGTCCAGTTGGCCTGCGCGACGACGGTTGTCTCGGGGTCACGCACACTGTCCAAACCACCGACGTGGTCGACATGGCCCTGCGTGAAGATGATGTAGCGCACCGGCGAGGGATCAACGGCGTCGAAGTTCGCGCGATGCACCGGGCCCTCGAAACCCATGCCGGTGTTGACGATCACCCGGCCCTCACGCGTGGTGAGCAGGTAGGAATTCGACAGCCCCGGCGAGACCCACAGACCGGGCGCGATCTCCTCGGCCCGCTCGGCGGCCGCGGGACGCATGGCGTCGCCCCCGGGCCTGCTGCGGTAGACCGGTTCGAAACTCATCGCTGTGTTGCCTTCCGGCTAGCTCTCGGCACGGACGTCGAACCTGTCGAAGTAGAAGTCGAATCGTCCGCGCACCTCGTCGGGCGTGACGCCGAAGTGCTTTTGCAGGTCGTAGTGGATGCGGCCATGTTTGCCGCGCGGATTGCCGTCCAGATATTTCTGGAATCGCGCCCGCACTTTCGGTGTCAGTTCGGCGCCGCCGCATTCGTAAAGCCGCTCGAGCACCGGCATTTCATTGCCGTTCAGCTGGTGGAAGCTGACGTCGATGCTGCGTTCGGCCGGGACGAGATCGCGGTCGCGCACGCACCCGGTGAGCAGCCGGTGCACTCGGTCGCTCCAATAGTCCAGCAGCCAGTCGGGCTCGATGCTTGTGCGCCGCAGCCGATCGGAGTAGGCCATCATCGTTATCGCCGACTGGATAACCGCGACGGGATCGCGGTGCGTGAAAGCCACTGTCGCGTCGGGAAACGTCGCGATGAGCGGGCCGAGCTGCTCGCAGTGCTGCGGGCTTTTCAGGACCCAGGTCCGCGGACCGCGCAGGAAGGTCAGTGCCTGCAGCACCTTTCTCAGGTATGCGTAGTGCCGGGTTTGGTCCAGGCTCAGGTAGTAGTCGCGCCAATTCGGCACGCGTGCATGCCATTCCAGGACGTAGGCGGCCACATCCAAATCGAGCAGTTCGACTTCTTCCTCGATCGCCTCGGGGAATCGGTCGTGCATCGCGGCGACCACCGGGGCGCTGGCCATCAACGCATCGTGCTCGGATTTGGCTCGCGCGTAGCGGGGGTCGACCCCGAAGATGTCCGGTCCCTGACCGCGGGCCGGAATCGGCTCCTGGCTCTCCCAATACGGCAAGGCCCGCCGGCGTGGGTCGGCGGCAATGAGATTCACCAGATGGGTGGTGCCCGAGCGCGGCATCCCGACGACGATGAACGGGCGCTCGATCGGGATGGCTTCGATCTCCGGATATCGCTTGAGGAGCTCGGTCAGGGACAACCGGTTGCGCAGCAACCGGACCACGCGTTGCCGCAACGACGAGCGCGTAAGCTGGCGCAGGCCCTCGTCGGCTTCGATCGCGGCGACGTGCGCAGCGAGCCGATCGCCGAAGCCGTCGACATCGTCAAGGTCGTCGACTCCGGCCTGCTCGACCGCCTCTGCGAGCATCCGGTCGATGTCGAAGTCGACGTGTTTGGCCTCGGTGAAGTCCAAGATCTGCCGTTGCACGTCGGTCAGCTTGGGCGCGGTCAGGTCGTCGAAGTCGATGTCATCAACGGCAGAGCCCACCGGATCCTCTTTTCGACGTGTCGTCGAAGAGAAATATGACACAGACGTTAGGCGGCGATCTGCTGTGGTCCTACAGGTTCGCCAAGTCGTCGGGCACGTCGACCTTGTGTTCCTGCAGCACCTCGAGCGGCACCACCTCGAGGGTGCGCTCGTGCGTGGAGGCCAGCACCACGGGTGCAGCGCAGCCATCCTGGTGCGCCCGCAGCCAGTTCAGCGCCGTGACGCACCAGCGGTCGCCGGGCAACAGGCCCGGGAACCGGTATTCGGGAACCGGTGTCAGAAGGTCATTGCCAATGGAACGCTGGTGCTCCAGGAACTCGGCGGTCATGACCGCACAGATCGTGTGGCGGCCGAGGTCTTCGGGGCCGGTGGAGCAACAGCCGTCGCGGTAGTAACCGGTCACGGGTTCGGTGCCGCACGGTTCCAGCGGGCCGCCTAACACGTTTCGATCGGGCACGGGTTCAGTATTGCGCTCCCGGGGGTGAAGTTTGAAGTAACTTTGCCGTCTCCGCTGGGGCAAATTTGGCCGGCTCCGGCGCGGATGGGGCGACGTGCGGCCGGGCGCCAGTGACGAAGCGATAACAATTCGCACGTCAAGCTGGCGCGACGCGCTGAGCAAATCCCGGGGAAATCGCCGGGAAAATTTATCGTCACATCGTGCAACGAAGAACGGCCCTCAAGCTGCCACTTCTGCTGGCAGCAGGCACCGCGCTGGCGCGAGCGCCACGCGCCTCCGCGGAGGAACCGGGCCGGTGGCCCGCCGACCGCGCCAACCGCTGGTATCAGGCGCAAGGTTTCCTCGTCGGATCGAATTACATCACCTCCAACGCCATCAATCAGCTCGAGATGTTTCAGGCCGAGACCTATGACCCGCGGCGCATCGACACCGAGCTCGGCTGGGCCAGGTTCTACGGGCACAACACCGCCCGGGTCTTCCTCCACGATCAGCTGTGGGCGCAAGACCAGCGCGGCTTCCAGACGCGGCTTGCGCAGTTCGTCGACATCGCCGCGCGCCATCGCATCAAACCGCTGTTCGTCTTCTTCGACTCATGCTGGGACCCGGCACCCAGGGCGGGTCGACAACGCGCGCCGAGGCCGGGTGTGCACAACTCCGGCTGGGTGCAGAGCCCGGGCGCCGAACGGCTCGGCGACCCCCGATACGCCGGCGTCATGCGCGACTACGTCACCGCCGTGCTGACCCAATTTCGTAGCGACGACCGCATTCTGGGCTGGGACTTGTGGAACGAACCGGACAACCCCGCGCGCCAGTACAAGAGCGCCGAGCGCAGCGACAAGGATCAGCTGGTCGCCAACCTGCTTCCCCAGGTATTCCGTTGGGCGCGCGCGGTCGATCCCAGTCAGCCGCTCACGAGCGGCGTGTGGCGCGGCGACTGGGGACAACCCCAGGGCCGCAGCGCAATTAGCGACATTCAGCTCGCCAACGCCGACGTCGTCACGTTCCATTCCTACGCCGACCCGGCGGGCTTCGAGTCCCGGATCGGCGAGCTTGCCCCGTTGGGGAGGCCGATGCTCTGCACGGAGTACATGGCGCGGCCCCGGGGCAGCACCGTGGAGGGAATCCTCCCGGTGGCCAAGCGCCACAACGTCGGTGCGATCAACTGGGGTCTGGTCGCCGGAAAGACCCAGACCTACTTTCCGTGGGAATCCTGGGATCACCCGTACACCGCGATCCCGAAAGTCTGGTTCCACGACCTGCTCCGGCCCGATGGCCGGCCCTTCCAGGACACCGAAGCGCTGACGACCCGAAAGCTGGCCGGCAGCCAAGCCTGACCCCCCAGGTCTTGGGATCCGGATTTTGCCGTTGACCGGCCTTTATCGGCTAGTAGGGTGGGGTCTCAGAAGGGGGCGGCGGTGACTCTGACTCATCTGAGCGAACCAGAGCTGATCGCCTCGGCCGGGGGCGACCCTTACAACACGCGAGATTCCAAGTTAATGCAAACCGGTAACCGTCCAATGATAGAACCAGAATGACTGGCAAGACCCTTCCAATCGCTGCCGGAATCGTCAGCGTGGTCGTCGTCAGCTGCAGCGCGCACGCCGACGCACCCGCATTCCCGGACATCAACAGCTACACGCCGGTGAATGTGGCAGATTACGCCATTGGACTTCCTAATACCGGGCGCACTCCGCTGAATACGGTGTACTTCCTTACACCAGACGGCATCACTTGCGATTTCTTTTCCGGCCAGGCGCAGTGCACCGGCAATAACTTTCCCGCTGTCCCGCCCGCTGCCGGGCCCGGCACGGTGAATGTGATCGGCACCGCCTCCGGGCTAGCACAATCTGGTAATCCCATTGCCCCGAACGGGCAAGTGTACGGGCGGTCTCTCAAGCTGTTGCCGCCGAAGCATTCCATCACGGTCGACGGTGTGATCTGCGGCGTCGATGACTCAGGCGTGACCGCCTGTAAAGACCCGCAAGGACGTGGATTCGTGCTGTCGCCGCATGGTTCGGCTTGGCTGCCACATGTATGAACGTCTTCGATGTGTTTGACCGGCGTCGCGATCCGGGGGCTGGCTCTGTGTCACTGGTCTAGTCGAAGCGGCGGGCAGTGTGTAGGAAAAGCCTCACCGTCAAGGACTTAGGGGGCCGCGAAGTCACCCACCGCCGTCATCTTGTTGCCGTCTGAGGCGGTGGCGAAGCCGCTCGCAGTGAACGCGCAGTTGACGATAATCCCTCGGTGCGGAGGGCTTTGCATCCACGAGTCGAGAGCCTGGGTGGGGGTCGCGGCCGATCCGGTGCCCCAAGAGATGATCTCCCCCGTGGCAGGGGCCCTGGTGTAGCCCGCATCCGCGATGCGCGTCCGCGGCGAAGAACCGTCCGAACCGATATGGCCGCTCAAACCGGTGCGCAGCAGATCGTCGGCGTGCCGCTGCGCTGCCGCCCGCAACCGCGGGTCATCTGTGAGTGGCCCGCACGGCTGACGAAGCCCGTTGATGCCGTTGTATAGCGCCGTACCCGGATCGTCTGCGCGCGCGACAGATTCGGCACCGGTGCCCATGGGCGCCATGAGGACACAACAGAACGCGAAGATGGCGACGATCTCAAATTTCTTCGTCATGTGGCCTCTTGCTACGCGCATTGCGTTTGTCCGTGAATAAATGCTATCCACCCTCGACCGAGATTGGCCGAAAATCGTCTTTGCTAAACCCACCTGGGAGCTGCGCGCGAGAACTCAAGCAACGACCCCACCCGCGATAGCGGGTGAACGTCTTTGGCGGTGGCGGAGGGATTTGAACCCTATTCAGCTACGCCTCAGACCTGCCCGCGGTGCCGTGAACTGCTGAAACACATCAATGTAGTTCAATTGAGTTATGTGTAACTGTGGGCAGATTGTGGGCACGGTGTGGGCAGCCAGCGGCCGGGTGGGCGCAGATACCGCTAGGGCCTACTTCTAGCCCATCGTGGCGGCTCTTGCCGTCGAAAGGAGCCAAGCCGGTTTGACGCCCTGCCCGGCCGCCGAGACTTACATGGCCCGCTTGCGGTAGCGGTTCAGGACGAACTGCTCCGCCAATGTCCAGCCATTGAACCCACCGACAACGGCCTCGCTGAAGGGGCCGGCGGTGTCGGTGTTCCCCAACTGTTTAGGGTTCGCCGCGAGGCGTGCCGAAGCGGTGGTGATGACCGCGGCGATCTCCGCGTTGGGTTCGTCGCCGTCGAATCCCTGCCCGCGGGTGTAGGCCTTGGCCATCGTGGTGATCAGGGGAACGATGGCGTCGGTTTGGCCCGCGAGCAGTGCGTCGACGTCTGCCGGGGTGGCCATTTATGCCTCGGTCAGCAGGGTGACGGCCTCGGAGTGCAGCAGCCCGACGTCGTAGCGGGTAACCACCCGAATGCCCTGGGAGTCATAGTCGCCCCAAGTCTGATCGAGCAGCTTGACCACGGCGTCGACGTCGCGGGCGACGGCGACCTTCGAGAAGTCCACCAGCGCGACCCGGTTCTTCGTGGAGACGGCGGGGATGTTGTCGGTGATGATGACGGGCAGCCCGAACAGGCGGAAGGCGGTGCCTCCGGAGATCCCTGTGGGGTCGAACAGGTACTGGCGGAAGTCCTGATCGGACGTGGAGCCGGGGTTAGCGATCTTCAGCTTGCGCAGCTTGGCGAAGCTGGCCGAGGTCATCACCCAATGCGTGGGGTTGACCTTGTTCGCCTGCGCGGTGGCTAAACCGTCGATCAGGGAATCGGCGTCGGTAAGGTCCAAGACGCCGGTCGCGATGCCGGATTGCCGCAGGATGCCCTTGATCGTGTCCGACGTGCCGGTGCCATCCCACAGGGCCGCGTCGAGGGCCTGCGCGACATTCGTCACGAGGGTGGAGCGCAGGGTGGCGTCAAGGGCCACGACGGATTGGCGCACCATCTCGTTGGAGAACCGCACCAGCACCTTCAGCGACTTCAAAGTCGAAGGTAGCAAATCGATTTCGTCAAATGTGACCGTCCCGTCACCGATCTGGACCGCCTCTGCGTAGAACCCGGCGTTTACACCGGAGGTGATGCGCGGGATGCGCAGCGGGTTGGAGGTGTCGAAGATTTGGGGACCGGCGGCCAGGAATGTGGAGGCCTGCGCGAGTGGCTGGACGAGGAGATCGGCGACTTGCGATTGCAGCAGCGCAGTGTTGCTGGCGGTGGTTTCAATAGCCACGGAAATGTCCTAACGGTTGTGTCGGAGGGTGGTTCGACACGTCGCCAGGACGTCAATCGTGGTGGGGCACCAGGCCCCCGTTCAGGTTTCCAGTTTAGCGGAGTCAGGTGCGTTCTTTGAGCATGCCGAGCAGGCTGAATGATCCCGACGCCGGTCCGCGGTCGCCTTGGCCGATGTCTCCGGTCGGCCGGCGGCTGGCCAAGTGCGGCTTGCTGGTGAGGAGGTCGTCGATGGCGCCAGCTAGTTTGTCGGCGTCGTCTAGGTGCTCCGGGTCGAACGGCAGATCGGTGGGGTCGGCCAGGCGGCCGGTGGCCCGGACCAGCTCGGTGTGGAGTCGCTGCGCGTAGGCGTCGGCCTGTTGGGCGCGCTGCCGGTATTTGCCGTTCTCCTGCCGCAGATCCTCGACATAGGAGCGTGGGAACGTGTCCGGTTCATCGGATTCGGGTTCGGGGTCGTCGATGTTGTGTCCGTCGGCCTGCATGGCGCGCACTACGGCCTGGTAATCCTCGGGGGTTGGTTCCTCGATGGTCTCGTCAACTGGTTGTTCTGGGCTGCTCATTTCGCTTCAATCTCCTTGTGTAGACGGTTGATTCGATGTGCTCGGCGAGCACAACTTTCGGTGTGCAATTGCATCCCTTGTGTGATTGGAAGGGGTGTTCTTTGGGCCAGATGCGGCCTTCGCGCCACCACCAGGTACAAAGCAGGCAACAACCCGGACTGCGGTGTCGGGTCCATCCCTCTACCAAAGGTTGCTTCTGCATGGCGTCGATGGTGGCGTTCTGGGCGGCTTCCAGCGGTTCGGCCCGGGCGAGCCGTTCAATCCGCATCTGAGTGCTATCAGGCTGCTCGGGGTCGGGTTGCTGTTCGTCGAGGATGGTGTCGACAGCCTTGTGGAGCCGTTCCGCGGCGTCGGTCGGGGTGATGCCCGTGGCGGGAGCCGGTGAGCCGGTGGCGTGCTCGATCTGGACCGACAATCCGGCATCCGCGAGTGAAACCGCGGCGGCGTTGGCTTGGTTGACTATTGCGGCGATCAGCGCCACTGCCTGATCTCGGGTCAGCTGGCCTGCTTGGTATGCGGCGTACACCGTGAGGGCTTGGGTCGCTGTAGTGGCGGCCAATGCCTCGGTCCGGGACTGGTGTTGCTCGACGCTGGTCACGCTGCCGGCCTCGGTTCAGCTGTTTGATTTCGAACACCTGAAAGGAGGTTGATGCCGGCGGTGTCGAGGGCTTCAGCGCGGCGCGCGGTGCGGATCTCGGCGATCTCGTCGTCGGAGTAACCCAGCTTCGCCAGCGCATACGACGCCGGCAGCAGACCGGACTGGAACAGCTTGACCACAGCGTCGGCCTCCTGGGCCACCGAGCGGGTCGCGGCGTCGCCCCACTGCACCCGCGCCTCAACCTGCTCCGGGTCGCGGCCGTCGCGAACGGCCACCATGAGGCGGGCGACCTGCTCCCAGGACCGGCCGAAAGTCTGCTGTCTGGCTTCGGCGCGCGCGGTGAGCGATGCTTCGGCAGCTCGTAGGGCGTCGGCGCTGGCCGGGTTGTCGGTGAGGATGCCGACATAGTGACCGGGAAGCGTTGACACAGCCATGATCTGCGCCAACAGGATTCGCACGGACGCCTCATACCCGGACAGGTTCGCGGCCTCAAGCTGCCCGAACTTCGCGTTATCGGACTCGCTGATCATCGCCCGGCTACCTTCTGGGATAGGGTTGACCTCCACCATGACCGGCTGGCCGTCGCTGTCGAGGACCGGGTCGCCGTTCTCGTCGAGGACGGGTTCCTCGGTCAACTCGATTCCGGAGGCCCACCTTCTGGGACGTCCGACGTATTCGGAAGTCACAAGCATGTCACTCAAGACCTTGTTCAACCCGTCCACCAACGGCTTGAGATCCTCGATCTCGGAGACGCCGCGGTAGTGATGGTGGTGGTGGCCGAGGATTCGGTCGCTGTTGCGCAGACCAACGACGGGAACGACACCAAGCGGGTTGGCGAGGGTATCCACGGCCGTGAATCCCACAGTGGTCGGCCCGGTTTGGTTCGCGCGGAAGCGGGTGATCTGATCGGGCTCGTACAACACCGCCTCTGTCGTCTTGCGCTGATGGTCCTCCCACCGTTTGACCGCGGCGGTGATCTGACGGGTGCCGGGATCGCGTCGCACCATGACTTGCTTGGCGGATTCGACGGTGACCTTGGGCCGGCCGAACCTGTCAGCCCACACAATCACAAAACTGTCGCCGAGCAGTAGGGCTTCGCGGTGCGCGACGCCAGACAGTTGGTCCAAATCGTTGTGAATCCAGTCGGGCCAGATGTCGGCGGCGTCCCCGCTGAACCCGGTCACGCGAAGCCGTTCAGCCAGCGACGTCACTGCCAACTTGCAAAGGTTGGTCGCCATCCGCCCGAAGCGTTGCCCGAGGGCGACTTTCGCTTCCGGCGCCAGGAACGCCAACGGCTGCTTGCCTTCGTAATAACGGTCCAGCTCGGCGTAATGGTGGGCGGGCTCATCGAGCCTCTGCAGCATCTCAGTCAAGAGCGGGTTGTCGGTCATGCGGCGAAACTCCTTGTCTTCCTTCGTTTCTTGTGTGTCGCACGCCAGGTGGCGCGTGAGTGAGCCATGACCAGGCAAGCGGCCAGGTCGATCTTGGGAGCCGTACGAGAACGGGATTGCTTCGACAACCGCATGCCGCGCGCGTCCTCGACGATCACCGCGTTGGCGACGTGCGCGGCCAGCTTCGGATCACCGGAATGCGTGAGCCGGCCGTTGATCGCCGCGCTATACAGATCGGTGGTCGCCGCGGTCAAACGTGAAGGGCTGTGCGGGAACTCCACCACAGGCAGGTTTTCGGATTCCAAAGCTTGCAGGGTACGGGTCCAACGGAACGGGTCGGCGATTATCTCCACCACCTGCCAGCGCCGACACGCGGCCCGGATCGCGTCCTCGACGTCGGCGACCGGCACGCGGTAATCGGTGTCCTTACGTTGTGGGCGTTCCCACACCCGGATCACATCGAAATGCGGCTCTGCAGCTACCGTCCCGACTAGCAAGGCGGTGGTGTCATCGGAGAACGAACCGTCGAGGGCGATCACCACTTCAGTGCGATCCGGCACCCCCTTGCCTGTAGAGAGGCTGCCCCAAACCTCGCCGGGCAGGAACTTGCCCTCCGTATCGGCCGCCAATTGGCACAGCCGCGCCCTGCGGAACGTCGACTCACGAGTCTTTGGCGGCAGCAGTGCGTGCAGGGCGTCGCGGTGCAGGAAGTCATCCAGGGCAGGGTTCGCCAGCTCCCAGCAGTGCGCGCAGTCGACGGGATGGTCCTCGAATCCGGCCGCGGAGAATTCCCGCCACACCAGCGATGTGTCCTCGGGATGTTCGGCGGCGTATTGCCGGAGGTCGAGCAACACCTGATCCTCCAGGTTGGGGCCCGGTGTGCCGATCGCCACCAACGTCGAGCGTTCACGTTTACCCTGCGCCAGCGTCAGCACTTCGTAGGAGTCGCGGTTGGCCACGCCGGCCTCATCGAGGATCGCCAACGAGTAGTCGAGACCCTCAAGCCGTTTCGGTTCAGCGGGCAATACGTGGAATTGGGCGTCTCGTCCGGGGATCACCAAGCGTTCCTTGAATACCTGGACGCGGGCAGCTAACTCGCCATCGAGTTCGGACATGCGGCGGGCGATGTTGAAGCACAAGCCCGCTTGCCGCTCGTCGGTGGCGACGACGCACACCATGGCACCCTCACCACCGCAGAACAGCTCGTACAGTCCCCACGCGGCGAGCAGCGACGTTTTTCCTTGGCCTCTGGGCAACATCCACGCGGCTGTACGGGGCTGCGGGTCGGCGTCGAGCACCGAACCGACAAGATCCTGCTGCCAGTCCCGCAACCTCATCGGAGTCCGCGCGCCGGTGCCCTTCGGCACCTTGATATATCGCTCACAAAACTTCGAGAACCGCGCTGAACCGGTCGACCGCGGACGCCACGGCAACGGAGACGCGTCAACCGACGCTTTCGGCCCGGCCTTCACGGCATACTCATCAGATGATCTGGGTCACTCATCTCGAGCCCGTTCCCGGCGAGGAACAACTCACCAAGACGAACTACAGCGACTGGCAATACGCCATCGACCCCGGTGGCGCGCTGGTCCTCACCAAGGACAACCAGAAGGTCGTCTTCGGACCAGGATTTTGGGTGCGAGTCGACGACGACAACGCCCGTCCGAAGCGCACCGTCACGCGAGTCCGCTAACCTCACCGGCCACCGCCCGCAGCGTGTAACGCCCCCCGCGCCTTGGCGTGGGGGTGCTGGCGTGGATGGTTGGGGGCATCCCCCCTGGCAGCTCCGCGGCGACGGTTGCACTCGGCGCAGCAGACTTCGGCGTCGGTTCCGAGGCGGATGGTCTTGCCGGCGGCTTTGCGTTCCCATGCGATGGGTAGGTGGTCGAGCTGCAAGTCCTCGGTGGAGCCGCAGTCGGTGCACCATGGCTGCAGTCGTCGAGCACGTCGGCTGAGTTCTTGCCACTGTGAGTCGTAGCCGCGTTGTTGCCGGGATGGCTTGCGGTCCTTCGGTCGATGCGTAGGGCATCGTGACTTTGCTGACGGCTCGCCGCACACGACGCAGGGGCGCAGTGTCACTCGTCGGCCTCTGCTTGGCCGTCGAGGTACTGCTGATGCATCTGCGCTGCGAGTGCGTGGGCCTGGTCAGGTGTCATTGCAGCGATGGCTGCGCACTGGCTGAGTAGATCCATGCAGACTCGGCGCGGCAGGACGAAGCGCCACTTGCCATCTTCGCTGTCGACATCAAGTGCAGCGACGAGTCCGCCTTCTCCGTTGGGGGCTAAGCGGATGCCTGCGGCCTCGGCCATGCCGACCACGAGGGTGGATCGGAGTGATGCTGCGAGTTCTTCTTCGTTGGTCATGCTGTAGCTTCTCCTGTTTGCTGGGGATTGCGGTACTTGCCGTGGGTGCGGCGTCTGCGTCCTGATTGGACTGTTGGGGTGGACCCTTCACTTGTTGGTACAGGTGTACTTTCGGTACACGTCTTATCTGTGCTGGTAGATGCCTCTTTCTGAGGCGTGTACCGTTGGTACACCTGTACCTTCTGGGTTCCTCGCCTTGCTGGGGAAACGGTGATTTCGCGTTCTGTCAGCAATGCGTCGAGTGCGGGGTCGAAGTAGTCGCGGAGATCGGCTTTCAGTGCTTTGCGGATCACATGGCGTGGTAGCTGGCGGCCGTCTGCCAGCTTGCGCATGATCGCTTCCTTGGCCCGTTGTAGCTTGCGGTCGGAGATGATCTCCTCGCGGTCCGCGGCGGCCAGAGCTCGGCCCGCGTTGGCGCTACGGGACTGCTCGGCGAGGGCTTGCTGGCAGCGTTTGCGGGTGTAGTGGGAGACGTCCATGATGTACCCGGAGATCGACCAGTCTTCGGCGCTGACGACGGTCCTGCCGTCCAGAGCCATCAATGCGGCGGCCACTTTCAATCTGGTCAGCAGGGCGTGGCCGTCGAGCGGATCGACGTGTGGGTCTTCGCGTAGGACCGCGAGGCGGTGGGCTCGGATGGCTTTGCTGGCGGTCTCGGGAACGATGAGGTCGACGGTGCTGCCGACAGCGCGCAACCAGGACGGCCGGCTGACTTTCCACTTGCCAGGGTCGGGTGGTGGTTCGTCGGGTGCATCTGGGTCGCTGGTGGGCAACCAGACAAACCGTTGCGGTAGGCCGCCGTCGCTGGCGCCGAGCAAGGTTTGTGACCGTAAGGGTTGGACGCCGATGGTCAGGCACGCCCGGTAAGAGCCGGCGGCGACGATGTTGCGGGTGTCCTTCCCGGCGTTCCCGAAGCCGAGTTGTTCCCCGCTGTAGACCTTGCGGAGTTCGGAGCTAAGGGTGGAGCCTTGGCGGCTGGCTACCGCGGCCAAGGTGTCGATCTCTGGGGCCGAGAAGATGGCGGCGGTCACCACGTTGGGGTCGTCGGGCTTGGTGCCGACCGGGCGGAAGGTTCTGGCGATACCTTCCCCTGAGCCCAGGGGGACGATTTCGACGTATGGCAGGTGGAAGCCGTCGAGGGCAGTGGCTTCGGCTGCTCCTTTGCCTCCGCCGCTGGGTCCGACGAGGGCGATGAACAGATTGAGTGACATCCGGCTGCCGACGATGCCGGGCAGCATGATCTCGGGCGGGATGGTCGCGACTGCTCGGGCGAGTACGGCTCCGAGTACGGCCCAGGGGCCGACCCCGCGGGCACGCGCCAGGGTGAGCACGTGCTGCAGGGCCGGCCGCGACGACCAGAAGGCGTCAGTCACCGGCATCTTCTCCTTCGGCTGCGATCACGGCGGCCAGCTGGCGGCCCTCATCAGTGAGATGCGGCCAGAGGCGGCGGGCGCAATCGGTGCGCCCCATTCGGTGACCCCACCGGAACCCCTCGGCCTTGATGCCGAGATGTGGGTGGCGCCAACGACGGCCGGGTGTGTACGGCCGCCATTCGTCCGGTTGTCGCTCTTGGTAGCGGTCGCCCTCGAACGTGCCTTGGTGTTGGGTGTCGGTGGTCTGTGTCATGATGGGTGTCTCCTGTTCCTTGCTGCGGATAGGTTCTGAAGGCCCTGGGGTGGCAGCCCCGGGGTCTTCACTTTTGGTGGTGGTGTTCATCTAGGCCGCGTCACCGTTGATCCGGTTGGCCTGCAGGTACTTCAGGACGTCGTCACGCAGGTAGCGGATTCTGCGGCCACCGACGCGGGTGAACGGGACACCTTTGCGTAAGTAGCGATCCTGGGCCAGCGATGCCTCGCTCACGCCTAGAAATTCCGCCAACTGCCTGGCTGTAGCTACCTCAGGTAGCGACACTTCCGCCATCAGTCGATCTCCATTTCATCGCATGAGAGATGATTTTCATCTCCCTAGCGATAGAATGCATAAGATCGCGTGAACTGTCAAGAGAATCGTTGAACAGATGATTTTCATCGCTTATGCTCACGGGCATGGAGGACGCCGAAGACCGATGGGATCCGCTCGAATCTCTCGGGCCGACCGGAGCCACGGTTGCACGAAATATCAAGCGGCTGCGGAAGGCTAGAGGTCTCGCATATACCGATCTCTCTGCGCGATTGGCCGGGCTCGATCGAAGGATTCCCACCCTGGGCCTGCGGAAGATCGAGAGCGGTGGCCGGCGGGTCGATGTTGACGATCTGGTGGCTTTGGCCGCGGCGCTGAATGTATCTCCCGCGACGCTAATGCTGCCGGCGTCGTCGGATGAAACTGCGGAGGTCTCGCTAACTGCCTCGATTCCTCGTGCGGCAGAGGACGTTTGGGATTGGCTCACTGCCGCTAAGCCGCTCACCGATGCAGAGAGTCCGATATCGGAAGGCGATCAGTGGGTGGTGTTCATTCACGATGCCTGGCCGATCTGGCGGGTGCGGCAGGTGTACTCCACGACGTTCGAAGAGATGCAGCAGCGGCCGCACGGCCGTCCGGCCCGGCGAGGCGACCATGGCGACGATTGAAAAGTACGAGACCTCCTCGGGCTCAACGCTTTACCGTGTTCGCTACCGCAAGACGGATAACCGTCAGACCGACAAGAGAGGGTTCAGGACGAAGAAGGCCGCGGAGGCGTTCGCCAACACCGTCGAGGTCAAGAAGTTGACGGGTGAGTTCATCCCGGAGACCGCTGGTCGCATCACTGTCGCGGAGCTTGGGCCGGACTGGCTGACTCGCAAGGAACAGGCGACCGCACCCTCGAATTATCGGATGATCGAGTCGGCTTGGCGGGTGCATGTCTTGCCGAAGTGGGGGCGCTGGCAGGTCGCGAAGGTCACGGTGCCTGATATCGAGTCGTGGGTATCGCAGATGGTTCGTGACGGGCGGGGGGCGACAACGGTGCTGCGTGCCCATGGCGTGCTCTCCGGTGTCCTCGGGGATGCGGTGAAGGCGAGGCGACTTGCGTCCAATCCGGCCAGGGGTATCGAAGGGCTGCCGCGTAAGTCGACCCGCCGGCACGTTTATCTGTCGGCTGACGATGTGCACCGGCTGGCCAGTGAGTCGGGGGAGCATCGGCCGTTGGTCTATGTCCTAGCGTTCTGCGGGCTCCGCTGGGGTGAGGCGATCGCGCTTCGGGTTCGTGATGTCGAGTTTCTGAAGCGTCGCCTTGTGGTGCACGAGAACGCCGTGCAGCTCGGGGTCGATCATGCGGTCGGGCAGACGAAGGGCCGCGCGGTGCGGTCGGTGCCGGTGCCGTCTTTCGTCCTCGATGAGTTGTCGCCGGTGTGCGCGGACAAGGGCCCTAGCGATTTGGTATTTCCGGGGCCGGATGGGAAGTATCTGCCGCGGCCGAAGTCGACGCGCGGATGGTTCTCCGGTGCGGTCAAGCGGGCCAAGGTCCAGCAGATCACTCCGCACGACTTGCGGCACTCGGCGGCGAGCTTGGCCGTGTCGGCCGGCGTCAACGTCCTGGCGCTGCAACGGATGCTTGGGCACAAGTCGGCGAAGGTCACTTTGGATACCTACGCGGACCTGTTCGACACGGATCTGGATGCAGTTGCGGTCACTCTGCACAACACCTATTCACTCGGAAGTGTGGGCAAAGTGTGGGCACCGGGTGGGCACGAGGCTCGTCAGCAAACAGAAAAATAGCCCTTTACCTGCTATGCAGGGTCCAGGGCTATGGCGGTGGCGGAGGGATTTGAACCCTCGGACGGTGTTAGCCGTCACACGCTTTCGAGGCGTGCTCCTTAGGCCGCTCGGACACGCCACCGCGGAGCAGCTTACCGAACGGTGGGCCCCTCACCCCAATCGCTGGCGGGCGAAGAACTCCTCCAGCGGTGCGGCGCACTCGTCGGCGAGCACCCCGCCCCGCACTTCCGGGCGATGGTTGAGCCGCCGGTCGCGGACCACGTCCCACAGTGATCCGACCGCTCCCGTCTTGGGTTCCCACGCGCCGAACACCAGCCGGCCGACGCGGGCCAGGACCAGCGCGCCGGCGCACATCGTGCACGGTTCGACGGTCACCGCCAGCGTCGCACCCTCCAGCCGCCACCCGTCGCCGAGCGCGCGGGCCGCCGCCCGCAGCGCCAGAATCTCGGCGTGCGCGGTGGGATCGCCGAGGGCTTCCCGCGCGTTGACCGCGCGGGCGAGTTCCGTTCCGTCTGCGCCGACGACCACCGCACCGATGGGCACGTCGCGCGGGCCCGCCGTTGCGGCGACCGACAACGCGGTGCGGATCAGGTCTTCGTCGGCGATCACCGACCGATGCGGTCGATCACGGCCGACAGCTGGTCGGCGAAGCCCATCTCCCGGGCGATGCGGCCGAGCTGCTCGTCCGCATAAAGGTCGGCCTCGTCGAGGATGACGCCCAGCACTGCCTCGGGCAGCCCGATATCGGAGAGCAATCCCAGGTCGCCCTCCTCGAACGGGTCGGAATCCTCCAGGTCCTCGGGGTCGATGTCGGCGTCCAGCTTGTCCAGCACTTCGGCGGCGATGTCGTAGTCCAGCGCGGCGGTGGCGTCCGAGAGCAGCAGCCGGGTCCCCGACGGCGCGGGGCGCACGATCACGAAGAACTCGTCGTCCACGTCGAGCAGCCCGAACACGGCGCCGGCGCTGCGCAATTCCCGCAGCTCCGTCTCGGCGGCCTTGAGGCTCATCAGCGATTTGCGGGCCATCGGGGAACACCGCCACTGGCCCTCTTCGCGCACGACCGCTACGCCGAAACCGTCCGGCGTATCGGCGGACAGGCCTTGGGCTGGGGCCCGTTGTGCTCCCATGGCCGCTTACGGTAGTCGCAGACCAGGCCCCCTGACCAGATGGAGCGAAACCGCGCCGACATCTTGACGCACCGCCGCCGCCGGATTGTGCCAACCTTAGGTCTGTGGCTAGCCCTGTTTCTCAAACACCGGTGTGCGTGCTCGGCCTGGGGCTGATCGGTGGTTCGATAATGCGGGCCGCTACGGCGGCAGGCCGCGAAGTGTTCGGCTACAACCGGTCGGTGGAGGGCGCCAAAGAAGCCGCCGCCGACGGCTTCGACGCGACCACCGACCTGACGGCGACGCTCACCCGCGCCGCCGACACCGGCGCGCTGATCGTCCTGGCCGTCCCCATGCCGGCGCTGGCCGGCATGCTCGCCCACATCGCCGAACTGGCCCCGGCCTGCCCGTTGACCGATGTCACCAGCGTCAAACGGGCCGTGCTCGACGAGGTTGTCGCGGCCGGCCTGCAGGAACGGTTCGTCGGCGGCCACCCGATGGCGGGCACCGCCCATTCGGGCTGGGCCGCCGGCCACCCCGGCCTGTTCACCAGGGCGCCGTGGGTGATCAGCGTGGACGATCACGTCGACCCGGTGGTGTGGTCGATGGTCATGACGCTGGCGCTGGACTGCGGCGCGGTGCTGGTCCCGGCCAACTCCGACGACCACGACGCGGCGGCGGCCGCGATCTCGCACCTGCCGCACCTGCTCGCCGAGGCGCTGGCGGTCATCGCCGGGGACGTCCCGCTGGCGTTCGCGCTCGCTGCCGGATCGTTTCGCGACGGGACGCGGGTGGCCGGCACCAACCCGGACCTGGTGCGGGCGATGTGTGAGGGCAACTCCGACCAGCTGGTGCCGGCCGTCGACCGGGTGATCGAGTTGCTGAGCCGGGCCCGCGAGTCGCTGGTCGCGAACAATTCGGTGGGCGAACTCGTCGAGGCCGGCCACGCCGCCCGAACGCGTTACGACAGCTTTCCGCGTTCCGACATCTTCCACGTCATCATCGGCAGCGAGAACTGGCGCGAGGAGTTGGCCGCCGCGGGCCGGGCGGGCGGCGTGATCAGATCCGCTCTGCCAAGCCTGGATAGTCGACGATGAAGCCCTCGTCGTCGACACTCACGACGGTGTCGGCGACCGGCGAGTGCAGCTTGATGCCGTCGCCTCCGCCCGTGCTGGTGTAGCTCACCAGGTCCGCGGTGATCGCCATGTCGGGCAGGTTGATATAGACCACCGGCAATGTGACCGAGTCCGGCCGCTCGTGCAGGCCGAGCCGCCGGATGGGCAACGCGTTGAAGAACGGGCTGAAGACCACGTCGCAGTCGAGCGCGCCGTTGTACGCCGCTCGGCGCTCGCCCTGATGGTCGGTGACCAGCCACATGTTCTCTTCGTCACGGGCGATGGACAGCACGCGCTCCCGTTCGGCGAGGGTGACCGTCATCCCCAGCCGCTTGGTGGCGCCGGTCTCGTCGGTCTGCAGGTCGTAGTACGCACCGAATGCCGGATTGGTGGCGGTGGCGGCGGCGACGATGCGACCGTTCGCCTTGATCCTCTTGCCGGACACCTGGATTCGTACCGATTCCATCCGGGAGACGTCCTGGGCGCGCCAAGTCAACATTGCCTGCCACACGCGCCGAGCGGCATCAGAGGGGTCTGCGTTCACTCACCTACCGTAAAACGTGCGGGCGAACCGCGGCAGGCCTGTCGGATAAGTGTGGCGAAGTCGTCCGGTGCCCGGCACCGACGCCCACACCACCAACGCGAGCAGCCCGTCCAGCGCCAGCGCCAACGCGGCCACCATCAAGGCACCGACCAGGGCGAGGTGGAACTCTCGCTCCTTGATTCCGTCGATCAGGTATCGGCCCAGCCCACCGAGGCTGGCATAGGCGGCCACCGTGGCGGTGGCGACCACCTGAAGCGTCGCGCTGCGCAGCCCGCCCAGGATCAACGGCAGCGCGTTGCGTGCCTCCACCCACAGCACCTGCGCCTCGGTCATGCCCATTGCCCTGGCCGCGTCGACCACCGTCGGCTCCACGTTGGCGATTCCCGCGTAGGTTCCGGCCAGCAGCGCCGGGACGCCCAGCAGCATCAGGGCGACCAGCGGCGGCCCCATCCCCAGCCCGAACAGCAGCGTCCCGAGCAACAGCACGCCCAGAGTCGGCAGGGCGCGCAACCCGTTGACCGTCCCCACCACCAGCACCGTGCCGCGGCCGGTGTGCCCGATGATGAGCCCGGCCGGGACGGCGATCAGGGCCGACGCGCCCACCGCGACCGCCGTGTACTCCAGATGCTCGAGGACGCGCGCCGCGAGCCCGACCGGGCCGGTCCAGTTGCCGGCGGTCAATAGATAGGAGATGGCCCCCTGCACGAAGTTCATCGCGCGCCACCCACTATCGGGGCCACCACCGACCGCCGGCGCGGCGAGCGCCCGGCGCGCTCCCACGGCGTGGCCAGGCGGCCGGCCACCACGATCAACGCGTCGATGACGACAGCCAGCACGAACAGCGCGATGATGCCGGCAAGGATCTGATCGCTCTTGTTCGTCTGGTACCCCTCGGTGAACCAGGTGCCCAGGCCGCCGATGCCGATCACCGAACCCACCGAGACCATCGCGATATTGGTGACGACCACCACCCGCAACCCGGCGACCAGAACCGGAATAGAAAGCGGCAGTTCGACTTTCAGCATGCGGGCGATCGGCGGGTAGCCGACCGCGGTGGCGGCGTCGCGCACCTGGGCCGGCACCGCGTCCAGCGCCTCGAGCACGGCCCGCACCAGCAGCGCCGCGGTGTAGGCCGTCAGCGCGACAATGACGTTGGCCTCGTCGAGGATGCGGGTCCCGATGACCATCGGCAAGACCACGAACAGCGCCAGCGACGGAATGGTGAACACGACACTCGCGGTCGCCGTCGTCAGCCGGCGGGCAACCGGTGCGCGTTGAACCGCCGCGCCCAGCGGGACGGCGAGGGCCAACCCGATAAGCACCGGCACCAACGACAACCGCAGATGGACGATGGTCAGCGCCCAGGCGTCGTCGAGGTGGGTCAGCAGGTAGTGCATATCTGTTCCCCGGTCACGTCTTTCTTCGGGTTTCCACCGCGGCCAGCACGTCGTCCGCCAGCACACCGCCGATGACTTTGCCGCCGTCGTCGACGGCGAGGCCGACCCCCGACGGCGACGACAGCGCCGCGTCCAGCGCATGGCTGAGGTTCCCGCGGGGACGAAACAACGCGCCGACGCCACTCATGCTGTCCGACAACGACGCACCCGCGCGATACCTGCGCAGGCCCTCGGGATCGATCCAACCCATCGGCGCGCCCGCGCCGTCCACCACCACCGCCCAGCCGTCCGTCGGGCCGGTGCCGGCGAGGTCGTCCGCCGGGATCCGTTGCACGTCATGCACCGGCAATCCGGCCGCGTCGATGAGCTGCAGCCATCGATAGCCGCGGCCGAGACCGATGAACCTCGAGACGAAATCGTTGGCAGGGCGCGACAGCAGGCGCGTGGGTTCGTCGTACTGCTGCAAGGTGCCGGCCCGAAAGACCGCGACTTTGTCCGCGAGTTTGAGCGCCTCGTCGATGTCGTGGGTGACGAAGACGATGGTCTTGTGCAATTCGCTTTGCAGACGCAGGATTTCGTTCTGCAGGTCAAGCCGGACCACCGGGTCCACGGCCGAGAACGGCTCGTCCATCAACAAGACGGGCGGGTCGGCGGCCAGTGCACGCGCCACCCCGACACGTTGTTGCTCACCGCCGGACAGCTGCGCGGGGTAGCGGGTAGCCAGCTTGGTGTCCAGCCCGACGCGTTCGAGCACCTCGTAGGCGGCGGCGCGAGCCGCCCGGCGGGACTTCCCCTTGAGCACCGGAACTGTTGCGACGTTGTCGATCACCCGCAGGTGCGGCATCAGGCCGGCATGCTGGATGACGTAGCCGATCCCGAGGCGCAGCCGCACCGGGTCCAGGGTGGACACGTCCACACCGTCGACGGTGATGGTGCCGGACGTGGGCTCGATCATGCGGTTGACCATGCGCAGCGCCGTGGTCTTGCCGCTGCCCGACGAACCGACGAAGACGGTCAACTTCCCGTTCGGGATCACCAGGCTCAATTGGTCCACTGCGGTGGTCCCGTCGGCGAAGGACTTGCTGACTTTGTCGAAGACGATCATGAGCCGACCGGATGGTTGAAGCCGTTGTCCCGCAACCAGTCCCGGGCCGCCTGGTCGGGATCAACACCGGAGTTTCCCGCTACCGCGGCGTTGAGCCCGGCCACGCCGGGAGTGGTCAGCTTCGCCGACACGGCGTCGAGCACCTCCTTGAGCCGGTCCGACTTCTTCTGCGAATTGACCAGCGGCACAATGTTGCCGGCCAGGAAGTTGTGCTCCGGGTCTTCGAGGACCACCAAATGGTTCTGCGGGATCGCGGGGGACGTGGTGAAAACGTTTGCGGCGTTGACCCTTCCCTCCACCAGGGCGCGCACCGTCACCGCGCCGCCGCCGTCGTTGATGGCGACGAAGTTGCCCGGCCTGATGTCGAGTCCGTACTTCTGCCGCAGCCCGGGCAGGCCGGACGGCCGGTTCGCGAAGGCCGAGGGCGCCCCGAACCTCACGTCCGGCGAATGCGCCGCCAGGTCCTCGATTGTCTTCAGCTTCCAGGAATTAGCGGTCCCGCCTGTCACCGTCACGGTGTCGGTGTCGGTGGCCGGCGAAGGCGTCAGGACCGCCAGGTCGCCGGGCAGCCTACGGTCGAGCTCCAATTCGACGGCGTCGAGCATGGTCGCCGTCGACTCGGGCGCGAAATAGAGCAGCAGGTTGCCGATGTACTCCGGCACCAGGTCGACGGAATGGTCCTTCAGCGCCGGGATGTAGGTCTCCCGACTGCCGATTCCCATCCGCCGACCGACCTCGAATCCGTTTGCCTGCAACGCTTGTGCATATATCTCGGCGATGATCTGCGATTCCGGGAAGTCGCCGGACCCCACGACGATGGATTTGGGGCTGCGGACCTGGGCACCGAGCGGGTCGGAGCTGCTGCAGGCGGCGAGAACGCAGATCGCCGTGAGCCAGACGGCCGCTTGGATGATCGCGCGATGCGCGCGCGACGGCATCCCCATACCGCCGACACTAACCTCAGAGTCGCCGGCGCGCCGGGACCAAGCGGGCCGGTTGCCCGGTTTGGTTTCATTCTGTGCCGGATGGGACAAAGATGACCCTATGAGCAGCCATCCCCCTGCCTCGCCCAGCCACCAGCCTCCCCCCAAGCCCGTCGCGGCGCCCAAGGAACCGGCGCCCAAGGAGCCGGCGATCGGGTTCACCCGCGCCGGCGCGCTGTGGTCGTCCCTGATCGGCGGCTTCCTGATCCTGATTCTGCTGCTGATCTTCATCACCCAGAACACGGCGGAGACGCCCTTTACGTTCTTGGGCTGGCACTGGCGCCTGCCGCTGGGCGTCGCCATCCTGCTCGCCGCGGTGGTCGGCGGCCTGATCACGGTGGCCGTCGGCACCGCGCGAATCCTGCAACTGCGGCGCGCGGCCAAGAAGCATCACGCAGCGGCCCGCTAGGGCCTAACGGGGGAGCTTGGCCAGCTCCGCGAGCCCGCGGGAGATCAGCGGGGCCACGACCTCCGGCATGTGGTCGGAGTCCATGCCGCGAGCCTGGTCCGACATCCGCCGGCGGAAGTCGATGCCGGCCGCGATGATGGCCAGCTTGAAATAAGCCAGGGCCACGTAGAACTCCCAATGCGCCAACGGCAACCCGGCGACCAGCGAATACCGGTCGGCCAACTCGTCGGCCGTCGGCAACAGCGGTGACGTCCAGGCCGCCTGCGCGTTGACGATCAAATCCAGGGCCGGGTCGCGGTATACGCACATCAGGGCCGCGTCGGACAGCGGGTCCCCCAGGGTGGACAGCTCCCAGTCGACGACGGCGCGGACCTTCGTCGGGTCGTCGATGTCCAGGATGGTGTTGTCGATCCGGTAGTCGCCGTGCACGATCGACGTGCGGCTTTGCTGGGGAATGGCCTCTTGCAGACCGGCGTGCAGGCGCTCGACGTCGGCGTCGCGGCGGTCGTCGGGCAGCCGCACCAACGCCCACTGCGAACCCCACCGCCGCACCTGCCGCTCCAGGTAGCCGCTGGGCTTGCCGAAATCGGCCAACCCCACGGCCACGGGGTCGACGGAGTGGAGGTCGACGAGGACCCGGATCAGCGAGTCGACGCAGCCCTCGATGACGGTGTGGCTGAAGGCTTCGAGCTGGGCGCGACGGCGCACCACCTGGCCGGCGACGAATTCGACGATCTGGAACGGCGCGCCCAGCACCGAGTCGTCCTCGCACAGCGCGATCGCGCGCGCCACCGGAACGGGTGTGTCGCGCAGCGCGGCGACGACCCGGTACTCACGGGCCATGTCGTGCGCCGACGGGGTCAGGCCGTGCAGCGGCGGGCGTCGCACCAGCCAACTGGTCGCGTCGTCGTAGACACGGAAGGTCAGGTTGGAACGGCCACCGGAAATGAAGTCCGCGCGCAACTCACCGTCGCGCCCGATGCCGAGCGAACGCAGGTACCGATCCAGCGAGGCCAGGTCGAGGCCCTCGAGTTGGTCAGCTGAAGTCACCGGACTTGTTTACCACCTCTGATTTCGCGGCAGCAGGTCCCACACATGCTCGACTCCGTTGACCCCCGCCACGGTCGCCTGACCGGATCGCGAGAACAGCAGCCGGGTGACCGACGCGTAGTCGACGGGGAACGACAACAGCCGCGACGTCCCCAGAATCTGGTGCAGCAGGACGTTGATCACACCGCCGTGGCTGAACACCGCGACCGTGTCGTCGGGATCGACGGAGGCCACCAGCTCGTCGACCGCCGCGCGCACCCGGCCGAGAAACGCGTCCTCGTCGACCGCGCTGGGCAGGTGGCCCTGGGCCAGGCGCGCCCACTCCTCGGGCATTTCCTCGCGGATCTGCTCGACCGGGATGTAGAGCGGAAGGTCCCGGTCGTATTCCGCGAATCGGTCGTCGATCTCGACGGTGAGATCCCGCGCCGCCGCGACCGGTTCGGCGGTCTGGATGGCGCGCCGCTGGGGGCTGCTCACCACCCGGGAGATGGGAAACCGGTCCAGCGCCTTGGGAAGTCGCTCGATCTGTGCCAACCCCTCGTCCGACAGGTCCGGGTCGGAGCCCTCGCCGTGTTCGCTGCGCAGCGGCAGCGCGTGCCGGACCAGAAGCAATTGCATGGGTGTGTTCCTGTCTGTGGTTGAGCGCGACGTGTTCATTCAAAGCATGCGGACCGGCCCGCGCAAAATAGGGCTCAGCAGAAGGCCGACCGCGAGGAGGACGAATGACCGAGCCGAGCAGGGATTGGGACGTGGCATACCGGCAGGAGACGCCGCCACCGTGGAGCATCGGCCGGCCGCAGCCCGAGCTGGCGGTGCTGATCGACGAGGGCAACATCCGAAGCGATGTGCTGGACGCCGGTTGCGGCCATGCCGCCCTGTCGCTGGCTCTCGCCGCGCGGGGGCACACCGTGGTGGGCCTGGACAGCAGCGCGACCGCGATCCAGGCCGCCGCCCTGGCGGCCGCGGAACAAGGACTGACCACGGCGACTTTCGCGCAGGCCGACGTCACGAACTTCCGCGGCTATGACGGCCGCTTCTCCACGATCATGGACAGCGGGCTGTTTCATGCGCTGCCGCCGGAGAAACGCCAGGACTATCTGCAGTCGATCCTTCGGGCGGCCGCCCCGGGAGCGGCGCTGTACATCTTGGCCTTCGCCACCGGCGCGCTGGGCGACGCCGATCACGGTGGGCCGCGCGGCTTCACCGAAACCGAATTGCGCGAGGCGGTCTCGACGCTCTGGCGGGTCGACGACCTGCGCCCGGCCAAGGTCTACGGCAACGCGGGCCCGTCTTCCGACGGCCCGTTGGCACATCTGGAACGCGACGAGGACGGCCATTTCATGGCGCCCGGGTTCCTGCTCACCGCGCACAAGCCGGACTGAGCCGAAATGCCCGAGCCCCGGCGGAGAATGCTATTCTCCGCACAGAGAGCGGGGTGTGCGAATGACGACGGCAGGTCAGGACCGACTGGACGCGGGCGCTCTTGCCCGCTGGCTGGATGCGAACGGTGCGCCAGGCGACGGTGAGGAACCGCGGCTGGAGCAGCTGAAGGGCGGTTCGCAGAACACGCTGTATCTGCTCGACCGCGGCGGCGAGCGGATGGTGCTGCGGATGCCCGGCCCGCGCGCCGATGCGGCGCGCATCGACGGTTTACTGCGCGAGATCCGGCTGGTGCGTGCCCTCTCCGGCACCGATGTCCCGCATGCGGCGCTGATCGCCGCCGACGACACCGGCACCGTGCTCGGCATGCCGTTCTACGTCATGCAGGCCATCGACGGATGGAGCCCGATGGACGGCGGGTGGCAGCCGCCGTTCGACACCGACCTGGACGCCCGCCGCGGGCTGGCCATTGAGCTCGTCGAAGGCGCGGCGAAGCTGGGGCGGGTGGACTGGCGGGCTCAGGGTCTCGACGGCTTCGGCCGCCCGGACGGATTTCACGAGCGGCAGGTCGACCGGTGGCTGACCTTCCTCGACGCCTACAAGGTGCGCGACCTACCTGGCCTTGACCAGGCCGCGGAGTGGCTGCGGAACAACCGGCCCGCGCATTACCAACCGGGCATCATGCACGGCGATTACCAATTCGCCAACGTGATGTTCTCCCATGGGGAGCCGGCGCGGCTGGCCGCGATCGTGGACTGGGAGATGACGACGGTCGGCGACCCGCTGCTGGACCTGGCGTGGTGCCTGCTGGGCTACGACGGCGAAGAGCCGCGCGCCGACGGGTTCTATCTGGACATGACCGGCATGCCCACCCGCAGCGAACTGCTGCGGCACTACGAGGCGGTTAGCGGGCTTTCCACCGAAAACATCGACTACTACCTGGTGCTGGCGAATTGGAAGCTCGGCATCGTGCTGGAAAAGACTTACGCTGCGGGAGTGCGCACCGGCAAGGTCGACCCCAAGGTCCAGGACGCCTTCGGGACGATGATCCCGCAGCTGATCGCGACGGCGGCCGGGCTCGCGCGCTCCTTGCCCTCCGGGGGCCGGTGAAATGGGTTACGCGGACCGGCTTTTCGATCTCACCGACCGGGTCGTGCTGATCACCGGCGGCAGCCGCGGGCTGGGCCGCGAGATGGCGTTCGCCGCCGCCCGCTGCGGCGCCGACGTCGTGATCGCCAGCCGCAACATGGACAACTGCGTGACCACGGCCAAGGAGATCGAGGCCGAAACGGGGCGCTCCGCCATGCCGTATCAGGTGCACGTGGGGCGCTGGGATCAGCTCGACGGCTTGGTCGAAGCCACCTATGACCGATTCGGGAAGGTGGACACGCTGATCAACAACGCCGGCATGTCGCCTCTGTACGACAAGCTGACCGACGTCACCGAGAAACTGTTCGACGCGGTTCTCAACCTCAACCTCAAAGGGCCGTTCCGATTATCGGCATTGGTGGGTGAGCGAATGGTCGCGGCCGGCCGCGGGTCCATCATCAACGTGAGCACCGCCGGGTCGTTGCGGCCCGCTCCCGACATCGTTCCCTACGCCGCCGCCAAGGCCGGCCTCAACGCCATGACCGAGGCGCTGGCGAAGGCATTCGGTCCATCGGTGCGGGTCAACACGCTGATGGCCGGCCCCTTCCTGACCGACGTGAGCAAGGCGTGGAATCTCGAGGGGGCCCACGGCAAGCCGTTCGGACACCTGGCGTTACAGCGCGCCGGAGACCCCGGCGAAATCGTCGGGGCAGCACTGTTTTTGGCGTCGGACGCCTCTAGTTTCACCACCGGTTCGATCCTGCGCGCCGACGGTGGAATTCCCTGACGCGGCGATCGCAAGCTTGCCAATGAACGAGTAGGAGCATTCGAATGTCTTGGGACTTCTCCACCGAACCGGAATTCCAGCAGAAAATCGACTGGGTGCGCGACTTCGTCCGCGAAGAGGTCGAGCCCCTCGAGGTGCTGTTCCCGGGCTGCGAGTTCCTGCCACTGAACGACGAGCGCCGCCGGATCGTCGATCCGCTCAAGCAGCAGGTTCGCGACCAGGGCTTGTGGGCACCGCATCTGGGCCCCGAACTGGGCGGCCAGGGCTTCGGCGCGGTGAAGCTGACGCTGATCAACGAGATTCTGGGGCGCAGCCCGTGGGCGCCGATCGTGTTCGGCACGCAGGCGCCCGACACCGGCAACGCCGAGATCATCGCCCGCTTCGGAACGCAGGAGCAAAAGGACCGCTACCTTGCCGGCCTGCTGTCCGGGGAAATCTTCTCCTGCTTTTCGATGACGGAGCCGCAGGGCGGCGCCGACCCGCGGGTATTCCGGACGCGTGCCTTCCGCGACGGCGACGACTGGGTGATCACCGGGCGAAAGTACTTCTCCTCCAACGCCTCCGTCGCCTCGTTCTTCATCGTCGTCGCGATCACCGACCCGGACGTGCCCGTCCACCGCGGTGCCTCGACGTTCCTGGTGCCGGCCGGTACCGACGGGTTGACCATCGAGGCCACCCACCACCTGGTCGGCGCGCTGCCGCACGAACCCGGACATTCCCTGGTGCATTACGAGGGCGTCCGGGTGCCGTCGGACGCGCTGTTGGGCGAACCGGGCCAAGGCTTCATGATCCTGCAGACCCGCCTGGCCGGCGGGCGGCTGCATCATGCGATGCGGTCGATCGGAGTGGCCCAGCGCGCGGTGGAGATGATGGCGCGCCGCGCGAAAAGCCGTTTCACACAGGGCAGCTCGCTGGCCGACAAGCAGCTGGTGCAGGCGTTCATCGCCGACTCCTACACCGAGCTGATGCCGTTCCGGTTGGCGGTGCTGCACGCGGCGTGGCTGATCGACACCGCCGGGGAGCATGCGGCCCGCGCCGAGATCGGCGCCTGCAAGATCCTGGCGTCACAGGTGCTGAAATCGATTGGGCTGCGGGCGATCCAGGTACACGGTGCGCTGGGCACCACCGACCAGCTCCCGCTGGTCAACGTGCTGCTCGGCGGGGTGGCACTCGGCCTGGCCGACGGGCCGACAGAGGCCCATAAGGTCAACCTGGCCCGGCTGCTGCTCAAGGGATACGAGGCCGAAGACGCCGAGTGGCCGAGCGAACTGCTGGACATCCGCCGGGAGGCCGCACGCACCAAGTACGGCGGCCTCGTCGATCATGTTCCGGCGCTGCCCGATTCGCCGTGAGCAGCAGGGTGACCGCGGCGGTCGAGCGGGCGCTCGACGACCGCCAGCGCGAGGCTACCGAGGAGGTGGAGCGCATCCTGGCCGCCGCGGTCCGTGTCATGGAACGGGTCGCGCCGGAACCTCCGCGGGTGAGCGATATCGTCGCCGAGGCCGGTTCGTCGAACAAGGCGTTCTACCGATATTTCGCCGGTAAAGACGATCTCATCCTGGCCGTCATGGAACGCGGGGTGGCCATCGTCGTGTCCTACCTCGAGCACCAGATGGCCAAGGAGCGCGAGCCGCGCGATCAGGTCGCCCGCTGGATCGAGGGCACGCTGGCGCAGGTGGCCGACCCGCACCTGATCAGCCTGAGCCGGGCGGCCGCCGGACAGATGTCGGCCGGCGCGAATTGGCGCGCGGCGGATCAGGAGATGATGCGGCCGCTACGCGATCTGCTCGTCGAACCCGTTGCGGCGCTGGGAAGTAGCGATGTCGAGCGCGACGTCGAGGCCGTGTTCAGTTGCACCGCCGCGAACATGCGCCGATACGTGGGGTCGGCCGACCGGCCCAAGTCCGACGACATCGCACACCTGGTGGGCTTTTGTCTACGCGGCCTTGGGGTCAGTTGATGCGCGCCGTTGTCTGCCGTACGTACGGCACTCCGGAAGATCTGGTTCTCTCCGACGTCGACGACCCCGTTCCGGCCCCGGGGCAGCTGCTGGTGCGGGTGCACGCCGCCGCGGTCAATTTTCCCGACGTGCTGTTCATCGCCGGCAAGTATCAGGTGAAGATTCCGCCGCCGTTCATACCGGGCAACGAGATCGCCGGCGAAGTGATCGCCGCCGGTGCCGGCGCGCCATTCCAGCCAGGGCAGCGAGTTTCGGGAACCACGTTCGGCGCGTTCGCGGAACTGGCGCTGCTGGACGCGAGCCAGGCGGAGCTCGTGCCCTACGACGCCGACTTCGCTTCGGCCGCCGCCTTCGGCGTGACCTACCGCACCGCCTACCACGCGCTGCGCTCGACCGCCGCAGTGGCAGAAGGCGATTGGGTCGTGGTGCTGGGCGCCGCCGGCGGTGTCGGGCTGGCCGCGGTCGACCTGGCCGTCGCCATGAAGGCGCGGGTGCTGGCGGCCGCCTCGAGCCCGGAGAAGCTCGAGCTGTGCCGGCAACGCGGCGCCGAGGCGACCGTCGACTACGACCGCGAAGACTTGAAGTCGCGCATCCGCGAGCTCACGGGCGATGCCGCCCGCGTGATCATCGACCCGGTCGGCGGCCAGTATGCGGAGCCGGCGCTGCGCGGGCTGGGTCGCGGCGGCACCTTCGTAACCCTGGGCTACGCGGCGGGCACGATACCGGCCATCCCGCTCAATCTTGTTCTGCTCAAGGATATCTGCGTGCGGGGTATGGAGATCCGCACCTTTATGACCGACCACCCCGACGAGGCCGTCCGCGACATGCGGGAACTGTCGGAGATGTTCGCCGCCGGCACGATCCGGCCATACATCGGCGCGCGGTTCCCCTTGTCCGATACTGCCGCCGCGCTGCGGCACGTGGCCGACCGGAAGGTGTTGGGCAAGGTCGTCATCGACGTCACGGCGTGACGATGTCGAAGCTCGGGTCCGGCTGATCGAGCACACCCAGGAAAGTCCGCAGCGCCGCCTGGTCGCCGGATAGCTGTAGCCCGGGCGATTCGAAGTCGCCCAGCGCCGCCGTCAGCAGCCGAGACTTGCCGGCGAGCTCGACCGTGACCGTCGCCGTCGCGGGGTCGGCCGCCGCCTTGCGGTACACGAGCACACCGTTGCGCAGCGTGAGCCGGTAGTTGGCGGCCACATCGGCGAAGGCGATGTCGATGGCGAAGTCAAGATCCCAGCTGCGCGGCCCGTCGACACGGATGGCGAGGCTGTCGAAGATCTGCTCCGGGGTCAGCTGCAAAAGCATGCTGGGCGACGTGACCTGCGCGGCGGTGCCGAAGTTCCCGCCACGCAATTCCGTTGCGCCACTGAGAAAGAAATTGCGCCAGGTGGCGTTCTCGGCGCCGTAGGCCAGCTGCTCGAACGTGTCGGCGCACAGCGCGCGGGCGCCGGCATGCCCGCTCTCGGTGAAGATCGCGTGATCCAGCAGCGTTGCCGCCCAACGGAAGTCACCGGCGTCGAACGCCGTTTGGGCCAGCTCGACAACCCGGCCGATTCCGCCCATCGCCTCCACGTAGCGCGACGCGAGGGCCTCGGGCGGATGCGGCCACAGCCGGGCCGGGTTGCCGTCGAACCAGCCCATGTAGCGCTGGTAGACGGCCTTCACGTTGTGGCTGACCGACCCGTAATACCCGTGGGTGTGCCAGGCGCGCTCGAGCGCCGGCGGCATCTGGAACATCTCCGCGATCTCGACCCCGGTGTAGCCCCGATTGAGCAGTCGCAGCGTCTGGTCGTGCAAGTAGGCATACAAGTCGCGCTGCAGCGACAGGAAGTCGACGATGCTCTCCCGTCCCCAGGTGGGCCAATGATGGGAGGCGAACACCACCTCGGCGCGGTCGGCGAAGGCGTCGATCGCCTCGGTGAGGTAGCCGGACCAGGCGTGCGGGTCGCGCACCAGGGCACCTCGCAGGGTCAACAGGTTGTGCAGGTTGTGGGTGGCGTTCTCGGCCATGCACAGCGCACGGAATCGCGGAAAGTAGAAATGCATTTCGGCGGGCGCCTCGGTGCCGGGCGCCATCTGGAACTCGATCTCCACCCCGTCGATGCTGTGCTTCTCGCCGGTGTCGCGGATATCGATGGTGGGGACGATGATCGCCACCTCACCGGTGGACGGCGCCTGGCCCAGCCCGCAGCCCACCTGGTCCCGGGGCCCGCGGGGCAGCAGCGTGCCGTACATGTACGTCGCCCGGCGCGTCATGGCCGGACCGGCGTAGACGTTCTCCTGGACCGCGTGCTCGACGAAGCCTTCCGGGGCGAGCACCGCCACCGCGCCGGAATCCACCTCCGCCTGTGAGGTGACGCCCAGCACGCCGCCGAAGTGGTCGACATGGCTGTGGGTGTAGATGACCGCGACGATGGGACGGTCGCCGCCCCGGTGTGCGCGATACAGCGCCAGGGCCGCCGCCGCGACCTCCGTGGACACCAGCGGGTCGATGACGATGATGCCGGTGTCGGTCTCGACGAACGTGACGTTGGAAATGTCGAAGCCACGGACCTGGTAGATGCCCGGAACGACTTCGTAGAGGCCCTGTTTGGCGGCGAGAGTGGACTGCCGCCACAGGCTGGGGTGCACCGACGGCGGGGCGGGACCACCGAGGAAGGAGTAGGCGTCGTTGTCCCAGACCACGCGCCCGTCGGCCGCCTTGATCACGCACGGGGACAAGGCGGCGATGAATCCGCGATCGGCGTTGTGAAAGTCCGCGTCGTCATCGAATGGCAGCGCGTGCGCGCGATGCGCCGCCTCGATGACCGCGGTGGGGGGTGTGCGCTCCACGCCAATACATTGCCACCGACGCGCCGTTCCGCGAGGCGTTGCGCGCATCTTGTCAGGTGACCGACGAAGACGGAAACAATTAATCGGAACCGTAGGTGTTCGGCTCAGTTAACCCGCATACTGCCCCAGACGGCCCTCAATGCCGAGGGTCGCCACTTTCGGGCAAAGGAGAACATGTGAAGCGTGGACTGATGGTCGCGGTGGCCGGAGCGGCAGTTCTGGCCGCCGGTATTTCCGGCTGTTCCAGCAATAAGTCGAGTTCGGGCGGTTCGGGCACCAGCTCCGCGGTGAACACCTCGGCGGGCGCTGCCAGCGGAACCAAGGTCCTCATCGACGGCAAGGACCAGAACGTGAGCGGCTCCGTCGTGTGCACCACGGCCGGCGGCAACACCAACATCGCGATCGGTGGCGCAGCGACCGGGATCGCCGCCGTGCTCACCGACGCCAACCCGCCCCAGGTGAAGTCGGTCGGGCTGGGCAACGTCAACGGTGTGACGCTGGGCTACACCTCCGGGACCGGCCAGGGCAACGCCTCCGCCGAGAAGAACGGCAACAGCTACAAGATCACCGGGACGGCCACCGGGGTCGACATGGCCAACCCGATGCAACCGGTGAACAAGCCGTTCGAAATCGACGTCAATTGCTCTAGCTAGCTGAGGACGCGGGCGGTTGCCACCCGTTGAGTGGCAACCGCACCGTGAACTCGGTACGGCCGGGCGAGCTGTCCACGGTGATCGTTCCGTTGTGGGCCTTGACGACCGCGGAGACGATCGCCAGACCCAGCCCGGTGCTGCCGCCCTTGCGGGAGCGCGAGGTATCACCGCGGGCGAACCGCTCGAACACTTCCGACTGAAGCGCCGCCGGGATGCCGGGGCCGTTGTCGATGACCTGCAGCACGGTGTTGGCCGGCTCGGTGCTCAATCGGGTGGTCACGACCGTGCCCGCGCCGGTGTGCAGACGGGCGTTGGCGAGCAGGTTGGCCAGGACCTGATGTAGCCGGGCCGCATCACCGGTGATGATCACGGGTTCCTCGGGCAGGTCGAGCTCCCACTGATGGTCCGGCCCGGCGACATGCGCGTCGTTGACCGCGTCGACCGCCACCCGCGACAGGTCGACCGGCTCGCGTTCCAGCGGCCGCCCGGAGTCCAGCCGGGCAAGCAGCAGCAGGTCCTCAACCAGGCGCGTCATTCGTTCGGTCTCGGAGGCCACGCGACTCATCGCGTGTTCCACCGCCTCCCGGTCGTCTCCCATGCGCTGGGTGAGCTCGGTGTATCCGCGGATGGCGGCGAGGGGCGTGCGCAGTTCGTGACTGGCGTCGGCGACGAACTGGCGGACGCGGGTCTCGCTGGCCTGCCGGGCCGACAGCGCGGCCGCGATGTGGTCGAGCATCCGGTTGAGGGCCGACCCGAGTTGGCCGACCTCGGTAGCGGGGTTGGCGTCGGATTCGCGCACCCGCAGCGGGAGCTCGACCTCACCGCGGTCCAGCGGCAGGTCGGCCACCCTGCTCGCGGTCTGCGCGACGCGGCGCAGCGGCGCGAGCGCCCGCCGGATGATGACGACCCCGGCTATCGTCGCGGCCGCCAGCGCGATCACGGTGACGATGCCGAAGATGATCAGCATCCGGATCAGGGTGGCGTCGACGTTGGCCATCGACAGCCCCGTGACGATGGTGTCGCCGCCGTTTCGGCTCGGGGCGGCGACCACTCGATAGCGGCCGAGGCCATCCAGGTTCACCGTGACCGGCGCGCGGCTGTCGGCGATCCGCTCCAGTTGGTCTTGGGCGGTCGGGGTCAGCGCGGCCCGGGTGCCGCTGCTGGTCAGGTAGCCGGCGCCGACCGTTTTGCCGTGGTTGATCACCGCGGCCACCATGCCCGCCGGCTGACCCGGGGCGTCCAGGAATCGGGGGCCGGGGCCCGGCCTCGGGTAGTAGGAGTGCTCGCGCCGCCATCCCGGACGGTTCGGTTCGGGGTACATCAGCGCCGAACGGAACGACGTGCCGGCGAGCTGGCCGTCGAGCTGCTTCACCAGATGGTGGTTCAGCGCCAGCTCGGTCACCGCGGTGATGCCGACGCACACGATGGCCAGCACGACGATCTGCCCGACAAGCAACCGCAGCCGCAGGGACCAGGCCCGCCCGGGGTCAGCGAGCCGGCTTGAGGACATAACCCGCGCCACGCAGCGTGTGGATCATGGGGTCGCGGCCGTTGTCGATCTTCTTCCGCAGGTAGGAGATGTAGAGCTCGACGATGTTGGACCTGCCGCCGAAGTCGTAGCTCCACACCCGGTCGAGGATCTGGGCCTTGCTCAGCACGCGCTTGGAGTTGCGCATCATGAATCGAAGCAACTCGAACTCGGTGGAGGTCAGGGCAATTGGCTCGCCGGCACGGGTGACCTCGTGACTGTCCTCGTCGAGCACCAGATCGCCGACCACCAGCTGCGCGCCGCTGTCCACCGTCGTCACTCCGGTGCGTCGCAGCAGCGCCCGCAACCGCAGCACCACCTCTTCGATGCTGAACGGTTTGGTGACGTAGTCGTCGCCGCCCGCGGTCAACCCGGCGATGCGGTCTTCCACGGCGTCCTTGGCCGTCAACAGGAGCACGGGCAGCTGCGGGGTCTCTTCGCGCAACTTGTGCAAGACATCGAGCCCGCTCATGTCGGGCAGCATCACATCGAGGACGACCACGTCGGGGCGTTGGGCGCGGGCGGCGGCGATGGCCGATGCCCCGTCGCTCGCGGTCGCGATGTTCCAGCCCTCGTACCGCAGCGCCATCGACACCATTTCGGCGAGCACCGACTCGTCGTCCACGACCAACACGTTGATCGGGTTCCCATCGGCGCGACACATGACGACCCGCTCGACGGAGGATCGGGGCTGGGTCACAAGGTCCAGTATGCGCACCGCGCTGAGCCGCCGCTATGGCTTACCTTTGCGCGCCCTGTGAATGGGATCGCGCGACTGCCAGGCAGTCGCGCGATTCCGTTTTCCCGGCGAAGTGGCTAATACCAGTAGCGCCGGCCGGCGACTGGGCGGCCGATCGAGCCCATGATCCACAGCACGGCGCCGATGACGAGCACGACGACGCCGATTTCCCACAGCAAGGGGACGCTGAATACAAACCCGAGAATAAGTAGGACTACGCCTAGGACGATCATGACGACTCCTTTAGGTGAGGGGCACTAGGACACCAGGCATTGAACTGGGCTGCGGAACATGGCAGTCCTTGACTTTCGGGTTGACGCCCCCGTAATTCAAAGGCCCCGCGATGACGGTCAACGCGATGTTTCCCGCCGTGACACAACTGGTTGAGTCACCTTTGAAGTAATCGCGTTGCCATGCCGCAAACACCCCGATGAGCAGCCATACCAGGGCAATGGTCCCGATGATTCCGCTGCCACGCATGGTGACCTCCAATGTGGTCGAGAAAAATTTCTCGTGGACGATAGTTACCCATTCGACTTGTGTCTAAACATTGGCGATGGGTGAATTCGGCAGTGTGCCAGCGAAGCCCGGGGGACTAAGCGCGGTCGGCGAGCCACGCCGTCGCCCGCCTATTCGACGCCCGCGAAAGCCATGCGTCCTGGATCAGCTCGGTAAGTTCCGTCCTGCCGATTTCGGGCAGCCGGGCGGCCCGCACAAGTACCGATGGATGTCCGGCAAAGTGGTGAGTGGTGAAGAACGGCGAATCGGGATCCTGGGTCAGCGCCAGCTTGTCGCTCTCCGACTCCACCCAAAGCATGATCACGTCGGCATAGCGCTCGCCGGTGTCCGGATCGGTCGCGTCGGGCTGCGGCGTGCGGAAGAACACAAACGACTTGCCGCCCACCTGATAGATGGCGTTGCCCTTCGGACCCTCCACGCGCTGAACGTGCGGCATCGACGCGGCGATCTCGTGTACGTCGCTCACTCGCGCGGGTCGATCAGCCACACCGGCGAGGGTAGCGGCCCTGACGCCCTAGCCGCGCCGCTGCGCGGACACGTACAGCGTGGGCGGCATCGTGTGTTCCGCATCGCGCGGAACGTTGCGACCGTAACGAGCCATCAACTCCGAAAACGTCGCCGTGGCAACGTCCCAGCCCCGGTCCCGCAGCCAACCGTCCACGGGGGTGCGCTCTTCGGGATACCAGAGGTCGTCGTAGTCGGTGATCTCCGAGTCGACCAGCTTGGCGGCCGCGGCCCGCATGCGCTGCATGTCCTCGCGCTGGCGCCGGACGAGCTCCGGGTCGGTGAAGCCCGCGCCCGGCACGTTGGAAGCCAGCCAGCTGCCGTCCGCGCTGAGCGAGTGGATGCGCTCGAACAACAGGTCCTGGGCTTGCGCGGGCAGGTAACGGACCAGCCCCTCGGCCGACCAGGCGGCGGGCTTGGTCGCGTCAAATCCCGCCTCCCGCAACGCCTTCGGCCAATCCTGCCGCAGATCGATCGGCACGTTCACCAGTCGCGCCTTCGGCTGGGCGCCGTGCTCGCGCAGCGCGTTGGATTTGAAGTCCAGCACCTTGGGTTGGTCCAGCTCGTAGACGACCGTGCCGTCGGGCCATGGCAGGCGCCAAGTGCGCGCGTCCAACCCGGCCGCCAAAATCACCACTTGCCGGACCCCGGAGTCGGCCGCTTTGAGGAAGAACTCGTCGAAAAACGCTGTCCGCGTGGCCATGAAGTCGATCATCAGCTGGATGCGCGTGCTCACCTCGGGCTCCAGCTCCACCGCCTTGGCCAGCAGTGCGGGGTCGGCGTAGATGCTCCACATGCCTTCGCCGGCCGCGTCGACGAACACGCGCGCGAACGGGTCGTTGATGAGCGGGTCGGCGCTCTCGGTCTCGGCGGCCCGCGCCGCCGCGACACCCAGTGCGGTGGCTCCCACGCTTTGGGTGATGTCCCAGGAATCGTTGTCGGTACGCGGCATCGCCAGTTCCCTTCACGCGCGAGTCAGTTAGTTCCGCACACTATTGTTCCAGCCGCCGCCACCCGCGGCCGCTTCCCGGCGGTGGCCTACGCTTTTTCCCAGACGGCCCACAGGGGTTGCAGAGGAGCGCCGGCATGACGGAAGTGTTTGCCCCGATCGGTAAGGGCCGCACGTGGATGCCGTGAACCTGGACGCCGTCGCGGCGTGGATGTCCGAGCAGGGTCTCGGCGTAGGCCCGCTGGAGGACGTCTCCCCCGTCACCGGCGGCACCCAGAACATCATGTTGCGGTTCAGCCGCGCCGGCCGCCCTTATGTGCTGCGCCGCGGGCCGCGACACCTGCGTCCGCGGAGCAACAGCGTCATCCTGCGCGAGACGAAAGTCCTTGCCGCCCTGGCCGATTCCGACGTGCCGCACCCGCACCTGATCGCGGCCTGCGAAGACCCCGCCGTCCTGGGCGACGCCGTCTTCTACCTGATGGACCCGATCGACGGGTTCAACGCCGGCGAGGGACTGCCACCGCTGCATGCAAGCGATGCCGGCGTGCGGCACGGCATGGGCCTCTCGATGGCCGATGCGCTGGCCAAGCTGGGCGCGGTCGACCACGTCGCGGTCGGGCTCACCGACTTCGGCAAACCGGAAGGCTTCCTCGAACGCCAGGTGCCGCGCTGGCTGTCGGAGCTGGACTCCTACAGCGACTACGACGGCTACCCGGGACCGGACATCCCGGGCATCGAGGAAGTGTCGGCCTGGCTGGAGCGCCATCGGCCCGCGACGTGGACGCCCGGCATCATGCACGGCGACTACCACGCCGCCAACGTGATGTTCTCCCGAACCGGGCCGGACGTGGTTGCCATCGTCGACTGGGAGATGTGCACGATCGGCGACCCGTTGCTGGACCTGGGCTGGCTGCTGGCCACTTGGCGCCAGCCCGACGGTTCCAGCGTGTTCAGCCACGCCCTGGGCGGTCAGGACGGTCTGGCCGGCACCGACGAACTCTTGAAACGCTATGCGGCCAACACCATCCGCGACCTGTCGCACATCACCTGGTACACGGTGCTGGCGTGCTTCAAGCTGGGCATCGTGATCGAGGGGACACTCGCCCGGGCCTGCGCCGGCAAGGCCGAAAAGGAGGTCGGCGACCAGCTGCACGCGGCCACGGTGCACCTGTTCGAGCGCGCGCTGGGCCTGATCGAGGACCAGGGCTGATCCACTAACATCTGGGTTCGTGCCGCCTTATCCCGAGGAACCCGACTACTACTCCGAGCCCACCCAGGCCGCGCGGTATGGCGGCGGGTATTACGACGAGCCGGCGCCCCAGCCCGAGCCGCCGACCCCGTGGTACCGCCGCCCGGCGGCGCTCGTCGCGGCCGGTGCGGTCGGGGTGATCGTGCTTGCGCTCGTGGCGTACGCGGTGGTCAAGCTGGTGGCCGGCTCCCCCGCGCACAGCCCCGCAGCGACAACTACGACCACCGCGCCGACCACAACGGTGACCACCGCCACGACCACGGAGGCGCCACGGCACCACGGTGGTGGCGGAGGCGGCGGTGGCGTCCCGACCGAGACCGTCACCGAGACGGCCCCGCCACCGAGCTCCGACACCCCCACCACAACGGAACCGCCGAGCACCGTTACGGTCTCGCCGAGCACCGACACCAGCACCGTCACGCAAACCGTGACCGTGCCGCCCCGTCGCGGGCCGTTCGGGGGCCCGTTCGGCGGACGCTAGCGACCAGGGGCCGTCAGAGTTTGGCGCTCAACCCGGCGACCATGTTGATGGTGACGGCCAGGATTACCGCGCCAAAAAGGTACGACAGCAGCGCATGGCGTAAGACGGTTGCGCGCAGCCGAGAGGCGTTGATCTCCGTATCGGACACTTGAAAGGTCATGCCCACGGTGAAAGCCACATATGCGAAGTCCAGGTAGCGCGGCGGATGTGGGTCGTGGAAATCGATGCCTCCGACCTCGTCGGAGTAGTAGAGGCGCGCATAGTGCGCGGTGAAAAGCGTATGCACGGCAAACCACGACGCCACCACGGCCAGAATGCCGACGCCCGCCGCTGCGACGGCTTCGCCGCCCGAATGTGTGCCCGCCGCCACGACGTATCCCACCCCGCCGAGGCTGCCCACACTCGCTGAGACGATGACCACGTCGGCGAGCAACCGGGTGGCGTCCTCGCGGGTCGCATGCCGGGCGGTGCGTTCTGCATCCATCGGGGCGATGATGAGCCAGCTCCACGCGACATACAGCGCGGCGGCGACAACCCAGCCGAGCAGAGCGAACCTCCCACCGAGTGCACCGGCGATGACGACGGCCACCGCCGTTCCGGCGATCAAGGCAACGAAGATCCGCACCGCGACGGTGTCACGGAGAAAACGCACATAGGAAGTCACAGATCGACTTAAGCAGACGCCCCGAATGGGACCGATTGGAATAGGTCCCCAGCTAATACGCCGGGTCACGATTTCGAAAGCGCGCCCGAAGGGATTCGAACCCCTAACCTTCTGATCCGTAGTCAGATGCTCTATCCGTTGAGCTACGGGCGCCCGTGTTCAGTTGTCTTGCGTGGTGTTCCGTTAAGGACCCAGCGGAGGCGAGAGGATTTGAACCTCCGGTCCCCTTTGAGGGGGACAACTCATTAGCAGTGAGCCCCATTCGGCCGCTCTGGCACGCCTCCCTTGGACTGTTTGAGGGTACCCGACCCCTTTCCGGTCTCGCGGAACCGGCCATAGCGTACACATCCGCGACATAAACTGTCGAAGTGACCGCTCGCCTGCGTCCCGAACTGGCCGGACTGCCAGTCTATGTGCCCGGCAAGAACGTGCCGGGCTCGATCAAGCTGGCCAGCAACGAGACCGTGTACGGTCCCCTGCCCAGCGTGCGGGCGGCGATCGAGCGCGCCGTTGCCGTCGTCAACCGGTATCCGGACAACGCCAGCGTGGACCTCAAGGCGGCGTTGGCCATGCACCTTGGCTCCAACGTCGCACCGGAGCACATCGCGGTCGGCAGCGGTTCGGTCACCTTGTGCCAGCAGCTGGTGCAGATCACCGCATCCGCCGGCGACGAGGTGATGATGGGCTGGCGCAGCTTCGAGTGCTACCTGCCCATCGTCCAGGTTTCCGGCGCGGCCGCGGTCAAAGTGCCGTTGACCGACCACACGCATGACCTCGACGCCATGCTCGCCGCGATCACCGACCGCACCCGGCTGATCTTCGTCTGCAATCCGAACAATCCGACGTCCACGGTGGTCGATCCGGACGCCCTGGCCCGGTTCATCGGGGCCGTGCCGCCGCACATCCTGATCGCCATCGACGAGGCCTACGTCGAATACATCCGCGACGGCATGCTGCCCAACAGCTTGGAGCTCGCGCTATCCCGCAGCAACGTCGTTGTGCTGCGGACCTTTTCGAAGGCGTACGGCCTGGCGGGCTTGCGCATCGGTTATGCGATCGGCCACCCCGACCTCATCACCGCGCTGGACAAGGTGGTGATGCCGTTCGCCGTGACGAACGTCGCGCAGGCGGCCGCCATCGCGTCGCTGGAGGCATCGCACGAACTGGCGGCCCGCACCGACGCTCTGGTGGCCGAGCGCACCCGGGTCAGCGCAGGGTTACGCGACGCCGGGTTCGCCCTGCCGCCCTCACAGGCCAACTTCGTCTGGTTGCCGCTGGGTGCACGCACCGCGGACTTCACCGAGCAGGCCGCCGACGCGCGGCTGATCGTGCGGCCGTTCGCCGGCGAGGGGGTGCGCATCACCATCGGTGCGGTGGAGGAGAATGACGCTCTGTTGCACTTCGCCCGCGAGTGGATTTCCCGCACCGAAACGTAAGGAGTGGTCCGTTGGACTTGGCGCGCAAACTGTTCACCGAGTTCAAGGAACGCGGCGGCGACATTCCCGACAGCGAGCTCGACGACTTCTGGGCGAGCCTCGAACCCGCGACGATCGAGGGGATGCTCGGCGAGTGGAAGGGCGGCGAGTTCCGCACCGGCCACCGGATGAACGGCCAGCTGGAGAAGGCGGGCTGGTTCGGCAAGACCTTCTCCTCGGCCCGCGACGTGCAGCCGCTGGTGTGCCTCGACGCCGACGGCAACAAGTTCTCCAACAAGGAGATGGGCAAGGGCGAGGCCAGCCTCTGGCTTGAAGAGTTCCGCGGGGAGGTCACCGCGACGATGGTCTACGACGGCCAACCCGTACACGACCACTTCAAGAAGATCGACGACGATGCCGTGATGGGCATCATGAACGGCAAGGGCGTCCGGGATAACGGCCGGTACTACTACTTCTACCTCGAACGGGTCTAGCGCCCGAGCCGTCGCGTGTGAGCTGACGGCTTTGAGTGTGCGTCCGGGGCGGCGACACGCCGGGCGCGGCCGCCATGGCGTCACACTCGACAAACGGGCAGGGGTCAGCGGGCCGGGTTGCGGCCGGTGAACGCGACCAATTGCTCGAGCGCAGTGGCATCTTCGGGCACGTCCACGGGGTCGTCGAACCCGGCACCGCCCCGGAGCTCCGGCCTGATGACCTTGCGGGCCAGCCCCAACACGTATTCGGACAGCGGTTCGGGCGCGTTGATCTGGTGTCCCACGGCGGCGGCGTAATCCCAAGCGTGGACCAGGAATTCGAGCGACAGGATGGCGCACGCGCCCTTGGCGGGTATCTCGCCCTTGCCGAACGGCACCGACCCGTCCAGGCCGTGGCGGTGCCAGGCGTCCAGCGCGGGCCGGGCCGCGGCGACCACCTGGCGTTCCACCGATTCGCCTTGGTCGCGCTCCGGAATCTGCGCGCCGACCATGCCGCCCAGCGCCGTGATCGAGTTCAGCAGGTGGTCGGTCAGCTGCGCGACGTCGAACTCCGCACACGGGGTCTGCCGCGACCGGTCGTCGGCCGCGATGGTGTGCAGCACCCGCTGCAACACCCCGAGCGTGTCCTCGGCGCTGTGCAGTTCGTCGGTCGGCGGTGAATCAGGGCCGGGCCGCAAATCAGGAGCCATGTTTGCCACGCTACGGTCTCGATATGGCGCAAGCATACGAATCCGTCACGGTGGAAACGAAAGATCACGTCGCCCAGGTGACGCTGATCGGGCCGGGCAAGGGCAACGCGATGGGCCCGGCGTTCTGGTCGGAGATGCCGGAGCTGTTCGCGGAGCTCGACGCCGACCCCGAGGTGCGGGCCGTCGTCATCACCGGTTCGGGCAGGAACTTCAGCTACGGCCTGGACGTGCCGGCGATGGGTGGATCGTTCACCCCGCTGCTGACCGGTGACGCGCTGGCCGGCCCGCGCGCGGTGTTCCACCGCGAGGTCAAACGCATGCAGGGCGCCATCACCGCCGTCGCGGACTGCCGGACCCCGACCATCGCCGCGGTGCACGGCTGGTGCATCGGCGGCGGCGTCGACCTCATCTCCGCGGTCGACATCCGCTACGCCAGCGCCGACGCCAAGTTCTCGGTGCGCGAGGTCAAGCTCGCCATCGTCGCCGACGTCGGCAGCCTGGCCCGCCTGCCGTACATCCTGAACGACGGCGACCTGCGCGAACTCGCGCTGACCGGCAAGGACATCGACGCGGCCCGGGCCGAGAAGATCGGCCTGGTCAACGACGTGTACGACGACGCCGACGCCACGCTGGCCGCCGCACACGCCACCTCGGCCGAGATCGCCGCCAACCCGCCGCTGGCCGTGCATGGCATCAAGGACGTCCTCGACCAGCAGCGCATAGCCGCGGTCTCGGAGAGCCTGCGCTACGTCGCCGCCTGGAACGCCGCCTTCCTGCCCTCGAAGGACCTGACCGAGGGCATCGCGGCGACTTTCGAGAAGCGTCCGCCGCGGTTCACCGGGGAGTGATTCGGCGGCACGTACCCTCGCTGGGGTGACACCAGACGGCAGAATCCGCGTCCCGGCCGACCTGGACGCCGTGACGACGATCGGCGACGAAGACCACTCCGAAATCGACAGCGCCGCCGTCGAGCGGATCTGGGGGGCCGCCCGGCACTGGTACCGGGGCGGCTTCCACCCCGCCATCCAGCTGTGCATCCGCCGGCACGGGCGCGTCGTGCTCAACCGCGCGATCGGCCACGGCTGGGGCAACGCGCCGAGCGACCCGCCCGACGCCGAGAAGGTCCCCGTCACTCCGGACACGCCGTTCTGCGTCTACTCGGCGGCCAAGGGAATGGCGGCGACCGTGGTGCACATGCTCGTCGAGCGTGGCGTCTTCTCACTCGATGACCGCGTCTGCGACTACATCCCCACCTTCACCAGTCACGGCAAGCATCGGATCACCATCCGGCACGTCATGACCCACAGCGCCGGACTTCCGTTCCCGACCGGGCCCAAGCCGGACGTCAAGCGCGCGGACGACCACGAGTACGCCCAGCAAAAGCTGGGCGAGCTGCGCCCCCTCTACCGGCCGGGGCTGGTGCACATCTATCACGCGCTGACCTGGGGCCCGCTCGTGCGCGAGATCGTCTACGCGGCCACCGGCAAGGAGATTCGCGAGATCCTCGCCACGGAGATCCTCGACCCGCTCGGCTTCCGGTGGACCAACTTCGGTGTCGCCGAGGAGGACCTGCCGCTGGTCGCGCCGAGCCACGCGACCGGCCGCCCGTTGCCGCCGGTCGTCGCGCAGATCTTCCGCAAGGCGATCGGCGGGACCGTGCACGAGATGATCCCGATCACTAACACGCCGATGTTTCTCACCACCATCATCCCGTCGTCCAACACGGTGTCGACCGCACACGAGATGTCGCGGTTCGCCGAAATCTGGCGTCGCGGTGGAAATCTCGACGGGGTGCGGGTGATGAGCCCGGAGACGATGTACGGCGCGATCAAGGAATGCCGGCGATTGCGACCGGATTTCGCGGTCGGGCTGCAACCGGCCCGGTGGGGCACCGGTTTCATCCTCGGAACGAACCGGTGGGGGCCGTTCGGGCTCAACTCACCGCACGCGTTCGGCAATCTCGGCCTGGTCAACATCGCGATCTGGGCCGACCCGGCGCGCGGCCTGGCCGCCGGCGTGGTCAGCAGCGGCAAGCCCGGGCGCGACCCGGAAGCCAAGCGCTACACCGCCCTGATGGACACGATCACCGCCGAGATCCCCACCGGTTGAGGGTGCCCCGCGGTGGGAACACTGCCGCCATGGCTACCTACCGAGTGCTCAACCCGAAAGGCGACGTCGTCGCGACGAAGGACATCGACAGCGCCGACAAGGCGCACGCGTGGTTCGCCGATGAGGCGGTCGAAGGCAACGAATTGGGCTGGCGCATGGAAGTCGAAGCCGACGGCGAATGGCGCTTCTTCGACGACAGCGAAGGCGATCGCAGCTACTAGTGTTTGCCGGCCCGGCGTCGTCGGGCGACCAAAGACATGGACTCTGAACGCTTCCGGAGGCCCCCGCCCACACCGCCGAAACGCTGGTCCGGGTCTGCGAATTGCTGCTTCGCTACGCGCCGACGCCGCTCCAGCCCGCCGGCTGAGGCCTGCGGTGGCGGAGGGATTTGAACCCCCGGACGGTGTTAGCCGTCTCTCGCTTTCAAGGCGAGTGCATTAGGCCGCTCTGCCACGCCACCACGAGTAAGGGTAACGGGGGTCGGTAGCGTGGCCACCATGCGCGCCATTGTCGCCGAATCCCCCGATCAGCTGTCCTGGCAAGACGTCCCGGACGTTTCCGCCGGGCCCGGCGAGGTGCTGATCAAGGTCACCGCGGCCGGCGTGAACCGTGCCGACCTGTTGCAGGCCGCCGGCAAATACCCCCCGCCGCCCGGCGCCAGCGACATCATCGGCATGGAGGTGTCGGGCGTCGTCGCCGAAACCGGCGAAGGCGTCACGGATTGGCCGGTGGGACAAGAGGTTTGCGCGCTGCTGGCCGGCGGCGGGTACGCCGAGTACGTCGCCGTTCCCGCCGGTCAGGTGATGCCGATTCCCTCTCGTGTCGGCCTCGTCGACGCGGCCGGGCTGCCGGAAGTGGCCTGCACGGTGTGGTCCAACCTGGTGCTGACCGCCCACCTCGGCAAGAGCCAGCTGCTGCTGGTGCACGGCGGCGCCAGCGGGATCGGAAGCCACGCGATCCAGGTTGCGCGGGCGCTGGGCGCCCGGGTGGCCGTCACGGCCGGGTCGGCGGAGAAGCTGGAATTCTGCCGCGAGCTGGGCGCCGAGCTCACCATCAACTACCGCGACGAGGACTTCGTCGAGCGGCTGCGCGAATGCGGCGGGGCCGACGTGATCCTGGACATCATGGGTGCCGCCTACCTGGACCGCAATATCGACGCCCTGGCGACGGACGGGCAGCTGGTGATCATCGGCATGCAGGGCGGTATCAAGGGCGAGCTCAACATCGCCAAGCTGCTCGGCAAGCGCGCACGGGTCATCGGCACCACGCTGCGCGCCCGACCGGTGACCGGCCCGAACAGCAAGACGGAGATCGTGCAGGCGGTGATCGGCTCCGTGTGGCCGATGATCGGCGAGGGCCGCGTCCAGCCGATCATCGGCGCCCGCATGCCCATCCAGCAGGCCGGGCAGGCGCATCAACAGCTGACGTCGAGCAAGGTGACCGGGAAGATCGTGCTGACGATCTAGCGGCCCGGCAAGGGCTCAGCCCAGGGACGCCAGCGCGCGGACCAACTGGTCCACCTCGGCCGTCGTCGAATAATGCGCCAGCCCGACGGTCACCGCGCCGCCGATGTCGTTGACGCCCAGCACGTCGAGCGCGCGGGAATTCTCGTTGGTGACGGCCAGGATCCCGTTGTCCGCCAGCCGCTGCACCACCCGCTCGGCGGGCACGCCGTTCAAGGCGAAGCTGACCACCGGGATCCGCACCTCCGGACGGCCGATCACCATGACCAACGGCAACGACCGCAACGACACCATCAGGTAGTCGAAGATCCGGTTCAGGTAGAGGCCGGCCGATTGCATCGACACCGACAGGCGTTCGCGGCGGCTACCGCGGGCGGACTCGTCGAGTGCGGCCAGGTACTCGATGCTGGCGACCACCCCGGCGAGCAGACCGAACTGGTGCGCGCCGATTTCCAGGCGCGCCGCGCCGGTCGCCTTGGGGTCCGTCGAGATGGAGCTGAACGAATTGAGCAGCGCCGGATCGCGGAACACCACCGCACCGATCGGTGGACCGCCCCACGCCAGGGCGTTCACCGCCACGACGTCGGCGTCGCTCTCCTTCACGTCGAGCAACCGGTACGGCGCCGCGGCGGAATGGTCGACCACGATCAGCCCGCCCACGTCGTGCACCAGCTTGGTCATCGCTCGCAGGTCGGTGACCGTGCCCAGCGTCCCGGACGCGGACGCGACGGCCACCAGCCTGGTCGACTTCCCGATCAGGCCCTCCCACTGCCAGGTCGGCAGCTCGCCGGTCTCGATGTCGATCTCGGCCCACTTCACCTTGGCGCCGTAGCGGTGCGCCGCCCGCAGCCAGGGGGCGATGTTGGCCTCGTCGTCGAGGCGGCTGACGACCACCTCGTAGCCCAGCCCGGCGCGCGACGAGGACGCCTCGGCCAGCGCCGACAACAGGATGGCGCGGTCGGCCCCGAGCACCACACCCGCCGGGTCCACGTTGAACAGGTCGGCCACCGCCGCCCGCGCCGCCTCCAGGATCGCGGCGCTGCGCTGCGCGGACGGGTGAGCGCCCGCCGTGGTGGCGCTGGACCTCCGGAAGGCCGTCGAAACGGTGGTCGCGACGGAATCGGGGATGAGCATCCCGGCCGGCGCATCGAAGTGCACCCACCCGTCACCCAGCGACGGATGCAGTCCGCGCACCCGGGCGACGTCGTAAGCCATGCCAGCCACCTTAGAGCTTGCGCATTTCCGCGAAACTGTGACGTAGCGGGTGCCCGAACGCTCAAGCCGTTCCAGCCGGCCGGTGGCTTCGGAGAGGCGGGACACCCGGCCAGCCATACTAGTCCAGTGGGCCTCTGGTTCGGAACGCTGATCGCATTGTTTTTGCTGATAGCGCCCGGGGCGATCATCGCGCGAATCAGCCAGCTGAGTTGGCCTGTCGCTGTCGCGGTGGGCCCGGCGCTCACCTACGGTGCGATCGCGCTGGCGATCATCCCGTTCGGTGCGGTCGGAATCCCATGGAACGGCTGGACCGCGCTGGCGACCCTGGTCGTGGTGTGTCTGGTGATGACGGTCCTGCAGCTGCTGGTCGGCCGCTACCGCGACACCGAGGCCGAAGCCCGCGGGATCGGCCGTTGGCCGGCGGTGACGGTGGCGGCCGGGGTGCTGCTCGGGTCGCTGCTGATCATGTGGGCGGCGTACCGCGGTTTGGCCGCCCATTGGCAGACCATCCCCAGCACCTGGGACGCGGTCTGGCACGCAAACGAGGTGCGGTTCATCCTCGACACCGGGCAGGCGTCCTCGACGCACATGGGCGAGCTGCGCAACGTCGAAACGCACCAGACGCTGTACTACCCGTCGGTGTTCCACGCGTGGGTGGCAGTGTTCTGCCAACTCACTGGGGCGGCGCCCACCACCGGCTACACGCTGAGCTCGGTGGCGGCCGCGGTGTGGCTGTTTCCGACCAGCGCCGCGATGCTGGCCTGGCGGCTGCTGCGCGGCACCTGGTGTGAGTGGCGCACCGCCGCCGCGGCCGCGACCACCGCCGCGCTGTCGGCGTCGTTCACCGCCCTCCCCTACGTCGAGTTCGGCGTCGCCGCGATGCCCAATCTGGCTGCCTACGGGGTCGCCGTTCCGACGTTCGTGCTGATCGCCTCGACGCTGCGGCACCGCGATCGCATCCCGGTGGCGGTGCTGGCCTTCGTGGGGGTGATGTCGGTCCACCTGACCGGCGGGTTCATCGTCGTGCTGTTCATGGTGGCCTGGTGGTTGCTGGACGTGCTGTGGCGTCCGGTGCGCGGCCGGGTCGCCGATCTCGTGACGCTCGCCGGCGTGACGACGGCCACCGGGCTGATCCTGTTGCCACAGTTCATCAGCGTCCGGCAGCAGGAAGACATCATCGCCGGGCACTCGTTCCTGACCCACCTCAGCAAGAAGCGGGGCCTGTTCGACGCCGTCTTCCAGCACTCGCGCCATCTCAACGACTTCCCGTACCAGTACGGGCTCATGTCGCTGGCGATCCTCGGCGGGATCCTCTTCGCCTACAAGAGGATCTGGTGGCCGCTGGCGGTCTGGCTGCTGTTGGTGGTGGTGGACGTCGACGCGGGAACACCGCTGGGCGGCCCGCTCGGCGCGGTGGCCGGCGCGTTCGGAGAGTTCTTTTACAAGGACCCGCGCCGGATCTCGGCGGCCATCACTCTGCTGCTGCAACCGATGGCCGGCGTCGCATTGTTCGTGATCGTCGCGGGAGTGGTCGCCGGGGCCAAGCGCGCCACCGACCGGTCAAAGCCGTTACCCGCGCCGGTCTGGACCGCGGCCACGGCCGTCCTGCTGCTGGCGACGACGGTGTTCACCGCCCGCCACTACTTCTATCGACACCTGGTCCTGTTCGGCGACAAATACGACTCGGTGATGATCGACCAACGCGACCTGATGGCGATGGCCTACCTGGCCACGCTTCCGGGCGCGCACACCACCGTGATCGGCAACGCCAACACCGACGGCACCGCGTGGATGTACGCCGTCGCCGACCTGCATCCGCTGTGGACCCATTACGACTACCCCCAGCAAATGGGCCCCGGACCCAACCGGTACATCTTCTGGGCCGGCGCCCGCAAGGGAGAGTCCGATCCGCGGGTGGTCGAGGCGATTAAAGCGCTCAATATCCGGTACATCTACACCAGCACGCCGACGGTCCGGGGCTTCGCCGTGCCCGACGGACTAGTGTCACTGGATAAATCGAAGTCGTGGGCGCTGATCTACGACAATGGTGGAGCCCGAATCTACGAATGGCGCGGAAACGGCGCGGCGCCGCACTCTTAGTCCGCAAAGGATGGTGATGGATTGACTACCCGCAACGACGACGATGGCATCGAGATCATCGGCGGCGGCGACCCGCGGCTCACGGCGGTAACGGAGGACGACTCCGACGAGCGCTCCCTGACCGATCTGGTTGAGCAGCCCGCCAAGGTGATGCGCATCGGGACGATGATCAAGCAACTGCTCGAGGAGGTGCGCGCCGCGCCGCTCGACGAGGCCAGCCGCAACCGCCTGCGCGAGATCCATGCGACGAGCATCCGCGAACTGGAAGAGGGCCTGGCGCCGGAACTCCGCGAAGAGCTCGACCGCCTCACCCTGCCGTTCAACGAGGACGCGGCGCCCTCCGACGCGGAATTGCGCATCGCCCAGGCCCAGTTGGTCGGCTGGCTGGAGGGGCTGTTCCACGGCATCCAGACCGCGCTGTTCGCCCAGCAGATGGCCGCCCGCGCGCAGCTGGAGAACATGCGCCAGGGCGCGCTGCCCCCCGGCGTCGGCAAGCCGGGCGCGTCCGGGCACGGCCAGTACCTGTAAGCGAAACACGGTGGCGGGTCCTCACATCGAGACGCACAACGCGTGGGTGGAATTCCCCATTTTCGACGCGAAGTCGCGCTCCCTGAAAAAAGCCTTCCTGGGCAAGGCGGGTGGCACGATCGGCCGCAACAGCTCCAACGTGGTGGTCGTCGAGGCGTTGCGCGACATCACCATGTCGCTCGAGTTGGGCGACCGGGTCGGCCTGGTCGGTCACAACGGGGCCGGGAAATCGACTCTGCTGCGCCTGCTTTCGGGCATCTACGAGCCCACCAGGGGCTGGGCGAAGGTCACCGGCCGGGTTGCACCGGTCTTCGATCTGGGCGTCGGCATGGACCCGGAGATCTCCGGTTACGAGAACATCATCATCCGCGGGCTGTTCCTCGGGCAGACCCGCAAGCAGATGCTGGCCAAGGTGGACGAGATCGCCGAGTTCACCGAGCTCGGTGACTACCTGTCGATGCCGCTGCGCACCTACTCCACCGGCATGCGGGTACGGCTGGCGATGGGGGTCGTCACCAGCATCGACCCGGAGATACTGCTGCTCGACGAAGGCATCGGCGCGGTTGACGCCGACTTTCTGAAGAAGGCGCAGTCGCGGCTGCAGGGCCTGGTGGAGCGGTCCGGAATCCTGGTGTTCGCCAGCCATTCCAACGAATTCCTGGCCCGATTGTGCAAGACCGCGATGTGGATCGACCACGGAGTCATTCGGCAGACCGGCGACATCGAAGACGTGGTGCGCGCCTACGAGGGCGAGGACGCGGCCCGCCACGTGCGCGAAGTACTGGAGGAGACCCGCCTGCAGGGCCGCACCGACGAACCGCTGGCGCAGAGCGCATCCGGGGATGAGTGAATCCATCATCGCCGTCGTGGTCACGCACCGGCGCGCCGACGAACTCGCCAAGTCGCTGGACGTGCTCAGCGCGCAGACCCGGCCGCCAGATCAGCTGATCGTCGTCGACAACGACGGTGGCGCGGACGCCCGGATCCCTGAACTGGTTGCCGCCCAGCCGGTATCGACGACCTACCTGCCCTCCCGCCGAAATCTCGGCGGTGCGGGCGGTTTCGCGCTCGGCATGCTGCACGCGCTGGCCCAGGGCGCCGACTGGGTGTGGCTGGCCGACGACGATGGTCGCCCGCAGGACTCCCGGGTGCTGGCCACGCTCCTGGCCTGCGCCGAGAAGCACGGCCTGGCCGAGGTATCGCCGATGGTGTGCAACTCCGACGACCCGGAAAGGCTGGCGTTCCCGTTGCGCCGTGGCCTGGTATGGCGCAGGCGCACAAGCGAATTGCGCACCGAAGCGGGACAGGACCTGTTGCCCGGGATCGCGTCGCTGTTCAACGGCGCGCTGTTCCGGGCGTCCACCCTGGATGCGGTCGGCGTACCGGACATGCGGCTGTTCATCCGCGGCGACGAGGTGGAGTTGCACCGCAGGCTGGTTCGGTCCGGCCTGCCATTCGGCACCTGCCTGGACGCGATCTACTTGCATCCGTGCGGATCCGACGAGTTCCGCCCGATTCTGGGCGGCCGCATGCACACCCAGTATCCCGACAACCCGACGAAGCGGTTCTACACCTACCGCAACCGCGGCTACCTGCTGTCACAGCCGGGCCTGCGCAAGCTGCTGGTCCAGGAGTGGGTTCGGTTCGGCTGGTACTTCCTGATCACCCGCCGCGACCCCAAGGGGCTGGCCGAGTGGATTCGGTTGCGCCGCTTGGGGCGTCGGGAGCAGTTCGGCAAACCGGGAGGCTCCACTTGACATTCATCGACGCCGCCGCCCAGTCGCGGACCTTCACCCGCGCCCGGGGCGATCTGGTTGCAGGCTTCCGCCGGCACGAGTTGTGGCTGCACCTGGGTTGGCAGGACATCAAGCAGCGCTACCGCCGCTCCGTGCTGGGGCCGTTCTGGATCACCATCGCGACCGGCACCACCGCCGTCGCCATGGGTGGCCTGTATTCCAAGCTGTTTCACCTCGAGCTCTCCGTGCACCTGCCGTACGTCACGCTCGGGCTGATCATCTGGAACCTCATCAACGCGGCCATCCTCGAGGGCGCCGACGTCTTCGTCGCCAACGAGGGGCTGATCAAGCAGTTGCCGACGCCCCTGTCGGTGCACGTCTATCGAATGGTGTGGCGGCAGATGATCTTGTTCGCGCACAACATCGTGATCTACGCCGTCATCGCGGTCATCTATCCCAAGGCGTGGTCGTGGGCGGACCTGTCGGTGATCCCGGCGCTGGGTCTGATCGTCCTCAATTGCATATGGGTGTCACTGTGTTTCGGCATCCTGGCGACCCGCTACCGCGACATCGGTCCCCTGCTGTTCTCCGTCGTGCAGTTGCTGTTCTTCATGACGCCGATCATCTGGAACGACGACACGTTGCGGCAGCAGGGCGCGGGGCGCTGGTCGAAGATCGTCGAGCTCAATCCGCTGCTGCACTACCTCGACATCGTTCGCGCCCCGCTGCTGGGCGCCCATCAGGAGCTGCGGCACTGGGCCGTGGTGGGGGTGCTGACGGTCGTCGGCTGGGTGCTGGCGGCGTTCGCGATGCGGCAGTACCGCGCCCGGGTGCCGTACTGGGTGTAGCCCGGCGACGATGCGCCGCGTCCGCGGCGTGCGGAGCCGTGCAATCGATGTAGCTCACATGAGCGGGGGCAGCGGATTCAGCCAGTCCAGTGAACCGTCGGTCTGCCCTTTGTATTGCGGGCAATAGGCGGACACGGAAGCGCCGACGAAGAACCCGGCTTGTCGCGCCGAGAGGTTGGCCTCCTTCATCACCTTCATCGCCAGGACGCTCGACTTCTGATTTCTGTCGAGTCCGGCGCACACACTGCGGGCCATCGCGATCGCGGTGCCCGGGTCGTTGAGCACGATCCCGTTATCCGCAAGGGCCCCCAAGAAGGCGTCGTCGGGCGGGTCCGCCGACGCCGGGGCCGCGGAGAACAGCGCGGCAACCAACAGCAGAGCCGCCATCGGTGGCGCCCACTGCCAACGACCGACGTACATGGCTACCACGATAGGCACCCGCCGCGATCGGGGACGGCTCCGAGAATTCTTTGAGGATCCCGCAAGGCGTGCCCCGGAGGCTGGGCCCATGCGCAACACCATCTTCGTCGACGGCGACCGCGTGGCCACCGTGCACCGCGCCGACGCGCCACTGGGCCGCACGGCCAGATTCCACCTGCGCAGGTTGTTCGACAGCCTGCCCTGCTGCCATCGCTCGTGGGCCAATCAAGGCAAACGTTTCTTCCTGCACGGCTACGAGCGGACCTTCGACATCGAGTTCGCTTGTGCCGAAACCGAAGCCGGCACCGACGCGGTGATCGACGAGGGCACCCTCGACGAGGTCAGGGCGGCACTGCGCGACCAGTTCGACCACACCACGCTGATCGCGGTCGACGACCCACAGCGCGATCTGTTCGAGCTGCTGGCCGACCGCGGGGTCATCGACCTGCGGATCATGGACGACACCGGGATGGCGGGCACGGCCGCCTGGACGTTCGAAACGGTCGAAGCCATCGTCGGGCTGGCAACCGGCGGCCGGGTCTGGGTGTCCCGGATAAAGGCCCGGGAGAGCCGTAACAACGTCGTCACCCTCACGGCGGGGCCCGTTTAGACGAAACACAACGCCCGCATTGCCGATGCGGGAGTATGCGTTCGTGAGCGACGCCGCGGCAATCGGCTGTGTTGGGACGTTGACCGTGGCAACCCGCGGGAACCGTGGCGCCGGCGAGGTGCTGGTCACCGTGCGGGGCGCCAAGGAGGCCTTCCTGGCGTGGTCCGACGACCCCCTGCCGAAGGGCGCCGAGGTGCTGGTGGTCGAGGTCAGGGGCACCCGGACGGTGGTCGTCGAGCCCTGGCGGGGCCTGCCTGATCCGAATTGACCGCCCGGATCGCCCGAGATACAACAGCGAAACCCGAAAAGGAGTCCCCATGCTCGGTTACAAGGTGCCCGCCCCCGACGAGGCGATGCTCATCTCCGGTGCCCGCACCAAGAGCAACGCCCCGTTCCGCGTCGTGACCGGCCACGGCGCGTTCATCCTGCCCGTCTTCCGCAAGGCCCGATTCCTGACGCTGGCCATGTGCGAGGCCGAGGTCGCCGAGAAGTGCGTGACCCAACAGGGCATCACCCTCAACGTCCGCGCGGTGATCGCCTTCAAGGTCGGCAACGACACCGAGAGCATCATCAGCGCGGCACAACGATTCCTGTCCGAGCAGGACCAGATGTCCGTGCTGACCGGCCGGATCTTCGCCGGACACCTGCGCTCGATCATCGGGTCGATGACTGTCGAGGAGATCATCCGGGAGCGCCAGAAACTGGCGACCGAGGTCCTCGACGGGTCCAAGGAAGAGATGGCCCGCATCGGGTTGACCGTCGACGCCCTGCAGATCCAGTCCATCGACGACGACGGCCTGGGCTACATCGACGCCATGTCGGCACCGCACAACGCCGCGATCCAGCAGCAGGCGCAGATCGCGCAGGCGCAGGCCAACCAGCTGGCCGCCGAAGCCGAGCAGGAGTCCCAGCGCAAACAGGCCGAATTCGCCCGCCAAACCGCCATCGTCAAGGCGCAGTACAAGGCCGAGGTGGACAAGGCTCAGGCGGAAGCCGCACAGGCCGGGCCGCTCGCCGAGGCCGAGGCCCAGCGCGAGGTGCTGCAGATGCGCACCGAACTGGCTCAGCGCGCCGCCGAGCTGCGCCAGCAGGAGCTGGTCGCCGAGGTGGTCAAACCCGCCGAGGCCGAGGCCGAACGCGTCCGGATCCTGGCCGTCGCCGACGCGGAGAAGATGAAGGTCCAGGCGGAGGCGGCGGCGTCGCACAACCGGGTGGCCCTGGACAAGGCGCTCATCGACCAGCTGCCCGAGATCGTGGAGAAGGCGGCCCGGGGGCTCGCCAACGCCAACGTGACCGTGCTCAACGGCGCCGAAGGGCTCACCGAGGTGGCCAGCGGCCTGGTCGCGCAGGGCAGGGCCATCTTCGACGCCCTGCGGGGCACCGTCGACTACTACGAGGACGAGGACGGCGCACCGCCGCTCACCACGAACTCCGACTCCGGCTCCGCCGGCCACTGAGTGGGACCCGCCGCTTACCCGATAATGGTGGCGGCCGCCTCGTCGTGGTGCGACACTGGAACGCCACTTGAGCAAACGGGGCGAAAGGTCCACCGACGTGAGCAAAAAGGTCCAATCAGCAGCGGATGCGGCGCGGGCGAACCTGGCCGCTGAGCTGGAGCGGCTACGGCAGCGGCGGGACCGCCTGGAGGTCGAGGTCAGGAACGACCGCGGCATGGTGGGCGATCACGGCGACGCGGCCGAGGCGATTCAGCGCGCCGAGGAGCTGGTTGGGCTCAGCGATCGGATCAATGAGCTGGACCGACGCATGCGGACCGGGCCTTCGCAGCCCGACGCATCGGAGACGTTGCCGGGTGGCACCGAGGTGACCCTGCGGTTCTCCGACGGAGAAGTGGTGACCATGCACGTGATCTCCATCGTGGAAGAGACCCCGGTCGGCCGGGAAGGCGAAACTCTGACGGCGCGCAGCCCCCTGGCCCAGGCCCTGGCCGGACACAAGGCGGGCGACACGGTGACCTACTCGACCCCGCAGGGCGAGGATCAGGTCGAGCTGATATCGGTCAAGCTGCCCCGTTAACGCGTCCCGACGGGTCCCGGCATGCCCCGGCGGCCCCGTTAAACTCCCCCCAATGGTTGCCCCGCTGCCCGACGCCGCGCCGCCGAGCCCGCAGTTGAGTCTGACGACACAGGTGACGCGGTTCGTCGTCACCGGCGGCCTGGCCGGGATCGTGGACTTCGGGCTGTACCTGGCGCTGTACAAAGCCGTCGGCGTCCAGGTCGACCTGGCCAAGGCCGCCAGCTTCGTCGTCGGCACCATCACCGCCTACCTGATCAACCGCCGGTGGACGTTCCGGGCCGCCCCGAGCACCGCGCGGTTCGTCGCGGTCATGGTTCTGTACGGCATCACCTTCGCCGTGCAGGTCGGGCTCAACCATCTCTGCCTTGCGCTTTTGCACTACCGCGGGTGGGCGATACCCCTCGCGTTCGTGATCGCGCAGGGCACCGCGACCGTGATCAACTTCATCGTGCAGCGGGCGGTAATCTTCCGCATCCGCTGAGCCGACGTCTGCAGGCGGTACCCTCTGTGACGATGTTGAGCACCGACGTTCCGACCACCACCACCCGGCTGACCGGCTTCGGCCGCACCGCCCCGTCGGTGGCCGAGGTGCTCATCACCCGCGACCCCGAGGTGATCGCCAAGGCCGTCGCCCGGGTGGCCGAATCGGGCGGCCCCAACGGCCGGGGCGTCATCGCGCGTGGGCTGGGCCGGTCCTACGGCGACAACGCGCAAAACGGCGGCGGCCTGGTGATCGACATGACGGGCCTCAACCGGATCCACTCGATCAGCGCCGACACCCGGCTGGTCGACGTCGACGCGGGCGTCAGCCTGGACCAGCTGATGAAGGCGGCGCTTCCGTTCGGGCTGTGGGTTCCGGTGCTGCCGGGCACCCGTCAGGTCACCGTCGGCGGCGCGATCGCCTGCGACATCCACGGCAAGAACCACCACAGTGCGGGCAGCTTCGGCAACCACGTGCGCTCGATGGACCTGCTCATGGCCGACGGCAGCGTGCGCACCCTGACCCCCGACGGTGACGACGCCGAGCTGTTCTGGGTCACCGTGGGCGGCAACGGCCTGACCGGGATCGTCCTGCGCGCGACCATCGAGATGACGCCGACCGAGACGGCCTATTTCGTCGCCGACGGGGTGGCCACCAAGGACCTCGACGAAACGGTCGCCGTGCACCTCGACGGCAGCGAGGCCAATTACACCTATTCCAGCGCCTGGTTCGACCTGATCAGTCCGCCCCCCAAGCTCGGCCGGGCCGCCGTCAGCCGCGGCAGCCTGGCGAAGCTGGACCAACTGCCCAAGAAGCTGGCCAGGAATCCGCTGAAATTCGATGCGCCACAACTGTTGACGGTGCCAAACGTATTTCCCGTCAGCGCGATGAACAAGCTTTCCTTCATGGCGATCGGCGAGGTGTACTACCGGCTGGGCGGCAACTACACCGGCAAGATCATGAACCTGTCGCAGTTCTACCACATGCTCGACCTGGTCAGTGGTTGGAACAACGCTTACGGCCCAATGGGTTTCGCGCAACACCAGTTCCTCGTCCCGCCGGACGCGATGGACGAGTTCAAGGCCATCATCCGCTGGATCCAGACCCGCGGCCACTACTCGGCGCTGAACGTGTTCAAACTGTTCGGGCCGGGCAACCGCGCGCCGCTGAGTTTCCCGATGGCCGGCTGGAACGTCGCGATGGACTTCCCCAACAAGCCGGGTATCAATGAGTTCCTCAACGAACTCGACCGGCGCGTAATGGAATTCGGCGGCCGGGTGTACACCGCCAAGGATTCCCGCACGAGCGCCGAGACCTTCCACGCCATGTACCCGCGCATCGACGAGTGGATCGCGGTGCGCCGCAAGGTGGATCCCGCCGGGGTCTTCGCCTCGGACATGGCCCGACGTTTGGAGCTGTTGTAAATGGTGCGCCAATGGTTTTAGATGCCGTGGGAAATCCCCAGACCATCCTGCTGCTCGGCGGGACCTCCGAGATCGGGCTGGCCATCTGTGAGCGCTACCTGCAGAACGCGCATGCCCGCATCGTGCTGGCCGCCATGCCCGACGACCCGGGCCGCGACGCCGCCGTCGCCCAGATGAAGGCGGCGGGCGCCCGGTCGGTGGAGCTGATCGACTTCGAAGCCACCGACGCCGACAGCCATCCGAAGACGATCGAGGCGGCCTTCGCCCACGGTGATGTCGACGTGGCGATCGTCGCCTTCGGCATTCTCGGTGATGCCGAAGAGCTGTGGCAGGACCAGCGCAAGGCCGTCTTGGCCGCCGAAATCAACTACACCGCCGCCGTTTCGGTAGGCGTGCTGCTCGGCGAGAAGATGCGCGCCCAGGGCTTCGGCCAGATCATCGCGATGAGCTCGGCCGCCGGGGAGCGGGTGCGTCGATCCAACTTCGTCTACGGCTCCACCAAGGCGGGGTTGGACGGCTTCTATCTGGGGCTCGGAGAAGCTTTGCGCGAGTACGGCGTTCGCGTCCTGGTTATCCGCCCGGGTCAGGTTCGTACCCGGATGAGCGCGCACGTCAAGGAAGCGCCGCTGACCGTGGACAAGGAGTACGTCGCCAACCTCGCCGTGACCTCCGCCGCAAAAGGTAAGGAATTGGTTTGGGCGCCAGCAGCATTCCGCTACGTGATGATGGTGTTGCGACACATCCCGCGGAGCGTCTTCCGCAAGCTGCCAATCTGATCATGCGCAACGCGCTGGCCGGCCTGGGCCAGATGGCGGTCGCGGTGGCGGTGGCCGTCGCGGTCGCGGTGGTCTCGCTGGCCGCCATCTCCCGCGTGCAGTGGCCGGCCTTCCCGTCGTCCAACCAGTTGCACGCGCTGACCACCGTGGGGCAGGTCGGCTGCCTGGCCGGCCTGGTCGCCGTGGGCTGGGCATGGGGGCGCTCCGGCAGGTTTCGGTGGCTCGCGCAGCTGGGCGGGCTGGTGTTCGTGTCCGCGTTCACCGTGGTGACGCTGGGCATGCCGCTGGGCGCGACCAAGCTGTACCTGTTCGGCATCTCCGTCGACCAGCAGTTCCGCACCGAATACCTGACCCGGCTCGCCGACAGCCCCGCCCTGCGCGATATGACCTACATCGGGCTGCCGCCGTTCTATCCCCCGGGCTGGTTCTGGATCGGCGGGCGCGCCGCGGCCTTGAGCGGAACACCGGCCTGGGAGATCTACAAGCCGTGGGCCGTCACCTCGATCACGATCGGGGTGGCCGTCGCCCTGGTGCTGTGGTGGCGGATGGTCCGCTTCGAGTACGCGTTGATCGTCACCACCGCGACGGCGGCGGCGACGCTCGCCTACGGCTCGCCCGAGCCCTACGCGGCCATGATCACCGTGCTGCTGCCGCCGGTGCTGGTGCTGACCTGGTCGGGTCTGCGCGGCGGTGACCGCAACGGCGGCTGGGCCGCCGTGATTGCTGCGGGCCTATTCCTGGGCTGGACGGCCACCTGGTACTCGCTGCTGCTGGCCTTCAGCGCGTTCACGGTGTTGCTCATGGCGCTACTGCTGGCCGGAGCGCGCTGGCGGTGCGGCGGCTTCGGGGCCGCGCTCGACCCGCTGCGCCGGCTGGCCCTCATCGCGGTCATCGCCGCGGCCATCGCGAGCACCACCTGGCTGCCGTTCCTGTTGCGGGCGGTCCGCAGCCCGGTCAGCAACTCCGGCAGCGCCTTTCACTACCTACCGGCCGACGGCGCCGTGCTGACCTTCCCCATGCTGCAGTTCTCCCTGCTCGGCGCGGTCTGCCTGCTGGGCGCCCTGTGGTTGGTGGTGCGGGCCGGTTCCTCGGTGCGGGCGGGGGCCCTGGCCATCGGGGTGCTGGCGGTCTATTTGTGGTCGCTGCTGTCGATGCTGACCACGCTGGCGCGCACCACGCTGCTGTCCTTCCGGCTGCAGCCGACGTTGACCGTGCTGTTGGTGGCCGCCGGGGCGTTCGGCTTCGTGGAGGCCGTCGGGGCGCTGTCCGCGCGCGGGCGGGCCGTCCTGCCCGTCGCCGGCGCCGTGGGCCTGGCCGCCGCGATCGCGTTCAGCCAGGACATCCCCGACGTGCTGCGGCCGGATCTCACCATCGCCTACACCGACACCGACGGCAACGGCCAGCGCGGCGACCGCCGGCCGCCGAGTTCGGAGAAGTTCTACCCCGACATCGACCACGCCATCGCGACCGTGACCGGCAGGCCCCGCGACCAGACCGTCGTGATGACCGCCGACTACAGCTTCCTGTCCTTCTATCCCTATTGGGGATTCCAGGGGTTGACGTCGCACTACGCCAACCCGCTCGCGCAGTTCGACCTGCGGGCCGCCCAGATCAACAAGTGGTCCAAGCTCAAGTCGGCCGACGACCTCATCCACGCGCTCGACACCTGCCCCTGGCCGCCGCCCACGGTGTTTCTCATGCGCCGCGGCGCGAACGGCAACTACACGCTGCGGCTCGCCGAGGACGTGTATCCCAACCAGCCCAACGTCCGTCGCTACACCGTCGACCTGCGGGCCGCCCTCTTCGACAGCCCGCAGTTCGTCGTGCACAGCGTCGGCCCGTTCGTGGTGGCCATCCGCAAGCCCCCGACAAGCCGCTCATGAGCACCGACACCTCGCCGCCCAGCGTCGAAGAACTAGCATCTACCACCGTGACCGACACGGGAGCGAACCACCGGATCACTCGGTTGGTTGCCACCGTCGCCGGGCTGCTCGGGGCCCTGCTGGCCATCGCCACCCCGCTGCTGCCGGTCAACCAGACCACCGCACAACTCAACTGGCCGCAGAACGGCAACTTCGAGAGCGTGGACGCGCCGCTCATCGGCTACGTCGCCACCGACCTCAACATCACCGTGCCGTGCCAGGCCGCCGCCGGGCTGGCCGGCCCGGCGAATACGCCGAAGACGGTGCTGTTGTCGACGGTGCCCAAGCAGGCCCCCAAGGCCGTCGACCGCGGGCTGCTCATCCAGCGCGCCAACGATTACCTGGTGGTGGTGGTGCGCAACGTCGCGGTGGTGACCGCCCCGCTGAACCAGGTGCTCAGCCCCGCCTGTCAGCGGTTGACCTTCACCGCGCACGCCGACCGCGTCACCGCCGAGTTCGTCGGGCTCACCCAGGGACCCAACGCCGAGCATCCCGGCTCGCCGCTGCGCGGCGAGAAGAGCGGCTATGACTTCCGGCCCCAAATCGTCGGCGTGTTCACCGATCTGGCGGGGCCGGCGCCGCCGGGCCTGAGCTTCTCGGCAACCGTCGACACCCGCTACAGCAGCAGCCCCACCCAACTGAAGATGGCGGCGATGATCCTCGGGGTCGTCCTGACCGCCGCCGCCCTGGTCGCGCTGCACCTGCTCGACACCGCGGACGGCACCCGGCATCGCCGCTTCCTGCCGTCCCGGTGGTGGTCGGTCGGCGGCCTGGACGCCCTGGTGATCGCCGTGCTGGTGTGGTGGCAGTTCGTCGGGGCCAACACGTCCGACGACGGCTACATCCTGACCATGGCCCGGGTTTCCGAGCACGCCGGCTACATGGCCAATTACTACCGCTGGTTCGGCACGCCGGAGGCCCCGTTCGGCTGGTACTACGACCTGCTGGCGTTGTGGGCCCACGTCAGCACCGCCAGCATCTGGATGCGGTTGCCCACCTTGGCCATGGCGCTGACGTGCTGGTGGGTGATCAGCCGTGAAGTCATGCCGCGCCTGGGGCACGCCGTGAAGCTGAACCGCGGTGCGGCGTGGACGGCGGCCGGCATGTTCCTGGCCGTGTGGCTGCCGCTCAACAACGGCCTGCGGCCCGAGCCGATCATCGCGTTGGGCATCCTGCTGACCTGGTGCTCGGTGGAACGCGCGGTGGCCACCAGCCGGCTGCTGCCGGTGGCGGTCGCCTGCATCATCGGTGCGCTGACGCTGTTTTCCGGGCCGACGGGTATCGCCTCGATCGGTGCGCTGCTCGTCGCGATCGGGCCGCTGCGGACCATCCTGCATCGCCGGTCCAAGCGGTTCGGCGCGCTGCCGCTGGTGGCGCCCCTGTTCGCCGCGGTCACCGTCACCGCCATCCTCATCTTCCGCGACCAGACCCTGGCCGGTGAGGTTCAGGCGAGCATGCTCAAGCGTGCCGTCGGCCCCAGCCTGAGCTGGTTCGACGAACACATCCGCTACGAGCGGCTGTTCATGGCCAGTCCCGACGGGTCGGTCGCCCGCCGCTTCGCCGTGCTGGCGCTGGTTTTGGCGCTCGGGATCACGGTCGCAATGTCGTTGCGCAAGGGCCGGATTCCGGGCACGGCCGCCGGGCCGAGCCGCCGCATCGTCGGGATCACCATCATCTCGTTCATCGCGATGATGTTCACTCCCACCAAGTGGACCCACCACTTCGGGGTGTTCGCCGGGCTGGCCGGGCCGCTGGGCGCGCTGGCCGCGATCGCCGTGACCTCCGTGGCGATGCGATCCCGGCGCAACCGCACCATGTTCGCCGCCGTCGTGCTGTTCCTGGTGGCCTTGTCCTTCGCCAGCGTCAACGGCTGGTGGTATGTGTCCAATTTCGGTGTGCCATGGTCGAATTCGTTCCCGGCGTGGCACTATGCCTTCGCCACCGCGCTGCTCGGGCTGACCGTCGTGGTGCTGCTGCTGGCGGCCTGGTTCCACTTCGTTTCGCTGAACGACGGGCCGCCCAGGACCCGGTACGGGGCCCGCATGGCCGGAATCGTTCAGTCCCCGTTGGCAATTGCGACGTGGCTGCTGGTGGTGTTCGAGGTGGCGTCGCTGACCCTGGCGATGACCGCCCAGTACCCCGCGTGGACGGTCGGCCGCTCCAACCTCGAGGCGCTCACCGGCAAATCCTGCGGACTGGCCGAGGACGTGCTGGTGGAACAGGATCCCAACGCCGGCGCCCTGTCGCCGGTGAGCGCCACGGTGGGTGACGCCCTGGGCGCGGGCCTCTCGGAAGCCTTCACGCCCAACGGGATTCCCGCGGACGTCCGCGCCGACCCCGTGATGGAGCGTCCGGGTGACCGCAGCTTCATCAACGACGACAAGCTGGTCACCGGCGCCGAGGCCGGCACCGAGGGCGGCACCACTCCGGCGCCCGGAATCAACGGTTCGGTTGCCCAGCTGCCCTACAGCCTCGATCCGTCGCGCACCCCCGTCCTGGGCAGCTGGCGGCCCGGCATCCAGGTGCCCGCCCACCTGCGGTCGGGCTGGTACCGACTGCCCAGCCGCGACCAGGCGCGGCCGCTGTTGGTGGTCAGCGCGGCCGGCCGTTTCGATCCCCGCGAGGTCCAGGTCCAGTGGGCCACCGATGAAGAAGCGGCGCACGGACACCCCGGGGGGTCGTTCCAGCTCGCCGATGTGGGGGCCTCCCCGGCCTGGCGCAACTTGCGGTTGCCGTTGTCGGCCATCCCCAGCGGCGCCACCCAGATCCGGTTGGTCGCCGACGACGAAGACCTGGCGCCGCAGCACTGGATCGCGCTCACACCGCCGCGGATTCCGCAGCTGCGCACGCTGCAGGACGTGGTGGGGTCGCGAGACCCGGTGTTCCTGGACTGGCTGGTCGGGCTGGCGTTCCCCTGCCAGCGGCCGTTCGGCCACCAGAACGGCGTCGACGAGACGCCGAAATGGCGCATCCTGCCGGATCGTTTTGGCGCCGAGGCCAACTCGCCGGTGATGGACAACAACGGCGGCGGACCCTTGGGCGTCACCGAGCTGCTGGTAAAGGCGACCACCATGGCCACCTATCTCAAGGACGACTGGTCGCGAGACTGGGGCTCGCTGCAACGGCTGACGCCGTATTACGCCGATGCGCAGCCCGCCCGCCTGCAGCTCGGCACGGCAACGCGCAGCGGCCTGTGGAATCCAGCGCCCCTGCGCAAGACCTAGCCGTCACAACCCGGGCAGGCAGTTGATGAACGGGATGCACGGAGGCGACGGCGGCCGCGGCGGTGGAAACCCTTCGATGATGATCGAATTGGTCACCGGGCTGTTCTGATCGAAATACCAAGGGTGGCAGACGTTTCTGTCCCAGTTCGGCATATTCTTGAGCTCCGGTGAGCCCGGGCACCATTGATAGGTGCAGCTATTCGTGGGGCTCGGCCCGTGGCTTGGGTCCTGGCACACCATCGGGGCGGGCTGAGCGTGGCCGGTTCCCACGACCAGGCCCGAACCGACCACGGCGAAGCCGCCCGAAAGCAATGCACCAGCGAGCACCCGCTTTGTGTTTTTCATACCGCCAGTGCAGGCGGTCGGGGGCGCTACCGATCCCAAGGTCGCGGGCGACCGGCCGGTGGCCACGGTCTTCCGGGTGCCGGCCCGTCTCGGGTCGAGGCATGCGCCGTCGGCCGCCTTCTCAGCTGTGTAATCGCGTGACATCGCCTTTCGCCCTTTCTCGGACGGTGACGCCGTCGATCAGTATCCGCCTGTAGCGACCCGGTCGGGTGGGTAATGGGCTACTCGAGCCGGCGTATCGGGGAGGCGTTGCCGCTCACCATTGGTAAGTGTACACTTACGGTTCGTGGTGACTTACCAAGCCGACGGAGATGCGTGGGACGCCCTGGCGGACCGGACGCGGCGGGCCATCTTGGAGCGGCTTGCACACGGCCCGGCCGCCGTCGGCGAACTGGCGCGGCATCTGCCCGTCAGCAGGCCGGCCGTTTCGCAACACCTCAAGGTGCTCAAATGCGCGGGACTGGTGCGTGACCGCGCGGCAGGAACCCGTCGCGTCTACCAACTCGACCCGACGGGCCTCGAGGCATTGCGCGCCGACCTCGACCGGTTCTGGGCGCAGGCACTGGCCGGCTATGCCCGAAAGATCGACGAGAGTAAAGGAGACGACCTGTGACGCAACGGATCCCGAACGTTACGCACGACGTCGTCGTCAACGCGCCGATCGAGCGCGCATTCGCCGTCTTCACCGAACAGTTCGGCGACTTCAAACCCCGGGAGCACAACCTGCTGGCCGTCCCGATCGCCGAGACGGTCTTCGAGCGCCGGGTCGGCGGCCACATCTACGACCGCGGCGTCGACGGCAGCGTGTGTCGCTGGGCGCGGATCTTGGTCTACGAGCCGCCTCACCGCCTGGTGTTCAGCTGGGATATCGGCCCCACCTGGCAACTGGAACCCGACCAGTCGAAAACCAGCGAAGTCGAGGTGCGCTTCACCGCCGAGTCCGGCGAGCGCACCCGCGTCGATCTCGAGCATCGCCACCTGGACCGCCACGGACCCGGATGGGAATCCGTCGCCGAGGGCGTCGACGGTGACGCGGGCTGGCCGCTGTATCTGGACCGCTATGCCCGCCTGCTGCTCGGGGCCCCGCAATGACGGCCACAATGATGAGCATGGCCCGCGACGAGCGGGCCGACCTGGCGGATTTCCTGGCCACCCTGACGCCGCAGCAGTGGGACGCCCCCAGCCTGTGCTCGGAGTGGACCGTGAAAGACGTTGTCGCGCATGTGGTCAGCTACGAAGAGCTCGGGCCGCTGGGGCTGGTGAAGCGCTTCGCCAAAGGCTGGGTCGTCCGGGCCAACCAGGTGGGTGTCGACGAATTCGCCGACCTGAGCGCCCGCCAGCTGCTCGACTTTCTGCGTGCTCATCTCCAACCACGTGGGCTCACAACAGGTTTCGGCGGAATGATCGCGCTCGTCGACGGCACCATCCATCACCAAGACATCCGCCGCGCGCTGGGCCGGCCGCGCAGTGTGCCGGCCGATCGGCTCGAGCGGGTCCTCGGCGTGGTGCCGGGCAACCCCAGGCTCGGCGCCGGCCGCCGGATCAGGGGCCTGCGCCTGCGCGCAACCGACGTCGACTGGGAACACGGCCACGGGCCGGAAGTCACCGGGCCCGGTGAGGCCCTGCTGATGGCGATGTCCGGCCGCCCCGCGGCGCTCGCCGACCTCGCCGGCCCGGGCCTGGACACACTGGCCGCCCGGCTGCCCCGCTGAGGCCGCGCGGGCCCGCGCGGCCCCGCGTCCTCAGCGGACACAGCGGCTTCGCTTACGATCGAGCCTCGTGCCCCACGACGATGATCAGCGTTCGCAGCGGATCCCTCGCTCGGTGGCAGTCGTCGCGGGCCTCGTGGGTCTGCTGTTGTGCGTCCTGGTGCCGTTGCTCCCGGTGAAACAGACCACCGCGACGGTGCTGTGGCCACAGGGCACCGCGGACGGGCACGTCACCCAGATCACCGCGCCCCTGGTGTCCGGGGCGCCGCGCGCGCTCGACATCTCCATCCCGTGTGCGGCGATCGCGACCCTGCCCGCCAGCGGCGGCCTGGTGGTCTCCACCCTGCCCGCCGGCGGGATGGACGCCGGCAAGAACGGGCTGTTCGTGCGCGCGGACAAGGACCTGGTGGTTGTCGCGTTCCGTGACACCGTGGCCGCGGCGGCGCCGCGCCCGGCGGTCGCCGGCGGGGCCTGCAGCGTGCTGCACGCCTGGGCCGACGCGGGCGCTGCGGGCGCGGAGTTCGTCGGCATGCCCGGCGCCTCCGGGATACTGCCCTCGGAGAAGAAGCCTCAGGTCGGCGGGATCTTCACGGACCTGAAGGTGCCCGCCCAGCCCGGGCTGTCGGCCCGCGTCGACATCGACACCCGGTTCATCACGGCCCCGACCGCCCTCAAACAGCTCGCCATGGGCGCGGGCGCGCTGGCCGTCCTGACGGCCGTCATCGCGCTGGCCGCGCTCGACCGGCGCAGTCGGGGCGGCGGCACGCTGGTCAATTGGCGGTCCCCGATCGCCTGGCTTTCCCGGTACCGTCCCCGCGCGCGCTGGAATTCGTGGCGGCGCGTCGGCATCGCCACCTGGATCGCCGATGCCGGAGTGATCGCGACGCTGCTGCTCTGGCACATCATCGGCGCCACCTCGTCCGACGACGGCTACAACCTGACCATCGCCCGCGTCGCCCCGAAGGCCGGCTACATCGCCGACTACTACCGCTACTTCGGCACGACGGACGCACCGTTCGACTGGTACCTGGGCCTGCTGTCCAGGCTGGCGTCGGTGAGCACCGCCGGCGTGTGGATGCGCCTGCCGGCCACGCTGGCCGGCATCGCCTGCTGGCTGGTGATCAGCCACTTGATCCTGCGCAGGCTGGGGCCCGGCCGGGGCGGCCTGGCGGCCAACCGGGTGGCCGTCTTCACCGCGGGCGCGGTGTTCCTGGCCGCCTGGCTGCCGTTCAACAACGGTCTGCGGCCCGAGCCACTGATCGCCCTCGGCGTGCTGATCACCTGGATCCTGGTCGAACGCGCGATCGCGCTGCAGCACCTGGCCCCGGCCGCCGTCGCCATCTTCGTCGCAATGCTCACCGCGACCCTGGCGCCGCAGGGCCTGATCGCCGTCGCGGCACTGCTGACCGGAGCGCGGGCCGTCGCCCAGACGATCCGGCGGCGCCGGGCGGCCGACGGGCTGCTCGCTCCGCTGGCGGTGCTGGCGGCGTCACTCTCGCTGATCACCGTCGTGGTGTTCCGCAGTCAGACGCTGGCGACCGTCGCCGAGTCGGCACGCATCAAATACAAGGTCGGGCCGACGATCGCCTGGTACCAGGACTGGCTTCGCTACTACTTCCTCACGGTGGAGTCCAACCCCGACGGGTCGATGGCGAGGCGATTCGCGGTCCTGGTGCTGTTGCTGTGCCTGTTCGGGATGCTGGTCATCCTGCTGCGCCGGGGCGGGGTGCCCGGGGTGGCGAGCGGCCCGGCCTGGCGGTTGATCGGCACCACGGCCGTCGGCCTGTTGCTGTTGACGTTCACCCCGACGAAGTGGGCGGTCCAGTTCGGCGCCTTCGCCGGACTGGCCGGGGCGCTGGGCGCCGTCACCGCGTTCGCCCTGGCACGGATCGGCCTGCACAACCGACGCAACCTGACGCTGTACGTCACGGCCCTGCTGTTCGTCCTGGCGGTCGCGACCTCCGGCATCAACGGCTGGTTCTACGTCGGCAACTACGGGGTGCCGTGGTACGACATCCAGCCGGTCGTCGCCAGCCACCCCGTGACGTCGATGTTCTTGACGCTGTCCATCCTCACCGGCCTGCTGGCCGCCTGGCAGCACTTCCGCATGGACTACGCCGGGCACACCGAGGTCAAGGACAGCCGGCGCAACCGGGTGCTGGCGTCGACCCCGCTGCTGGTGGTCGCGACCATCATGGTGGTCGGCGAAGTCGCCTCGCTGACCAAAGGCGCGGTGTTCCGCTACCCGCTCTACACCACCGGCAAGGCCAATCTGGCCGCCATCAGTTCGGGGCTGTCGCCCGTCAGCTGCGCGATGGCCGACGACGTGCTGACCGAGCCCGACCCCAACGCCGGCATGCTGCAGCCGGCGCCCGGGCAGACCTTCGGCCCGGACGGCCCGCTCGGCGGCGCCAACCCGGTCGGCTTCAAACCCGACGGCGTCGGCGATGACCTGAGGTCCTACCCGGTGGTCACCAAGCCGGGAGTGGTGAATTCCGATGCGTCCCCGAACAAGCCGAACGCCGCCATGAGTGACTCCGCAGGCACCGCCGGCGGGAAGGGTCCCGCCGGTGTCAACGGCTCGCACGCGGCGCTGCCGTTCGGCCTCGACCCGGCCCGCACCCCGGTGATGGGCAGCTACGGCGAGAACTCGCTGGCCGCCACCGCGACCTCGGCCTGGTACCAGCTGCCTCCACGCACCCCGGACCGCCCGATCGTCGCGGTTTCGGCGTCGGGTGCCATCTGGTCGTACAAGGAGGACGGCACCTTCACCTACGGGCAGTCGCTGAAGTTGCAGTGGGGCGTCGCCCGCCCCGACGGCAGCACCCAGCCGCTCGCGGAGGTGCAGCCCATCGACATCGGGCCCGAGCCGGCGTGGCGCAATCTGCGGTTCCCGCTGACCTGGGCGCCGCCCGAGGCGAACGTGGCGCGCATCGTCGCCTACGACCCGAACCTGAGTTCGGATCAGTGGTTCGCGTTCACGCCGCCGCGAGTTCCGGTGCTGCGGACCCTGCAGCAAGTGATGGGATCGCGGACGCCGGTGCTGATGGACATCGCGACCGCCGCGAATTTCCCGTGCCAGCGGCCGTTCTCCGAACACCTCGGCGTTGCCGAACTTCCGCAGTACCGCATCCTGCCCGACCACAAACAAACGGCGTCGTCGTCGAACGGGTGGCAGGCAGGTGAGGCCGGCGGGCCGTTCCTGTTCCTGCAGACGATGCTGCGCACCTCGACGGTCGCGACGTATCTGCGGGGCGACTGGTACCGGGACTGGGGATCCGTGGAGCAGTACTTCCGGTTGGTGCCGGCTGATCAGGCGCCGGACGCCGTTATCGAACAGGGTGTGATGACAGTGCACGGCTGGAGCCGGCAGGGACCGATTCGGGCCCTCCCATGACCGTCACGACCGTAAAGAACGTGCGGGTGACGCGCTGGGTGGCGACCATCGCCGGCCTGGTCGGGTTCGTGTTGTCGGTGGCCACCCCGTTGTTGCCCGTCGTGCAGACCACCGCGACCCTGAATTGGCCACAAAACGGCCAACTGAACAGCGTTACCGCGCCGCTGATTTCGCTCACCCCGGTCGACGTGCACGTGACCGTGCCGTGTTCGGTGGTTCGCGACCTGCCACCGGAGGGCGGGGTCGTGCTCAGCACCGCGCCCAAGAAGGGCAAGGACGCCGCGCTGAACGCGTTGTTCGTGGTCGTCAACGGCAAGCGCGTGGACGTCACCGACCGCAACGTGGTGATCGCCAGCGCGCCTCGTGACCAGGTGGCGTCCCCGCAATGTCAGCGTATCGAGATCACCTCTACGAAGGCGGGCGCCTACGCCAGCTTCGTAGGACTGAAAGATCCGGCGGGCAGACCGCTCGGCGGCGGTTTCCCCGATCCGAACCTGCGGCCGCAGATCGTGGGGGTGTTCACCGACCTGACCGGCCCGGCCCCGCCGGATTTGAAGCTTTCGGCCACCATCGACACCCGGTTCTCCACCACCCCAACGACTTTGAAACTGGTCGCGATGGTGCTGGCGATCGTGTCCACCATCGTCTCGCTGGTCGCGCTGTGGCGGCTCGACCAGTTGGACGGTCACCGGATGCGCCGGCTGATCCCGGCGAACTGGCGCACGTTCACCCTGGCCGACGTCACGGTGATCTCCGGATTCGTACTGTGGCACGTGATCGGGGCGAACTCCTCCGACGACGGCTACATCTTGGGCATGGCCCGGGTCGCCGATCGCGCCGGCTACATGTCGAACTACTTCCGTTGGTTCGGTAGCCCCGAGGACCCCTTCGGCTGGTACTACAACCTGCTGGCGCTGATGACCCACGTCAGCGACGCCAGCCTGTGGATGCGGTTGCCGGACCTGATCGCCGGGATCGTGTGCTGGCTGCTGCTCTCGCGCGAGGTGCTGCCCCGGTTGGGGCCCGCGGTCGCCCGCAGCAAGGCGGCGAACTGGGCGGCGGGCATGGTCCTGCTGACCGCCTGGATGCCGTTCGACAACGGCCTGCGGCCCGAACCGATCATCGCCGTCGGCTCGCTGATCACCTACGTGCTGATCGAGCGCTCCATGCGCTACAGCCGGCTGACGCCGGCGGCGCTGGCGGTCATCACCGCGGCCTTCACGCTGGGCGTCCAGCCCACCGGACTGATCGCGGTGGCCGCGCTGATCGCCGGTGGCCGCCCGATCCTGCGCATTCTGGTCCGCCGCCATCGCCTGGTCGGCACCTGGCCGCTGGTGGCACCCATGCTGGCCGCCGGCACCGTCATCCTGACCGTGGTGTTCGCCGACCAGACGCTGTCAACGGTGTTGGAAGCCACCAGGATTCGAACCGACATCGGGCCCAGCCAGGCCTGGTACACCGAGAACCTGCGCTACTACTACCTGATTCTGCCCACTGTCGACGGATCGCTCTCGCGTCGCTTCGGCTTCCTGATCACCGCGCTCTGCTTGTTCACGGCCGTGTTCATCATGTTGCGGCGCAAGCGAGTTCCCGGTGTGGCCCGCGGGCCGGCGTGGCGGCTGATGGGCGTCATCTTCGGCACCATGTTCTTCCTGATGTTCACGCCCACCAAGTGGGTGCACCACTTCGGGCTGTTCGCGGCGGTGGGCGCCGCGATGGCCGCGTTGACGACGGTGCTGGTGTCGCATGAGGTGCTGCGCTGGTCGCGCAACCGGATGGCGTTCCTGGCGGCGGTGCTTTTCATTTTGGCGCTGTGCTTCGCCACCACCAACGGCTGGTGGTACGTCTCCAGCTATGGCGTGCCGTTCAACAGCAGCATGCCGAAAATCGGCGGAATCACAATCAGCACAGTCTTTTTCGCATTATTCGCGATCGCCGCCCTGTGGGCGATGTACCTGCACTTCGCAGCCAGGAGCCGCGGCGAGGGACGGCTGGCGCGGCTCGTGACGGCGGCGCCCATCCCCGTCGCAGCGGGATTCATGGCGGTGGTGTTCATCGCGTCGATGACGGCCGGCATCGTGCGCCAGTACCCCACCTACTCCAACGCCTGGGACAACCTGCGGGAATTCAGCGGCGGCTGCGGGCTGGCCGACGACGTGCTCGTCGAGCCGGACAGCAACGCCGGCTTCATGGCGGCCCTGCCCGACAATTACGGTCCGTTGGGCCCGCTGGGTGGTGTCAACCCGACCGGGTTCACCCCCAACGGGGTACCGGATCGCACGCTCGCGGAGTCGGTCAAGGAGACGTCGGTGCCGCAGCCCGGAACCGACTACGACTGGGATGCGCCGACCAAGCTGAGCACGCCGGGCATCAACGGGTCGACGGTGCCGCTGCCCTACGGCCTCAACCCCGATCAGGTCCCGCTGGCGGGCAGCTACACCAGCGGCGCGCAACAGCAGAGCAAGCTGACCTCGGCGTGGTACCAGCTGCCGAAGCCCGACGCCGGACACCCGCTGGTGGTGGTGACCGCCGCCGGCACGATCGCCGGCAACAGCATCCTGCACCACCACACCAACGGGCAGACCGTGGAATTGGAATTCGGCAAGCCCGGTCCCGGCGGCGCGGTGCTTCCGGCCGGGCGCCTGGTGCCTTACGACCTGTACGGCGAGCAACCCAAGGTATGGCGGAACCTGCGCTTCGCGCGCTCCCAGATGCCCGCCGACGCCGTCGCGGTGCGGGTTGTCGCCGAGGACCTGTCCCTCACGCCGGACGACTGGATCGCCCTGACCCCGCCGCGCGTGCCGGAGCTGCGCTCGTTGCAGGAGTACGTCGGCTCGACGCAGCCGGTGCTGATGGACTGGGCGGTCGGACTGGCCTTCCCCTGCCAGCAGCCGATGCTGCACGTCAACGGCGTCACCGAGATCCCCAAGTTCCGGATCACTCCGGACTACAACGCCAAGAAGCAGGACACCGACACCTGGCAGGACGGGGTCAACGGCGGTCTGCTGGGGATCACCGATCTGCTGCTGCGTGCTCATGTGATGTCGACCTACCTCTCCCACGACTGGGGACGCGACTGGGGATCGCTGCGCAAATTCGACACCATCGCCGATGCCCAACCCGCGCGGCTCGATCTCGGCACAGCGACCCGCAGCGGGTGGTGGTCCCCCGGGCCGATCCGCATTAAGCCTTAGCTGCTTTATAAAGGCTTCACCTTTAATTCGTCAGCCGCCAAATAACTGCGCAAATTAACGGTCAAGTAATTGACCGCAATAGGTTTGATTTCGCCGATTTCGGGTCAATACTTATTCCGCTGTGATCCGCTTCACACGGACAAAATAGGTGGCCCCCATGCACGCGCTGACACGACTCGGGACATGTGCGGCGGTGATCACCGTGGTGATCACCCCGGCGGCGGCGTTCGAAATCACCAAGGCGGCCGCCGAGGGCGGCACCACGGTAGCCCTCGACAACTACTATCGCCGCTGCGATTTCAGCCGCGTCGGCGTCCCCAAGGTGCCCCGCCCCGGGCTGGGCACCGGTTCGGCTCTGATCCATACCTCCGGGTCAAAAGCGGTCGCCGAGGTGCACCTGTACGACGAGCCCGAGCCGGGCACCCACTTCGACGTCGGACTCATCCAGATGCCTCGGCCGTCGTCGAGTCCCTGCGGGCCGGCTGATCCCGGCACCGCGTTCTCCGGCATGGACATCGACCCGGCGGGCAACGGAACGGCGACCGTGCAAGACACCATTCGGCCAGGCACCACGGGCGTGTGGGTGATTATCGAGCGGGCCAACTCGAACTCGCAGAATCCGGCGGAGTTTTACACGTCGGAGTTCGTGGCACCGGTATAAGCCCCCGTCCCTGCGAGGGAGTGCCATAAGTCCCTATCTCGACGCCGCGGTCAAGTGCTCCGATAAAGGGGATCGCTGAATGACCGGCGCCACATGAGAGGTACGGCAATGAACGCTCCACAACAGCCGCAGACCAGGACACGCTTCTTCGCCCGCGTGCTCGGTCCCTTCCTCGTCATCGTCGATGTGACGGCGGTGGCGCGCGCGTCCGACATGCAATCGCTGCTGTCGCAGTTCGAGGCGAACTCGATGTGGACCTTCGTCACCGGCGCCTTCATCTTGTTGCTCGGCCTGACCATTGTCGCGGCTCACCAGAGCTGGCGCGGCGTTGCGGCGGCCATCGTTTCCCTGCTCGGCTGGCTGATCGTGCTGCGGGGCCTGCTGCTGGTGGCCTTCCCCAAGTTCTTCGCCTCGCTGGCCAACGACATGATCGGCGCGCAAGCCTGGTGGATAGCGGCGTGCGTCGTCTTCGCCCTCGTCGGTGTGTACCTGACCTACGTCGGCTGGGCACCGGCACCGACGCGGCCGTCGCAAGGCGCCGCGGCCAGCCCGGATCTGCCGCGAGCCGCGTGAGCGACACCGGGTCTACGCCGAACCGGCCGACGCAGCGCGAAGGCTCGGAGGAACTCACCGGCGACATCGGCACCGCGATGCCGGGCGAGTTCGACGCGCCGGCAACGGCCGCTGCAGCGGCGCTCGAGGACACACCGACACTGAGCCCGGGCTCCGCGCTGCTCGTCGTCACGCGCGGGCCAAACGCCGGCTCGCGGTTCCCCTTGACCCAACCCGTCATGTCGGCGGGCCGGCATCCGGAAAGCGACATCTACCTCGACGACATCACCGTCAGCCGTCGGCACGCCGAATTGCGCAGCGAGGGTGGCCAATTCCGCATCGTCGACGTGGGCAGCATGAACCGCACCTATCTCAACCGGGAGCCCGTCGACTCGGCGGTGCTGGCCAACGGCGACGAGATCCAGATCGGCAGGGTACGTCTGGTTTTCCTCACGGGCGCGTAGCGTCACTCCCATGAGCGACTACGCCGTAGAGGCGGTGGACAGGCTGCCCTTCTCCACCGAGGAGAAGTCGCAGCGCTACCAAACCGAAAACTACCGCGGGGCCGTGGGTCTCAACTGGTATCGCACCGATCCCACCCTGCAGTTCACCATGGCGTACTACCTGCAGCCGGACGAACTGGCGGTCGTGGAGCCGCATCTGGTGCGCATGGGCGAGCTGATGGGCGGCCCGGTCGCGCGATGGGCGGAGGAGACCGACCACAACCCGCCCCGGCTGGAGCGCTACGACCGCTGGGGCCACGACGTCAGCCAGGTCGTCATGCCGGCCTCGTTCACCCAGTCCAAGCGCGCGGTCCTGGATGCCCAGCACGCCCTGCGCGACGACGCGCGCGCCGCCAAGGTGAGCTCGGGCCTGGGCCTGTTCGCGTCCAACTATCTGCTCAACCAGGCCGATATCGGGATGGGCTGCGCGCTGGGTACCGGCGGCGGCATGGTCCAGTCGCTGGTGGCCGCCTACGCGCCGGCCGACGTGCGTGAGCACGTGCTGGCCAAGTTCGCCTCGGGCGAGTGGGCGGGCGAGACGGCGCAACTGCTGACCGAACGCTCCGGCGGCTCGGACCTGGGCGCGCTCGAGACGACGGCGACCCGCGCTGGGGACGCGTGGATTCTCAACGGCTTCAAGTGGTTTGCGTCCAACTGCGGTGGCAAGGCGTTCGTCGTGATGGCCAAGCCGGAGGGCGCGCCCGACTCGTCGCGGGGCATTGCCAACTTCCTGGTGCTGCGTACCCGCCGCGACGGGTCGCGCAACGGGGTGCGGGTGCGCCGCCTGAAGGACAAGCTCGGCACCCGATCGGTGGCCTCCGGTGAGGTGGAATTCGTTGACGCCGAGGCGTTTCTGTTGTCCGAGAAGCCGAGCGGCGTAAAAGGGCAAGCGGGACCGTCGGACGGCAAGGGGCTGGGCCGCATGATGGAGCTGACCAACGCCGCGCGCCTCGGCATCGCCCTGTTCGGGCTCGGCAACGCGCGCCGCGCCCTGGTCGAGTCGCTGTGTTACGCCCGGCGGCGGCAGGCGTTCGGCGGCGCGCTCATCGACAAGCCGCTGATGCGGCGCAAGCTCGCCGAGTTGGTCGTCGACGTCGAAGCCGCCCAGGCCATGGTCTTCGACGGCACCGGCGCCGCCAACCATCGCCAGCCCCGCGGCATGCGGCAGCGCATCGCCGTGCCGGTCACCAAGCTCAAGGTCTGCCGTCTCGGGATCACCGCAGCGTCCGACGCGATCGAAATCCACGGCGGCAACGGCTATATCGAGACCTGGCCGGTGGCGCGACTGTTGCGCGACGCGCAGGTGAACACCATCTGGGAGGGGCCGGACAACATCCTCTGCCTGGATGTGCGGCGCGGCATCGAGCAGACCCGCGCCCATGAGCCGTTGTTGGCGCGGCTGCGCGACGCGGTGTCGGTTTCCGATGACGACGACACCACCCGGCTGGTCGCGGGGCGCATCGAGGACCTGGACGCGGCGATCACGGCATGGTCCAAACTGGACCGCGACATTGCCGAGGCGCGGCTGTTCCCGCTGGCTCAATTCATGGGTGACGTGTACGCCGCGGCGCTGCTCACCGAGCAGGCCGCCTGGGAGCGTGCCACCCGCGGCGGGGAGCGCAAGGCGCTGGTCGCCCGGCTCTACGCGCAGCGGTATCTCGCCGACCGCGGGGCGCTGCGCGGCATCGACGCGGACGGCGACGAGGCGTTGGAGCGGTTCGACGAACTCGTCGACGGCGCGCTGGCGAGCTAACTACCGCGCGAGCAGACGCAAAATCGCACAATCGCCCGATCAATCGCGCAATTTTGCGTCTGCTCGCGGTGAGGCTAGACCGGGATCAGCCCGTGCTTGCGCGCCGTGCGGAACCACAACTGCTTGTCCCGCAACAGCTTCAGCGACTTACGCAGCAACAGCCGGGTCTGGTGCGGGTCGATGACCGCGTCGATGAAGCCGCGTTCGGCGGCGGTCCACGGGATCGCCATGTTGAGGTTGTAGCCCTCGATGAAGTCCTTCTTGATCTGCTGCGCCTCGGGCGTCGTCGGGTCGGGGAACCGCTTCATCAGCAGCTGCGCGGCCCCCTCGGCGCCGATCACCGCGATGCGCGCGGTGGGCCAGGCGAAGTTGAAGTCGGACGTCAGCTGCCGGGATCCCATCACGGCGTAGGCGCCACCGTAGGACTTGCGCACGGTGATCGTCACCTTCGGGACGTCCGCCTCGACCACCGAGTAGAGGAACCGGCCGCCGCGCTTGATGATGCCCCGCTTCTCTTCCTCGGCGCCCGGCAGGAAGCCCGGGGTGTCCACCACGAACACCAGCGGGGTGTTGAACGCGTCGCAGAACCGGATGAACCGCGCGGCCTTGTCGGAGGCCTCGTTGTCGATCGACCCGGCCAGGTACATGGGCTGGTTGGCGATGACGCCGACCGGGCGCCCGTCGACCCGGGCGTACCCGGTGATGATGGCCGGCCCGTGCTGCGCGGCGACCTCGAGGAAGTCGCCGTCGTCGAAGATGCGCAGCAGGATTTCGTGCATGTCGTAGGCCGCATTGTCGGAGTCCGGCACGATCGTGTCGAGCTCCAGGTCGGTCGGCGTGACCTCCGGCTCCAGCCCGGGGTTGACGATCGGCGGATTGTCGAAGCAATTGGACGGCAGGAAGGACAGGAAGTCACGCACGTACTGGAACGCTTCGGCCTCGGAATCCACCACCTGATGGATGTTGCCGTAGCGGGCCTGCGCGTCGGAGCCGCCGAGCTCGTCGAGGGTGACCTCCTCGCCGGTGACCTCCCTGATCACGTCGGGACCGGTGACGAAGAAGTAACCCTGGTCGCGCACCGAGACCAGCAGATCGTCTTGGATCGGTGAATACACCGCTCCCCCAGCGCATTTGCCGAAGATGAGGGAGATCTGTGGCACCAGACCGGACAGCGCCTCGTGCCGGCGGCCCAGCTCGGCGTACCACGCCAGCGAGGTGACCGCGTCCTGAATCCGGGCGCCACCCGAGTCCTGGATGCCGATGATCGGACACCCGACCATCGCGCACCACTCCATCAGCCGCGCGACCTTGCGGCCGAACATCTCGCCCACCGTGCCCTGAAACACCGTTTGGTCGTGGGAGAACACCCCGACCGGCCGGCCGTCGATCATGGCGTGCCCGGTGACGCAGCCGTCACCGTAGAGCGCGTTCGGGTCGTTCGGCGTCTTGGCCAGCGCGCCGACCTCGAGGAAGGTGCCCGGATCGACCAGCGCGTGAATGCGGGCCCTGGCACTGGGAATGCCCTTCTTGTCGCGCTTGGCGACCGCCTTCTCACCGCCCGGCTCCTTGGCCAATTCCAGGCGAACGTGCAGCTCGGTCAGCTTTTCGGCTGTCGTGTGAGCGCGAGAAGGCTCCGCACCGGTCACTAGTTGCTCACCTCACTCGTCTGACTGGTCTCGGCCTCCACCTTATTCAGCACGTCGGAGAGGTGAGCACCGACCTTGCCGATGATCGGTTCGTCGATGGCCTGGATGTGCTCGCCGCCGATGGGCACCACCTCGAGGTCGGCCACGTACTCGCCCCAGCCGCCGTCGGGCTGGCGGACCGCATATCGCGGCTCGAACTCGATCACGTCGTCGTGGTAGCGATCGGCCATGTACAGGGTCACGTGGCCGTCGTAAGGCTCGATCTGTACGGTCTCGAGCGCGCGGTTGTCCAGGTAGGACGTCCGTTGGTGCTCGACGATGCCGCCCGGGATCTGCACGCCGCTTTGCTGAACGATGTCCAGCACGAACTTGACCTGGCCCTCGTCGTCGAGCTCTTCGAGCTGCTCGTAGGGGATCGCCGGAATCTCGACGTTGAAGGTGCGCTCGGCGAACTTCGCGTACCGGTCCCAGCGCTTGCGGGTCTCCTCCTGCGTCTGGGGGATCTCCTCGCCGGCGCGGACGGTGTCGATCATCCCGACGAAGCGCACGTCCTCACCCGCGCGCTTCAAGCCGATCGCGCACGCGTACGCCAGCGCGCCGCCGAGCGACCAGCCGGCCAGGATGAACGGCTTGCCCGCGTTCATCTCCAACAGCTTCGGCACGTACTGGGCGGCCCGCTCCTGGACAGTGCCCTCCACGCGCTCGAACCCGTACATCGGCGTGTCCGCGGGCAACCGGTTCAGCAGCGGCTCGTAGACCACCGTTGAACCGCCGGCGGGGTGGAACACGAACACCGCGGGTTTCGAGCTGCCCTCGGGACGCGCCCGCAGGGTGCGGACGAAGCCGTCGATCTGGCCGGCCTCCAGGTACTGGCGGACCTTCTCGGCCAGCGCCTCGATGGTGTCCGACGTCAGGACGTCCTCGGCGCTGACGGCGCCGTCGGCGCGCTCGGAAAGCCGCTGCGCCATCTTTGCCGCGGTGTCCTCGTCGAGCTTGGGCAGCGGGTTGAAGATGCCGCCCGGCGACTTGCCCGTGACGATCGCCCAGGTGGCGAAGGTGACCCGCTCGGCCGCATCACGCGGCGGCACATCGGAATTCAGTGCCTTTGACACCGCCTCCTGGCTGAGCGCCCCCGCGAGATCCCGCTTCGCGCCGTTGGTCGCCGCCCCCTTCGGGCCGGACGGATCCGTTGGTGGCGGCGGGATTGTCGCGTCCGACGCCGGCGGCGCCGGCTGCGTCTCGGGCTCCGCTTGCGGGTCCGGGGCGGGCGCGGCCACGGTGCTCGGCGTCGCGCCGCTGAGCAGCTGGGCCTGCTCTTTGGCGATCTCCTCGGGCGTAAGCGTCATCTGGTGCTCGTGCAGCTGCTCGACCTCGTCGCGGTGCTCGACCGCGTACTTGATCAGCTCCTCGATGTTGTAGAGGTTGGCGTCGCGCACCGCGGCCAACTGGATGGGCGGCAGGTCGAAGTCGTACTCGACGCGGTTCTTGATCCGCACCGCCATCAGCGAGTCCAGGCCGAGCTCGATCAGCGGCACCTCCCACGGCAGGTCCTCGGGCTCGTAACCCATGGCCGAGCCGACGATCAGGCCCAGGCGCTCCGCGACGGTCTCGCCCGAGTCCGGCGACCACTTGCCCATGCTGGCCGAGAAGTACCGGTTGGTCAGGCTGTCCGTCAGGGTTTCGGCATCCGCCTCGTCCACGGGCGCCTCGGGTGCGGCGGCCGCCCCGTTGGACGGGGCCGTGATCGCCGCTGCGGCGCCGACCGCGGCCGGCAAGGCGACGCCGGCTTCTCCGGCCCGGGTCACCAGGGCGTCGTAGACCAGCGTGAAGGACTCGTCGATGCGGGCGTGCACCTGCACCGACGCTCCGCCGGGGTGCCGGGTCAGCGTCGTCACCAGTCGGGCGCCCTCACCGGGGACCGCACGCTGTTCGGCGGCCGCCAGCTGCGCGTCCGGAAGCACCGCGGCCGCGGCGGCCTTCACCAGCGCGGGCAGGTCCGCTTGGCCGCGGGGGTTGTATTCCCAGACGTGGCGGCCGTCCGGCAGCGCTACATGGTTGCCCGGCATCAGTATCGAGCTGTCGCCGGAGAAATGCGCGTCGAGCCAGTGCTCCTTGCGCTTGAACCGGGTCGGCGGGATGTTCGCGTAGTCCGCCGGCCCGGCGGCGCGGGTGAACAGCGTCCAGATATTGAGGTCATGGCCGTAGACGTAGAGCTGCGCCATGGTCGAGATCATCGACTCGACCTCGTCCTGCTTGCGGGCCAGCGTCGGGATCAGCTGGGCGTCGTGCAGCCCGGCCGCGGCCGTGGTCAGCCCGACCTGCATGAGCGCGACCGGATTGGGCGCCAGCTCCAGGAAGGTGGTGTGCCCGCTGTCGACCGCGTTGCGGACGCCGTGGGTGAAGTAGACGCTGTGGCGCAGCCCCTTCTTCCAGTAGTCGACGTCGTGGATCGGCTCGCCGCCGGGCTTGATGTAGGTGCCCTCGTGCACGGTCGAGTAGATCCCGACGGTCGGGCTGGTCGGCTTGATGCCTTGCAGCTCCGCGGCGAGCTCGCCGAGCAGCGGGTCCATCTGCTGGGTGTGGCTGGCGCCCTTGGTCTGGAACTTGCGGGCGAACTTGCCCTCCGATTCCGCCCGGGCGATGATCGCGTCCACCTGCTCGGGCGGGCCGCCGATGACCGTCTGGGTGGGGGCGGCGTAGACGCACACCTCGAGATCGGGGAAGTCGGAGAACACCGTCTTGATCTCGTCGGCGGAGTACTCCACCAGCGCCATCAGCCGGATGTATTCGCCGAACAGCATCGCCTCGCCCTCACCCATCAGGTGCGAGCGGGAGCAGATGGTCCGGGTGGCGTCGCGCAGCGACAAGCCGCCGGCGAAGTACGCCGAGGCGGCCTCGCCCAGCGACTGGCCGACCACCGCGGCGGGCTTGGCGCCGTGGTGCTTGAGCAGCTCGCCCAGCGCGATCTGGATCGCGAAGATGGTGACCTGAGTGGTCTCGATGCCGTAATCCTGCGAGTCGTCGAGGATCAGCTCGAGCACCGAATAGCCCAGCTCGTCCTGGATCAGCGCGTCGACCTTCTCGATCCACTCGGCGAAGACCTCGTTGCGCAGGTAGAGGCTCTTGCCCATCTTGCGGTGCTGCGCGCCGAACCCGGCCAGGACCCACACCGGGCCGTTCGTCACCGGCCCGTCGACGCTGAACACGCCCGGCCGCTGCTTGCCCTCGGCCACAGCGCGCAGGCCCTTGATGGCCTCCTCGTGGTCGTGCGCCAGCACCACCGCCCGGGAACGGCCGTGGTTGCGCCGCGACAGTGCCCGCCCGATCGATTCCAGCGACGACGCCTGACCCTCCGGGCTTTCCATCCAGTCCGCCAGCTCGGCGGCCGCCGCCTTCTTGCGCGAGGTCAAGAAGGCCGACACCGCCAACGGGATCAGGGGCTTGGTCGGCTCCTCCGCCTCCTGCGCGGCGAGCTCTTCCAGCGCGATCTCTTTCAGCCGCAGCGCCTCGTCGGTGACGCCGGGCAGCTCGTAGTCTTCGTCCTCCTCGGCCACCTCGGCGTCCGGGATGATGTTGCCGAAGTCGTCGAACCGCAGCGCGTGACCCTCCATGGTGGGGGCCTCAGCGGTTTCGGAGGCGGCCTGCGGTTCGGGCGCGGGCTCGGGTTCGCGCTCGATCACGTCGCGTGGCAAGGTCTCGCGCACCACCAGGTGCGCGTTGGCCCCGCCGAAGCCGAAGCTGGACACCCCGGCCAGCGCGTAGCCGCCGTACCGCGGCCAATCGGTGGGCTGGTCGATCACCTTCAGGCGCATCGCGTCGAAGTCGATGTAGGGGCTGGGCCCGGCGAAGTTGATCGACGGCGGCAGCTTGTCGTGCTGCAGGGCCAGCACCACCTTGGCCATGCTGGCCGCGCCGGCCGCCGACTCCAGGTGGCCCACATTGGTTTTCACCGCACCCAGCAGCGCCGGGCGGTCGGCCGGACGTCCCCGGCCGACGACGCGGCCCAGGGCCTCGGCCTCGATCGGGTCACCCAGGACGGTCCCGGTGCCGTGCGCCTCGATGTAGTCGACGGTGCGCGGGTCGATGCCGGCGTCCTTGTAGGCCCGGCGCAGCACGTCGGCCTGCGCATCCTGGTTCGGCGCGATCAGGCCGTTGGAGCGGCCGTCGTGGTTGACGGCGCTGCCGGCGATCACGGCCAGGATCTGGTCGCCGTCGCGGCGGGCGTCGTCGACCCGCTTGAGCACCAGCATCCCGCCACCCTCGGAGCGGGTGTAGCCGTCGGCGTCCGAGGAGAACGATTTGATCCGGCCGTCGGGGGACAAGACCTGGCCGATCTCGTCGAAACCGAGCGTCACCACGGGCGTGATCAGCGCGTTGACGCCACCGGCGACCGCGACGTCGGCCTCGCCGTTGCGCAGGCCCTGCACGGCCTGGTGGATGGCCACCAGCGAGCTCGAGCAGGCGGTGTCGACGGCGACCGACGGACCGCGGAAGTCGTAGAAGTAGGAGACCCGGTTGGCGATGATCGACGTCGCGGTGCCGGTGATGGCGTAGGGGTGCGCGACGGTCGGGTCGGACACCGCCAGGAAGCTGTAGTCGTTGTTGGAGACGCCGACGTACACGCCGACGGACTGTCCGCGCAGGCTCGACGCCGGGATGTGCGCCTGCTCGAGCGCCTCCCAGGTCAGCTCCAGCGCCATCCGCTGCTGCGGGTCGATGTTGTCGGCCTCCGTCTTGGCCACCGCGAAGAACTCGGAGTCGAAGCCCTTGATGTCCTTCAGGTAGCCGCCGCGGGTGCGGGCCTTCGCCATCCGCTCGGCCAGCCGCGGCTCCTCCAGGAACTCCTCCCAGCGGCCCTCCGGCAGGTCGGTGATGGCGTCGCGGCCCTCCATCAGCGCTTGCCACGTCTCGTCGGGGGTGTTCATGTCGCCGGGCAACCGGGTCGACAAGCCCACGATCGCGATGTCGACACGTTCGGCCGGGCCGTTGCGCGTCCAGTCCGAGACGTCGTCGCCGGATGTGTCGATCTCGGGCTCGCCCTCGATGATCCGCGTGGCGAGCGACTCGATGGTCGGGTGCTGGAACGCCACCGCGACCGACAGGGTGACACCGGTCATGTCCTCGATGTCGGCGGCCATCGCCACGGCGTCGCGCGACGACAGGCCCAGCTCGACCATCGGCACCGACTCGTCGATGTCGTCCGGTGACTTCCCGACGGCCCTGCCCACCCAGTTGCGCAGCCACTCGCGCAACTCGGGGACCGTCATTGCGCGCCGCTCTTCGGCATCGCTTCGTCCCCCGCGAGCGGGAGGTGCGCCCACTGCATCGTCGCCGGCGCGCATGTCGGTCTTATTGGCGGGGACATCCCCCTCGGGGGACGGGGTGGTGTTCTCGGCGTTCTCGGAATGATCAGTCTCAGCCATGGTTTTCGTGAATTCAGTCAGTTGAGCTGGCGAAGGCCGTCGGCGAACCGACGCCGCTGCGCAGGCTGCCGTCGAGGTAGGCGGCGCGGCACGCGCGGCGCCCGATCTTGCCGCTGGAGGTGCGCGGAATCGTTCCCGCCTGCACCAGCAGCAGGTCGCGAATGGTCACCCCGTGGCGGACGGCGATGGCCGCCCGGATCTCGTCCGCGATGGGCTGGTAGTCGAGCTTGTGCGTGCCGGGGGCACGCTCGGCCACGATCACCAGCTGCTCGGAGCTGTCATCGGGGTCGTGCTTCAGGCCGGTGTGCGGGTTGTCGAACACCACCTGCGGCAGCTGGTTGGCCGGAACGGAGAACGCGGCCACGTAGCCGGTGCGCAGGGCGCGGCTGGCCTCCTGGGCCGAGTACTCGAGGTCCTGTGGGTAGTGGTTGCGGCCGTCGATGATGACGAGGTCCTTGATCCGGCCCGCGATGTAGAGGTGGCCGTTGTGGTAGGTGCCGTAGTCGCCGGTGCGCACCCACAGCCCGTCGTCAGGGGCGCCCTCGGCGTGCGACTGGCTGACGCGCGACTTGAGGATGTTGCGGAAGGTCTCGTTGGTCTCGTCTTTCTTGCCCCAGTAGCCGGTGCCCATGTTGTTGCCGTGCAACCAGATCTCGCCGATCTGCCCGTCTGGCAGCTCGCTGGCGGTGTCGGGGTCGACGATGACGGCCCACTCGTCGACGCCGATGATGCCGGCGGAAACCTGCGCGACGGCCGTGGGCGCATCGGGGGCCACCTCGACGAAGCGCTGCTTGTTGAGCTCGTCGCGGTCGACATGGATGACCGTGGGCGCCTCGTCCATCGGCGTGGTGGAAACGAACAGCGTGGCCTCGGCCAGGCCGTAGGACGGCTTGATCGCCGTCTCCCGCAGGCCGTAGGGCGCGAAAGCCTCGTAGAACTTGCGCATCGACGCCGGGGATACCGGCTCGCTGCCGTTGAGGATCGCTTTGACGTTGCTCAGGTCGAGCGGTGGCTCGCCGTCCTTGGGCACGCCGCGCACCGCGGCGTGCTCGAACGCGAAGTTCGGCGCGACGGTGACGACCTCGCAGTTCGGGGCGTCTTCGGGCTTACGCGCCATCTCCCGAATCCAGCGGCCGGGCCGGCGCACGAACGCGGCCGGGGTCATGAACGTGAAGTTGTAACCGAGCACCGGCGACAGCAGCGCCGTGATCAGGCCCATGTCGTGGAAGAACGGCAGCCAGGACAGGCCCCGGTCGCCTTCCTTGCCCTCGAGGCCGTTGAGCACCTGCAGCACGTTGGTGGGCAGGTTCAGGTGGCTGATCTGCACGCCGGTCGGGGTGCGCGTGGAGCCGGAGGTGTACTGCAGGTAGGCGATGGTGTTCTCGTCGGCCTCGGGCTCCACCCAGGTAGAGGCCACCTCGTTGGGCACTGCGTCGACGGCGATCACGCGGGGTCGTTCCTTGGCCGAACGGGCGCGGATGAACTTGCGGACACCCTCGGCGGCCTCGGTGGTGGTCAGGATCGTCGACGGGGTGCAGTCGTCGAGCACCGCGTGCAGGCGGCCGACGTGGCCGGGCTCGCCCGGGTCGAACAGCGGCACTGCGATCCGGCCGGCGTACAGCGCGCCGAAGAAGGCGATCAGGTAGTCCAGGTTCTGCGGGCACAGGATGGCGATGCGGTCGCCGGGCTGGGTGACCTGCTGCAGCCGGGCGCCCACCGCCCTGTTGCGGGCGCTGAAGTCGCGCCAGACGATGTCGCGGTACACCCCGTCGCGCTCGGTGGAGTAGTCGATGAAACGGTAGGCCAGATTGTCGCCGCGTACCCGCGCCCACTTCTCAACGTGCTTGACCAGGTTGGTGTTGTCCGGGAACCTGATCTTTCCATTCACGATGAACGGGTTGTGGTACACCATTCCGGTCTCCTGTCACACCTGTTTTAGGTCGGCGTACGCCGACGTTTTGTCCTCTGGTCGGCGGACGCCGACGGTTTCCATCTCTACGCGGACCAGCCCTCGTGCGGCGCCACGGGCGCCGGCCTCCTGCTCATCACAGGCCGGCGTCTACCAGGACCGGGTCCGCAACAAAGTCTTTTAGCTCTTAAATTCCTCTTAATGTTAAGGGGCTGCCCGCAGCACACCAAATCACAAGGTACCGCTGATCTGCACCGGCAACGGGCTCCTGGCTGCTGTGTCCCGCGGCCGGTCATCCATGTTTGGGGTGCGGCGCATTATTGATCAGTCCCTGAACCCAGTTCAAGGTCCAATCCGTCGCCGCCTGCCCGTCGGCGTTCCAGAACTGCGTCGTCGCGTACAAGGCGTGGATGGGTTGCCCGCCATTCCCCGCCAGGGTGCTGAGGGTGTTGGGGAGGTTGGCCACGCTGAACGCCTCGTCCGGCGCGGCGCAGATGAGGTCGCCCGGCGCACAGATCTCGTTGGTCTTGTCGTTGAGCGCGCCGAAACCGCCGGGCCTGGCCCCGGTCATGGTCAACCCCAGCCCGGACAGCACCGGCACCTCGTGCAGCGTGACCTCGGCGCCCTGCCCCGGCGGGTTGGGCCCGACATCGTTGCCCACCCCGGGCTGCCGGCGACCGTCGGCGATCAACGTCACACCGAGCACCAGGTCGTCGTCGACGGGTCCGCGACCGTTGCCGATGTCGCTGGCGATGTCACCGGCGATCACCGCGCCCTGGGAGAAACCCGTCAGCACGTAACTGGTGAGCGGGCATTTGGCGTTCATGTCCGTCATCGCCTGGACCGTCGCGCGCGTGCCCTCGGCGCGGCTTTCGTTGTACGACATCTGCGTGTCACCGCCGAGCGGGTTGTGAAACTGCGCGGTGTAAGGGGTGGTGTACTCCTGCACCCGGGACGCGGGGAACTGCTGGCTGATCGACGTGGTCACCCTGTGCAGCAACGCGTTCGGGAATTGCATCGGGTTGATCGGATCGTCCTGCGGGGCGGACTCCCAGGTGCCGGGGACGTTGACCAGCTGCACGTCGGGGCACGACGCGTCCTGCGAAGCGGGCCGGGGCTTGTGCGGGTGGGTGGTCGTCGACGGCGAAGGCAGGACGCCGGGCGGCACCGCGCTGGGCGGCGACTCGCGGTTGCGCAGCAAGACCACCACGGCCACGATCACCAACAACACCACGACCGCCATCGCACATGCAGCGGCCCAGGCGAGCATTCGGTGGCGCTTACGCCGGGCGTTGGTAGCCATGTTCTCCTGCTAGCCGAGTGGGTGGATCGCGACGCGGTCCTCCCGACCCCTGCCGCACACCACTACACGGTACCGGCTCCCCCGACTGGATCCGCCGGGCAGCGACCCGCAGCGCCCGGCTAGCGAATGGCGCCGACGATGTCGCCCGACATGGCCCCCAGTTGCCCCGACCACGAGCCCCAGCCGTTGTCGCCGCCGCCCGGGAAGTCGAAGTGACCGTTGTGCCCGCCGTTGCTGCGGTACTGCTGGTAGAACTCCCGGGAGCTGCCCATCGCCGCGCCCGCCTGGCCGATCATGGCGGCGTCGTCGCCGCCCATATTCGTCGGGCTGTAGACCCAGACGCGAGTGTTGTTCTGCGCCAGCAACGAGGCGTGCACGTAGGGATCATGCCACTTCCACCGGCCCAGCTGCGGGGCGCCCCACATCCCGTTGCCGTCGACGCCGCCGAACTGTTGCAGGCCGGCCAGGATCGCGCCGTTGTAGTTGGTGCTCGACGGGTAGAGGAATCCGGACAGCGAACCGGCGAAGCCGAAGCGGTCGGGGTGGAAGGCGGCCAGCGCCATCGCCCCGTAGCCACCCTGAGAGGCGCCGACGGCGGCGTGGCCGCCGGGCGCCAGGCCCTTGTTGGCGGACAGCCAGTTGGGCAGCTCGCTGGACAGGAAGGTGTCCCACTGCTTGCTGCCGTCCTGCTCCCAGTTGGTGTACATGCTCCAAGCACCGCCGGCGGGCGCCACCACCGAGATGCCCTTGCCGCCCAGCGTGTTCATCGCGTTGCCCGCGGTGACCCAGTTGCTGACGTCCGGGGCCGCATTGAAGGCGTCCAGCAGATAGACCGCGTGCGGTCCGCCGCCCAGGAAGGCGACCGGGATGTCGCGGCCCATCGCCGCCGACGGCACCATCAGGCTCTCGTAACCGGCCGCCCGAGCCCGGCCGGCGGGCCCGCCCGTCACCGTCACGCCGATCAAGCCGACCGCCAGCGCGGCCACGGAGATCACCCGAAGAAGCGCTGGCATACCCCGCACGACCCTCATGTCCACCCTCCATCGTCTAGTCGCTGACTGCACATTAGCCAGCGCCGTGGTTCCCCCGCCCGCGGGGTAGTGAAACAAATCACACACCAAAACAACCAGCGGCGGAAACCCCGAGGGGTTTCCGCCGCCAGTCGCGTCGTTTTTGGGCTTAGGTGCCCTGGCCGTTGCCGGCAGCAGCGGCGGGAGCCGGAGCGGCCGTGGCCGGGCCGGCGCCCGGGGTGGCGCCCAGGGTCGCCTGCAGGTCAGGCTTCATCGCCTGCAGCTGCGCACCCCAGTACGGCCAGTCGTGCGTGCCGTTGGCGTCGAAGTTCCACACCGCGTTGTTGCCGCCGGCGGCTTTGTACGCGTCCTGGAACTTCAGGTTGCTGGTCCGCACGAAGCCCTCCAGGAACTTCGCGGGCAGGTTGTCGCCACCGAGGTCGGACGGCTTGCCGTTGCCGCAGTACACCCAGATGCGGGTGTTGTTGGCGACCAGCTTGCTGACCTGCAGCGACGGGTCGTTGCGCGCCCACGCCGGGTCGCTCGACGGCCCCCACATGTCGTCCTTCTTGTAACCACCGGCGTCACCCATGGCGAGGCCGATCAGCGACGGGCCCATGCCCTGCGACGGGTCCAGCAGGGCCGACAGCGAGCCGGCGTAAACGAACTGGTTCGGGTGGTAGGCGGCGAGGATCAGGGCCGACGAGCCGGCCATCGACAGACCCACGGCCGCGTTGTTGGTCGACTTGACCTGCTTTTGCGCCGCGAGGTACGCCGGCAGCTCGCTGGTCAGGAAGGTCTCCCACTTGTAGGTGGTGCAGCCGGCCTTACCGCAGGCGGGCTTGTACCAGTCGGAGTAGAAGCTGGACTGGCCGCCGACCGGCATGACCACGGCAATGCCCGACTGGTTGTACCACTCGAACGCCGGGGTGTTGATGTCCCAGCCGTTGAAGTCGTCCTGGGCGCGCATACCGTCGAGCAGGTAGAGCGCGGGCGCGTTGGCCCCACCGCTTTGGAACTGAACCTTGATATCGCGGCCCATCCCCGCGGAAGGAACCTGCAGGTACTCCACCGGCAGACCGGGGCGCGAGAACGCGCCGGCGGTCGCCGAGCCCCCCACGGCGCCAATCAGGCCCGAGAGCAGGGCCGCACCAGCGGCCGCCACCACGAGCCGGCGCGGCATACCTGCCACGGCGCCGCGAAACCTGTCGACAAGCGTCATCCTTGCTTCCTCATCCTTTCGGCGCGCCCATCACCCGGACGCGTCCATGATTTGGGTCGTACTGCATGCGATCAGGCGCAGCAGTGCTCGTGTAGTCAACCACACCTGTAGCCGTCGAGTCGCATCGAGGCCGCCCCGCAAAGCGTCATTCGGCGGTCGCTACCCGATGTTTTCCAGGCGAAACGCCGGCGCCTTCGGCGACGTTTTCGCATGTGCCTGGGCACTAGTGCCACCTGGTGACGGCCCAAATGTGATGTTGCTGGCAATCTTTCACGGGCGTGAATCGTGATCGTTTTGAGATTGGCCGAAAATTCTTCTGCGCGCGGCTTACTCGCGAGGCGGCGGTGGGACCTCTTCGGGCACTGGCAGTCCGCATCTGGCGAGCTCGTAGCGCGGAACGCGGTCGATCCGGTATTTGGTGAATTCATAGGAATGCACCAGATTGGAGAGGAATCGGTGCGGGGTCATCGGTGCGCGCACCGAACTCAGCACCGCCTTGGTCTCCGGGCATTGGAGGGCCGTCACCGCCTCCGCGACCCATTGCATGTCCAAGTAACCCGGAATCCCGGGATACACCTTGACCCACGGTCCGTCGGCGATCACCCAATCCGGGAAGAGGTTCTTGTCGTGGCCGATGCGGCCGTGCTTCAACCGGTCTGTGTGTTGCGCAAGCGGATTCGCCAATCCGATCTGGTCGATCACCCTGACGTCGAGCCCGACGTTCATGCCCACCATGCCTAGGTTGGTGAAAAACACTGTGTGCTGCGGCTTTTGGGGGGGCTTGTCGGGGCCCGGCTGCGCCTGCGGAACCAGGTCCCACTGGATGTAGTTGCCCGACGGCAGCAGTAGCGCGCCGTCCGGGGTGTTGTCGAGTGCCGTCAGGATGGCCGCCATCCGCGGATAACCCAGGTAGTCGGCGGCGGTCAGCGGATGCGCGTGCCCGGTGGCCTGCGCGTAGAACCGCCGCTCGTCGACGATGCCGGAGTAGGTGACGTGGGTGGCGTCGTCACCCATCCCCGGTGAATTCGCCGCCCACAGTGACCAACCCGCCACACCCAGCCAGAGCGCGCCCGCCGCGCCGGCCACCCAATAGCCCGTCTCCCGCGAATAGTCCTGGCCGTCCGGTATGGCCACGGGGATCACGGCCACCGGGGCCAGCAGGCAGAACAGCGGCGCCAGCAGCACCCGGCCGTGCATGAAGTCGCCGCCCTGCCGGATCCAGTAGAGCGCCTGCAGCAGGCCGCTCACCACAACGAAGGCCACGACGGCCGGGGGGCTTTGGACCGCCCGGGCCAGCCGACCGTAGTCGGGCGACAGCGCGGGCCGCAGGAACGACGGCCGTCGGCGGGCGGCGAGCAGCAGCACCCCCAGCGGCACGAGGAGCACCACCGGCACCCAGACCGCGTAGGGCGCGTCGAAATTCGAGAGGTAGATCATGCCCTGGGACCACTTGTCGCCGGCCGCATCCTTGGCCAGGGCGGTGCCGGGCACCAGCAGGCCGTAGTAGCCCATCCGGAAGATCTCGTAGCCCACCGGCAGCAGGCCACCGGCCACCACGACCAGCACCCGGCGCCGCCACGTCCGCGCCGCGATCAGCATCATGATCAGCGCCAGCCCGCCCATCAGCGCCAGATCGGGCCGGACCAAGACGCTGAAACCGGCCACGAACGCCAGCGCACCGAGGAAGAGCCTGCGATCCGGGCGATTGCGCACCGGCTGCGCCCAGCAGACCATCATCCACCAGAGCAACCCGAGGTAGGCCAGCGTCAGCCCGCTCTCCAGCCCCGAGGTGGCGAAGTCACGCGCGGGCGGCAGCGCGACGTAGACCAACGCCCCGGCGGGCAACATGACGGCCCTGCGGCCCCGCAGGCTGGGCGCATACAACCGGGCGGCCCCCAGCATGAGCAACGCCACACCCGCCACCGAAAGCGTCAGGGCCAGCGCCAGCGCCACGTATTCCATGCGCATCGGCCCACCCACCCAGCTGCCGACGTACATCAGGTAGGTCCAGGCCGTGGAGGTGTTGGCCTCCACCCGCTCGCCCTGGTTGAAGACCGGGCCGTTGCCGGCCAGCAGGTTGCGGACCGTGCGCAGCACGATCAGCCCGTCGTCGGCGATCCAGCGCCGCTGCCAGGCGCCCCAGGCGAACAGGACGGCGACCACCGCCACGCTGATCCACAGGCTGACCCGGACCATGGCGGTGTAGGGGAACACGGGCCAACCCAACCGCCTGATGACCGGCCGGCCGCGCATCATGCGTGCCTTGAGGGCCTGCAGTTCGGAGCTAGCCGAAGGCAACGGCGGCTCCAACTGTCGCGATCCACGTCACCGCCAGCAGCTGCAGCACCCGGTCCCGCAGCGCGATGTCCTCGGGCTCGCCCGCCAGCCCGCCGTCCACGTCCACCGCGTACCGCAGGATGGCGATGGTGAACGGGACCATGGACACCACGAACCAGCCCGCCGCGCCGTGCTCCCGGTCGAACGCCCACAGCCCGTAGCAGACCACCAGCGCCGTGGCCGACAACGTCCAGACGAACCGCAGATAGGTGCTGGTGTAGTTCTCCAGCGCCTTGCGGATCTTGGCCCCGGTGCGCTCGGCCAGTTGCAGCTCGGCGTACCGCTTGCCGGCCACCATGAACAGCGACCCGAACGCCATCACCAGCAAGAACCACTGCGTCAGGCGGATGTCGGTGGCCGCGCCCCCGGCGATGGCCCGCAGCAGATAGGCCGACGACACGATGCAGATGTCCATCACCGCTTGGTGTTTCAGGCCATAGCAGTAGCCCAGTTGCATGGCGAGGTAGACGGCCAGCACCAACGCCAGATTGGGGGTGATCCACCAGCCGATAACCAGCGCGGCGATTCCCAGCACCACCGCCAGGGCGTAGGCCAGCCACTCCGGCACCACGCCCGCGGCGATGGGGCGAAACCTCTTGGTGGGGTGCTCGCGGTCGGCCTCGACGTCGCGCGCGTCGTTGATCAGGTAGATCGACGACGCGGCCAGGCAGAACGCCGCGAACGCGCCCAGCGCCGGGTAGGCCTTGTCCAGCACGTCGTGCAGGTGGTAGCGGACCGGACCGCCCAATGCGGCCAGCGGCGCGGCCAGCACCAGGACGTTCTTCACCCACTGGCGCGGGCGGATCGCCTTGACCACCCCGATCACCACGTTGCCCGAGGGCCCGGTCACCACGTCCTCACTCATTCGGCCAGACCTTCCGCGCCCGGCCCTCGAGCCGGACGGTGATTCGGGCGACGATGGCTCCGAGGGCGATGCCGCACGCCACGTCGCTGGGATAGTGCACGCCCAGCAGCATCCGCGACAACGCCATCGGGGGAATCAAGACGGCGGGCAGCGGCAGACCGGTGATCCGGCCCATCAGGATGGCCGCGGCCGTCGTCGAGGTGGCATGCGCTGACGGGAAACTCAGCTGGCTGGGCGTGCCGACGTTCACCACGACGGCCGGATCGCTGGGCCGCTTACGCCGCACCACCCGCTTGACCAACACGGCGGCGACGTGCGCGGCGAACGCGCCGGCCCCGGCCACCAGCCACTCCAAGCGCCGCTTCGGCATCAGCAGCGCGCCCGCCGCCGCCACGGCCAGCCAGCCGATGCTGTGCTCGCCGAAATGCGACAGACCCCGCGCGGCCGTCAGCACGCCGGGCCGATCGGCCAAGGCCGACTGCACAGCCACCAGCGCGGCCACCTCACCCGTAGGGGGTGGCGATTCAGGCATGCTCTCGCTCGGCGTGCGCGGGTAGCAGCGCCGTCTCCCACTTCTGCTTGCTGGACAGCACGGGCAACGCATCCCGGTACGTCTTGCGCATCTCGTCGAACCGGCTCGCCAGCCGGCGCTGCCGCCGCAGCGAGGCGAACAGCAGTTGGAACATCTTGCGGCGGTCGCGCTGCCGGTAGACCACGCCGCAGCCGTCGGCCGTCGTCACGGTGACGCCGTCGACGGTGCACAACCGGAACCAGCGCGCGTCCTGGGTGGGCACGTTGAACTCCGGGCGCCGGTGGGCGTCGGGGTCGGCCTTGGTTGCGTTATGCGCGATGCCGCGGGCCAGCCGATAACCGATCGACAGCGGGTTGACCGGCGGCTTCATCGCCCTGGTCTTGTTCGCCGGCGGCGGCAGTTCGCTCGCCGCCGGCAGCACCACCGCGTCCGGGTATTCCTTGCGCAGCCGATGCACCTCGGGCAGAGCGGATTCCAGGATCGAGAAGATGTGCTCGGGCCCGGCCAGGAAGTCGTCGATGGCCCGGTTCTGGATCGCCACCGTCGAATACTCAAGGCAGGCAAGGTGTTTCAGCGTCGCCTTAAGGTGACTGCGAACCAGTCCGGTGACGTCACCGTCCCAGTGCATCGCGGCGACCACCAGCCGGTTGCGCAGATGGAAGTAGGCCTGCCAGTCGATGGCGTCGTCCTTGTCGCTCCAGGCCATGTGCCAGATCGCCGCGCCCGGCAGCGTGACGGTCGGATACCCGTGCTCCCCCGCACGCAGACCGTATTCGGCGTCGTCCCACTTGATGAACAACGGCAGCGGCTGGCCCAGTTCCTCGGCGACCTGCCGCGGAATCATGCACGTCCACCAACCGTTGAAGTCGACGTCGATGCGCCGGTGCAGCAGCGCGCTGCGAGCGTTCTTGTCGTTCAACGGGAATTGGGCGAAGTCATGGTCGTACTCCGCGTGCGGTGCGGCGGTCCACATGAAGTTCGACTGGTTGACGACCTCGCCCATGATGTGCAGGTGCGACGGCTCCTGCAGGTTGAGCATCTGGCCACCGATGAGCATCGGCGTCTTGGCGAAGCGGTGCAACGCGAGCACCCGCAGGATCGTGTCCGGCTCGATGCGGATGTCGTCGTCCATGAACAGGATCTGTTGGCAGTCGGTGTTTTTCAGCGCTTCGTACATCACCCGGCTGTAGCCGCCGGAACCACCGAGATTCGGCTGGTCGTGCATGGACAGCCGGTTGCCCAGGCCGGCGGCGGCAGCCGGGAAGTCCGGGTGATCGCGCACCTTGCGGACCCCCTGGTCCGGGACGATCACCGCCCCGATCACCTCGTCCACCAACGGATCCGCGGTCAGGTCGGCCAGCGCGTTGACGCAGTCGGCGGGCCGATTGAACGTGGGGATGCCGACCGCGACGTTGGCCGTGCCCGGGGCGGGCTCGGTCGCATACCAGCCACCGCTCACCAGGTTGACCACGGTGTCGGTGGTGATGTCGAACCAGATCCAGCCGCCGTCCTCGAACGGCTTGAGCGGCACCTCGATCTCGACGATGGCCGGTTGCTCGTCGGTACCGACGAACTGGCGGCCGTCCACGGAGATCCGCACTCCGGTGGCCTTCGTGCGGTACACGTCGACGCGGCCGGTTCCGGTCAACTCCACCCGCAGCACCACCGCGGTACAGATCGACCAGCGGCGCCAGTAGCTCGCGGGGAACGCGTTGAAATAGGTGGCGAACGACACCTCGGACTCTTTGCCGATCTCCAGCGAAGTGCGGCTGGTGGCGTGCGCGCGCCGCGCATTGGTGGTCGATTCCTCCAGGTACAGCTTGCGCACGTCCAGGGGCTCACCCGGACGCGGCAGGATGATTCTGGAAAGCAGGCTTACAGCAGTCATCAGACGCCGCTCCTCCCCCTCGCTTCGGTCTGCGTCGTCGCCGGCGCGCTTGCCCCCGCGCCTTCTTCCACCAGAGGTTTGCCGTCGCGCAGGTGCGGCGCGACGGTGTTGTCGTACATGTTCAGTGCACTGGCAATCGCCATGTGCATGTCCAGATATTGATAGGTGCCCAACCGGCCACCGAAAAGCACCTTGGCGGAGGCGGTTTCGGCCTTCGCCCGCGCTCGGTACGCGGCCAGCAGGGTGCGGTCGGCCTCGGTGTTGATCGGATAGTAGGGCTCGTCGTCGTCTTCGGCGAACCGCGAGAACTCCCGCATGATCACCGTCTTGTCGGCGGGGTAGTCACGCTCGGTGTGAAAGTGCCGGAATTCGTGGATGCGGGTGAAGGGCACGTCGGGATCGTTGTAGTTCATCACCGGCGTTCCCTGGAAATCCCCGATCGGCAACACTTCCACCTCGAAGTCCAGTGTGCGCCAACCGAGTCGGCCCTCGGCGTAGTCGAAGTAGCGGTCCAGCGGGCCGGTGTACACGACGGGCGCGTCCGGGCTTTCCGCGCGCAGCTGATCGCGCACCTCGAACCAGTCGGTGTCCAGCCGCACCTCGATCCGGTCGTCGGCGGCCATGTTCTGCAGCCACGCCGTATAGCCGTCGACCGGTAGGCCCTCGTAGGTGTCACTGAAGTACCGGTTGTCGAAGGTGTAGCGCACCGGCAGCCGGGTGATGTTGGCGGCCGGCAGTTCCTTGGGATCGGTCTGCCACTGCTTGGCGGTGTAGCCCTTGACGAACGCCTCGTACAGCGGCCGGCCGATCAGCGAGATCGCCTTCTCCTCGAGGTTTTGCGCGTCCTCGGTTTTGATCTCGGCGGCCTGCTCGGCGATCAGCCTGCGCGCTTCGTCCGGGGTGAAGTACCTGCCGAAGAACTGCGACACCAGGCCCAGCCCCATGGGGAACTGGTAGGCCTGCCCGTTGTGCATCGCGAACACCCGGTGCCGGTAGTCGGTGAAGTCGGTGAACTGCCGCACGTAGTCCCAGACCCTCTTGTTAGAGGTGTGGAACAGGTGGGCGCCGTACTTGTGGACCTCGATGCCCGTCTGCGGCTCGGCCTCGGAGTAGGCGTTGCCACCGATGTGCGGGCGGCGTTCCACGACGAGCACGCGCTTCCCGAGTTGGGTGGCTACGCGCTCGGCAATGGTCAGGCCGAAGAATCCAGAGCCGACGACGAGGAGATCGAAACGAGCGGTCATCGGTTGCTTAGGGTATCCGACCGCGTGGGCCTAACCCATCTGGCGAGGCCAGGAGTCCGCCTCCGGCCGAATGACGGCACCCGCGGACCCCTCAGCGGGGGCGATCACAGTCGGGGTCGCAATTACCTCACGATTCAATATCACCACTCCAGTCACAGGAATCTCACTCGTACCATCGACTCTGTGTGGTTCTGGCCAGCTTGGACGGCAGGCCGCACCGAAACAACACAGTTGAAGATTGAGCTGTCCAGATTGAGGAGACTTCCGTGCCGAACCGACGCCGACGCAAGCTTTCGACAGCCATGAGCGCGGTCGCCGCCCTGGCAGTGGCGAGTCCTTGCGCATACTTCCTTGTCTACGAATCGACGGCCGGCAGCAAGCAGCCCGAGCACCACGACTTCAAGCAGGCTGCCGTGATGACCGACCTGCCCGGCGAGCTGATGGGAGCGCTGTCGCAGGGGCTGTCGCAATTCGGGATCAACCTGCCCCCGGTGCCCGCGCTGAACGGGGGCACCGCCGCCAGCACTCCCGGCCTGACCAGCCCCGGCCTGGGCACTCCAGGACTCGGGACGCCAGGACTCGCCAGTCCGGGCTTGACCAGCCCCGGCTTGACGAGCCCAGGTCTGACCAGCCCCGGCTTGACCAGCCCCGGCTTGACGAGCCCGGGTCTGACGAGCCCAGGTCTGGCGAGCCCGGGCCTGACGCCCACGACGCCGGGACTCACCGCGCCCGGCGCGCTGCCGACCACCCCGGGCGCCGGAGTGGCGACCCCGGGCGCGGGGCTCAACCCGGCGCTTTCCAACCCCGGGCTGACCAGCCCGGCCGGGGTCGCGCCCGGGCTGGGCACCCCGACGGCCGCGGGTGAAGTGCCGATCACCGCTCCGGCCAGTTTGGACCCGGGCGCCGATGGCACCTACCCGATCCTCGGCGACCCGTCGTCCTTCGGCAGCGGTTCACCGCTCGGTGGCGGTGGCACCGGCCTCGGCGGGGGCAGCGGCAGCAGTGGCGGCGGCGGCCTGGTCAACGACGTGATGCAGGCGGCCAACCAGCTCGGCGCTGGTCAGGCCATCGACCTGCTCAAGGGCTTGGTGATGCCGGCGATCACGCAGGGCATGCAGCACGGCGCCGCGGGTGCCCTCCCGGGTGCCGCCGGTGCCCTGCCGGGCGCCGCGGGTGCCCTGCCGGGTGCCGCCGGCACACTGCCGGCCGCCGCGGGTGCCCTGCCCGGTGCCGCCGGCGCCCTGCCCGGTGCCGCCGGCGCCCTGCCCGGTGCCGCCGGCGCCCTGCCGGCCGCGGCGGGCGCCGCCGGTGCGTTGCCGGCCGCCGCGGCTGCGGCGCCGGTCCTGCCCCCCGTCTAGACCTCTAGGAAACCCTTCAACCAGACGGCACCGCAGATTCTTCTGCGGTGCCGTCGATTTTCGTGCAGATTGCGCCGCCCCGGTTCGTGTCGTCTCATCATTAACATTAGAAACACAAGTAACATCGCCTGGTGTCTCCTAGTCGCGGGCCGACGACGTTGCTCACCGCCATCGCGGCGACCGTCGTCCTCGTGTCCTGGTTGGCGGACTCGACGCGCGACCGCGGCACGGCCGGCCCGTCGCCGGCCCACGGCACCCAGCTGGCCGAACAGCCGCTGGTCGGGCTGGGCGGCGGCGTCACGGTTCGCGAGATCGGGCAGAGCACCCCGTTTTCCCTCGTCGCGCTCACCGGCGATCTGGCCGGCACGTCGACCCGAGTGCGAGCGAAGCGTCCCGACGGTTCGTGGGGGCCCTGGTACCAGACCGAGTACGAAACCGCGGCGCCCGACGGCGCGACGCCGGCCGGGTCGCTCGAGGGACCCCGGGGGACCGACCCGGTGTTCGTCGGCACCACCACGACCGTCCAGATCGCGGTCACCCGTCCCATCGATGCGCCGGTGACCCAACCGCCGCCCGCGCCGCCCAACGAGGCCGGCCTCGGCTACAAGCCCGCGTCCCGGGAACAACCGTTCGGGCAGAACATCTCGGCCGTCCTCATCTCCCCGCCGCAGGCGCCGGTCGAGACGCAGTGGACGCCACCGTCGGGGGTCTTGATGCCCGGCCAGGCCCCGGCCATCATCAGCCGGGCGCAGTGGGGCGCCGACGAGTCGCTGCGTTGCGGTAGTCCGCAATACGACAACGGGATTCGCGCCGGGGTGGTGCACCACACCGCGGGCAGCAACGACTACTCCCCGCTGGAATCGGCCGGGATCGTCAAGGCCATCTACACCTATCACAGCAAGACCCTGGGGTGGTGCGACATCGCCTACAACGCCCTGGTGGACAAGTACGGCCAGGTGTTCGAGGGCAGCGCCGGGGGGCTCACCAAAGCTGTCGAGGCTTTTCACACCGGCGGGTTCAACCGCAACACCTGGGGTGTGGCGATGATCGGCAACTTCGACGACGTACCGCCGACACCGATCCAGCTGCGCACCCTGGGCCGGCTGCTGGGCTGGCGGCTGGGCTTAGACGGCGTCGACCCCAAGGGCACGGTGGCGTTGGAGTCGGCGGGTAGTCACTACACCACCTACCCGGCCGGTTCCGTCGCGACGCTGCCCACGATCTTCACCCACCGCGACGTCGGCAACACCGACTGCCCGGGCAACGCCGCCTACGCGCTCATGGACGAAGTACGCGACATCGCTTCGCATTTCAACGATCCGCCGGAGGAATTGATCAAGGCCCTGCAGGGCGGCGCGATTTACGACCACTGGCAGGCGATGGGCGGCATGAACAGCGCGCTGGGCGCGCCGACCTCCCCGGAGGACAGCGCGGAGGGTGACGCCCGGTATGTCACGTTCGCCAGGGGCGCGATGTATTGGTCGCCCGAAACCGGCGCCCAGCCGATCACCGGCGCGATCTACGACGCCTGGGCGTCGCTGAGCTACGAACGCGGTCCGCTCGGCTTGCCCACGAGCGCCGAAATCCAAGAGCCGCTACGGATTACGCAGAACTTTCAGCACGGAACCCTGAACTACGATCGGCTGACCGGCAACGTCACCGAGGTCGCGGAAGGAATCACCACGCCGCTGTCGACGGAATCCCCGAGCGGCCCGACGGTGGCGCCCGAACACTTCTCGCTGCCGGCGCACCCGTCCGCCACTTAGCCGAAAAGCCTGCTCAGAGCCACCAGCGTTCCAGCACGCGTCCCACCCCGTCGTCGTTGTTGGCCGCGGTGACCTCGTCCGCCGCGGCCAGGACGTCGGGATGGGCGTTGCCCATCGCCACCCCATGACCGGCCCAGCGCAACATCGGTAGGTCGTTGGGCATGTCGCCGAACGCCACCACTTCCCCGCTCGTGATCTGCAGCGGCCTGGCGATCTCCTCAACACCGGTGGCCTTGCTGGTGCCCAGCGGCACGATCTCCACCAGGCCGTTGTTGGTGGAGTAGGTGATGTCGCCCTCGATGCCGACGTGCTTGGCCAGTTCCGCGGCCATGTCGGCACTGCGCGCCCCGCTTCGGCGGATCAGCAGCTTGATCGCCGGCGCACTGAGCAGGTCCTCGATAGACACCTCGGTGTTGTCCGGGTTCAGCCAGGCGTGCTCGTAGCCGGGCGAGCTGATGAACTGGGGGGTCGCCGTGTCGTGGGCGCGCTCGCCGATTCGCTCGACCGCCAGCCCCACGCCCGGGATGACGCGCGTCGCCAACTCCGCCAGCTCGGCCAGCGTGTCGACGGGCAGCGTGCGCGCCGACAGCACCCGGTCTGCCGCCGGGTCGTAGATGACGGCACCGTTGGCGCACACCGCGATCGGCGCGAAACCGAGCGCGTCGACGACGGGGCGTATCCACCGCGGTGGGCGGCCGGTCGCCACGACGAATGTCGCGCCGGCGGCGACGGCGGCACGCACGGCATCGCGAGTGCGCGGGGTGATGGTTTCGTCGTCGTCAAACAGCGTGCCGTCGACGTCGCAGGCTATGAGCGCCGGCAGGGTCATCGTGACGGTCCGCCTTCGCGGCTCACCGGTCTGATCAATGGGTTCCGCTCTGGTCTTGTCCCGGTCGCGTCACGCCGTCGGTGCCGTATTTCTGCATCCGCGCCTGCAACTCCGACAGGCGGATCGCCCGGGAATCGTCCTGGGTGGGCGCGGCGCCGCCGAGCCGCCGCGGCACCCAGAACTCGCCCTCGGGGTGTGGGTACTCCTCCTGCACCCGGTACAGCAGCGCGTTCATCGCCTCGCGCAGCGCCGCGTTGAGCTGCTCGGGTGTGCCGTCCGGCGGCAACGGCCGCCCGGCCGCGACGGTGATCGGAACCTTGTTGCGCCACACCTTCTTCGGATGGTCCTTGGGCCAGATCCGATGGGCACCCCAGACGATGACCGGAACGATCGGCACCTGGGCGTCCAACGCCATCCGGGCCGCACCTCTCTTGAATTCCCGAAGCTCGAAACTACGGCTGATCGTGGCTTCGGGGTGCATGCCGATGAGCTCGCCCTGCCGCAGGCGCCGCGTGGCCAGCTCGAGCGCGTCGTGCCCGTTAGTGCGGTCCACCGGGATCAGCCTGGCGTGGTTGATGACGTAGTTGACCGCCTTCACGTCGGCCATTTCCGCCTTGATCATGAAGTAGGCGCGCCGGCGCCGTTCACGCACGGCAAGCAGCGTCGGCAGCCAGTCCAGGTAGCTGGTGTGGTTCTGGGCCAGCAGTGCACCGCCCCGGTCGGGAATGTTGTCCAGGCCGCGATAGGTGAACGTCGTCCCCTGCATCGCGACCATCGGCGGGACGATCCACTCGCACAGCCGGTAAAACCCCTCGGGCATGTCGCCTCCTTCGCCTACCGCGACGGCCGTCCACTGCGGCCGGCAGCCCGCGCCGCGGCCTCGTCTGCCTCCATCCGGGCAGCCTCCGCCATGGTCGGTGCACCTCCGCCCAGCCGGCGCGGTGTCCAGTACGCCCCGGGTTCGTGCGGATAATGCTGCTGCACATGGTGTAGCAGGTTGGTCATCGATTCGCGCAGGGCGGCGTCGGTCCGCGCGATGTCCTGGGCCGCCCGCACCGGCGCACCCACCCGCACGTGAACCGGCACTTTGGCCCGGCCCAGTGTATGCGGGTGGTCTTTGGTCCAGATCCGGTGCGCACCCCAGACGATCACCGGAACGATCGGGACGTCCGCTTCGATCGCCATGCGGGCGGCACCCGTCTTGAACTCCTTGAGCTCGAAGCTGCGGCTGATCGTGGCCTCCGGGTACACCCCGACCAGCTCGCCCTCGCGGAGCCGCTGCACGGCCACCGCGTACGCGCCGGCCCCCGCACCGCGGTCCACCGGAATCGTTCCGGTGTGCTTGATCAGGAAGTTGACGATCTTCACCTGCTGCATCTCGGCCTTGATCATGAACCTGAGCCGGCGGCCCCGCCGGTACACGGCCAGCGCGGCGGGCAGAAAGTCGACATAGCTGGTGTGGTTGATCGCGATCACCGCGCCACCGGAGTCGGGGATGTGCTCCTCGCCGCCGTAGGAGATCCGGGTGTCGGTGGCCTGAACCGCCAGCCGGGCCAGGATCTCGAGCGTGCGAAAGACCGGCTCCACCATCGATCGCTACTCCGGCGCTCCCGCGGATCCGGCCCGGCGCGCGGCGCGAGCGGCCGCCTCCTCGGCGTCCATCCGGGCGGCTTCGGCCAGCGACGGGGCACTGCCGCCCAACCGCCGCGGCACCCAGAACTCACCCGCCGGGTGCGGCCCATACATTTCCTGGGCCCGCTCCAGCAGGTGTTGCATCCGCGAGTGCAGCAGCCCCTTCAATTCCTCTACGCCTAGCGTCGGTTCGATCGGTTCGCCGACGACGACCATGATGGGCACCTTGGGGCGGAACAGCTTCTTGGGATGCCCCTTGGTCCAGACGCGCTGCGCGCCCCAGACGATCACCGGAACGATGGGCACCCCGGCTTCGACGGCCATCCGCGCCGCACCCGACTTGAATTCCTTGATCTCGAAGCTGCGGCTGATCGTGGCCTCCGGGTAGACGCCGACCAGCTCGCCGTCCTTGAGGTTTCTGACCGCTTCCTCGTAGGAGGCGCCCCCGTTCTGCCGGTTCACGGAGATGTGCCGCAGGCTGCGCATGATCGGCCCGGTGATCTTGTGGTCGAACACCTCCTGCTTGGCCATGAAGCGCACCTTGCGGCCCAGACCCTGCTGGTAGGCGGGCAGGCCCGCGAAGGTGAAGTCGAGGTAGCCGGTGTGGTTGATGGCGATGACCGCACCCCCGCTTTTGGGCAGGTTCTCGACGCCCGTGACCGTGATCTTGAGACCCTGTATGCGCCATATCAAGCGGGCGAGTTGAATGACAGTCCCGTATACCGGTTCCACAGCTGATCAGCCTAGTGCTCCCGGCTGTGAGTCAGCCTTTGAGTCAGTCCAAGTGCCGAAAAAGAAGATGCCGCCCCGCGCTAAGCTCGGAGGCTGAAAAAGCCGTTAGCCGGCCGCGGGCCGCGCAGGTCCTTTGAGCGGCCCCAGGAAGGTGTTTGTGCAGGTCACAAGCGTAGGTCACGCCGGATTTCTGATCGAGACGACCGCGGGCAGCATTCTTTGCGACCCCTGGGTCAATCCCGCATACTTCGCGTCCTGGTTTCCGTTCCCCGACAACAGCGGCCTGGACTGGGACCGGCTGGGGGACTGCGACTACCTCTACGTGTCGCACCTGCACAAGGATCACTTCGACGCCCAGAATCTGGCCGAGCACGTCAACAAAGACGCGGTGGTGCTGCTGCCCGACTTCCCGGTGCCGGACCTGCGAAACGCGTTGCAGGAGCTGGGTTTCTACCGGTTCTTCGAGACCACCAGCTCGGTCAAGCACCGGGTCAGCGGCCCGAAGGGCGACCTCGAGGTCATGATCATCGCCCTGCGGGCGCCGGCCGACGGCCCGCTCGGCGACTCGGCGCTGGTGATTTCCGACGGCGAGACGACGGCGTTCAACATGAACGACGCCCGGCCGGTCGATCTCGACGTACTGAGTTCGGCTTTCGGGCACATCGACGTGCATATGCTGCAGTACTCCGGCGCGATCTGGTACCCGATGGTGTACGACATGCCGGCCCGCGCCAAGGAGTCGTTCGGTGTCCAGAAGCGGCAGCGGCAGATGGACCGCGCCCGCCAGTACATCGCCCAGGTGGGCGCGACGTGGGTCATCCCGTCGGCCGGGCCGCCGTGCTTTCTGGACCCGGATTTGCGTCATCTCAACGACGACCACGGCGACGCGGCCAACATCTTTCCGGACCAGATGGTGTTCCTCGACCAGATGCGCACCCACGGGAGCGACGGCGGCCTGCTGATGATGCCCGGCTCGACCGCGGACTTCACCGGCACCACCCTGAATGCGCTGCGCCATCCGCTGCCCGACAATCAGGTCGAGGCGATCTTCACCACCGGGAAGCGGGCCTACATCGCCGACTACGCCGAGCGGATGGCGCCGGTCGTGGCCGCCGAGCGCGCAAGCTGGGCGCCCGCCACCGGGGAACCACTCTTGGAGCCGCTGCGTGCGCTGTTCGAACCGATCATGTCCCAGAGCGACGAGATCTGCGACGGCATCGGCTATCCCGTCGAACTGGTGATCGGCCCGGAGACCGTCGTGCTCGATTTCCCGAAACGCGCTGTGCGCGAACGGATTCCCGATGAGAAGGTGCGCTACGGTTTCGCCATCGCGCCAGAGTTGGTCCGCACCGTACTGCGGGATCGGGAACCGGACTGGGTGAACACCATATTTCTGTCAACCCGATTCAGGGCGTGGCGCGTCGGCGGCTACAACGAATACCTCTATACCTTCTTCAAGTGCCTCACCGACGAACGGATCGCCTACGCCGACGGCTGGTTCGCCGAGACGCACGACGATTCGTCATCGGTCACGCTGGACGGCTGGGAAATTCAGCGCCGCTGTCCCCACCTGAAGGCCGACCTGTCGAAATTCGGCGTGGTGGAGGGCGACACGTTGACCTGCAACCTGCATGGCTGGCAGTGGCGATTGAACGACGGGCGGTGCCTGACCGCGCGGGGTCACCAACTGCGAAGTTCGCGAGCATGAACGAAAGCCCGGGCCGGTCTTACGACGACGGGTTGGTTCAGCTGGACCGCGCGGCGATCACGCTGCGCCGCTACCACTTTCCTTCCGGAACATCGAAAGTGATTGCACTGCAGTCGATTCGTGGATACAAGGCCGAAGGGCTTGGCCTGCTCACGCATCGGTTCCGGATCTGGGGCAGCTCGGACTTGCGTCGCTGGCTGCCGCTGGACGTGAGCAGGCCGTTCAAGTCGACCTTGGTCACGCTGGACGTGCCCGGCATCCGGCCCAGCCCCGCCTTCACGCCGGCGCGACCGGACGAGTTCACCGCACTCCTGGATGAGCTGCTAGGTCAGCGCGGTTAGCCTCGCGCGACTGCGAAAAAGTCTGGCTGCGCCTGCCGTCGGCCACATACGCCGACGTCATGGCTTGGACGTACGGCCCACCGATTCGCGGGCGCCTCCGCGCTATTCGGCTCGGCATAGCCGAAGCTGAGCGAGCTTTCGGTCCGGAGCGCGGCGCGGTCCGGTACGGTTGCCCAGCATGTGGATCACCGTGCTGGTATTGGCCGGCGCGGTGATCTTCGAACCGATACGGGTCGGGCTGGTGATACTGCTGCTCAGCCGGCGGCGCCCGCTCTTGCAACTGCTCACGTTTCTGTGCGGTGGCTTCGCCATGGGGGTCGGCGCGGGTCTGATCGTGCTCTTCGTCCTCAGGGCCGCGCCGGTGGTCGGCCACTTCAGCGTGGCGGAGGTCCAGATCGCATCCGGGCTCGTCGCTTTGCTGGTCGCTGTCGCGCTGGCCACCAACGTCGTGCGGCGCAGGATTGCCCGCACCGCGCCGGTGGACGCGACAATCGCGGGTGGCGGCGTTGCCCTGCTTGAAGGGACCGCGCCCAACGGCCGGCAGCAGCTGGCCGAACGCGCACGCGCCTTCTTACGGGGCGACTCGCTAAGTGTCGCAGCGGTTAGCGGGATGGGGGCTTCGTTGCCGTCCGCGAACTACATGGGCTCGATGGCCGCGATCCTCGCCTCCCACGCCGCACCGGTCGCGCAGGTGCAGGCGTTGGTCGCCTTCAACGTGGTGGCGTTCACGGTGGCCGAGCTCCCGCTGATCGGGTACCTGGCAGCGCCGCAGCGCACGCGCGCCTTCATGGCCGCGCTGCAAAACTGGCTACGATCCCGCGGCCACCGCGACATCGCCGTATTGGTGGCGGCCGGGGGTTGCTTCATGCTCGTCCTCGGGCTTATCAACCTCGGTGCGAGGTAGGTAACCTAGCCCGCGTCGCGGCGGCCCGCTTGAATCGACGTGCCGGCCGCTCGAATCGCTAGGTGGCGCGCTCGGCGAGCGCCTGCCGGGCCGCGTTGTACCCGGGGATGAAGGTGATGCCGGGTCCGCCGTGGCAGCCCGCGCTGCCCAGGTACAGACCCTCGATCGGAATCGGCTGGCCCCGAAACCCCTTCGGGCCGGGCCGGTTCGGCCCGATCTGGTTCGGGTTGAGCAGCCCGTGGCAGTAGTCACCGCCTGGCGCGCCGAACATTACGCCCATGTGCTTGGGCGTGAAGGTCGTGTGCCGGATGATGCTGCGCTCGAAGTTGGGCGCCAACCGGGTGATCTTGTCGATCACCCGCTGACCCATCTCGACCTTCGCCGCGCCGTAGTCGGCGCCACCCTCGATCGGGAACCACAACGCGAACGCCGACGCGGCGTGTTTGCCTGCGGGTGCCAGGTCCGGGTCGTTCTGCGTGGGTATCTGCAACACCACCGTCGGGTCGGCCGGGACAATGCCGCGCCGGCAATCCTCCCACTGCTGCTGCACTTCTTCCGGTGTGCAGAACAGGCCTATCGACGCCTGCATGGCCGGGTCGTTGAGCGCCTCGTAGGGCGCGGCGAATTCCGGCGCCTCCTCGAGCGCGAAGTGCATCTGCAGGTAACTGCCGCGGTGATCGGTGCGGGCATATCGCTCCCGGATGTCGCCGGGCAGCAGGGCCGGGTCGATCAGGTCGTTGAGCGTGGTGTCGGGCGCGATGCCGGAGACGACGATCGGGGCCGTCAACGTCTCGCCGCCCTCGGTGCGCACCCCACTCACCCGCCCGCCCTCGACGAGGATCTCGGTCACCGAGGTACGGAGCCGGACCTCGCCGCCGTGGCTCTGAAGCAGTTCGCCCAGGTGGGCGGTCAGCGCCCCGATGCCGCCGCGCAGCTTCTTCATCTGCATGGTGTCGCCGTCGGGGACACCCAACCCGAACGCCAGCGCGGCCGCGCTGCCCGGCGTGGCGGGCCCGCGATACAGGGTGTTGACGGCCAGCACGGTCATCGACCCGCGCAGCGCACCGTGCTTCTCGCGGTCCGGAAGGTAGCGGTCCAGCACGTCGGTGACCGAACCGAACAGCATGTCGTCGATGGACGACCGTTCGAATTCGTTTGTCGCGCAGGCATACATCTCGTCGTAGGTCTTGGGCTCCGTTCCGGCTTCGAAGCGGCCCAGCGCCCGGGTGGGCGCCTGGCTCCAGGCCATCAACCCAGCCATCCCGTTGACGGCGTCCGCCCCGTGCACCTCGTTGAGGTGGGTGAACAACTTGATGGGGTCGCTGTACTGGATCAGCGGATCGTCGCCGACGCCGCGCACCGCAACCGACATCACGTCCAGGTCGATCGTCGGCAGGGTGTCCAGGCCGAGCTCGTCGACCACCACCTTCGAGGTGGGAAATTGCACCGAGCCCGCGATCTCGAACCGGTAACCGTCGAAAAGCTCCACCGTGGAAGCCATCCCGCCGGCGTACAGCTTGGCATCCAGGCACACCGTCCGCAGTCCGGCCTTCTGCAGCAGCACCGCCGCGGCCAAACCATTGTGCCCGGCACCGATAACTATCGCGTCATATTCAGTCATGTCCTGCCCTCCAGCAATGGAGGCTGGCACGGCCGCAAAGTTTTGTCAATTATGACGAAACTTTTAGCGAGCCTCGGTGACCCAGGCGTCGGCGATGCCGGCCCTCAGCGATTCCAGCGCCGCGTGGCACATCCGCGCCAGCTCGCCCAGCGACCGGTCTTCGCCCAGCATCCAGAACTCCATCGCGCCGAAAACTCCCGCCGCGATGCAACGCGCGATCACCGCCGCGCGCAACCGCCCATCCAGTGTCCCGCTCGCCGTGCAGCTACGCCGGTGCAGCTGCGCCTGAATGACGCCGGCGAAATCGGCCTCGACTTCCTGCATATGCCGAACGATTCGGCCGGGATCGAGTTCCCCACCCCGCAGAGCGGCTATTTTCGTCACGGCCTCAACGTCATACGGGAACGAGAAGATGGCCGATTGCACCGAGTCGATGATCGGCTCATCGACGGGCCGGGCGTCCAGTGCGGCACGAAACCAGTTCAATCCGGTGTAGTCGGCAAACAACAAATCGTGCTTGGACTTGAAATGGCGATAGAAGGTCCGAAGCGAGACCCCGGCGTCGGCCGCGATCTGCTCGGCCGAGGTCTCCTCGACACCCTGGGCCAGGAATCGCACCAGGGCGGCCTGGATCAACGCCTCCCGGGTGCGCTCGCTGCGCACCGTCTGCGCCGGCCTGACCATGCATGTACGGTACCTCAGCCAACTTTTGTCAGTATTGACAAAACTTTGGCTCTGGGGTGAGACTGCGGCCATGGTCTCGCTTCTTGTGCATGCAGTTCTCGGGCTCAGTGTGATCGGCTGGATCGTCGCCTCGAACTCGAAGGTGTTCGCCCGGCCGGCCGGCGGGCCGTTGTTCTCCCCGCTGGAATGCGTGTATTACGTCGTCGGCATCGCTTCGGTCGCCCTGGGTTGGTGGTTCAACATCCACTTCGTGCAGGAGTACGCGAAGGGGTCGACCAACCCCATCTGGGGCCACGGCAGTTGGGCCGAGTACATCAAGCTGATGTTCACCAACCCGGCGGCCAGCTCGGCCAGCCAGGACTACACGATCGCGAATGTGATTCTGTTGCCACTGTTTACGATCGTGGACGGCTACCGCCGAGGGTTGCGGCACCCGTGGCTGTACTTCGTGTCCAGCCTGTTCACCAGCTTCGCGTTCGCGTTCGCGTTCTACTTCGCCACCATGGAGCGCCAGCGTCGGCACGAACAGGCCCGCGAGACGGTCGACGCCTAGCTTCCCCGCGCCCAGCGGCGGGCCCACTGGTCCAGGGGACTGAGGGCCTCGCCCAGCGAGAGACCGGCCTCGCTGAGCTCGTAGCACTGGTCGTCGCGCTGGACGACCAGGCCCGCATCTGTCAGTTCGCCGAGACGGCCATACAAAACGCTGGGCGACATCCCGTCGCAGTGCTGCCGCAGAGACCTTGCTCCCATGGGACCGGCGCGAAGCTCCCAGAGGATCCGCAACGACCAACGGCGCCCGAGCAGATCGAGGGCTGCCATGAGCGGTCGCCCGGTTGTCGACCCCCGCACCGGGCGGCCCGGTCGGGCCGCCGATTGACGTTTCGGATTCCGTAACGTAGGTTTCTCGTCCATGGTTACGGAAATAGTAACGCCTCGGATCGCTGTCCTCGAACCGCCGTACGACGACGCAGTGGCGGCTCAACAGCAGAAGATGATGCCGCCGAACGTGCCGCCGATCGCCCTGTTTCGCACTGTGGTGCGCAACCTGCCCATGGCCGAGGCCATGACGCTCTGGGGCAGCTACGAGCTGAGCCGCTCGTTGTCGCTGTCCCTTCGCGACCGCGAGATCGTGATCGACCGCACCTGCGCTCGTTGCGGCTGCGAGTACGAATGGGGCGTACACATCGCGTTTTTCGCTGACAAGGCCCGTCTCGATCGCGCGCAGGTCCACTCCTTGACCCACGGCGGCGCCGACGATCCGTGCTGGACGGCCGAGCGAGATCGCCTACTCGTCCGCGCCGTGGATTCGCTCTACGACCGTCGAGACATCGACGACGCTCTGTGGGCGGCGCTGCGCGCCGAGTTCGACGAGCGCGAGCTTCTCGACCTCACGATGCTGTGCGGGTGGTATCACGCCATCAGCTTCACCGCACGTGCCGCCCGGGTCCCCCTCGAGGCGGGCAGCCCCACCTTCAGGTCGGTTTGACGGCGCGCCACCGTTGCCGCCCACCCGAGGGGTGGATCTGGACATCGGCGAATCCCGCGTTGCGCAACCGCGCGCCCAGATCATCGGGCGTGATCGGGTTGTAGGTGTCGGCGATGTGTAAGAGCCGGAAGGCCAGGGACGGAACGCCGTCGCTGCCGGCGAACACCCCGCCCGCCTGCAGCACCCGGAACGCCTCGGCAAAGAGCCGGTCCTGCAATTCGGCGCTCGGAACGTGGTGCAGCATGGTGAAGCAAACCACTGAGGCGAAGTGATCGGCGGGCAGCCCGGTGTCGGCGCCGTCGCCGTGGATGATGCGGGCCCGGTCGCCGTATCGACGCTGCAAGCGATCGGCCATCGCGGCGTCGACCTCGACCGCGGTGAGCGAATCGGCCCTGTCCAGCAGAGCGCGTGTCGTCGCCCCGTATCCCGGGCCGATTTCCAAAGTCCGCGAGCCCAATTCGACGCCGTCCAGCGCCCAGGGCAACAGCTGCCCCTCCACCGCCTTCTCCCAGGCCACCGAGCTGCACCGGCGCCGGTGCACAAGATTCATTCCCATAGCGGTCACGCTAGGGGCATCGGCGACTGCGGACTTCCGATAATCTGCCGTCTTATGTCGGAAATCAGCCACCACGGTCTGGTGACATCGTCCCAGGCGTTGCCGCCTGGGGCCCGCATCGAGCGGCACCGGCACCCCTTGCACCAAATCGTTTATCCCTCCTCGGGCGCGGTCTCGGTCACCACCCCAGCGGGCACCTGGATCACGCCGGCGAACCGGGCGATTTGGATACCGGCAGGCTGCTGGCATGAACATAAGTTCCACGGCCACACGCGGTTTCACGGTGTGGCACTGCATCCGGACCGCTACCGTCGCGGCCCCTCGGCACCGGCCGTGCTGGCGGTCAACCCGTTGATGCGCGAGCTCATCATCGCGTGTTCGCAGACCGACACAACCGAGACCGAAGAGCACCACCGGATGCTGGCCGTGCTGCACGACCAGTTGCAGACGACCAGCGTCGCCGAGCCGCTGTGGATCCCCACCCCCGTCGACGAACGACTGCGGGCAGCGTGCGCATTGATCGCGGACAACCTGCACGAGCCGTTGACCTTGCGGCAGATCGGCCACCGGATCGGCACCGGCGAACGCACCCTGAGCCGCCTTTTTCGCGACGAGCTGGCGATGACCTTTCCGCAATGGCGCACCCAGCTCCGGCTGCAACGCGCCCTCGTGCTGCTCGCCGAGCATCGCGACGTTACGTCGGTGTCGTCCGAATGCGGTTGGGCCACACCGAGTGCCTTCATCGACACGTATCGGCGGGCCTTCGGGCACACCCCGGGCCGGCTGGCCGCAAGGGCGCTCTAGTTGATGGTGCCGACCCGCAGCGCCCGGCTACGCCGCGCTTGCGATCGCCACTAGTCGATGGTGCCGACCCGCAGCGCCCGGCTACGCCGCGCTTGCGATCGCCACTAGTCGATGGGCTCGAGCACCTCGGTGCCGACGAACGGCACCAGCGCATCAGGTACCCGCACACTGCCGTCGGGCTGCTGGTGGTTCTCCAGGATCGCCACCAGCCACCGGGTGGTGCCCAGCGTGCCGTTGAGCGTGGCCGCGGTCTGGGGCTTGCCGTTGTCATCGCGGTAGCGGGTCGCCAACCGGCGCGCCTGGAAGGTGGTGCAGTTGGACGTCGATGTCAGCTCGCGGTAGGCGCCCTGCGTGGGAACCCATGCCTCGCAGTCGAATTTGCGGGCGGCCGACGACCCGAGATCCCCTGCCGCGACGTCGATGACCCGATACGGCACCCCGATCTGGGCCAGCATCTCGCGCTGCCAGCCCAGCAGCCGTTCGTGTTCGGCCTCGGCTTCGGCGGGCGTGCAGTAGACGAAGCCTTCGACCTTGTCGAACTGATGCACCCGGATGATGCCGCGGGTGTCCTTGCCGTAGCTGCCGGCCTCCCGCCGGAAGCACGACGACCAGCCCGCGTAGCGCAGCGGCCCGCCGGACAGGTCCAGGATCTCGTCGGCGTGGTAGCCGGCCAGCGGCACCTCGGATGTACCGACCAGGTAGAGGTCGTCGGCCTCGACCCGGTAGATCTCGTCGGCGTGGGCGCCCAGGAACCCGGTGCCGGCCATCACTTCGGGGCGTACCAGCACCGGCGGGATCATCGGGATGAAGCCGTTGTCGACGGCCAGCCGCAGCGCGAGCTGCAGCAGCCCGAGCTGCAACAGGGCGCCCCGACCGGTCAGGAAGTAGAAGCGCGACCCGGACACCTTGGCGCCGCGTTGCATGTCGATGAGCCCCAGCGCCTCGCCGAGCTCCAGGTGGTCCTTCGGGTCTTGCAGCTGAGCGGGCTCGCCCACCACCTCCAGGACGCGGTATTCGTCCTCCCCGCCGGCCGGCACCCCGTCGATGACGACGTTGGAGATCGCCATGTGTGCGGCGGTGAACGCCGCCTCGGCCTCGGCCTGCTCGGTCTCGGCGGCCTTCACCTGCTCGGCCAACTCCTTGGCGCGCGCCAGCTTGGCGGGGCGCTCCTCCGGAGACGCGGCGCCGACGCTCTTGCTGGCCGACTTCTGTTCGGCGCGCAGCGCATCGGCCGACGAGATCGCCGCCCGGCGCGCGGCATCGGCCGCCAGCAGGGCGTCGACCAGCGCCGGGTCCTCGCCCCGGTTGAGTTGCGAGCGGCGCACGGCGTCGGGGTCTTCCCGGAGCAGCTTCAGGTCGATCACGGCCCTGACACTACTTTTTCGGCTCCGCCCGGATGGCAGAGCGTCCACTTACCGTCGTCCCAGGACTCACATCCATAACGTTTGTCACACTCCACAGCCGCTGCTGTCAGAATGGAGCCGATGTCGCCAGCGCCCGAGACGGACCTTCCGGAAGCCCCGGAGTCCGATGCCCCTTCCGCCGAGCAGGAACAGCCGCAACCCGGCTTCCGGTGGCCGCGCAGTCTGCAGGCCCAGGCGACTCGGCGCGCCCTGTTGCTGACCGCGCTGGGCGGCCTGTTGATCGCCGGGCTGGTCACCGCACTGCCGGTGGGGGGACCCGGCGCGGGGCGGCTGTCCGGCTATCTCGACGGCAACCCGGTACCCACCACCGGAAGCAAGAGCGACGCCGCCTTCAACAAGGCCTCCAGCGGTGACTGCCTGATCTGGCCCGACGCCACCCCGGAGTCGGCGAAGATCGTCAACTGCGCCGACGACCACAAGTTCGAAGTCGCCGAATCCATCGACATGCGGACGTTCCCGGGCGCCGAATACGGCCCCAACGCCGCTCCGCCCTCGCCCGCCCGCATTCAGCAGATCACCCAGGAGCAGTGCGAGTCCGCCGTGCGCAACTACCTGGGCCCCAAGTTCGATCCCAACAGCAAGTTCACCGTCAGCCTGCTCTGGCCCGGTGATCGCGCCTGGCGCCAGGCCGGCGAGCGCCGCATGCTGTGCGGGCTCCAGCTGCCCGGGCCCAACAACCAGCAACAGGCCTTCACGGGCAAGGTCGCCGAGGTTGACCAGTCCAAGGTCTGGCCGGCCGGCACCTGCCTCGGCATCGACTCGACCACCAACCAGCCGATCGATGCTCCCGTCGAGTGTGCGGCGCCGCACGCGATGGAGGTGACCGGCACGGTCAACCTGGCCGAGAAGTTCCCCGGCGCGCTGCCGGCGGAGCCCGACCAGGACGGGTACATCAAGGATCTGTGCACCAAGATGACGGACGCCTACCTGGCGCCGGTCAAGTTGCGCACCACCACCCTGACGCTGATCTACCCCACCGTGCCGCTGGCCAGCTGGACGGCCGGCAGCCGCGAGGTCGCCTGCAGCATCGGCGCCACCTTGGGCAACGGCGGCTGGGCCACCCTGGTCAACAGCGCAAAGGGCCAGCTGCTCATCAACGGCCAGCCGCCGGTGCCGCCGCCCGACATTCCCGAAGAGCGGCTCACCATGCCGCCGATACCGCTCCAGGTGCCGGCTCAGGCCCCGCAGAGCCAGGCCAGCGCGCCCCCGGAGATCCCGCCGAACAATCAGCACCTCCCGGGTCAGCAGCCGGCAGTAGCACCCCAGGCGCCCGCCTCGGACAGCCCGGCTCCCCAGGCGCCGCCGCAGGCCCCACCCCCGGCGGACGCCGGGGCGCCGCCGCAGGCTCCGCCACCCGCGGACGGTGGGGCGCCACCGCCGGCCAACCCGGCGCCGGAGGCGCCGCCCGCGCCGCCCGCCGGGGGCTAGCCGCGTGCCCACGCGGATGGATCCCCAGCGGTTCGACGAATTGGTGTCCGACGCGCTCGACCTGATCCCGCCCCAGCTGGCGGCCGCGATGGACAACGTCGTCGTGCTGGTCGGCGATCGCCACCCCGAGGACGGCGAACTGCTCGGGCTATACGAAGGGGTCGCCCTCACAGAGCGGGACTCCGACTACGCCGGCTCGCTGCCCGACGCCATCACCATCTACCGCGAGGCGCTGCTGGACGTCTGCGATTCCGAGGATGACGTCGTCGAGGAGGTGGCGATCACGGTGATCCACGAGGTCGCCCACCACTTCGGCATCGACGACGACCGGCTGGAAGAACTGGGCTGGGCCTGACGGCCCGTCATCCGCGCCGGATTTATGGGCGCGGCATCCCGGATTTGTCCGCGGCCGGTGCTATGAACGGGTTATGAGCGCTGACTGCCGCGACTGCCGGGCAGGCTTAGATCACTGTCACGGCACCGTCATTCGCCATTCCCTGCGCCGCTCGGAGTGCACGGAGCCGGATTGCTTCAGCCCCGAGCTGTTGCCGCACGCCTTTGTGATCGACTGCGACGCCGTCGGCTGCGAGTGCTTCGAAGCGGTCGCGCTGGCCGTTTGACCGAGCGTCAGCCCATCGGGTCGGTGCTCGAGTGCACCGCGTCCGCGACGGGACTGGCCTCGGGCTCGGGGTAGAACGGCGGCGTCAGGGTCCCCCACCGCAAGCAGCTCCACCGCCCGTCGGTGATCGGGGCCAACACCNCCGATTCGGCGTTGTCCAGGTGGTTGTCCAGCGCGAAGCCGGCGTCCACACCCGCCAGCACGGCGGCGGCCAGTCGAATCGCCGCACCGTGGCTGACGACGACGATGTCGCCCGTCCAGTCGTGGTCGTCGAGGTAGCGCAGGCGCAGGTCGGTGAGCACCGGCACGTAGCGGTCCAGCACGTCGTTGCCGGTTTCTCCGCCGGGCAGCGGAACGTCGAGATCACCGTGATGCCATCGCTCGTAGATCGCGTTGAACTCCGCGACTGCGTCGTCGTCGTTGCGGTTTTCCAGGCCGCCGACCTGGACCTCGTGAATTCCGCTCACTTCGACGGCGGCCATCTCGAGCTCGCCGCCGATGACACCGGCCGTCTGTGATGCCCGGATCGCCACCGAGTGCGCCAGCAGCCCGGGCCGTCCCGCACCGCGCGCGAAGGCGCGGGCCTGGTCGCGGCCCAGCGGCGTCAGCTCCGCCCCCGGCGGCCGGGTGTCCAGCCTGCGTTCGACGTTGCCGTACGACTGGCCGTGTCGCAAAAGCACCAGGCGGCCGGTCACAGCTCGCTTCCCCCGGCCGCCGTTTCCGGTTTTCCTTCTCGTAGCCGCGCCAGCCAGCGGGCCGCCTCGTCGGCCGGCGGCGGCAGCACCCCGGCGGGCGAGCCCGTCGGCCAAGATCCCAGGTATCGCACATCGGCACAACGACGGTGCAGCGCTTTAAGTGCCTCGGCGACGGCGTCGTCGTCAATGTGGCCCACGCAGTCGGCGAAGAAGACGTAGGTGCCCAGCGCGGTCCGGGTCGGCCGGGATTCGATCCGCGTCAGGTCGATGCCGCGGATCCCAAACTCGGTGAGCGCCCCCAACAAGGCACCCGGCGCGTTGTCGATCCGCAGCACCACCGCCGTCCGGTCCGCCCCGCTGCGGGGCGGCGGCGGGCCCGGCAGGCCCACCAGGAGGAAGCGCGTGCAGGCGTTGGGCTCGTCGACCACCCCGTCGGCCAGCGCGGCCAGTCCCCAGCGAGTGGCGGCCAGGGGTGAGGTCACCGCGGCGTCGGCCTGTCCCTCGACCACCTGCCGCGCCGCGTCGGCGTTGGAATACGCCGGCCGGGGCTCGGCGTCCGGCAGGTTGGCGGCGACCCACCGCCGCACCTGCGCGGCCGCCACGGGAAAGGCCGCCAGGGTGCGCACGTCGTCGGCGGTGCGGCCGGGTTTGACGACGATCGTGAACGCGACATCCAGGGTGGTCTCGGCGAAGACTTGCAGGGGTGAACCGATGGCCAGGCTGTCGAGCGTGGGCGTCACGGACCCGTCGATCGAGTTCTCGATCGGGACACAGGCGTACTCGGCGCCGCCGTCGCGCACCGCGTCCAGCGCCGCGGCGGTGCTGTCGACGGGCAGTCGCCGGACCTCGTCGGGCCCCTGGCCGGGAACCAGACCGGCGGCCGTGATCTGCAACAGCGCCGCCTCGGTGAACGTCCCTTCCGGGCCGAGATAAGCGATGCGGACCACGCCCCAACCCTAGCGGCGACCGGAGCCAAATCGCTCTTGCGGCGCCTCGCCGTCTGAGTTAACTTAGGCTTACCTAATTAAGGAGAACGGTGTTACCCCTGACCTGCCCCGCCCCGACGACGGCCGAACGTATCCGCAGCGCGTGTGTCCGAGCCGGTGGCGCGCTCCTGGCGCTGGAGTCCGCGCCCGCGCGCCAGGACCCCGTCGTGACACCCGTGCATCACCTGCTGCCCGACGGGTCCTTTGCGCTGGCGATCCCCGGTGAGCGCGAAGGCCGACCGGAAGGCGCCGTCGCCGGGTCGCAGGCGCTCCTGGAGTTGACCGACTACGCACCCCTTCCGCTGCGGGAGCCCGTGCGCTCGCTGGTGTGGGTGCGCGGGCAGCTGCACGAATTCCACCCGGCCGAGGTCGCCGAGACGGTCGACCTGATCGCCGCCGAGTGGCCGCATCCCGCGTTGCTTCAGGTCGACACCCCGCGATGCGCGCCGGCCGCCGGGCAGGAACCTCGCTACACCCTGGTCCGGCTGGAGGTCGCGTCCGTGGTCGTCACCGACGCCACCGGCGCCGAGCCCGTCAGCGTGGCGGATCTCCTGGCGGCCCGGCCCGACCCGTTCTGCGAGATCGAGTCGAACCTGCTGTGGCATCTGGACACCGCCCACAGTGACGTCGTCGCGCGGCTGGTGTCCCGGTTGCCCGCGCCGTTGCGCCGCGGGCAGGTGCGCCCGCTCGGGCTAGACCGCTACGGCGTGCGGTTCCGCGTCGAAGGCAAGGACCGCGACCACGACGTCCGGCTGCCGTTCCACAAGCCGGTGGACGACATGACCGGCCTGAGCCAGGCCATCCGCGTGCTGATGGGGTGCCCGTTCATCAACGGCCTGCGCGCCCGCTCGTAGCCCAGCCCGTCGTGTCGGTCGGCCCCGGCCGCGTACGTTAACCGGGTGAATGGCGATCGACCACCGCACCGGCCCGAACCGCCTACCGAGCCGTCACAGGTGATTCGCCGCGCGGCCCGCCCGCCGGCGCCGGCCGAACAAACCACTCCGCTGCGGCGGGCGACGCCGCCACCCCCACCCCCGCCGCCTCGCACCGTCGACCCGCCGAGCCCCCGTCAGCCGCCCGGACCTCCGCGGCGGCCCACCGCTCCGCGCACGCGCCGCAGCCGCGGCTGGCGCCGCTGGATACGAGGGGTCGCGTCGGCCCTGGTGATCGTTGTGCTGCTGGCCGGCATCGGCGTCGTCTGCGGGGCCGTCTGGTTCGATAGCAGGCTGCACCGCGACGAGATTCTGGCCGACTACCCGGGACGCCCCGGGCATGGCCGCGGGACGAATTGGTTGCTCGTCGGGTCGGACAGCCGCCAGGGGCTCAGCCCCGAACAGCAGGAGGACCTGGCCACCGGCGGCGACATCGGCAGCAGCCGCACCGACACCATCCTGCTGGTACACCTGCCCGAGCTGTGGTCCGGCGGGCGGGTGACGATGGTGTCGATACCGCGCGACTCCTACGTCCCGATCCCCGGCCACGGTAGGGACAAGATCAACGCCGCCTTCGCGATGGGCGGGGCACCCCTGCTGGCGCAGACGCTGGAGCAGGCCACCGGGTTGCGCCTCGACCACTACGCCGAGATCGGATTCGGCGGTTTCGCCGGCGTGGTCGACGCGCTGGGCGGGGTGACGGTGTGCCCGACGACGCCGCTCAGCGACCCTCTGGCCGGCATCGACCTGCCGGCCGGTTGCCAAAAACTCAACGGCCGCAACGCCCTCGGGTACGTCAGGACGCGCGACACCCCCCGGGCGGATCTGGACCGGATGGTCAACCAGCGGCAGTTCGTCGCGGCGCTGCTGCACGCCGCCGCCAGCGCCGCGGTGTGGCTCAACCCCTGGCGCTGGTATTCCGTGCCGCGCGCGCTCGCCGACGCCCTGACTGTCGACCGCGACGACCACGTGTGGGACCTGGCCCGCCTCGGCTGGGGGCTGCACGGCTCGCCCACCACCATGACCGTCCCGATCGGGGAGTTCACCAGCGGCGACGCCGGATCGGTGGTGGTGTGGAACCACGACGAGGCAAGTCGACTGTTCGAGGCGCTGGCGGCGGACGCCCCGCCGCCTGCCACTCCGCCGGACTAAACGCCCGCGCGACCGTTCTCCAGATACGCCTTCGTGCGACCCGGGTGGTGGGTGGCAAGCCAGGCCACCCCGACGTCGCGACAGAAGTCGAGGTCTTCGTACTCGTCGACGTTCCAGCAGTACACCGCCCGGCCCTGGGCGATCGCGCGGTCCGCGAGCTGGGGATATTCCTTCAACGTCGCCAGCGACGGGCCGACGGCGGTGGCACCGACGGCGGTGGCCGCGCCGCTGGTCAGGTAGCGCGCGGTCTTGCCGAGCAGCACGGTCGGAAGCAGCGGCGCGGCTCGCCGGATGCGCCAGACCGCGGCCGCCGAGAACGACATCACCACCGCGCGAGACCGGTCGGCGGAGGCGGGCGCGGCGATACCGAACCGGTGCAGCAGCGCGAGCAGCTTGGTCTCCACCAGCGAGCCGTACCGCACCGGGTGCTTGGTCTCGATGAAGAGCTTCACCGGCCGATGCCAGTCCAGAACGAGGGAAACCAGGGCGTCCAGCGTCAACAGACTGGTATCGCCGTGCGTGCCGTCTTCGCGCCAGCTGTCGTGCCACGCGCCGTACTCGAGCTCACGCAGCTCGGCGAGGGTCATGGTGCTGACCAGGCCGGCGCCGGTCGAGGTCCGGTCCAGCCGGCGGTCGTGCACGCACACCAGGTGACCGTCGCGGGTCAGGCGCACGTCGCATTCCACGCCGTCGGCGCCCTCTTTGAGGGCGAGATCGTAGGCGGCCAGCGTGTGTTCGGGCCGCGCGGCCGACGCGCCGCGGTGGGCCACCACAAAGGGGTGCCCGGCGAGCACCTCCTCGGCCGACGTCATACGCCTAATGCTGCCGCTTCCTGACCCTCGAGCTCAACCGGACGGGCTGCCGGCGCGTCCGCAACGACGACCCAGCGGTGCGCGGGGCGTTCGACCGGTTTGCGCTCGAATCCCTCGAAGACCCGGGCGGCCGCGGCAACCGTGAGCGCCGCGATCAGGTAGGCGAAAACCATCGTGATGGTGTTGTTGGCGATACCTTGGGCGTCCCTGGCGAAGCTGGTGATCATGGCGAAGACGGAGACCAGATAGCTGGCGACCCAGGCGATCCACCACTCGACGATGGGTCGGCGTATCCGGGCGTAGTGCTCTTCCAGGATCGCCAGCTCGATGACGTAGACCGGCGCCCACAGCAGGTTGGCCAGCGGCACCACACACCCGGCCCACAACGCCCGGGTGGACCGCGGCTCCGGCAGGCCGTGGTGGGCGAACACGGCGGCCCGCCGCGCGATGAGCCAGCGGATCAGCATCGCCCCGGAGGTGAGCACCGCCGCGATCGCGGCCACGCTGGCCAGGATGCCGAGCCAGTCCGCCCCGGCGGCGACCCACGAGTTCAGCAGGGTGTTCCGGTTGACGACCAGCAGCACGTATCGCACGACATAGACCAGGGCGGCGATGGCGAGGACGAGCACGCTCACGAACAGCGTGGTGCGGATCATCGCCGCCGACGGCGCGGCGTGCGCGGGCTTTTGGACTGCGGCCGGGGCTTGCCCGACGCGGTCGGCCAGGCTCCAGCGCGGCATCACGGCATAACGCGGGGTGGGGCCGAGCGGACGTCTTGCGCGGCGGGAGGGCGGCGCGGCGCCGGGACGCACCGCTATCCAGCGAAAGCCCGGCGGTAGCCGTGGCGGGGTGCGCTGCCAGCCCCGAGCCCCGGACGGTCGGCTCGCCGCCGCGGCGCTGGGTGCGCTCCACCGCGGACCGGGGGCCGGTGCATCCGGCAGGGGCGCCATCAGTGCGCCCTGACAACGGGGACACCACGCGCGTTGCCGCTCGCGCACGTTCCACCGAGTGCCGCATTGGGAGCACACCTGGATCACCGGACTAGCGTAACCGCGCGGCCATGCGCGCCGCGGGACGCTCAGGGATGGCCGGAGTGGGCCCGGTCGGCTATCTACTCAGCTATCACGGCCTATCCACAGTTTCCACAGGTTTATCCACATGGCCTCAGTGGGTAAGGGAAGCGTTACTACAGCTTTCCCGGCTAGTCGTGGCGCAATTGTGGATAACAACGGGGTTACGAAGCCACCCCATCGACAGCCCAAAACCGTCGTTGAGCGAAATGGATTGCCTTGCTAAGCATCCGCGCGGCCGGCTGCGGATCGCACCGTCGGACCGGCCTTCCCGTGGTCGCCCTCACACGCAGCTCAGCGCATCATTTTCCAAGCCCGCCCGGAAGCGCTATGATCGCCTTCGCGAAAAATTGTTTGTGACTCACCTCACTACCGCGAGGTGAGGAGCGGGTGAAAGGCGATTAATGGCCACGCATTCGTTCGGTCCGGGATCACCGGCCCCCTCGAAGTCGTACTCCGGCTCGCCCGCGTGGAATCACAGTTACAGCGTCGCCGCATTGCGCGCCGGGCTGATCGCACTGGCGCTGCTGGCGGTGCTCGCCCTCATCGTTCTGTCTTGAACCTGCGCTGAGCGGGTATCCGCCTTCGGAGCTCATAGCGGTCTTTCTTGCGGTCCGCGCAGTCATGGAGCAGGGTTGTCTACGGCTGGCCGCCGCGTGGCAGGCCCGCGAATGAGCGTAAGAAGACAACCGAAGAAAGGAACGCCGTGGCTGAATACACCCTGCCCGATCTGGACTGGGACTACGCAGCGTTGGAACCGCACATCTCGGGTCAGATCAACGAGATCCATCACAGTAAGCACCACGCCACGTACGTCAAAGGCGTGAACGACGCCGTTGCCAAACTCGAAGAGGCACGCGCCAATGACGACCACGCCGCGATCTTCCTGAACGAAAAGAACCTGGCGTTCCACCTCGGCGGCCACGTCAACCACTCGATTTGGTGGAAGAACCTGTCGCCGGACGGCGGCGACAAGCCGACCGGGGAGCTGGCCGCCGCGATCGATGACGCGTTCGGCTCGTTCGACAAATTCCGCGCCCAGTTCAGCGCGGCCGCCAATGGCCTCCAGGGTTCGGGCTGGGCGGTGCTGGGATACGACACGCTCGGCAGCAGACTGCTCACCTTCCAGCTCTATGACCAGCAGGCGAACGTCCCCCTCGGCATCATTCCCCTGCTGCAGGTCGACATGTGGGAGCACGCCTTCTACCTGCAGTACAAGAACGTCAAGGCGGACTACGTCAAGGCGTTCTGGAACGTCGTCAACTGGGCCGACGTGCAGAAGCGTTACGAAGCCGCGACGTCGAAAACCGGCGGGCTGATCTTCGGCTGAGTCCATCTCGATCGACAGGGGCGTCGCGCGGTTTGCGCGGCGCCCCTGTCGTTTGTCCGGCCGCGAACCGGGCACTCCGAAAACATGTGCGCCACTGGCCGTGTCGGGTTGCACGGCGCCGGACCCGCGGGCATGCTGAATTACTCGAGCTACCAGTGTGGTTAATCGGACGGAGGCGTCGCGCGGAGGTCGAAAATGGAGACTGGGTCTGACCGCCCGATAGGGGTTTCCCCTTTCCATGCTCGTGGTGCCCTGAAAGGGTTCGTCATCTCCGGGCGTTGGCCCGATTCCACCAAAGAGTGGGCCCAGTTGCTCATGGTCGCGGTCAGAGTCGCGTCATTACCCGGATTGCTGTCCACCACAACGGTTTTCGGCGCCCGCGAGGAGTTGCCCGAGGAACCCGAGCCCGGCACCGTCGGCCTGGTGCTCGCCGAGGGCACGGTCTTCGGCGACTCGGCGATTCAGCCAGGCTATTTCGCCGACCATCAGCCCCCCGCGCTCCTGATGTTGCATCCGCCCTCGGAGACGACCCCGTCGTTGCCGGAGTGCAGCGGGGCGGCGTCGGGATGCGTCCTGCTCCCCGGGTTGCCATACCTGGGACTCGAGCATCGGGCCGCCTGGGTGGAAGCGGAGGCCGACGGGACCATCACCTCCATGGTGAGCCGCGTCGGCGTCGACCCCATCAGTCATCCTGATACCGCGATTCTGGCGATGCTGCTCGCGGCATGAGCAATTAGCCCGGCGCTCGAATCGGAAAACGGACTAGCGAACTGATCGGTGTTGTTCTCCAGCCGGCCATTGATTCGATACCGGCGCACGGCGCACCCCGTCCGTTCCGGGATTCCACGCCGGCGGCTCGCCCGCGACGGTGACGCGGCCGGCCTGGCCAAGACGGGTTTGCCGCGACGCCAGCGGGCCGCGTTTCGCATTCCGGATAGCTCCACGAGCGGCGTTTTCCGGTCTCGGAGCGCATCCGGCAGCAAATAAGGCGTTAAGCGAGCATAAATTGCTACCCGGTTGCGGTGCGACCGCCCAGCACGTTCCCACCCTACCCCGCTCCGGGTTCGGCGACGTCGCCCCGCCACCTACGCCCCGGTGCCGAATTCTGCGGATAACCTGTGAGTTTCGCTGATTTAGTGGACACCCCAGCGAATCAGTTAGACGCTCGTCAAGTGTGGCATCGGCAAGCCCCAGCTACGCCCGGACCCAATCCTCGGGGGTTTGCACCTAGTTAGGGGAACCAACCCTCGCTACCATGATCAGCAAATACACCTAGGTAATAGTTCACTTCTACAGCCAAGTGGAGGTCATATCCAATGAGCACGACGTTCGCTGCTCGCCTGAACCGCCTGTTCGACACGGTGTATCCCCCGGGACGGGGGCCGCACACCTCCGCGGAAGTGATCGCGGCGCTCAAGGCGGAGGGCATCACGATGTCGGCTCCCTACCTGTCCCAGTTGCGTTCGGGGAACCGCACCAACCCGTCGTCGGCGACAATGGCCGCGTTGGCCAACTTCTTCCGCATCAAGCCGGCCTACTTCACCGACGACGAGTACTACGAGAAGCTCGATCAGGAGTTGTCGATGCTGGCGACAATGCGCGACGACGGCGTGCGTCGCATTGCCGTGCGCGCCTCCGAGTTGTCCCCCGAGGCCCAACGCGAGGTCATGCAGCGGGTCAACGAGCTGCGCCGCGCGGAGCACCTGGACGTCTAGCGGACGCCGGGGCTGGTAACCGGTTGGCCCGGGCCGACCTGGAGGGCTTGCGCCCGCCCATTCCGATTAGGGTTGGCTCACGGATCGCGCACGCGCGACTGCGATAGCCACGAGAAACCGGGGAGGCGGTGAGGGAATGGCCCTGTTCCGCAAGCGAAAGAGTCGCGCGACGCGTCGCGCCGAAGCCCGTGCGATCAAGGCCCGCGCGAAGCTGGAGGCCAAGCTCGCCGCCCGAAACGAGACTCGCCGGTACAAGGCCGCTCACCGCGCGGAGGCCAAGGCGCTCAGGGCGCAGATCAAGGCCCAACGGGACAGCGACCGGAACGCCCTGAAGGTGGCCGAGACCCAACTCAAAGCGGCGCGCGAGGGCAAGATCTTCTCGCCGACGCGGATCCGCCGGGCGCTCACGGTATCCCGGCTGCTCGCGCCGATCCTCACTCCGGTCCTCTACCGGGCCGCCGTCTCGGCCCGCGCCCTGATCGACCAGCGCCGCGCGGACCAACTCGGGATCCCGCTGGCCCAGATCGGGCAGTTCTCCGGCCACGGCGCGCAGCTGTCCGCCCGGATCGCCGGAGCGGAGAAGTCCCTGCGGACCGTGCAGGAAAAGAAGCCCAAGGATGCCGAGACCAAGCAGTTCGTTTCGGCCATCTCCGAGCGGCTCACCGATCTGGCTGCGGCCGTCACCGCCGCCGAGAACATGCCGGCCGCACGGCGCCGGGCGGCCCACGCCGCGATCTCGTCGCAGCTCGACGGCATCGAGGCGGACCTGATGGCCCGGCTCGGGTTGAGCTGACCAACGAATGGGGCTGCCCCGCATCTCGACCCGCGCGCGGAGGGCCGCGAGCCTCCCGATCGTGGTGGCGGCTGCTCTCGGCCTCTACCTCGGCTCGGCGGCGCAGCTCCCGGCGGCGTGGGCGCACGTCCACGCCAGCAGCGACAATGCCGTACGCGGCGCCACGGCGATCGTCACCTTCCAGGTGCCCAACGAATCGAACACGGGCGCGGTGACCACCGCGGTGAGCGTCGCCCTGCCCAACGTGGCCTCGGCGCGCACCGAGAACATGCCGGGATGGACGACCAAGCTCGATCGCGACGCGGCATCGGGTGCGGTGCACTCGGTGACGTGGACGGCGGCGCCGGGCTCCGGCATCGGGGTGGATCAATTCGCCCTGTTCCGGATTTCGGTGAAGTTGCCCGACGCGGAGACCGCCAGCTTCCCGGCCACACAGACCTATTCCGACGGCACGGTCGTGAAGTGGGACCAGTCGCCGCAGCCCGGTGGCGGTGAGCCGGAATACCCGGCGCCCACGCTGACACTTGCCGCGGGACCGGTAGCGTCGCACGGCCATCCCGCGCCTTCGGCGGCACCGGCCGACCAGGCGGCCGCGCCGCCACGGCCCAGACCCGCGGACAACACCGCCCGGCTGTTGGGCGGCGCCGCCCTGGTCGTGGCCGCGCTCGGAATCTGCCTTGCGCTGATCCGCCGCCGGGCATGAGGCGGTTGGCGATCACCGCGTGCGTCGGTGTCCTGTTGGTGATCGCACCGCTGACGGCGCCGGTCGCGGCGGCGCACGCAGCCCGGGTAGCGACCGATCCGGCGGACAACGCGGTCCTCGCGACGGGTCCAGGGCGGGTGAGCGCCACCTTCAACGAACAGCTGCAGACCACGTTCGCGGCCATGACCGTCGTCGGGCCCGACGGCAACGTGTGGTCCACCGGAGATCCGACGGTGCGTGGCGCGGTGGTCGGCATCGACCTGCGGCCGCTGGGACCGGCCGGCGTCTACACGGTGAACTACCGGGTCACCTCCGCGGACGGCCACGTGGTCTCCGGATCCTGGTCGTTTCGGCTGACGGTGCCGGGCACCGGCACGCCGGGACCCCCGGCGGGTGGCGCCTCCGCCGGCGACGATATCCCGGTCTGGCCGTTCGTCGCGGTGGCGGCGGTGCTTGTCGCCGGGGGCGCCCTGTGGGCGGTGCGGCGCCGACCGTGACCGGCGGCGGAGGCGCCCGCACTCGTGCTGGCATGATGGGTTCGAAGAACCCGCGTGGGCTAGAAAACTACTGAGAGATTGCTCAAGGAGCGGCCGCATGGCAGACCCGCAGGATCAACCCGGCAGCGAACCCGACGGCGCGTCGACCCCGCCGCCGGAAAAGAAGCCGCCGGCCAAGGCCGCGAAGAAGGTCGCGAAAGCGCCCGCCAAGAAAGCCCCCGCGAAGAAGGCACCCGCCAAAAAGGCACCCGCGAAGAAGGCACCGGCGAAGAAGGCGCCCGCAAAGGCCGCCGAGCCCCCGGCAAAGACCGTCGAGCCGCCCCCCGAGGTGCGGCAACGAATCGAAACCAACGGCGACCTCGCATCCGCCGCCAAAGACGCAGCGGCGCAGGCGAAATCCACTGTGGACGCCGCCAACAACCCGGTTCCTCCCAACGCTCCGGCGGCGGCACTGACCCAGTCCCCGCTCCCGTTGATCGTCGCCCTGGCCGTCAGCCTCCTGGCGATCCTGTTGATCCGGCAGCTGCGCCGCCGCTGACCGCCGCCGCTACCGTGTCAGACGTGACCGTCTCATTCCAGCCGACCGCGGACCTGGTCGACGACATCGGACCCGACGTACGCAGCTGCGACGTCCAATTCCGCCAGTTCGGTGGCCGCCCCCAATTCGCGGGACCCATCAGCACGGTGCGCTGCTTCGAAGACAACGCGTTGCTGAAATCGGTGCTCTCGCAGCCGAGTGCGGGCGGGATACTGGTCATCGACGGCGGCGGCTCCCTGCACGCGGCCCTGGTCGGCGACGTCATCGCCGAGCTGGCCCGCTCCAACGGCTGGGCCGGGCTCGTCGTCAACGGCGCGGTGCGCGACGCCGCCGCGCTGCGTCGCCTCGACATCGGCATCAAGGCGCTGGGCACCAACCCCCGTAAGAGCAGCAAGACCGGCGCCGGCGAGCGCGACGTCGAACTCACGCTGGGCGGTGTGACGTTCGTCCCGGGCGAGATCGCCTACTGCGACGACGACGGCATCGTCGTCGTCAACCCCTAAACCGGCACCGGCGCACGCTTTTTCGCGAAGCGCAGGCCCTCATCGGCAACCTTGCCGCGCCGGATCGTGCGCATGTCGAACAAGTAGTTCTGCTTGAGCCGCCAGGGCGCGCGTGACCCCGACTTGGGCAGCATGTCCATCGCCCGCTGGAAATAGCCGGGGCTGAAGTCCATGAAAGGCAGCTCGTCGACGTCAGGGCCGGGATGCTGCGGCTCCACGAAGTCAAACCCGTTGTCGTCCATGTAGTTCAGCAACCGGCAGACGAATTCGGAGACCAGGTCGGCCTTCAGCGTCCACGATGCGTTGGTGTAGCCGAAGGTGATCGCGAAGTTCGGCACCCCGGAGAACATCAGGCCCTTGTAGGTCATCAAGGACGTCAGCTCGATCGGCTGACCGTTCCGGGTGGGCCGCACCCCACCGAGCAACTGCATGTTCAAACCCGTTGCGGTGACGATGATGTCGGCCTTCAGCTCCTCACCGGAAGTGAGCTTGATTCCGGTCTTGGTGAAGCGGTCGATGGTATCGGTGACGACGTCCGCCTTGCCGTGCCGGATGGTCCGGAAGAAATCGCCGTCGGGCGCCAGGCACAGCCGCTGGTCCCAGACGTTGTACCGGGGTCCGAAGTGCTTCTCGACGTCGTAGCCCTGCGGGAGACGGCGCTTGGCCATCGTCATCAACGTCTTGCGCATGTAGGCCGGACGCTTCCGGGACAGCTGATACTGGAAGGTGCTGAACGCGATGGCTTTCCAGCGATTGGCGATGTGCGCCAGGCGGTCCGGCAACAGTTGGTTGGCGCGTTCGGCGAACGGGTCGACCCCGGGCAGCGAGCCGATGTAGGTGGGCGAGCGCTGCAGCATCGTGACGTGGCCCGAGCCCGAGTTCACCAGGGCCGGGATCAGCGTGATCGCGGTGGCGCCCGACCCGATGACGACGATCTTCTTGCCCGTGTAGTCGAGGTCCTCCGGCCAGTGCTGCGGATGGACGATCCGGCCCTCGAAGTCGTCGGCGCCGGGGAAGGTGGGCGAATATCCCTCGTCGTAGTTGTAGTAGCCGGTGCATGCGAAGAGGAAGGAGCAGGTGAGCTCCCGCTGCTGGCCGTCGGACTCGACGGTCACGGTCCAGCGGTTGTCGGCGTCCGACCAGTCGGCGGCCAGAACGCGCTGACGGTAGCGGATGTGGCGGTCGATCTTGTTCTCGACCGCGGCCTCCTTGATGTAGGCCTTGATGTCGGGGCCGTCGGCGATCGATTTCGCCGACCGCCACGGCTTGAACCGGAAGCCGAGGGTGAACATGTCCGAGTCCGACCGGATGCCCGGGTATTTGAACAGGTCCCAGGTGCCGCCCAGGTCCTCGCGGCGTTCGAGGATCGCGTAGCTCTTGGTCGGGCAGCGCTCCTGCAGGTGCCACGCCGCGCTGATGCCCGAGATGCCGGCGCCCACGATGATCACGTCAAGGTGCTCAGTCATGGGGCCACGTTATCAACGGCCTGTCGACGTCGTCAACAGGGTGTTGAAACTTTCGACACGGTGTAAAGTAACGCCCGTGACTAGCGTCGGCCAGACCCGTGCCCTGCGTGGCCGCCGCGCCATGCGTCCCTCGGGTGACGACCGTGAGCAGGCGATCCTCGCGACCGCCGAGCGGCTGCTCGAACAGCGCTCGTTCGCCGACATCTCGGTCGACGACCTGGCCAAGGGCGCGGGACTGTCGCGCCCGACGTTCTACTTCTATTTCAAGTCCAAGGACGCGGTGCTGCTGTCGCTGCTGGAACCGGTGATCGCGCGCGCCGACTCCGAGTTCGACGGCGCGGTGCAGCGGCTGCCCGCGGATCCGCGCCGGGTGTGGCGCAACGGCATCAAGGCCTTCTTCACGGCCTTCAGCACGCACCGCCGGCTGGCGCGCGCCGCCACCGAAGCGCTGGCGACCAGCTCCGAGCTGCGCGGCGTGTGGTTGGGCTTCATGCAGAAATGGATCGACCAGACGGCCGCGATGATCACCGCCGAACGCACACGCGGGGCCGCACCGGAGACGATCCCGGCGGTGGACCTGGCGACCTCGCTGAACCAGATGAACGAGCGGACGATGATGGCCGCCCTGTCCGCGGAGACGCCGGCGGTGGATGAGGACCGGGTCGTCGACACCCTCACCCACATCTGGGTCACCAGCATCTACGGCGAATCCAGCTAGCCGTCACCGGCACGTGCGAACATATGTTCGTGCGGTGCGATGCGTCCATCCTGCACGCGGACCTGGATTCGTTCTACGCGTCCGTCGAACAGCGCGACGATCCGACGTTGCGCGGCCGCCCGGTGATCGTCGGCGGCGGGGTGGTGCTGGCGGCCAGCTACGAGGCAAAGGCCTACGGCGTGCGGACCGCGATGGGCGGGGCGCAAGCGCGCCGGCTGTGCCCGCACGCGGTGGTGGTGCCACCCCGGATGAGCGCCTACAGCCGCGCCAGTGACGCCGTGTTCGAAGTGTTTCGCGACTGCACGCCGATCGTGGAGCCGCTCTCGGTGGACGAGGCGTTTCTGGATGTCGGCGGGCTGCGCCGGGTTTCCGGGACGCCGGTTCAGATCGCCGGACGGCTGCGGGCCGACGTGCGCGACCGGGTCGGCCTGCCCATCACCGTCGGCATCGCACGCACGAAGTTTCTCGCCAAGGTCGCCAGCCAGGAGGCCAAGCCGGACGGTCTTCTGCTGGTGCAGCCCGACCAGGAGCTGACCTTCCTCCACCCGCTGCCGGTGCGGCGGCTGTGGGGCGTGGGTGCCAAGACGGCGGACAAACTCCACGCCCACGGACTCGTGACCGTCGCCGACGTCGCCGAGCTGAGCGAGTCGACGCTGGCCTCGATGGTGGGCGGCGCCATGGGCCGCCAGCTGTTCGCCCTGTCCCGCAACATCGACCGCCGCCGGGTGACCACCGGTGTGCGTCGCCGGTCGGTGGGCGCGCAACGGGCGCTGGGCCGCGCCGGCAACACCATGTCGGCCGCCGAGATCGACGCGGTGGTGGTCAACCTGATCGACCGGATCACCGGGCGGATGCGCGCCGCCGGGCGCACCGGCCGCACGGTGGTGCTGCGGCTGCGGTTCGACGACTTCGGGCGGGCGACGCGGTCGCGAACGCTGCCGTGGGCGACGTCCTCGACGCAGCCGATCCTGGGCGCCGCGCGGCAGCTGGTGGCGACGGCCGCACCCCTGATCTCGCAGCGCGGCCTGACGCTGATCGGCTTCGCGGTGTCGGGGATCGACCGCAGCGGCGCCCAGCAATTGGCGTTGCCGCTTGACGGGGAATCGCTTGCGGTGGACGCCGCCGTCGACCAGGTTCGTCAGCGCTTCGGCAAATCCGCCCTCACGCGCGGGGTGTTGGTCGGCCGTGAACTGGGTATAGAGATGCCACACCTTCCCGACTGACCGATTTCGCCGGTGCCAGGCTAATTCTCCTCTGCCCCAGATGTTTTCGATGATTTGAGGTTGGTTTGAAACAGCCTGGGACGGCGGCTTGGCCGACGGTCTGCTTGCTAGGGTGGCCAAAACCCGACGTCGAAAGTGAGCAACCGAACACGATGCCGCCGCCGCATCAAGCCCGCGACAGCGGCCCGCCCCGCGAGGGCCTCCTGCTCGGTTACAGCGCGGTACTCGCGTTATCCGCGGGCTTCGTCAACGCGGTGGCGCTCCTGATCCTGGCGTTGCCCGTCGGCAACCTGACCGCGATCACCACCCAGCTGGGCATGAACACAGCGAACCCGTGGCTTTATGAAGGCCACGTGCTCGGCGCGATCTTCTTGGGCTTCCTGACGGGAGCGGCGATTGCCGGGGCGATCCTCGCGCCCACGGATGCCCTCGCGGGCCCCCGCCACGCCGTGGTGTTGTTCCTCGAGGCGGCGTTGCTCGTCCTTGCCGCGGCCGGGGTCGAGGAAACCGTGGTCAAGGCGCAGATCAATGCCCTGGGGATCGAGCAAACCGCGGTACAGGCGCTGTTCGCCGCCGTAGCCCTTGGCCTGCAAAACGGGATGACCTCGAGCTTCCGCGGGATGGCGATCCGTACCACCCACTTCACCGGGACAGTCACCGACCTCGGTCTGATGCTCGGCCGCAGTCGGCGACACGGGATCAAAAAGTGGAACGCCGCGATTCTGGCGACGACGCTCGTGCTGTTTCTGGGAGGCGGCGTGGCCGGGATCGTGTTCGGCGCCGAATTGGGCGGCTACGCGTTGCTTATCCCTGCGGCGACCTGCGCGGCCGTCGCGAGCGCCAACGTGTGGCAAACCCCCGGCCGCTGTGACGAACCTGTACCCGAGCACGCGGAGACGGTGCAGGTCTGAGCCGTCTCAATTCGAGCCCGTCCACTCCAGCAGCTTGTCGGCCGGCCAGGTGTTGACGATCCGGTCGGCGGGCACGCCCACGTCCACGGCGCGCTGCGCACCATAGCCGAGGAAGTCCAGCTGGCCTGGCGCGTGCGCATCGGTGTCGATGCTGAAGACGCAGCCGATCTCCAGCGCCAGCTGGAGCAGCCGGGTCGGCGGGTCCCGGCGTTCGGGCCGCGAGTTGATCTCCACCGCGGTGCCGTGGTCGCGGCAGGCGGCGAAAACCGCTTCGGCGTCGAACTTGGATTGGGGCCGGATGCCGCGGTTGCCGGAGACCAACCGGCCGGTGCAGTGGCCCAGCACGTCGGCGTGTGGATTGGAGACGGCGCGCACCATGCGCCGCGTCATCGCGGTGGCCTCCATCGACAGCTTCGAATGCACGCTGGCCACGACGACGTCGAGGCGCTCGAGCAGCTCGGGCTCCTGGTCGAGGCTGCCGTCCTCGAGGATGTCGACCTCGATCCCGGTGAGAATGCGCATCGGCGCGAACTGGTCACGCAGCTTGTCGATGACGCCGAGCTGTGCGCGCAACCGTTCCGGCGAAAGCCCGTTGGCGATCGTCAGCCGCGGCGAGTGGTCGGTCAGCGCGCAATATTCGTGCCCCAGCGCGGACGCGGTCGCCATCATCTCGTCGATCGGCGCCGACCCGTCCGACCAGTTCGAGTGCAGGTGCAAGTCCCCGCGTAATGCCGCACGGATGTCGCCTCCACCGAGATCCTCCGCGGCGGAACGCAATTCGACGAGGAGTTCGGGTTCGCGACCCGACCAGGCCTGGTCGATGACCTTTGCGGTTTTGGGACCGATGCCCGGCAGCGACTGCCAGCTGTTGGCCTGGCCGTGTCGCTCGCGAGCCGCTTCGTCGAGGCCCTCGATGATGTCGGCGGCGTTGCGGTACGCCATCACGCGCCTGGGATCCTGACGGCTCCGGTCCTTGTAGTAAGCGATCTGCCGCAAGGCGGTTACCGGGTCCATGACTCCAGTGTGCCCGCGCGGTGACTGCAAGCGCGGCGGAGCCGGGCGCCGCAGGTCACCGCCAGACCTCGCGGATTACCAGAACTGCCCGACGACGAAACCGGCGAGCAGCACGCTGAAGCCCCCGATCTCGCCGGCGATCAGCAAGGCCATGAAGAGTCCGGTTCCGGGCGCGGGATCCTCGAATTGGTTGACGGTGTCGCGGCGCGCCCCGTGTGCGATGTAGCTGAGGATGGCGCCGACGAAAAAGACGACGACCACGGCGGCCGCGGCCAGGTTGACCCACGTCGGCCAGGCGCTGAGCTCGACGAAGACGGCCAGCAGCAGCGTCGCGAAGGAGTAGAGCAACGCGGCCCGGTGCGCGATGTCGACGTAGGGGTGGGCGCGATGGTCGGCGGCAGCCATGATCTGCCGGTACTTCCACACCCCGAGGACCAGGGCGAGCAGGAAGATCAGCCCGGCCGCCAGCAGGGTGACCTTGGTGTCGAGTCCGAGGGAGTAGCTCATCGCGCGGTTGAGTTTAGTTGCCCTTCATAAAGATCGGCTAACGTCGATTTCATGCGATTCGCCTTCAAGACCTCCCCCCAAAACACCACCTGGGCAGCCATGCTGGCCGTCTGGCAGGCCGCCGACGATATCGACGTCTTCGAGTCCGGGTGGACGTTCGACCACTTCTACCCGATCTTCTCCGACGCCGACGGGCCCTGCCTCGAGGGCTGGACGACGCTGACCGCGCTGGCGCAGGCGACCAAGCGGCTGCGGCTGGGCACCCTGGTCACCGGGATCCACTACCGCCACCCCGCCGTGCTGGCCAACATGGCCGCGGCGCTCGACATCATCTCGAATGGACGACTCGAGTTGGGGATCGGCGCCGGCTGGAACGAGGAGGAGTCAGGCGCCTACGGCATCGAGCTGGGCAGCATCCGGGAACGCTTCGACCGGTTCGAGGAGGCGTGTGAGGTGCTGACCAGCCTGCTCAGCCGGGAGACCACCGATTTCGACGGGAAGTACTACCAGCTCAAGGGCGCCCGCAACGAACCCAAGGGCGTGCAGCGTCCCCATCCGCCGATCTGCATCGGTGGCAGCGGGGAGAAACGAACGCTGCCGATCACCGCGCGCTACGCGCAGCACTGGAACTTCGTCGGCGGTCCGCCCGAGGTGTTCGCCCGCAAGCGCGATGTGCTGGCCGCGGAGTGCGAGAAGATCGGGCGCGACCCGAAGGAGATCACGCTGTCCGCCCATTTGCGGCTGGACGAGGAGCGCAACTACCACAAGGTAGTCGAAGAGGCCGCCGGGCTGGAGGCCGAGGGACTCGACCTGGGCATCGTGTACATCAACCCGCCGCACGACCCCGCCGTCTTGGAACCGCTCGCCGAGGCTATCCGTGATTCGGGACTGCTCGATTGATGCGCCCGGCGCCCGTTTGTCGCCGAGCAAACCCCTCCGCGGTGCCCGAAGGCGTTTGGTGGGACGGTTATACCCCGAAGATCAGCAAATCGTCGGCGGTTACCAGGCGCTCGTGTTTGGCGGGGAACTCGCGGCTCTTGACCGGGTGACGAAACCAGGACCAGGCGATTCGCCCCATCCGTGATCGAGGTACGGGATTGATGTGCACAGTGATCACTCCTGCTGATCGTTCCGTTCAGCCGGGGCCCCGATCCGATGCCCGTGTGACCGAGCCCACAACAGGCAATTAGACACCACCGTCTGGCAAACGGGGGGAGACTCGCCGACAGTTGGTACTCGTGTTTCTGGTGTGACTTCTGTGACTACTGAAGGGGGACCGCGGTCGGCTTGACCGGCGCCGGCAGCGCGGTCGCACCCATCAGGTACCGGTCGACGCCCGCGGCAGCGGCCCTGCCTTCAGCAATCGCCCAGACGATCAGCGACTGGCCGCGACCCATGTCCCCGGCGACGAACACACCGGGCACCGACGTGTCGAAGTCGGCACCGCGCGCCACGTTGCCGCGGTCGGTGAGCTTGACTTCGAGGTCGGTGAGCAGGCCCTCCTTTTCCGGGCCGACGAATCCCATGGCCAGCAGCACCAGGTCGACCTCGAGCTCGAAGTCGGAGCCGTCCACCTTGACGAACTTGCCGTCCTGCATGGTGACCTCGTGCGCTTTGAGCGCCGTCACCCGGCCGTCTTCGCCGATGAACTTTTCGGTGTTCACCGAGAACACCCGCTCGCCGCCCTCTTCGTGCGCCGACGACACCCGGTACATCAGCGGGTAGGTCGGCCACGGGGTCGATTCGGCGCGCGTGTCCGGTGGGCGCGGCATGATCTCGAACTGGTGCACGACGGTCGCGCCCTGCCGGTGCGCGGTACCCAGGCAGTCCGCCCCGGTGTCACCGCCGCCGATGATGACGACCTTCTTGCCTTTGGCGGTGATCGGGGGTTCCCCGTCGGGCCCCAGGACGTCGTCGCCCTCCTGCACCCGGTTACCCCACGGCAGGTACTCCATCGCCTGGTGGATCCCGTCCAGGTCCCGACCGGGAATCGGTAGGTCCCGCCCGGCGGTCGCGCCGCCGGCCAGTACTACCGCGTCGAAATCGGCGCGCAGCTGTTCGGCGGTGATGTCAACCCCGACGTTGACACCGGCGCGGAATTCGGTTCCCTCGGCGCGCATTTGGTCCAGGCGCCGGTCGAGGACACGCTTCTCCATCTTGAATTCCGGAATGCCGTAGCGCAGCAGCCCGCCGATCCGATCCGCCCGCTCGAAAACGGTGACCGTGTGGCCGGCGCGGGTCAATTGCTGAGCCGCGGCCAATCCGGCCGGGCCCGAACCCACCACTGCGACCTTTTTCCCGGTCAGCCTGTCCGGGGGCAGCGGCACCACGAAGCCTTCCTCGAAGGCGTGGTCGATGATCTCCAGCTCGATCTGCTTGATGGTCACCGGATCCTGGTTGATGCCGAGCACACACGCCGGTTCACACGGCGCAGGACACAGTCGCCCGGTGAAGTCCGGGAAATTGTTGGTGGCATGCAGCCGCTCGATCGCGTCGCGCCAACGGCCCCTGCGCACCAGGTCGTTCCATTCCGGGATCAGGTTACCCAACGGACACCCGTTGTGGCAGAACGGGATACCGCAATCCATGCAACGGGTCGCCTGCTCACGCAGAGTGCCTTCGTCGAAGTCCTCGTAGACCTCGTGCCAGTCCTTCAACCGCAGCGGGACAGGCCGGCGCTTCGGCAGTTCCCGGTGCGTGTACTTCAGGAAGCCGCTCGGATCAGCCATGTGCGGCCGCCATGATCGCCTTGTCCACATCGACGCCGTCGCGCTCGGCTTCGGCGATCGCTTGCAGCACCTTCTTGTAGTCGCGCGGCATCACCTTGACGAAATGGCGTTGTTGACCGCGCCAGTCCGCCAGGATCCGCTGGCCGACCGCGGAATCGGTGGCGTCCACGTGAGCCTGAATGATGCCGTGCAAAAAGTCGGCATCGTCTTCGTCCACAGTCTCCACATCGACCATCTCGATGTTGAGGTTGTCCGGAAGTTCCTCGTCCGGGTCGTACACGTAAGCCACACCGCCTGACATTCCCGCCGCGAAGTTGCGGCCGGTCCGGCCAAGAATCACAACCCGACCACCCGTCATGTACTCGCATCCATGGTCACCCACGCCCTCGACGACGGCGTGGGCGCCGGAGTTGCGGACCGCGAACCGCTCGCCGACCACCCCGCGCAGGAAGGCCTCCCCGCTGGTCGCGCCGAACAGGATCACGTTGCCACCGATGATGTTGTCCTCGGCCACGTAGTCCTGCGGGGCGTTGTCCGACGGACGCACCACGATCCGGCCACCGGACAGCCCCTTGCCGACGTAGTCGTTGGCGTCGCCGTAGACCCGCAACGTTATTCCCTTGGGCACGAAGGCGCCGAAGCTGTTACCCGCGGACCCGTCGAAGGTGATGTCGATGGTTCCATCCGGGAGCCCTTGGCCGCCATACGCTTTCGTCACCTCGTGGCCGAGCATGGTGCCCACCGTGCGGTTGACGTTGCTGATGGTGGTGGAGAAGCGCACCGGCTTGCCGGAATCGAGTGCCTCCCGGCTCATCACGATCAGCTGCTGATCGAGCGCCTTGTCCAGGCCGTGATCCTGCCGGGAACTGCAGTACAGGTCCTGGTTCATGAACGCCGACTCGGGCTCGTGCAGCACCGGAGCGAGGTCGAGCTTGTGCGCCTTCCAGTGCGCGCGGGCCAGCGTGGTGTCCAGCGCGCCCACCTGGCCGACGGCCTCGTTGAGGGTGCGGAAACCCAACTGCGCCATGTATTCCCGGACCTCTTCGGCGATGAACATGAAGAAGTTCTCAACGAACTCGGGCTTACCGGTGAACCGCTCGCGCAGCACCGGGTTCTGGGTGGCCACGCCGACCGGGCAGGTGTCCAGGTGGCACACCCGCATCATGATGCAGCCGGCCACCACCAGCGGCGCGGTGGCGAAGCCGAACTCCTCGGCGCCGAGCAGCGCGGCGATCATCACGTCGCGGCCCGTCTTGAGCTGACCGTCCACCTGGACCACGATCCGGTCACGCAACCCGTTGAGCAGCAGGGTCTGTTGTGTCTCGGCCAGGCCCAGCTCCCAGGGTGCGCCCGCGTGCTTCATCGACGTCAGCGGGGTCGCGCCGGTGCCGCCGTCGTGGCCGGAGATCAACACGACGTCGGCGTGCGCCTTGGAGACGCCGGCCGCAACCGTGCCCACCCCGTTCTCGGAGACGAGCTTGACGTGCACCCGCGCGGACGGGTTGGCGTTCTTCAGGTCGTGGATCAGCTGTGCGAGATCCTCGATGGAGTAGATGTCGTGGTGCGGCGGCGGGGAGATCAGGCCGACGCCGGGTGTGGAATGCCGCACCTCGGCGACCCACGGGTACACCTTGTGTCCCGGAAGCTGGCCGCCTTCACCGGGTTTCGCGCCCTGCGCCATCTTGATCTGGATGTCCGTGCAGTTGGTCAGGTAGTGCGATGTGACACCGAATCGCGCGGAAGCGACCTGTTTGATGGCACTCCGGCGCCAATCGCCGTTGGGGTCGCGGTCGAAGCGCTTGACGTCCTCGCCGCCTTCCCCGCTGTTGGAGCGCCCGCCGAGACGGTTCATCGCGATGGCGAGCGTCTCGTGCGCCTCGGCCGAGATCGAGCCGTAGCTCATGGCCCCGGTCGAGAAGCGCTTGACGATCTCGCTGGCGGGTTCGACCTCTTCCAGCGGAACCGGGGGACGCACACCGCCGCGGAACTTGAGCAGGCCGCGCAGCGAGGCCATCCGCTCGCTCTGGTCGTCGATCAGGCGGGTGTAGTCCTTGAAGATTCTGTACTGGCCGGTGCGAGTCGAGTGCTGCAGCTTGAACACGGTCTCCGGGTTGAAGAGGTGGTACTCACCTTCGCGGCGCCACTGGTACTCGCCGCCCACCTCGAGTTCGCGGTGCGCACGCTCGTCGCGGCGGTCCAGGTAGGCCAGCCGGTGCCGAGCGGCGACGTCGGTGGCGATGTCCTCCAGGGTGATCCCGCCGATCGGGCAGCTCAGCCCGGTGAAGTACTCGTCGAGCACATCCTCGGAAATGCCGACCGCCTGGAACAACTGCGCGCCGGTGTAGGAGGCCAGCGTCGAAATGCCCATCTTGGACATCACTTTGAGCACGCCCTTGCCGGCGGCCTTGACATAGTTGTTCAGCGCCTTCTCTCGGTCTTGCCGATCCGAGAAGCCGTCGATCGCGCCGCGGTCGAGCATGTCCTCGATCGACTCGAATGCCAGGTAGGGGTTGATCGCAGCCGCCCCGCACCCGATCAACATCGCCATGTGGTGCACCTCGCGGGCGTCACCGGTCTCGACGACCAAACCCACGTGGGTGCGCGTGCGGTCGCGCACCAGGTGGTGGTGGACCCCGGAAACGGCGAGCAGTGACGGGATGGGCGCCATCTGCTCGTCGGATTCGCGGTCCGACAGGATGATGACCCGCGCACCGTCCTCGATCGCGGCCGACGCCTGTGCGCGTACGTCATCGAGCGCCGCCGCCAACCCGGCGCCGCCCTCGGCGACCGGGTACAGGCAACGAATCACCTTGGACCGCATGCCGTGCGGGCGCCCGTTGACCTCGTCGTCGGGATTGAGGTTGACCAACTTGGCCAGCTCGTGGTTGCGCAGAATCGGCTGCTGCAACGCGATCTGGTGACAGGAGTGCTCGGTCGGCGTGAGCAGGTCGCGCTCGCCGCCGGTGGTCCCCTGCAGGCTGGTCACCACCTCTTCGCGGATGGCGTCCAGCGGCGGGTTGGTCACCTGTGCGAACAACTGCTGAAAGTAGTCGTAGAGCATCCGGGGCCGCTGCGAGAGCACCGCGACCGGGGTGTCGGTGCCCATCGAGCCGATCGGCTCGGCACCCGTGCGCACCATGGGCGACACCAACAGGTTGAGCTCTTCATAGGTGTAGCCGAATGTCAACTGCCGCTTGACGAGTCGTTCATGGGGCATCCGCACGTAGTCGCCCTGCGGTAGCTTGTCCAGGGGAACCAGGTTCCGGTCCAGCCACTCCTGGTACGGGTGCTCGGCGGCGAGTTCGGCCTTGATCTCCTCGTCGGAGACGATGCGCCCCTGGGTGGTGTCCACCAGGAACATCCGGCCGGGCTGCAGGCGCATCCGGCGAACCACCTTCGCCGGGTCCAGGTCCAGGACGCCGGCCTCGGAAGCCATCACCACCAAGCCGTCTTCGGTGACCCAGATCCGGGAGGGGCGCAAGCCGTTTCGGTCCAGCACGGCGCCCACGATGGTGCCGTCGGTGAACGTGATCGACGCGGGGCCGTCCCAGGGCTCCATCAGCGAGGCGTGGAACTCGTAGAACGCCCGCCGCGCCGGGTCCATCGACTCGTTGCGTTCCCACGCCTCGGGAATCATCATCAGGACCGCGTGGGCCAGGCTGCGGCCACCCAGGTGCAGCAGTTCGAGCGCCTCGTCGAAACGCGCGGTGTCCGAGGCGCCCGGGGTACAGATCGGGAACAGCTTCTCGACGTCGGCTTCCGTGCCGAAGATCTCGGTCTTGATCAACGCCTCGCGGGCACGCATCCAGTTCTCGTTGCCGGTGACGGTGTTGATCTCGCCGTTGTGGGCCACCCGACGGAACGGATGGGCCAGCGGCCACGACGGGAAGGTGTTGGTGGAGAACCGGGAATGCACGATGCCCAGCGCGCTGGTCATCCGATCGTCTTGCAGGTCAAGGTAAAACGCCTTGAGCTGCGGCGTGGTCAGCATGCCCTTGTAGACCATCGTCTGACCGGAAAGGCTTGGGAAGTAGACGGTTTCGCGACCGGGTCCGTCCTGCCCGGGTCCCTTGGTGCCGAGTTCGTGCTCGGCGCGCTTGCGGACCAGATAGCAGCGGCGCTCCAGCGTCATGTCCGATGCGCCGGCCATGAACACCTGCCGGAACGTGGGCATCGCGTCGCGGGACAGCGCCCCCAGTGACGAGTCGTCGATGGGCACGTTGCGCCAGCCCAGCACCGTCAGGCCCTCGGCTTCGGCGATCTTCTCCACCGCGTCGCAGGCGGCCGCGGCGTCCTTGGACGACTGCGGCAAGAAGGCGATACCGGTGGCATAACTGCCCGCTGCGGGCAGCTCGAAATCCACGACCTCGCGCAGGAAGGCATCCGGGACCTGAATCAGGATGCCGGCACCGTCACCGCTGCGCGGCTCGGCGCCCTGAGCACCGCGGTGTTCGAGGTTGAGCAGCGCGGTGATGGCCTTGTCGACAATGTCGCGGCTACGACGGCCGTGCATATCGACGACCATGGCTACCCCGCACGAGTCGTGCTCGAACGCGGGGTTGTATAACCCGACGCGCTTGGGCGTCATATGCACCTGACCCTTCACCTGAACGTTGAGCTGCCGTTAACAGCTGCTCCGATGGAGTCGCACCCGGAGGTTGCGGGCTTAAGACCCCTCGGTCTTGTCTCGATAGGCTGTCCCCCAGGTGGAGATGATCCTGTTAGGGATGCGTCCGTGCAGCGCTGAACGGTGGCCTGGAAACCGGTCTCGACAAGTCGTAAAACGATATGACAATACCCGCCTGACATGCCAACTTCGTCAAGTCTAACCGCCAGCTGGCAGCACCGTAAATTTCCCGGCAGCCGACGGGCGACAACCCAGCGGACGTGCTGTTTTGGCGCCGCAGTCTTCGTCATAGCCGCGCCGCGCCCGGCAGTCCGATGCGCCGAATCCGCCGCCGGTACATGTTTGCTGAAGCCGCCCGAGGGCGTGCCCACCGCCCCCGAATCGGCTCGCATGATCGTGCTCAGCGGGCGACAAAAGCCACCGCGGGCGGGCCAAAGCGAGCGCTGCTAAGTTTGCACGGTAGCGATGGGCGGCACGGAGGAGATACTGGACGGGTACCGGTCCGCATCCGGCGCCAACGGTGAGCCGTGGCGCTTATCACTAGCCCGGTGCGCACCCCACCAGAGCCGACCGATCGCCTGGCACCCGAGGAGCCCATGAACGAGCGCGACGAATTCCTGCGGGACCGTCTGCAGCCGCCGCCCGGCCCGCCGGCGGCGCGCGCGCCCGGCCCCCCGCCCAGGAGCGTGCCGCCTGCACCGCAGCCTCCGGTCGGCCAGCGCCTCGCACCGCGGCCACCGTCGGCGCCTCCGGCACGCCCACCGGCGCCTCCGCAGCGTCCGCCCGCGCCGCCCCAACAGCCCGCCGCCGCCCCGCCTGCTTTCCCGCGGCCGCCCGCCATGTCGGCTCCACAGGAGGCACCCGCACCCGCCGCTGCGGTACCGCCTACCACCGCCACACCGGCGCGGTCCACCACCCCCATCGGCGCAACACCCGACCGCGGTTGGCGACGCATGCTGCGGCGCATCACTTTCGGCCTCGTCAAGCTGGGTCCGTCAGCCGCGCAACAGCAGGACGCCCAATACGAGGTGGCGATCCGGGCCCGCCTGCTCGGCAACTACAAGGTCGGCATCCTGGGCAAGGGCGGCGTCGGAAAAACGTCGGTGGCCGCGAGTGTCGGCTCGCTGTTCGCCGAACTCCGGAGGCAGGACCACGTCGTGGCGATCGACGCCGACACCGCCTTCGGCCGACTCAGCAGCCGGATCGACCCGGGGTCGTCCGGTTCGTTCTGGGAACTCACCGCCGATAAGAACCTGCAGTCTTTCAGCGATGTGGTCGCCCGGGTGGGGCGCAACTCCGCCGGCCTGCACGTGCTCGGTGGTGAACCTGCGTCCGGGCCGCGCCGGGTGCTCGACCCCGCGATCTACCGGGAGGCCGCGTTACGCCTCGACCGTCATTTCGCGATCTCGGTCATCGACTGCGGTTCCACGATGGACGCGCCGGTCACCCAGGAGGTGCTGCGCGATCTGGACGCGCTGATCGTGGTCTCCTCGCCGTGGGCGGACGGGGCGAACGCCGCCGCCAGGACCATGGAGTGGCTGGCCGATCAGGGCTTCGACACGCTGCTGCAGAACAGCGTCGTCGTGCTCAACGATTCAGATGGCCACGCCGACAAGCGCACCCGGGCGTTGCTGGCCCGCGAGTTCATCGATCACGGCCGGCCGGTGATCGAGGTGCCCTTCGACCCCCACCTGCGGCCGGGCGGTGTCATCGACGTGAGCCGCGAGATGGCGACGGCGACGCGGCGGAAATTCCTCGAGGTCACCGCGACGATCGCGGGCTATTTCGCGGCGCGGCACGACGACCAGCCCGGCTAGCCGCGTTCGGCTGCCTTTCCCATCCGCGCGGCCCGGTCGGCGATCGCCTCGATCTTGACCACGCGGGATCCGCGGATCGTCAGCACGATGACGGCGAAAAGCCGGCGATCGGTGAATGCCAACAGCACCGGTTGCCCGACGGGGCCGCTGACCAACGTCACGTCCGGCCATAGGTAGCGCAGCAGGTTGGTGGCCACCGCGTCCGGCCCGTGGTTGATCTGCTGCGGCGGGGGCGGGTCGGCGAGGATCGTGCCCACGCCCCACACCGTCGGGTCCAGCACGGCGGCCAACGCGGCAACGTCGCCGTTGGCGCATGCGGTGATGAACTTCTCGGTGACCAGCTGATGCTCGGCCGTCGCCACCTCGTTGGTTTTCGGTTGTGCGGCAACGAATTTCGCCCTCGCTCTGCGCGCCAGTTGACGGCAGGTACCCACCGGGCGGCCCACGGTTTCGGAGATCGATTCGAACGGGACCCCGAACACGTCGTGCAGCACGAAGGCGACTCGTTCCCCGGGACTGAGCCTGCGCAGCACTTCCAGCAGCGCGGCGCGGATCTCGTCGTCGAGGGTGACGCGGTCGGCCGGGTCGGAGCGGTGCGGCGCCGGCCGCTCCTGAACCTCGCCCGGCCGTTCGTAGCGGGCGCGTGCCGAGCGAACCTGGTCGAGGCAGAGCCGGCTCGCCACCACCGTCAGCCAGCCCCGGACATCCTCGATCTCGCTGACGTCGGCCCGCGAGAGCCGCAGAAATGCCTCCTGCGCAACATCTTCCGCGTCACCGACGTCGCCGAGCATTTGGTAGGCGAGGTTGACCAGATACGGGCGGTGACGACGCCAGGCCTCGGCGACCTGGTCGCCCGCTGACTGCGACTGGTTCATGACTCTTCGACGATCCGCTGCGGCAAAAAGTTACAGGTTTCCCGGTGTAACTTTCCCACCTTTCGCCCCGTCCTTGGAACACCGCAGAAAAATTTCGAGAAAGGGGCCTTCCCATGACCATCGTGGTAACCGGGGCGACCGGCAACGTCGGACGCCCTCTCGTCGCCGCCCTTGCCGCAGCGGGAGCGTCGGTGCGCGCGGTGACCCGCACGCCGGAGACGGCCGGGTTTGCGCCCGGCGTCGAACCGGCCGAGTCGGCGACCGCGGCGCTGCCCGGCGCGTCGGCGGTGTTCCTCAATTCCCGGGCGCTGGGTGCGGATCTGGAGAGGGTGGTAACCGAGTGCGTACGCGCCGGGGTGACCAAGCTGGTTGCGCTCTCGGCGATCAACGCCGACGACGACTTCTCCCGGCAGCCGTCCCGCTTCCGCGGGGACCGCAACAAGGAGGTCGAACAGCTCGCCGTCGACTCCGGCCTGACGTGGGTGAGCCTGCGGCCGACGGTATTCGCGACGAACTTCGCCGGCATGTGGTCACCGCAGATCCGCGCTGGCGACGCGGTTTTCGGGCCGTATGCCGCGGCTTCGACGGCACCGATCGTCGAGAACGACATTGCGGAGGTGGCGGCGCGGGCGTTGCTCACCGATGAGCTCGTCGGGCAGCGGATCCCGCTGACCGGTCCGCAGGCCTTCACCAACTCGGAGCTGGTCGAGGCCATCGGCGCCGTGCTGGATCGGCCGCTGCAGTACCGCGAAATACCGAATGCCGCGGTGCGCCAACGATTTCTCGCGTTGGGCTTCACCGACGACTTCGCGGAAGCCTACATCGCCATGCTGGCCGCGACACTGGATGCACCCGCGTTGGTCACCCACGACGTGGAGAAGATCCTCGGCCGGCCGGCGTCCCCCTTCGGCCAATGGGTCGCCGGGCACCGCGACGTTTTCGCCCGTGCGAGTTAGTGAAGGAGCCGCACATGTCCGAACCGCGTCCGCCGCGCTTCCTCAAGCCGATGAACAGGGTGATGATGGCGGTCCAGCGCCTCGGGATCCCCACCGGTCCCGCGATGGTGCTGACGGTTCCCGGCCGCAAGTCGGGCCGGCCTCGCAGCACCCCGATGACACCATTCAAGTTTCAGGGTGGCCTCTATGTCGTGGCGGGCTATCCCGGCGCCGACTGGGCGGCCAACGCCCGGGCGGCGGGCACCGGCATGCTCAGCCGGGGACGACGGTCACGGCAGGTCCGGATCGTCGAACTCTCCGCCGCCCAAGCGCGGCCGGTGCTGCGGGCGTTCCCCGCCCAGGTGCCCGTCGGTGTGTCGTTCGCGAAACGATCGGGGATGGTGCGTGATGGGACGGCCGACGAATTCGAAGCGTTGGCGGGGCGGCTCGCCGTCTTCCGCTTCGAGCCGACGTAAGGGCGATCGCGGATTCCTGGCGCAGGCCTACCAGACGATGGCCGCCATGTCGCGGTTGTCCGAGCACACGCTGCGCACCGCGGCCTCGATGTCGGGGGCGGTGATGATCTGCAGATCTTCGACCGTAACCGTTTGGCCCGCACGCTTTTGCGCGACCACGCGGGTGTCACGAAATCCCTCGGCACGTTCGATGACATTGCGGGCGAACCGGCCGTTCTGCATGGCGTCGATGCCGTGCCGCCCGCCCGGCGTCGTGTAGTTGCGGATGGTCGTGGCCGCATCCAGGAATGCCTCCCGCGCGGCGTCGTCGAGCTTGCTGGCCCGCGGCGCCGCGTAGCGATGCCCGATCTCGACGATCTCGGACGGCGAATACGATTCGAACCGCAGCTTGCGGTTGAACCGGCCGGCCAATCCCGGGTTCACGGTGAGGAATTGGTCCACCTGATCCTCGTAACCCGCGCCGATGAAGCAGAAGTCGAAGCGGTGTGTTTCCAGCGCCACCAGCAGCTGGTTGACGGCCTCCATGCCGATCATGTCGGGTGTGCCGTCCTGGTGCCGCTCGATCAGGGTATAGAACTCATCCATGAAAATGATTTGGCCAAGCGACTTTTCGATCAGCGCGTTGGTCTTGGGTCCCGACTCCCCGATGTAGTGGCCGCAGAAGTCCGACCGTCGGACCTCCCGGATTTCGGGGTTGCGCACGATGCCCATGCCGGCGTAGATCTTGCCGAGCGCTTCGGCGGTGGTCGTCTTGCCGGTGCCGGGCGGGCCAACCAGCAGCATGTGGTTGGTCTGTCCCTCCACCGGCAGGCCATGCTCGAGGCGCATCATCCGCACTTCGAGCTGATCTTCGAGCGCCGACACGGCCTGCTTGACCGCGGCCAGTCCGACCTGCTTGGCCAGCAGCGCCCGGCCCTCGGCGAGCAGCTCGGCGCGCCGCTCCGAGGTGGCGTCGTCGTCCAGCTCGTCACGGCTCTTGGCCGTCGACACGTCCCACCGATCGGTGCGGCTGGCGATCGTTTCCTCGTCGGTCACGACCAGGTGCAGGTTCGGGTCGGCCAAAGCCGCCTTCGCGGCCTCGGTCAGGACGCCGTTGATGGTGGCTTTCGACAGCCAGACCTGGGCCTTGTCCTCCTCGCGCAGCTGGCGGTGCACCATCCCGCGCACATACGCCAAATCGGCGACCAGCAGCGGGATGTCGGCCGGCCCGATCGACGCGGTCAGCACGTCGGCGTCGAAGCGGCCCGACGCGTTGGTCTGCCCGATCACGTCGACGCGGTCGAGCCAGTCAAGCGCGACCCGGCCCTGCCCGAGATGCGCCGCGGCGTGGGCCGCCAGCGCGCAAATCGACGCCGTCACGGCCGACATGATGATCGCCTGCGGGGGGAGTTCCTCGGCGGCAGCCAACAACACGTCCGGCCAGCGCTGCGTCGTGTACATCAAGAACGCCCGGGCCAGCTGGTGCCACTGATAGTTGGTCCACGAATCGAGCAGGTCGCGGTTGGAGAGCAGCCTGTCGGCCTCGGCGTATTCGCCGGCGATGGTCAGCGCCGACGACAACGCCAGCCCCACTTGCGATGCGTCGGTCACCGTGATTCCGATGTAGGGACCCAACTGGATCTCCGCGGCGAGCGTCTGTCCGATGCGGGTCGTTTCACGGTGCAGCCATTCGCTGGTGGCGTAGAGCCTCTTCAGCGAGGCGAGGTCGTTGTCGCCGCAGGCGATGCGGCCCAGCCACGCGTCGGCCATCGACGAGTCGGCATCGGTGGCCGCGACGAACTCCGGCAGCGCCGCCGCCCGGCCCTGCCTGCTCATGACCAACATGGCCCGGTCGAAATGCCTACGGGCAGTTTGCAAATCACCCATCGCGTGTGCCTTCGAATCCTCGACGTTCTACATGACCGACATGGTGACCGGGTCGAGACTCACGTAGCGGTTCTCGGCGCGGAACATGTCCATCTCGACCAGCCAATCCTTCCCCGCCGCGCTGACCCGCACCATCGCCGGGCCAACCTGCTCGATGATCACCTCGAAGTTGTGCCGGTGTCCCTCGGGCAGCCTCGTGCCCGACGGGGCGATGGTGATCACGGTCGCGGGTCGCGGGGTGGGTGAGATCGGCGCGACGTGCTCCACGACGCTGACTGTGGTGCGCGGCGCGGGCCGCGCCGTGCTGACGACGCCGATCTCCGGCATCCGCACGCTGGCCCAGCGCGTCATGTCGCGGGTATGCACGCAAACCCGTTCGCCCGCGCCGGCGGTGCGGATCACGATCCGCTTGGCGACGGGATCGTCGGCGGCCACGAAAATCCTTGACAGCTCGCCGGCATCGGTGACGGGGATCAGCAGCCGGTCTCCGTTGTTCAGCTTTCCGACCAGCACGCCCGACGGGCCGATCTCGGTGAGCAGTTGCTCGGGCAGCGGGCTGGGCCGCAGTGCCCGCAGGTATGGCCGCGGGCCACACATGTTGGACGCGGCGGCCGCGGCCTGTTCCCCGTTGAGCCGGCGCAAGATCACACTCGGCGGGGTGGGAGCCGGCGTCGGCGTGCGCACGGTGATCGTCGCGGTGCAGGTCGCATCCGGATATACGGTCACGTTCTGGACGACCTCGTCGGCGCGCAGCGTCCACGCCTGCGACAGCACACGCGAGGCGATCGCGTCGGCCGGATACGCGTATGTCGTCATCCAGCCCGCCTCACCGCGGATGGCCTTCCATCGCTGCGTCTCCCCCTCGATGGCGTCGCACCCCAGCCGCCGATCGAGCTCGGCCAGATCGGTGGCGGTGGCCACCTTCGCCCGCAGCCCCTGGCAACGCAGCAGGCCCGCGATGCGCTGCGCCGCCGAAATGGCCGCGGCGCCAACGGTGGTGCGCCAGCGGAGCGCTTGTGTGTTGTCAATGATGGACAGCCGCATGATCAACCAGGTTTCCCGCCGGCCCGCATACGGCGGGGTGCCGATCTCCGAGTCATAAACCCGCGGGTAGTCCCCGATATTGCCGTGCCGGGACCCAAGTGAGACGACGCTGATCGAGTCGAGCTGCAGACCCAGCGCCTGGTGCATCATCGGCACCAATTCGACGACATCGATGACGTTGTCGGTCTCGACGGTCACCGAACCCGTCACCAAGGTCGCTTGGTGCGCCCGCCCGAGCAGCTGCACCGCCACCACCGCAACACCGTCTTGCACGCGGACCCCGCCGCCGGATCGGTTGTTGGCCACGGTGATCGGGGCGTTCCAGCGGATCGGGCGCCGCCCGCGCCGCCACAGCACCAGCCATGACCACGCCGGCTGACCCCACCAGCGGACGAACACCGCCGCGACCCCGACCGCCACGGCGATCGCCGCACCGATGTAGCCGCCCACCGCCCAACTCGCCGCCGCGAGCAAGAACACCACCCACACCCCGAGGACCCGCCGATTGCTACCCCGGCTGAAGCCGGTCAGCGTGGAGCTCACCGCGCCCTCCTGAGCCGCGCCGCGATCGCGGCCACGAGCACACCGGCGGCCACGGCGCCGACGAACCCGATGGCGATGTTGCGTGCCCGGTGGTCCGCCGGTGGGGGCGGCGGCGCCGGCCTGATGATCCGGCTCTGCGCGCCCGGGGGCATCCGGTCACCCGGCGGGATGTTGAACGTCAGTGCCGCAACGGGATCGACCAAGCCGTACCCGACCTTGTTGTCCACTCCCGCGGGCGGATTGTGCGCCGACTGCACGATCCTGTTGATCACCTGATGAGCGCTCAGGTCGGGGAATTTCGCCCGGACCAGCGCCGCGACGCCGCTGACGTAGGCCGCTGAGAAGCTGGTGCCCCAGAACGGCATGTTCTTCTCGCCGGGCCTCGACGGCGGGTACGCGTTCACCGGCCCACCACCCTGGGGCGAGAGGCCCATGATGTGGGTGCCCGGCGCGGCCACACTCACCCAGGGGCCCGACATGCTCTTGTCGAGCGGGGCACCGGTGGCATCGACCGCACCGACCGACAGGACGTAGTCGGAGAACCACGACGGCGACGAGACAACCTTGACCTGATGCCAGTCCCGCGGATCCGACGGTTCCAGCGGGTCGTACATCGGGTTGTTGTTGCAGCCGGCCTCCCCGTCGTTTCCGGCCGCGGCCACCACCACCGCGTCCTTGACGGTGGCGGCGTACCACAGTGCGGCGCCCAACGCCCGCTGGTCGGCGGGGGCCGCCGCCGGCAGGCAGGCGGTGACCGAAATGTTGATGACCTTCGCGCCCATGTTGGCCGCGTGGACCACCGCGCGCGCCACCGTGTTGAGCGTTCCGGCTTTGACCTTCTCATCGGAGTTGGGGTCCCCCGGCCCGGGGTTGACCGGCTCAAAAGCCCTGGAGGACTGGCGGATTGAGATGATTGTCGCGTGCGGGGCCACGCCCACCACCCCGTCGGGCGCCCCCGGCGGAGGCGGGGGCACCGCGGGTTCGTCCTCGGTCTGCGGATCCGCCGGGCCGTTGGAGCTGGCCGTGGCGCCGCCTCCCTCGGGTGGCGGAGGCGGCGGGGGTGGCGGAGGCGGGATCACCTGGGTGATGGTCACCGGTGGCGGAGGTGGCGGTGGCGCGACCGGCGGCGGGACCTCGACCGGCGGCGGTGGGGCCCCGTTGGCCGGTGGGGGTCCGGCCGGGGGAGGGAACGCCGGTGTCGACGGCATGGGCCGCGGCATGGGCAGAGTCCCCTGCGGCGCAGCGGCGATGATCGAGCCCACGACGGTGCCGTGCGCGTCGCAATCCGACAGGCCGTCCTCACCCATGATGTAGTCACCACCGGGCACGGCCGGCAGCCGCGGGTTGGGCGAAATGCCGGTGTCGATGACCGCCACCGGTACACCGTTGCCGGTGCTGTATTGCCAGGCCTTGCTGATGTTGAGCAGGTTGAAGCCCGGTGCCAGCTGCGCCACGTCGGGATTGCGCACGGTGATGGGCGTCGAGCAGCTGTTGGCGCGCCGCATCGGCTGGTCTGGCTTGGGCGGCCCGTCCGGGGGCGCCAATCCCGGATCCACCTGCGGGGGCGTAATAGCTTGCGCGGCAGGAATATTCGCGGACAGCGCGACGAGGGTCACGGCGGCGGTCACCGCCGCGACCCTCTTTAGTGGCGAATCCACGTGAACAGCCCTCCCAGGGCCGCCGCCGCGGGCAGCAGGACGATGAACGCCAACACTTCCACCCATTCCACCGTCAACCGGATGAAGGGCCTGAACCGCACCGTCGGCACCAGAAGCGCCGCGGCCAGACCGCAGGCTGCGAAGGAGGCGATGGCCACCGCGGGCCAAAGCAGTCCGCTCACAACGTCTTTCGGTACGTAAACGGCGTATTTGACCACTCCGGCGCATACCGCGGCCGCGGCCCCGCAGGCAAGCGCTACGGCCTGGTACTTGGCAGCGAATCCGCGACCCTGGGTGATGAAGATGCCCACCACCAGTCCCGCGACCACCAGCGCCAACCACGCCCAGGGACGCCCCGGCGTCAGCACCCCCCACACGGCGGCGGGCAGGACGATCGACACCCCGACACACACACCGACCTGCACCGCGTTGACCAGCCGCGCCGAGGCGGCGATCGCTGCGCCGCGCGCGGTGATGTCGGTCAATTCGTTGTCCTCGTCCTCGGATTCGTCCTCGCTGACCGGGGAGACCGTGTCGACGGGCATGCCCTCTCGGCGCGCGAACAGGTCGCGTCCGGTGATCGATCCGAAGTGCGGCGGCCGCACCCGGGCCACCCACAGCGCGATCAGCGGGGCCATCCTGACCAAGATCAGCAATCCAACCAGCACGCAGATGGCCAGCACCTGCGCCGAGGCCGGCCGGAACATCCGGACGACGGCAACGGCGGCGAGGATCCCGCTCACCGTCACCACCGCGGTGACGACCGCGGTCTGCCACCGCTTGCGTGTCATCACGCCGATGGCGATGGCACCCAGGATCACGATCACGAGGCCGATCACCCCGTGCGCGGCCCCCAGCGTGCCCGGGGGCGCGCATGCGCCCGCGACGGCCAACAACACCACGGCCAGCCAACCGAATCCGCTGAACAGGTCGCGCCGCTCCCGCCAGCCCCACCAGACGACGGCGGCCCCGACCACCAGCAAGGCCCCGACGGCGCCGGACACCGCGGCCGGGACGGGGTTGTCGGTGAACGTGCGCGCCCGCAACGTCAGCGCCACCACCACCCCGGCCGCCATCGCGATGATCGCGACGGCGGTGTGCGCGGCCGTCAGCGGCGTCACCGGGGCGAACATCCGGTCACCGCCGTCGCGGCCCAGCCACTTGCCCATGGCCGCCAAGCCGGTCGACAACGACTCGTACTGCGGTTCAAAGGATTCGCCGGCCACGCGGGGCACCAGCACCAGGGTGTCCCCGTCCTGCACGCCCAGCTCGTCCAGGCTCTTGTTGATGTCCAGCCGGACACCGTTGATCTTGTGCAGTTCGTAGCTGCCCGCCGGCAGCGTAATGCCGTCAAAACCTTTGCGCTTCAGGTCCGCGTCGAAGAGCTCGACCATTCCCTCGAAGAATCCCTCCACCGGAATTCCGGCCGGGAACACTTGGGAGCAAAGATGCTTCTCGTAGGAAATATTGACCGCACAGCGCGCCGGGAAAGCGACCTTATGCGCTGATGTCACGGCGCTGTCCGCTCCGCATCCGGAATGTATTTGTCGGCCAGGCCGGCGGTGATTTCAAAAAGCCGCAACCGCGTCTTTTTCTTTAATTCATGAACCGTGTCGATGAGCCCGCCTTTGGCCAGGTGCGGATCGAACGGCATCTCTTCGACGGTCGCGCCGACCTTGCTGAACCGCTCGGTCAGGTACGCCAGCGCGTCCTTGTCGGCGATCTGATCGGTGTGGTTGATGATCACGGTGCTGCGCGAGACCAGCTCGTGGTAGCCCTGCGACCGCAGGTAATCCACGGCCCGCAGCACCGGCCGGGACCGGTCCGCGGTTATCCCGGAGACGAACACGAGCGTGTCGGTGTTCTCCAAAACCGGCTTCATCACCTCGTGTTCCAAATCCGGCGAGGTGTCGACGATCATCACGGTGTGGGTTCGCCGCAACCGCGACAAGACCCCCGAGAACATCGCCGGCACCAGCGGCCGGGGCTGGTCCGACGTGCGGTTTCCGGCCAGCACGTCGAGTCCGATCGGGTTCTGCCCCAAGTGTTCACGGATGTCCGCATAGCCTTGGACGTCGGTGTCGTTGATGATGGCGGTGTAGTCGCCCGGCGGCGACTCGTCGATGCGGTCGGCCAGTGTGCCGAAGCCCGGCACCGCGTCAATCGCAATCACGTTCTGCGGGCGGCATTCTCGGAACACCCCACCGATGCAGGCGACCATCGTCGAAACGCCGACTCCGCCCTTACCAGACACCACCGTGATCACGTACTGGCGCCGGATGTGCCGCCGGATACGGTTCTGCAAGTCCCGGTAGTGCCGCTCACTGGGCGATTCACCCGGGTTTATTTTCTTAAAAGAGATGACGTAGATGAATTTCCGCCAACCCGAGCCCGGAGGAATCTTTCGAGGCGCGGCCAGATCGGTAATGCGCATGGTGTCCGACACCGAATCCGGGAAGTTGCGGCCCCCTGACGGATCCCCCCGTCTGAGCGCCCCTTCGTCCGACATATTCGGGTCATTCCAAGGGCTCGTCACGTCGCGATGCTAACACGCTCGGCGATACCGCGTTTACCGATCAAGAAACCCTTCAAGAGCGTAAGGGGTTGCTATTCCACGGCATTGGTTAACTGACTTATCTTGCGTCAGTTGAGAAATCGTCCTCCTGTCAGACCACCCGCCGATACGAGTACCACTCGTCGCCAGCGGGCAAGCGGCGGATGAGTCGCTGCACGGCGCCACTGATGTCGCTGCGGGAACCGGGCGAGACGATCTGATAGCGCCGCTGCCCCGAGATGACGCACTCGATGCAGACGCGTCCGGACGGGGTGTCGACGATGGACACCGACGAATCGCCGACCGCCACGCGCGCCAATTCGTCCGGCCCGACGCCGGCCTGCAGCGCGACGATGGACGCCCGCGCCGAGCGCGCGGGGTCGGCGGCCGCGAGCACGAGCTGCAATTGATCGGCGTCGAGGCGCTGGGCGAGCAGAAAGGTCCGCAGGCTGGCGGAGTCGCGCACCGACGAGAGCAATTGTTCGGTGTCCAGGGTGACCGGCCGCAACGGCGCCGCCTCCGCCACACCGCACAACCGCTCGACTTGCCCGACCACGAGTTCGCTGGCCCCGCCCTCGTCGTTGGCGGTACCGGCCGGGTACAGCCGGATCAGCTCGCCGTGGCGTTCCAGCACCACCCACCAGCTGGCAAAGCGGCAGATGGACACCCGCGTCGGTTCGCGCCCGGGGACGTCGATGCTGACCATCAACGCCAAGTCCCGCCGCAACAGCACGGTGAGCCATTCACGGATCATCGGGTCGACATTGTCGGCCTCGTCGAGGGCGCCGGCAGTCCTCAACTCGGCCACGATCGGGTGGCCCAGCGCCCGTTCAGCGGTGTCCAGCCTCGGCAGCAGCGGGCGCAAGCCCAGCTCGGGGCAGGTCTGCTCCACCCCGGCCACCGCCTGCAACACCCACAGCCCATCGACCGTCGTCGTCAGCATGTCACTTCGCTTCCTAAGCAGCGCCCCTCAACCGGCGGGCCAGACACCGAAGGGGGGCACATGCGCGCGCGCATCTGCCCCACCCTCAATCGCGGTGGTTAGCGGCTCTCAGCCGAACAAGTTGCCGATGTTCTGGTCGGTGGCGAGCGCGTTGTCGAGCACGTGCGAGGTCGTCGTCCCGTGCTGGCTCACGGTGTGGATCAGCCCCTGCAGCCCGGACAGCATCTGCGCTTGCGCGTCGAAGAATTGCCTCGCACCATGTCCGGCGAAGAATTCGGTCAGCTGGTTGGTCCGGTTCGACGTGTCGTCATAAATCCCTTGCAGCTGGCCGGCGCGGGAGCCGATGTCGGAGGCGAAATCTGCCACGGCGCCCGGGTTATAGGTGATCGGGTTGGACATAATGAATTTCCTTTCAAAGACCGATTATGGAATTGAGAGTGAGCGGGCCGTCAGGAGCCGTGGCCGCCGAATAGCGCGCTGAAGGCGTGCGTGGAATCCGCCTCGTGGTGTTCCATCAAGGCTGCCGCCTGCTTGAGACCCTCGGCCAGGCGGGTTCCGCCGGCCAGGACCTTGTTCAGGTCGTTCTGGATTTCGATAGCCGTCGTGTGGGACGCGGTCACCGCTTCACCGGACCAGGTCGACGGGTTCATCACGTTTTCGTGATTCGCGATGTAGCCCTGAGCGATTGCGATTGCCTGCTCCATGTTGGCCTGGATGTGGTTGGAAGCATCGCGTAACACCTGCGCCGATACTTGGATTGTTGAACTGTCCACTTGCGGGTTCTCCTAACTACTGCTGCCCTCCCCCGGGGAATTACCTGGGGCATGAAACGAAGTGTATGAGGGCTATTTGGACCTGTCGATTCACCCTTGGCCGGGCCGGCTTCACACTCTGGTGTCGACAACCCGCACCGTCGCGGGCTGTTCTGATTTGTCTCGGGATCCGCGCTCTCCTCCCGCCCCATGCCCCACCGGCATGCCGCCCATCGGTGTGCCGCCGCCGACCGTGGTGGTCTGCGGACGGATGGCCTCGGCCCCCAACGCCCCGCTCGGCCGCAACCCCACCGGCCGGCCACTGCTGACGGGCTCGAACGCGCTGACGGGACGGGTGAAGCTGGTCGCGGGCATACCCGCACCGCCCAGGGATGCGGCCCCGCCGCCGCCCGATGCGCCTACGGCCGACACCTCCGTCGCGGAGACCGCCGAAACACCCGGCGCCGCCCCGGCCATGGCACCGGGATTGGCGAACATGCCCATCATCGATTGCAGCGGCGACATCATCTGCATCGGCGCCTGCATCATCTGCATCGGCGCCTGCATCGCCTGCGGGACCGCGCCCATCATCGATTGCACCGGCTCCATGAACGAGCCGGCCTGGCTCATGAAGTCCTGGCCGCCGGACGCCGCCTGGCCCGCCCCCTGCGTGCCCGTCTGCGCGCCCTGAAAAGCGGAGCGCATGCCGTCGCCTGCCGCGACCTGGGCGGCGGACTGACCCACCGCCGAAGCCGCCTCCACCGGCGCCGCCGGCGATGCGCCCATGGTTGCCAGCGGCGGCGGAATCGCGAGGCTTTGGGTCAACGCGGTGAGGATCGTTCCGTAGCTGGCGCCGACGGCTGAGTTGTTCGGCCACATCGATCCGAAGTACTCGAGCTCCAGCGACGTGATGCGGGGCGTCAAAGCCCCGAGGACGAGGGGGTTGATGCCGTAGTCGGTGGCGCATTCGGTGCGGTTCTCGATGCATTCGGGCGCTGGGCGCATCGAGCCGTACGCCATCTGATACGCCGAGACCGCGGTGGAAACCACCGCCGGCTTGACGTCCACCCACCCGGCAAGCCCGTGCAGCGACGCGTTCAGCGCGGTGGCGTTGGCTGCGGAGGCCAGGGAGCCGGCACCGACCCAGCTCGCCGACGTGGCCACGGTGTTGATCGTCGAGGCGATGCTCGAGCCGTGATGGGTGGCCGCGAGTGCCGTCCAGGCGGCCTGGTTGGCCAGATGGGTGATGACGCCGGCGCCCGCCTTGAGCAACAAATCGTTGTCCTCAGGCGTACGCGCGGCCCACCCCGGATCGGCCATGCGTACTTCCCCCTTTGTGCGTCGCTGGTCTCAGGCGCCGATTGCCAACGCCAAGCTACGCATGAGCTCGGTGACGACGTACGTTCCCGACGCGAGGCTCTGCGCGCCGGAGAAGAGGCCGCGCTGGGCGGCGTGCTCGGACACCACTCCCAGGTAGCTTCCGCCACACGCGTTGAGCGCCGCCGCAAACATCGCCGAGTCGGGGTCTGCGCCCATCGGCAGCACTCCCAAGAGCACCGGCGCGGCCGCCGAAGCCGCCGCCTGGGTTTCCGCGCTGATGGCCGCCTCCGCGGATGACGACGCCAGCACTGCCTCCGATTGCACCTGCAGCACCATGATTTCCCTCCGATTGCTCAGCGTCTAAAAGACGGGCTTGGCGCCTCAGTCTAGTGCGGTTCGACCGTTCGTGTATTCACTAGCTTTCCTTCCGGCCGCCGGCAGGAAATTACGTGTTTGTTCTGACCGGCGGTATTCCTCGTATGCCACTGCAGACACAGTGGTCACGACGTCACCGGCGAAAGCCTCAGTGCGAGTGGGTCATGCGAATGCGTGGCAGTAATGGCGGCGCCTAAAAGGCGGCCGAACAAGGGAGCGCCGCGGTGCACATTTTTGCCCGGCTTAACGGAGAATCGGCCAACTGTTCCCCTCCGTTTTCGCGGGGCCAGAAATGGCTACGGAAGCTACGCGGGACCGCGCCCGTCGCCGGCCAGCTTCAGCAGCAGCCGAGTCCCGCCGAGCGGGCTGGTCTGCAACGCCGCCGTGCCCCCGTGCAGTTCGGCCTGCTGGGCGACCAGCGCGAGACCCAGACCGGATCCCGAACGCGACGCCGTCGAACCGCGGGCGAACCGCTCGAACACCGTGGCGCGCTCGGATTCCGGCACGCCGGTGCCGTCGTCGTCGATCGCTATCTCCACGCCCTCGCTCGAGCTGCTCACGGTGAGCTGGATCTTGCCGGCGTTGCCGTGCTTGACGGCGTTGGCGATGGCGTTGTCGATCACCAGCCGCAGCCCCGTGGGCAATCCCACCATCAGCACGGTCGGCGAGGGCACCAGCAACACCTCCACCTCGGGGTAGATGCGCAGCGCGTCGTGTGCGGCCCGGTCCAAGAGTTCGGTGATGTCGAACGGGACGAAATCGTCGACGGTGGTGAGCTCGCCCTGCGCGAGCCGTTCCAGCGCCGTCAGGGTGCCCTCGATGCGGCTCTGGGTGCGGATGACGTCGCCGATGACCTCCTGGCGCTGCTCACGCGGCAGGTCCAGGGTGGACAGCACCTCCAGGTTGGTGCGCATGGCCGTCAACGGGGTCCGCAGCTCATGCGAGGCGACCGCCGCGAAGTCACGGGCCGACTCGAGCGCGGCCTTGGTGCGTTGTTGCTCCTTGCCGATGCGCGCGAGCATCCCCTCGACGGCTTCGGCGATCTCCACGGCCTCGCGCACCCCGCGCACCTGGACCTCGTCCGGGCTGGACTGGGCGTTGATGGCGCGGGCCTGCTGCGCCAGCAACAGGAACGGATTCACCATGATCAACGAGATCACCCAGCCGACGACCACCGTGCCGCCGATGACACTGGCGCAGATCAACAGCACCCGCAGGTGCAGCTCGTTGATTCGGTGCTGGGCTTCGGCCAACGGTGCCGCCAGCGCGATCGAGGCGGGCCCCGCGGAGAAGGTGCGGACGCGGTATTGCACCCCGTTGATCGTGGTGTTCGCGTATCCGTTGGGCAGCTTGGGCAGCACGATATTGCTGGGCGCCGACACAGTCTCGTCGCCGATGCGCGCGGTGCGCACCAGGTTGCCGTCCGGCATGGGCTGGTCGGGGCTGGCGTGCTCGACGTTGTTGAGGAGTGAGTTGATGTCGCCCAGGCTGCTGACCGAGTCGAGCCGGCGGTCGAGCTGGCTGTACTGATCGTTGGTGACACCGACCCACACCCAGGTGCCCAGCAGCACCACCAGGGTGATCACCGACAGTGCCGCGACGACGACGATGGTGCGCAGCGACAACACCCGCATCGGCAGATCTACGTGCGGTAACACGCGAAGTCAGGCTCCTCTTGTGCAGCTCGCGGCGCTGGGCCGGGCGGCGGTGGCGACCACCTGACCACAACCTTCACACCGATATCGATTCGCCGCGCTCAGGCCTCGTGGCGTTTCGCAGAGAATCTAACGCCAATCCCTGAGCCGGTCTCCCGCGCCTGCGGTCGGCGCCATTTTGCCCCGACAAGAGTGAGTGAGTACTCTCTCACCATGCTCGCCTCCGGACGTGATCGGCTGCTGGCCGCGGCGCTGAAGCTCTTCGCCGACAAGGGCTACGCGGCGACGTCGGTGGCCGACATCCAGCGGGCATCGGGCCTGGCGCCGGGCTCGGGCGCGCTGTACAAGCACTTCGGCTCCAAGCGCGAGTTGCTCGAGGCCGCCGTCGCGCACCGGATCGACAGCATTGTGGCAGCGCGGGAGCAGTACGACGCCGGACAGCCCGGCGGCGTCGAGCAGGCGGTGCGCACGGCGGGCCAGCTGATCTGGAGCAACCTCAAAGAAAGCGAGGACCTGCTCCGGGTCATGCTGCGCGAACCCGACGAGCTCGGCGATCTCGACGAGAAGACCTGGCAGGTCATCACCGACAACGCCTATCAACGGTTCGCCGACGAACTGGCCGCGTCGAACCGGTCTGGCCGCACCCGGATCCCCGATCCGGAGGCGGCCGCCGCCGTCGCCATCGGGTCGTTGTCCTATGCCGCAACACTGCAGGCGCTGACCGGCCGCCTGCCGGGCAACATCGACGAGGAACGCTACTTCGAGGCGTGGGTCAACCAGACCGTCAGCGTCCTCGCCCAATTCGGAAACCGTTGAGAGCAACCACAATTCAGGAGTGAAGCCGTGACTTTCTCATTGCAACTGACCGACGACGTGATCGAGGTGCGCGATTGGGTGCACAAGTTCGCCGCCGACGTCATCCGCCCCGCGGCCTCGGAATGGGACGAACGGGAGGAAACCCCGTGGCCGGTGATCCAGGAGGCCGCGAAGGTGGGCCTGTACTCCCCCGACTTCTTCGCGCAGCAGGCGGCCGAGCCCACCGGTCTGGGCATGCTCACCGCGTTCGAGGAGATGTTCTGGGGCGACGCCGGCATCGCGCTGTCCATCATGGGCACTGGCCTGGCCGCGGCGGCCTTGGCGGGCAACGGAACTCCCGAACAGCTGGGCCGCTGGCTGCCCGAAATGTTCGGTACGGCCGACGAGCCGAAGCTGGGCGCGTTCTGCTCGTCCGAGCCCGACGCGGGTTCCGACGTCGGCGCCATCCGCACCCGGGCCCGCTACGACGAGGCCAGCGGGGAGTGGGTCCTCAACGGCACCAAGACGTGGGCGACCAACGGCGGCATCGCCAACGTGCACATCGTGGTGGCGTCGGTCTACCCCGAGCTCGGCACCCGCGGCCAGGCCACCTTCGTCGTCCCCGCGGGCGTCAACGGGCTGGCGCAGGGCCAGAAGTTCAAAAAGCACGGGATTCGGGCGTCCCACACCGCCGAGGTGGTGCTGGACAATGTGCGACTTCCCGAAGACCACATCCTCGGTGGGCGGGACAAGTTCGAGGCGCGGATCGCCCGCGTCAAGTCGGGCGCCTCGGCGCGGAGTCAGGCGGCGATGAAGACCTTCGAGCGCACCCGGCCCACGGTCGGCGCGATGGCGGTCGGCGTTGCCCGGGCCGCCTACGAATACGCCCTCGACTATGCCTGCCAGCGTGAGCAATTCGGCCGCAAGATCGGCGAATTCCAGGCCGTCGCGTTCAAGCTGGCCGACATGAAGAGCCGCATCGACGCCGCCCGGCTGCTGGTGTGGCGGGCCGGGTGGATGGCGCGCAACAACCAATCCTTCGACGCGGCGGAGGGGTCGATGGCCAAACTGGTGGCCAGCGAGACGGCCGTCTACGTCACCGACGAGGCGATCCAGATCCTGGGCGGCAACGGCTACACGCGCGACTATCCCGTGGAGCGGATGCACCGCGACGCCAAGATCTTCACCATTTTCGAGGGCACCAGCGAGATCCAGCGCCTGGTGATCTCGCGGGCGGTGACCGGCTTGCAGATCCGTTAGCGGCCGCAGCCCGCGGTCCACGCCGCGGCACGCGCGCGACATGATGGCCGGATGACCACCGAGATCCGGGTCCTCGACGGCGAGGACGAGCTCCTGGCGGCCGCCAACGTGTTTCGCGTCGCCATGATCGGCCTCCCGCCGTTGCCAGACCTGCCGCCCGGCCGCATCGCCACGCTGCTCGAAGCCGGCCGCACCGTCGGCGCATTCGCCGGCGGTCAACTGGTCGGCACGGCGGACGCGGTGACGAGTCGGATGACGCTGCCCGGCGGTGCGCTGGTGGGGCACGCCGCCGTCACGCATATCGGGGTGCTGCCGTCGTTCACCCGGCAGGGCATCGCCACGGAGCTGATCCGTCATCAGTTGCGAGACATCGCGGCCCGCGGTGAAGTGGTCGCGTCGCTGCGGGCCTCGGAGGCGACGATCTACGGCCGGTACGGGTACGGCGTCGCCAGCTCGTCGCAGACCGTCGAGGTGCAGACCGCGCGGGCGGCGCTGCGGCGCGACGTCGGGCCCGGCGGTCCTGTGCGGTTGATCGATGCCGCGCAGGCATGGCAGCTGTTGCCCCGCATCTATGCCGAGCATCGCCCGTCGCGTCCGGGCACCATCGACCGGCCGTGCGTGTGGTGGCAGAGCCTGCGGCTGCGCACCGAGTCGTCGCCGCAGCCTTCGTACGTCGCGGTGCACGGTGCTCCGGGAGCCGAATCGGGGTTCGCCCGCTATCGTCCCGTCGACACCGAGCGGTGGTTCGTCAGCGACCAGCGCACCATCGCCGTGGAGGACTTCTTCGCACCCACCGCGGAGGCCTACCTGGGGCTGCTGCGGTTCCTGCTTGGCCTGGACCTCATTGACCGCGTGGTGTTTTGGATGCTTCCACTCGACGACCCGTTGCCGTGGCTGCTCACCGATCGGCGGGCCGCGCGGGTCACCGCGGTGCACGACGAGACGTGGCTGCGGGTCGTCGACGTGCCGCGGGCACTGGCGGCGCGCCACTACAGCGGCGACGGTGCCGTCACCATCGCGGTGAAAGACGCTATGGTGCTGGACAATTCGCGTCGCTTCACCGTCACCGGCGGCGGTGCCGAACCGACCGAGCGGCGGGCACAACTGGAGGTCGACGTCGAGGGGCTGGCCGGCGTCCTGCTCGGCGGCACGACCTGGCGCGACCTCGCCATCGCTGGTTTGGCGCGGGCCGACGACCCGTCGGCACTTGCGGTGGCCGATCGGCTGTTCGCGGTCCCGGACGCGCCCCATGCCGGGTTCTTCTTCTAGCCGCGTGGGTATGCCGGTCGCGTGATCGTCATCGTCGGCGCGGGGGTGTGCGGGCTGGCCGCCGCCTACGAGCTGGCGCGGCGCGGGGAGCCCGCGATCGTGCTGGAGCGCGGCCAGCCGTTCGGCGAGCAGTCCACGGGACCGGGCCGCATCTTCCGGATCGCCCACCGGCGCCCGGCGCTGTGCCGCCTGGCCTTGCGGGCCCACACCGGTTGGCAGCGCTGGGAAGCCGAACTCGGCGTGGGCCGGCTGCTGGGCTCGGAGGGGTTCATCGCTGCCGGCGCATGCGACGAGACCGCCGCGGCGATGACGGACGCCGGCGCGCAGTTCCGCTGGGTAGACGCGGCCGAAATCGCCAGGCGGATCCCGTTTGCGTCCCCTCCCTGGGAGGGCGGTGTGTTTGATCCGCTCGGCGGCAGCCTGCGCGTCGGCCGGGCACTGTCCGCGTTGGCGCGGCGGGTCGACGTCCGGCCTGGTGACGTCGTGTCCGTCGCGGACGACGGTGCGACGACCCTCGCGGACGGGACGGTGCTGCGGGGCGAGCGGGTGCTGATCTGCGCCGGGGTGCGGACGCCGGAGCTCTTCGGCCCGCTCGGCGTGCAGTTCGCCCCGCACACCCGATTCGCCTACGAGGGCGCCGACGCGACCGGTGCGGCGTGCCTGTCGGCGCCCGAGGGCTACGGGCTGCCGCTCGGCACCACGGGCCGGTGGGCGTTCGGCCAGCAGGTGCCGGACCCCGCGACGGTGCGTGCGTTGTTCCCGGCGCTTTCGCCGGTGGCCCGGGTGGACTGCGTGACGGTGCGCGCGCCGTGGCTCGACGCGGGCGGTGACGGCTGGACGGTGGCGCGCCGCGGCCGTGTCGTCGCGTTCGTCGGCAGCAACCTGATGAAGTTCGGTCCGCTGCTGGGTGAACTGCTCGCGCGGGCGGTCCTCGAGGACGCGTTGCCCAATTCGCTTCAGACAGTGTCGGACTGACGCGTCGGTCGGTGTTCACCGCTGATGGGTCAGCGGTCAACGCCACACATCGCCGCCAGCGTTGGGAAGGCTTCCCTTCCTGCGCAGCGTCGCGCGTAATCCGCACGAAAGTTAGGGACGTTTGGCCCTAGGTCGGCTCGTCGCTGCCTCGAAATACTTGGGCGGCTTGATAGCTGGGCCCCGTGGAGGTAATCGATGACGGCTGAAGCACCGCCGGTCAGCGGCCTGGAAGCCGGCCGGCCGTTTCCCGCGCGCACCGGCCCCAGGGGCAGCCTGATCTACAAGGTCATCAGCACCACCGACCACAAGATGATCGGCATCATGTACATGGTCGCCTGTTTCATCTTCTTCTTCATCGGTGGCCTGATGGCACTGCTCTTGCGCCTCGAACTGGCGCGGCCCGGGCTGCAATTCCTCTCCAACGAGCAGTACAACCAGCTGTTCACCATGCACGGCACGGCGATGTTGCTGTTCTACGCGACTCCCATCGTTTTCGGATTCGCCAATCTCGTGCTGCCCCTACAGATCGGCGCACCCGACGTCGCATTCCCGCGGCTGAACGCGCTGTCGTTCTGGCTCTTCATCTGCGGGGCGCTGATAGCGTTGGGCGGCTTCATCGTTCCCGGCGGTGCGGCCGATTTCGGGTGGACCGCCTACACGCCGCTCTCCGACGCCGTACACAGCCCTGGCGTGGGTGGCGACTTGTGGATTCTGGGCGTCGGCGTCGGAGGTCTGGGCACCATTCTGGGGGCGGTCAACATGATCACCACGGTGGTCTGCCTGCGAGCGCCGGGCATGACCATGTTCCGGATGCCCATCTTCACCTGGAACATTCTGGTGACCAGTGTTCTTGTCCTGGTGGTCTTCCCGCTCCTGACCGCCGCGCTATTCGGCTTGGAGGCCGACCGCCGCATCGGCGCGCACATCTACGACGCGTCCAACGGCGGGGTCATCCTGTTTCAGCATTTGTTCTGGTTCTTCGGACATCCCGAGGTGTACGTCATCGCGCTGCCGTTCTTCGGCATCATCTCCGAGATCATCCCGGTGTTCTCGCGCAAGCCGCTGTTCGGGTACACCACACTGGTTTACGCGACGCTCGCCATCGCCGCCCTATCGGTAGCGGTATGGGCACACCACATGTACGCCACCGGCGCCGTGCTGCTGCCCTTCTTCTCTTTCATGACATTCCTGATCGCCGTCCCCACCGGGATCAAGTTCTTCAACTGGATCGGCACGATGTGGAAGGGGCAACTCACCTTCGAGACCCCGATGCTGTTCTCGGTGGGCTTCCTGGTGACCTTCCTGCTGGGCGGCCTTACCGGGGTGATGCTGGCCAGCCCCCCGCTGGACTTCCACATCAGCGACACCTACTTCGTGGTGGCGCACTTCCACTACACGCTCTTCGGCACCATCGTGTTCGCCACCTATGCGGGAATCTACTTCTGGTTCCCGAAGATGACCGGACGCCTGCTGGACGAGCGGCTGGGCAAGCTGCAGTTCTGGCTGACGTTCATCGGCTTCCACACCACCTTCCTGGTGCAGCACTGGCTGGGCACTTCGGGTATGCCCCGCCGCTACGCGGACTACCTGCCCACCGATGGGTTCGCGACGCTCAACTTCGTCTCCACCATCGGGGCGTTTATCCTCGCCGTCTCGGTTTTGCCGTTCTTGTGGAACGTGTTCAAGAGCTGGCGCTACGGCGAACCCGTCCTGGTGGACGACCCGTGGGGCCACGGCAACTCGCTGGAGTGGGCGAGCAGTTGCCCGCCGCCGCGGCACAACTTCACCGAGCTGCCCCGGATCCGTTCGGAGCGGCCGGCTTTCGAATTGCATTACCCGCACATGGTGGAGCGGCTGCGTACCGAGGCACATGTGGGACGCAGACAATTGGTGAATGCCGAAGCCGGCGACACCACCGCGCGGGAGCTTCGGTAGGCGGCTATCCCCCGGAAGCTAGTTGCGCCGCAACACCCTTCGCCTCTCGCGGAGCGTTCCGAACGTGCGGCTGACCCGACGCCGTGACGGTCAGCCGTGGGGCGCGTCGGAGATCTTGGTGTCCGGCTTGCCCAACGTCTGGCAATACGTCAATGCCGACAGCCGGGTGGCCGAGATCTCAGCATTGGCTGGGTCCGTGCCATTCTTGTCCTTCAGCATCTTGCTGACCTCGTCGTTCTGCTTCTTCTCGTCCTGCGAGGTGAAGTCCTTGCACTTGGTGTCGCCGCCGGTGTTGATGACCTGCGAGGCCGAACACGCGCTGGACAGCAGCACGGCGGCGATCGCGAACGTGGCAGCCGCGATTTGCTTCATCATTTGCCTTCCTGGAGCCGAGTAGTGGTATCAGTACACCAAATCGGCCGATTCGAAACCCCGCCGTGCGATTGCCCCGGTGACCCAGCCGTTTGCGCCGCGTGCATCCCGCCGGCGAATGGGAATAACTGCGACGTCCAAGTCGTCGTTTAGGGTTCGTCGGTTCCCACCGCGCCGAGACCAGAGGGGAGGAACGTCCGGTGTCCTCGTCCAACGGGTCAACTCCGCCGTCGACTTTGGCCGCGCTGGACAAGGGTGACAGCCCGGATGCGACCCGGGGTACGTTCGCCGGCGTCCTGGTGTTGTTGCTGTCCATCGGCTGGGTGGCCAACCACTTCGTCGCGTTGATGCCCCTGCTCAGCGTTCGCCAGCACCTCAGCTCGGCCACGCTCGATGCGATCTTCGGCATCTATGCGCTGGGATTGCTGCCCGGTCTGCTCGTCGGCGGGCGCGCCTCGGATGCGTTCGGTCGTCGGTCGGTGGCACTGGCGGGGTCGGCGACCGCCGTGGCGGGGACCGTGGCCATGTTGTGTTCGCAGCAGTACGACGTTCTGCTGCTGGGCCGCCTGGTCGTCGGGCTCGGCGTCGGGCTGGCCATGAGTTCCTGCACCGCGTGGGCCTCGGACCTGAAAGGTCCTGCCGGCGCGGCCGCCGCAGGCGCGGTGTTGATGCTCGGCTTCGCGATCGGCCCATTCGCGGGAGCGTTGATCGCCGGCGCGGGCGCAGTCGGCATCCGCTTGTCGTTCGGAATCGCGGCCGCCATCGGGGTGGCCGCGATGGCCGTCGCGACCGTCGTGGCTGGGCGCGCCGGGGCCACGGGGCCGGACACCACGCGGGTTTGGGAGCCGTCGAGCACCGCCGGGCAGGGTGCGGCGCGAGCGTTGAGTTGGGCGATGCCGCTGGCGCCTTGGGTGTTCGGCTCGGCGACACTCGGATTCATCACGATCCCCGGCCGCGTGCACAGCGGGCTCGCGGCTCCGATGGCTGCCGGCGTCGCCACGCTGCTGGTCAACGGGATCAGCGGGCTCATCCAAGTGCTCGCCCGCGCGCGCCGGTGGGGGCCGCAGGCCGGTACCGCCGGCGCGGTGCTCGCCGCGCTCGGCTACGCGGTCACCGCGCTCGCCCCGCCGGCCATGTCGCCGGCATTGGGTCTGCCGCTGTTGCTGGTGCTGGGCAGCGCGTCCGGCCTGTGTCTGCGCGAGGGCTTGATCGACCTGGAGGCAGCGGCGCCGAAACGCTTGCGCGGTGCGCTCGTTGGCGCGTTCTACGTGGTGACGTACATCGGTTTCGGCCTGCCGCTGATCTTGACCACGGTCGCGTCGGCGGTTTCGACGACCATCCTCGCCGTGATGGCGGCGCTGGCGTTGCTGACGGCTTTGAGTCGCGCGGTTCGACTGCGCCGGGACGCCCACCGCCAGGGCTGACCGCCGCCAACGGCCTCGCACCCCGGAGGCGCAGGTTTCGCCGGCGCGTTGCCGTTCGCCATTCTGGCAGTGCGGTTCTCGATCACGCTGGCGGCGTTCGTGATCTGCTCGCGCCCGCTACGACACTAGCCGGCGGAGGGAGAACAGGCCGGTGATCAGAGGAGTTCGCGCAGAGCCTCGATCAGCTTGACCCGCTCGGCGGGTGTGGACGCGATGGGCGAGACATTGAGGGTGGTAACCCCCGCCTCGCGGAATGCGGCCAGGCGATCCTTGACGAATTCGCGGCTGCCGATGAGGTTCACGTCTCGCACGAGTTCGTCGGGCACGACCTTCGCGGCGCCGTCCTTGTCCCCGGCGAGGTAGAGCTCTTGAATCCGATCGGCCTGCGGGCCGTAGCCGTACTTGGTGGCCAGGGCGTGGTAGAAGTTCTTGCCCTTGGCTCCCATCCCGCCGATGTATAGGGCCAGGTGAGGTTTGACGAATTCCCTAAGCGGTTCCACGTTTTCGCCGATGGCCAGCACCGGTCCGGCGTAGATGTCGAGCTCACCCAGATTGGGGTCGCGCTTGGCCCGGCCGGCGGCCAGCGACTCTCCCCACACCTCCGACGCCTTCTCGGGCAGGTAGAAGATCGGCTGCCAGCCCTCGGCGACCTCGGCCGCCAGCTCGACGTTCTTGGGCCCCAGGGCCGCCACCAGTATCGGAATACGTTCCCGGACAGGCTGATTGATGAGCTTGAGCGGCTTGCCAAGGCCGGTGCCCTGCCCGGCGGGCAGTGGAATCGTGTAGTACTTGCCCTGGTGTTTGAGCGTCTCGCGTCGCCACACCTGGCGGCAGATGTCGATCACTTCGCGGGTGCGTGCGATCGGCGCGTCGTACGGGACACCGTGGAAGCCCTCGATGACCTGTGGGCCGGAAGCGCCCAGGCCGAGCGTGAACCGACCGTCGGAGACGTAGTCGAGACCGGCTGCGGTCATCGCGGTCAGTGTGGGCGTCCGGGTGTAGAGCTGCAGGATCCCGGAGGCCAGTCCGACCCTGTCGGTACTGGCGGCCAGGTACCCCAGCGCGCTCACCGCGTCGAACGAATACGCCTCGGGGACAAAGACAATGTCGAGCCCGGCCCGCTCGAGGTCGGCCACTTCGGCGGCCACTTCCTTGAAACCGCCCGCGTAGTTGATGCCCAATCCGATTCGCATGCTTGCTCCTACGCGGTGGTGAGCTCGTCGGCCAGCTTGAGCGCTTCTTGCTGGATTCGGTCGAACTGGGCGCCCATCGCCTCCGACAGCGCCTTCGCGCCCGACAGCGGTCGCACCATCACCACGAAGTCGTCGATGAGACCGTCATCGTTGAAGTGCAGGAAGTCGCAGCCGGTGATCCTCACCCCCGGCGCTCCCGCGATTCCGGTCTCGAACACGAACGCAAGGTCGCGCCCGCTGCCGTCGTGGATTTCGCGGACGTAGTGAAAGTCCTCGAAGATGCGCATGACGCCGCGCAGGATCGCCGCGGTGATCGGCTTGCCGACGTAGGGTTTGAACGCCACCGGGCTGGTGAACACCACGTCGTCGGCCAGCAGCGCCTGGATGCCCTTCTCGTCGCGTTCTTCGACCGCCTTGCGGAACGGATGCATCCGACACCTCGCCTCGTGGATTCGTTTCAGGAGTGCCGTTGACGCTATGCCGCCCGTCCGGTCATGTCCATAGTGCGATTAATCACTTTGTTGATTACTCACCAGGTTGTAGCCTAGGTCGATGTCGCTGCGGGATGCGGTATTGGCGGCCCTCCTCGAGGGGGAGTCCTCCGGGTACGACCTGGCCAAGGAATTCGACGCCTCGGTCGCGAACTTCTGGATGGCCACGCCCCAGCAGCTGTATCGCGAACTCGACCGGCTCGCCGAGCAGGGTCTCATCGCGGCGCGGGTGGTGCACCAAGAGCGGCGGCCCAACAAGCGCCTGTTCTCGCTGACCGAAGCCGGTCACGAGGCGATCCGGGAGTTCACCGCGCGGCCGCCCAAGCCGTCGGTGATCCGCGACGAACTGCTGATCAAGGTCCAGGCCGCAGACGCCGGCGACACGCGCGCGGTACGTGAGTCCATCGTCGAACGACTGCAATGGGCGACGGCCAAACTGCAACGCTACGAACGGTTGCGTGCGCGCGTGCTCGACGGACGCGACGAGGAGGATTTCCTGGCCCACGCCCAGCGAATCGGTCCCTACCTGACGCTGCTGCGCGGAATCGCGTTCGAGGAGGAGAACATTCGGTGGGCCGAGCATGCGCTGGCCGCCGTCGACCGCCGCCTGTCCGCACCGGCCAGGAAGACCCGTCCCCGTCGTCGGTGATCCCGGGTTGGCGTCACCGCGCCGTCGTCCAGCGCTCCCTACCGCCAGGCGAACACCGGTTGCTCCAGCTCGCCGACCGGGTCGTGACGGCCTTCCAGACACCACCACCGCAGCTGCAGCAGCACTGCGCCGGTCGGCGCGTGAATGAGGTCGTTCCCCAGCGGGATCTGCACCACCGGGCGGGGGCTCTCCGGGATGGTGATGAACCGCGGCGAATCGTCGCGTTGCAGTTGGTGCAGCCCCACCCGGTACACCGCCACCACCTCGTCAGGCGCCGGCCGGGGGTCGAGCCGGCCGCCGCCCCAGATCACCACCGGGGTGATGACGTACCCGGACCGGGTCGGGTAGTCGTCCAGGAGTCCCAGCACGGTCGAGTCGGGCAGGGTGATGCCGACTTCCTCGTGCAGCTCCCGCAGTGCCGCGTCGACGGCCGTCTCACCCGCGTCGAGCCGCCCACCGGGCAGTGCCCACTGCGCAGCATGTGAGCTGAGACGGGATGCCCTGCGGCACAACAGGAATGCCGCACCCCCAGACACGTCGACCATGCGTCCGTCGAGGCCGGCCTCCGGCAGCGGGCGGTCACCGTTCCACTCGTCCACCGGCGCCGGGTCGACCCGGTCCTCGCCGGGGGTCGAGTCGACCAGCACCACGGCAACCGCCGCGTGCCGCTTCGTCGGGTCGGTCACCTCGCGACGGTCATGGCCCGCCAGGTGGCCCCGAATCCGCTCGCACAGCGCGTCGTCATACGGGATGGTCACGGGTTCGAGACTATGCCGGAGCCGTCCGCGGTCGACGATCCGCCGCCGCAAACGGCAATCGGGTACCCGATGAACGCCGAGCCCGCCGGCCTCGTAGGTGTCCACGTATGGGAGGAGACGGATGAAGGTCATCGGTATCGAGGAGCACTACAGGTTTGCGGCCATAGCCGAAGAGCACCACAACCACGGCCTGGATTCGGCGGCCGAACTGCTGATGCACGCGGGCTACGGCTCCCCCGGAGCGGATGGGGAGTGGCCGCCGGGAATCAACGACCTGGGCGAGGGCCGGATCGCCGCGATGGACGCCGCGGGCATCGACGTGCAGATCCTCTCGCACGCCGTCCCGGGCCCCGAGACGCTGGAGCCCGCGGTGGCGGTCGAGCTGGCCCGGCGGGCCAACGACGGGGTGGCGGCGGCGATCGCCCGGCACCCGGATCGGTTCCGCGGCTTCGCCACCCTGCCCATGCGCGACCCGGCGGCCGCCGCCGGCGAGCTCGAGCGCACCGTCCGAGATCACGGCTTCGTGGGTGCCCTGATCAACGGCCATGTCAGCGGCCGCTACCTCGACGACATCTTCTTCTGGCCGGTTTTCGAATCCGCCGAAACCCTCGGCGTACCAATCTTTTTGCACCCCACTGTGCCGCCGCAGCCGGTCATCGACGCCTACTACGCCGGGTTCGATCGCAAGATAACGGCACGGTTGGCGGCCGCCGGGCTCGGCTGGCATATCGACACCGGGGTGCACTGCCTGCGGCTGATCCTCGGCGGGGTGTTCGACCGGTTTCCGCAACTGCAGGTCATCGTGGGGCACCACTTCGAGGCGCTCAGCTGGATGGGATGGCGGACCGACTACTCTTTTCCGACGGCCGAGACGGGCCTCAAGCGCACCGTGAAGGAATACCTGCGGGAGAACTTTTACGGCGGCATCCTCGCCGGTGACTTTTTCAGCCAGGCGCCCGGCGCTATGGATCCGAGTTGGAGCCTGTCTTTCAACGCCTACCTGGCGATGGTCAACGTCATCGGGATCGACCGCGTCGTCTTCACCGCCGACTATCCCTACGGAAACATCAAGGCGTGCCGGGAGTTTCTCGATCGGATGCCGATCAGCCAGGCCGACCGCGCGAAGATCGCCCACCGCAACGCCGAGCGCCTGCTGAGGCTTTGAGCGCCGGCAACCGTCGAGGTGGTTAACTACGACCATGCAACGAGATCCGGTGCTGGCGCGACGCTTCTTCGACCGGTTCGAGCCGGTGCACGCGGTGACGTATTTCGCACCGGAGGCGCGGGCGGCGTTGGACGGGCTGGGCTACCGGGGTTTCTGGATGGGTTACTTCGCCGCCCGGTCGGCGCCGCTGGGGATCGTCCCCCGCGAGGTCATCACCGCGATCTTCTACAACTTCGCGCCCGAGCGGGTCGCCAGGGCGTTGCCGGCGGCATGGCAGATCGCGGGGCCCGACGTGGCATTACGCGCCCGGCAGGAATCCGCGGTCGCGGCGCTGCGCCGCTACGGCCTCGACGAGAACGAGAATGTCGCCGCCGCAGCGGAATTAGCGGGTAAGGCGGCCCGGCACGCACCGCTCGACGGGCGGCCACTGTTCGCAGCCAACCTGGGACTGCCGTGGCCGGACGATCCGCTGGCCGCCCTGTGGCACGCGACCACGTTGCTGCGCGAGCAGCGGGGCGACGGGCACGTGGCGGTGCTGGCCGCCGCCGGGATCTCGGGGCGCGAATCCAATGTCTTACACGCCGCGGCGGGTGGGGTGCCTCGCGAATACATCGCGCGCACCCGCGATTACGACGAAGCGGCGTGGCGGCACCACGAGCAGCGCCTGGCCGAGCGCGGGCTACTGGACGACGACGGGTCGCTGACGACGGCAGGCCGGGAACTCAAGGATCACATCGAGCGGTCCACCGACACGCTCGCCCTCTCAGCGCTCGACGCGCTCACCGACGACGAGGTGGAGACGTTGTTCCGCGCGCTCACGCCCCTCACCCGCGCCGTGGTCGCCGGCGGAGACGTCCCCGGCCTGACGCCGATGAGCCTGCGCCGCGACGAATTGCATGACGACAGCGCACATTTGACCGTGAACGACGGGTTAGCCTAACCCTATGGGCAATCAGCGAGTTCCCGGCGGGGTGGTGCACAAGCTTCCGGCGGACCTGCGCGAGTCGTTGATCGGCAACACCGCGGCCCTCGCCGCGTGGCAGGACATCACGCCCTTGGCCCGCAACGAGTTCATCTGCTGGGTCGAGGACGCCAAGCAGGAAACCACCCGGCAGCGCCGCATTCGCCGGACGCAGGAGGAGTTGGAAGAAGGCAAGCGCCGGCCGTGCTGCTGGCCCGGGTGCAAGCACCGCGAGCGCACCGGCAAGTAGTTGTCAGCGGGCGAGCGGTTTGTAGAACACCAGGCCGTTGCCCTTGTTGTCGTAGACCACGGCGCGGCGTTCGTGTGCGTCGTCGTACGGGGCCTTGACGATTCCGCCGCCGCTGGCCTCCACCGCCTTCGCCGCGGCGTCGACGTCGGCGGTCTTGATGCCGACAACGACCTGACCCGGGATGGGATGGTCCACGGGGGTCGCGAGCGCGAGAGTGACCGGTCCGCCGTCGAGGGCCGAGAAGTGCGCTCCGTCGCGGAATTTCAGCGGCATGCCCAGGGTCTCGCCGTAGAACCGGATCGACTCGTCGAGGTCGTCGGTCGACAGGATGATCATCTTCACTTCGTGGTCGCTCATGGGCCCTCCTCTGGCTGGATGGCATAGAGACTAAGCCGAGAGGGCCGCTCGGGGAAGGCGCCGAACGGCAGATTCTTTGCGCCGACGAGGATTTAGGTGCGGCCGGCCGGAACTATCTGCCCGTCAAGATAATCCATCGGCGGCCCGCCGCCGCGTCCAACGTCGCGGTCGGCCACCGCGGTGGCCAGGACAGCGCCATCCTGAATGGTCCCGACGATCTCGACCCGGTCGTTGACCGTGAAATGCGTAGCGGCAGCCGCGGATTGGCCGCCGTGACCGATGAGCGTCGTATTGGGGGTGACGAGGTAGGTCTGGGTGTACCCGTTGGCGCTGCGCGCGGTGACCGAGCCCGCCGACACCGCAATCACCGTGCCCTCCTGCCGCACCGGCTGCGCTGCCGCAGGCGGCTCCTGGCTCGCCTCGATCGTTCGCTTTTCGCTGTGCGGGACGTTGAGCACCAGGGCCCCACACGCCGCAGCGCACAGCATTGCCGCCGAAACGACTTCGCATGCCGTTGCGACACCCGACCGGCGCCGCGCGGCCGCCAGCGGTCTTTGCTCCGGGGTCGCGCTCATTCGATGCTTGGCACCCACGATCAGTCCTTCCCTGCGGTTTTGCGCCGACGAAGGTCGACGCGGACCGAATCAGGTTGTTGCTCGTGGTTTTACCCCGGGCGGGGTGCCGATAAACCGGCCCGGCGGGCCAGCTGTGGGACGCCGGATCGGTGCCCGGGTCGTCAGCCCTTGGTCAGGGTGAATTGCGCGACGTCGGTGTAGCCCTCGCGAAACAGGTCGGCGCAACCGGTCAAGTACTTCATGTACCGGTCGTAGACCTCTTGGGACTGAATCGCGATGGCCTCGTCGCGGCGCGACTCGAGCGCGGCCGCCCAGGTGTCGAGGGTGCGCGCGTAGTGCAGGCGCAGCGGCTGGACGAGCTTGACACCGAACCCGGCGCGCCCGGCGTGCTCCACTACGGTCTTGGCGGCGGGCAGGTCACCGCCCGGGAAGATCTCGTCCATGATGAATTTCATGAACCGCAGCTTCGTCATGGTGATGGGCAGCCCGCGCTCGGCGAACTCTTCCTGGCTGGGCTGGATGATGGTGTGCAGCATCATCACGCCGTCGGCAGGCAGCGCCTCGTAGGCCATCTTGAAGAAGTCGGGGTAGCGGTCGCGCCCGAAATGCTCGAAGGCGCCGATGGAGACGATGCGATCCACCTTTTCGTCGAACTGCTCCCAGCCCTGCAGCAGCACGCGCTTGCTGCGCGGGCTGGGGTGCTGGTCCAGACGCTGCTGCACGTGCGCCTGCTGGTTGCGGCTCAGGGTCAGGCCGACGACGTTGACGTCGTAGCGCTCGAGCGCCCGGACGATGGTGGTGCCCCAACCGCAGCCGATGTCGAGCAGCGTCTGGCCCGCTTGCAGCCCGAGCTTGCCGAGCGACAGGTCGACCTTCGCAAGCTGCGCCTCTTCCAGGGTCATGTCGTCGCGCTCGAAGTACGCGCAGCTGTAGGTGCGCGTCGGGTCCAAAAACAGCGCGAAGAACTCGTCGGATAGGTCGTAGTGCGCCTGGACGTCGTCGAAATGCGGCTCTAGGCTCACGGGCTCGCTGCGGTTCTCAGGCACAAACAACCTCTGCTGTGGTGGATTTTTGCGGCGTTCGATCAAGGGCGATCGACACGCTGGTGCCCTAGTGTATCCGGACGGTGTATGCCGCCCTTCTGGAGTGTTCCCGGCCGGTTGACGGGCCCGCCACTATGGGACACCATGGCCGCGAACCGTAGCGGTGAGGGAGGTGGGGCGGCGCGATGGCTGACATCACCATGTTGATCCTCGCCGACCACGAGTGGTTCCGCGAACAGTTCGCCCAGCTGGACTACCTGCAGGCGCAGACGCCGACCGACGAGACCGCGCTGGCGCGGGTGTGGCGTCCCCTCGCCGACAAGCTCGACGTGCACGCCTATATCGAAGAGAAGATCTTCTACCCGCAGTTGCTGAAGCGGGGCACCGCCGACGCCGAAGGCGAGACACTCGACGCCATCGGGGATCACAACGACATTCGCGACGGGGTGCGCGACGCCGACGCGGCCGGGGTCGGCACCGAGCAGTGGTGGGCGGCGGTCGGCCGCACCCGGGAGGCCAACGACGAGCACATGGGCGAAGAGGAGCGGGAAGGGTTGTCCGACTTCCGCCGCGCAGCCCCCATCGGCCTTCGCGAAGCGCTCGGGCGGCAATACAGCGACTTCATGGCCGAGCATCCCACCACCGAGGGGTTACCGATCGTCGACCGCGACCCCGAGCGCTACGTCGAGGATATTGAGGCCACCACGCAGTCGACGCCGCCGGAGCAGTCAACGCCCAAGGATTTCTCGCTCCGCATCGGCAGCCTGAAAGGTCAGTGAGTTCCCGCCGACCTTAGCGCGGCCACTACGATCGGCCACCGGTCGATGGAGACGATAGAGCCGGTTGGGAGTGCGATTTTGTTCGGCCCACGAGACTTCTGGGTACGCAATCCGTCGATGAATGCACGGGGCCGCCGGAGGAAATGGGCACGCAAAGACATCAGGGTCGCCGACCCGGCCATGCGCCAAACCATCATGGGGACCGCGATCGGCAACTTCATGGAGTGGTACGACTTCGGCGTTTACGGCTACATCGCCACCACCATCGCCCAGGTTTTCTATCCCGGTAAGAGCGTCAGCGGCGTCCACTTGATCGCCACGTTCGGCACGCTGGCCGCAGCGTTCGTGGTGCGCCCGCTCGGCGGGTTCATCTTCGGCCCTCTCGGCGACCGCATCGGACGGCACCGGGTCCTTGTGGTCACCATCCTGATGATGACGGTGAGCACCACCGTGACCGGTTTGCTGCCCGGTTACAGCACCATCGGCATCTGGGCGCCGATCCTGCTGGTCATCGCCCGCATATTCCAGGGGTTGTCGACCGGCGGTGAGTATGTCGGCGCGATGACCTATCTCGTCGAGCAGGCCCCCGACCACAAACGCGGCATGATGGTCGGGTTTCTGCCGATGGGCAATCTGGTCGGCTTCGTGCTCGCCGGGATGATGGTGACCGGGCTGCAGACCTGGCTCCCCGACGACGCCATGCTGGCCTACGGGTGGCGGATCCCCCTGCTGCTGGGCGCACCCTTCGGCCTGTTCGCGCTGTTCCTGCGGCTACGGCTCAAGGAGTCATCCGCCTACCGGAACGCGACGGAGGGGGCGCAGCACTCGGGCGGGCGTAAACAACAATTTCGGCGCACCGTCGTGGATCAGTGGCGGGGCCTGCTGATCTGCGCGGCACTGGTGCTGACCTCTCAGGTCGCCGACTTCATGCTGACGGGCTACCTGCCGACGTACCTCAAGCTGTTCGTCCGCGTCGGCCATACCGCCGGACTGGTGATGATCGTGGTGACGCTGGCGATCCCGATGGTCACCGTGGTGCTCGTCGCCGCGCTGTCCGACCGCATCGGCGTCAAACCGATCATGTGGACGGGCTGCGCACTGCTGGTCGTGGGTTCCATCCCGGCGTTTCTGCTCATCCGCTTCGGCGCCATCTATCCGGTGATCTTCCTCGGGGTGCTGCTGATCGGGCTGATGGAGCTGTGCTTCGACAGCACAGCGCCCGCGATGCTGCCGGCCCTGTTCCCCACCAACGTGCGGTACGGGTCGCTGGCCATCTCGTACAACATCTCGATATCGGCGGTGGGCGGCACCACGCCGCTGATCGCCCAGGCGCTGGTGTCGGGCACCGGCAACGTCATGGCGCCCGCCTACATGCTGATCTTCGGTGGGCTGGTGGGCGCCGTCACGCTGCTGTTCACGCCCGAGGTCGCCAGGAAGCCGCTGCCCGGGTCCGGGCCCGCGGTGGAAAGCGAGCGGGAGGCGCGCGAGCTGGCCGACGACGTCAGGTGATCGAAAGGCACTGGGAAAGAAGCGCTTTCAACGGGTCCACGCCACGACGTTTATTTCGCGTATTCCGGCCTACTCCTAACACATGAGAACCGCTTTTCACCATCGGTTGGGAACGCTCACCGAACAACTCGGGGCGATGTGCGCGATGGCCGGGGAGGCGATCGGACAGGCCACGGTTGCGCTGCTCAACGCCGACCTGGCCCTGGCGGAACGGGTCATCGCAGGCCAGGAGGACGTCGTCGCCGTCAACGCTCGCGTCGAGGAGAACGCGTTCACCCTGCTGGCATTGCAGGCGCCGGTGGCCACCGATTTGCGGGCGGTGGTCAGTGGCATTCGGATCGCCACGGATGCCCAGCGGATGCGGGCGCTGGCGGTCCACGTGCCCGAGATCGCCCGCATGCGCCATCCCCGCAATGCCGTGCCGGATGACGTGCGCCGACACGTCGCCGAGATGGGTGAGGTGGCCGAGCAGCTGGCCGGTGTCGCCCGAGAAGTGTTGCTGGACCAGGATCCTCGCCGAGCGGCACAGATTCGCCGCGACGACGACGCGATGGACGAACTGCATCACCAATTGTTGGCGGCGCTGGTGGATCCCGGATGGCCGCACGGTGTCGCCGCCGCGGTGGACGTCACCCTGTTGGGGCGCTTCTACGAGAGATTCGCCGACCACGCCGTTCAGATCGCTCGGCGGGTCATCTTCCAAGCCACCGGGCACTAGGCCGAAAGCGGCTGCCACCAAACGGGTTTCGGCGGCCTGTGTGAGAAGTCCCGGCTTGGGTATATAAGCGATGTGCTTCCTCGTCATCGTCGTCACGTCGCCCCCGTCGGCTCCGGGCCGGCGCGCTGATGGCGAATCCCAGGCCGGTTCCCGATGACCTGCGTCGGTTGGCCGCGGCACACGGGGTGGCCACCTCCTACCGCAACGAGCGGCGCGAGCCCGTCGATGTCGACGCAGACGTCGTAATCCGCGTACTCGGCCTGCTCGACGTCGCCGCCGCCAGCGAAGCCGACCGTCGCCGCGAGTTGGCCAAGCTGGCCGAGCGCGACCGGGCGGGCGCCCTGCCACCCACCGTTTCCGTACGCCTGGATGGGCGGCCCCGCCCGCTGCCCGGCGCGGCCGTCCTGGTGAGCGAGGACGGCGATCGCACCGAGGTGCGCGACGAGCTGCCCGGCTACCTGACCCCGGGCTGGTATCGGCTGCAACTGCGTGACGGGCAGGAGGCAACCCTGGTAGCGGCGCCACCCCAGGTGCCCGCGGCCCCCGCCACCTGGGGCTGGATGCTGCAGCTCTACGCCCTGCGCTCGGCCCGCTCCTGGGGCATCGGCGACCTGGGCGATCTGCGGGAGTTCATGAACTGGACCGTCGCCGAGCACGGCGCCGGCGCGGTGCTGCTGAACCCGCTCAGCGCCCCCGGGCCGACCCATCCGGTGCAGCCGTCGCCCTACACCCCCTCCAGCCGACGGTTCGCCAACCCGCTGGCGCTGCGCGTCGAGGACCTCGACGCCTACCGCAGCGCCGACCCGGACACCCGCGCCGAGGTGGATGCGCTGCGGGTCTCGGCAACCACCGAACGCATCGACCACGACCTCGTGTGGGCGGCCAAGCGGTCGGCGCTGGAGCTGCTCTGGCGCGCCGAGGGCCGGCCCAGTCCGCTGGACGAATCGGCCGCCGGCACGGGCCTGCGCGACTGGGCCACATATTGCGCGCTGGCCGAGCGGCACGGCGGCCGGTGGAGCCGCTGGCCGCAGCCACTGCGTGACGTCGCCGGACCGGCCGTCGCGGCGGCGCGGCGAGAGCTGGCGCCCCGGGTGGCGTTCCACGCCTGGGTGCAGCAGCGCTGCGCCGAGCAGCTGGTCGCCGTGCGCGACACCGCCAGAAGCGCAGGGATGGCCCTGGGGGTGTTGCACGACCTCCCGGTCGGGGTCGACGCCGAGGGCGCGGACGCGTGGGCGCTGGCCGACGTGCTCGCCACCGGGGTGAGTGTGGGGGCGCCGCCGGACAACTTCACTCCCCGCGGGCAGGACTGGGGGCTGCCGCCGTGGCGGCCGGACCGCCTCGCCGCCACCGGCTATGCCGCCCTGCGCGACATGCTGCGCGCCGTCGTGACCTACGCCGACGGTCTGCGGATCGACCATGTCGCCGGCCTGTGGCGGTTGTGGTGGATTCCCCCGGGCGACGGCCCGGATCGCGGCACCTACGTGCACTATGACGCCGACGTCATGCTCGCCGTCCTCGCCCTGGAGGCGCACCGGGCCGGAGCCACCGTGGTCGGCGAGGACCTGGGCACCGTCGAACCGGAGGTGACTGAGGCGCTGGCCGGCAACGGGATGCTGGGGTGCGCGGTGTCGTGGTTCACCCGCGACGAGTCCGCCCCCGGGGAGCCGCTGCTGGCGCCGGCGCAATGGCCGGCGCGGGCGGCCGCCAGCCTGTCCACCCACGACCTACCCACGGCCGCGGGCTTCTTGCGCGCCGAGCACGTGCGGGCCCGCGCCGACCTCGGGCTGCTCGACGACGCGGCGGGTGAGCGGTCGGTGGCCGACAAGGAGCGGGCCGAGTGGTTGGAGATGCTGCGGTCCGAGGGCCTGCTCAGCGACCCGGATCCGGACGAGGGGGCGATCATCACCGCGATGCACCTGTTGCTGGCGGCGACGCCGAGCCGCCTGAAGCTGATTTCGCCTTACGACGTGTTGGCCGAACCCCGGCAGCCCAATCTGCCGGGCACGATCGACGAGTACCCGAACTGGCGGCTCCCGCTCCCGAAGACGCTGGAAGAGCTACACACCGACCCCAGGGTCGCCGAGATCACTGCCGCCTTCCGCGAGTCGGCCTAACCGAGTCACGCGTGCCGCAACACCAGCAGCTCGCTGGTCAGTGTCCCCTCGTCGAGCAGCCGGCCGATCTGTGCACTCTGGCGTTCGGCCAACTGCCAGGCCTCCGTGTGCCCGTGCCGATTGCTCAGTGCGTCCGTCACGGCGTCGATCCGCTCGTTCCACGCGTCGGAGATCGGCGGAAGGTCCGCGGTGCCGAGCCGCTGCTCGACGTCCAGCAAAGCGCGCCGGACCAGGTCTAGCAGCCCGCCGGGCGTCGGGAAATGGTTGCCGTCCAACGTCTCGTTCGCTTTCTCGCCGTGGGCGAGAAAGACGAGCAGGCCGATCCGGCCGCCCGGCCGGACGACGCGGCGCAGCTCCTCGAGGACCGCCAGGTGATCCGGTGTCGTGCTCAACACGCCAAGTGCCCACGCGGCGTCGAAGCTCGAGTCCGCCACCGGTAGGGCCGACCCGACCGCACATGCCACCGGGAAGCCGAACAACTTCTTCGCCGCGCGGCACGCACCCGTCTCCGGCTCGATGAGCACCGGCCGCACCGAGCGCTGTCGCGCCGCGTAGGCCGCGGGGCCCCCGACGCCCGCCCCCGAGTCCAGCAACGTGGCACCGGGAGCCAGGCCCATCTCCGCTACCAGCCAATCGAGGGCGGCCGGACTGCCACTGCCCCTGCACCCGGCGGGCACGTGATAATCCGGCCCGAGGTCGGCGGCCACCTGCGCCGTCCACTCGGCGACGGTGTCGAACTCTGCCTCCATCGCTTCCGTCATCGGCGCCCCTTCTCCTCATCGCTCCGCTCTGCATCGTCGGCGGCGCGCGTCATCGGCGCCCCTTCTCCTCATCGCTCCGCTCTCATCGGCGCCCCTTCTCCTCATCGCTCCGCTCTGCATCGTCGGCGGCGCGCGTCATCGGCGCCCCTTCTCCTCATCGCTCCGCTCTGCATCGTCGGCGGCGCGCGTCATCGGCGCCCCTTCTCCCCGTATTCGGCGACCGACCTCCGCCTTGATTTCGGCCCCGATGCGCCCGCCCGACGCGGACGCCAAACCCGACACGTTGACTCCCTCGACACCCTCGATCGAGAGCAGCGCGCAGGCCTCGGCCACCGCCGCCTCGATACCGGCAGACACCGGATCCGGCGCCCCCAATACCCGCTCCGTCATGGCCTGATCGAGTTCCAGGCCGGGCAGGCCTTGCAGCACCGCCGCGGAGACGCTGTCGGTGAACACCGCGACCGCCGCGATCACCGGGATCGCCAGCCCCGCCGCCCGCGCCGCCGTCACGAAGTCGGCCACCATCTCGGGACGGGGCACGTGGTTGAGGACAGCCAGGCTCGCTCCGGCCCGTTGCTTCTCGACCAACCGGGCGGGCCGGGCCGCTACGGGCGGGGCGGTGGGCGTTTCGGGCACCGCGGCGACCACTCCTGTCGAAGCGGCCAGCGAGACCAGGCGGGGCCCGTCGAGGTCGAAGGTCTGCGTGACGTCCGGCCGCACGTCGTAGCCGCGCCCGTCGCCCGTCACGCACAACACCGTCTCCACGTTGATGCTGCGCAACCCCCGCAGTTCCTGCTCGAGCACCACGCGGTTGCGGTCGCGGCACGACAACGTGATCCACGGTGTCACGCCGGCGTCGAGCAGCAATGACCCCATGAGCGTCGGCGGAAAATCGGGTTTGTTCTGGTGCTCCCCGACCAGGACGGCGTCGCACCCGGGCGCCAGCACGGCCGCGGTCGCCGCGACGTCCTGGCGATCGAACGGGGTGCAACTGAAATCGGTGAGCACCAGCGGCGCGCGAGCGGGACGTGCCGCGTGCTGATGGCCCGACCACGCCACCACGCCATCGAACGCGCACGCACCCGGGCGCATCTCGCATTGGCCGTCGGGTCGCACCCCGCCGCACGGTCCGAACTCCATTCGTTTCGGACACTCCAAACCCGCCGACATTTCACTCCCCGTGCGCCAGTGTTCGCATCGATGTACCCAAACGACCGCGCCCGCAAGCCCTTGGGCCCGGGCCGGATTCGGGGTGGCCTTTCGGGATTAGCAAACGCTCAAGGCGGCTACTAGGAGATGGGCGTGTACCGCGCGGACGGTGCAGCGAAACGAACGGGGTTGACCATGGAACCGATATCGCCGACGGATGCGCTGTTCCTCATCGGCGAGTCCCGCGAGCACCCGATGCACGTGGGATCGCTTCAGCTCTTCGAGCCGCCCGAGGACGCCGGGCCGCATTTCGTCCGCGAGGCATATCAGGCCATGCTCGAATGCACGGATGTGCAGCCGTTGTTCCGCAAGCACCCGGCCTTCTTCGGCGGCCTGACCAACCTCGCGTGGTCGTTTGACAACGACGTCGAGCTCGACTACCACCTGCGCCGCTCGGCCCTCCCCGAGCCCGGGCGGGTCCGCGATCTGCTGGAGCTGGCGTCTCGGCTGCACGGCAGCCTGCTCGACCGCCACCGCCCGATGTGGGAAGCCCACCTCGTCGAGGGGCTGCAGGACGGCCGGTACGCCGTGTACACGAAGTACCACCACTCCCTAATGGACGGCGTATCCGCGATGCGGCTGGTGCAGCGCGCGTTCACCCCCGACCCGGACGACGACGAGGTGCGCGTCCCGTGGACCCTGGGGCCGCGCAAACGCAGCAAGGAGCACAAAAGCCGGTCGCTGCTCGAGCGCGCCGGCCGCACCGCGGGGTCGGCGCTCGCCCTGGCGCCATCCAGCCTGAAGTTGGCCCGGGCGGCGCTGATCGAACAGCAACTCACCCTGCCGTTCCGCGCGCCGCGCAGCATGTTCAACGTCCGGATCGGCGGTGCCCGGCGGGTGGCCGCGCAGTCGTGGTCGCTGGACCGCATCAAGGCGGTCAAATCGGCGGCCGGGGTGACGGTCAACGACGTCGTGCTCGCCATGTGCTCCGGGGCCCTGCGGGCCTACCTCCTGGAGCAGGATGCCCTGCCCGACGCCCCGCTGACCGCGATGGTGCCGGTCAATCTGCGCAAGACCGACGACGACCGTGGCGGCAACCTGGTCGGAACGTTCCTGTGCAACCTGGCGACCGACCTCGATGACGCGGGGCGGCGCCTGGAGATCGTCAGCACGTCGATCCGCGACACCAAGGAGATCTTCCAACAGTTGCCGTCGGTTCAGCAGCTGGCCCTGTCCGCGTTCAATATCGGCGGCCTGTTCTTCGGGCTGATCCCCGGGTACCTGTCGGCGGCCTCACCGCCCTTCAACATCGTCATCTCCAACGTGTCCACCGGTCCCTCCGAGCCGCTGTACTGGCGTGGCGCCCGGTTGGACGGCAACTATCCGCTGTCCATCCCACTCGACGGGCAGGCGGTCAACATCACGGTCACCAACAACGCCGACAACCTCGACTTCGGTCTGGTGGGCTGCCGCCGCAGCGTCCCGCACCTGCAGCGGCTGCTGGGCCACCTGGAGACCTCGTTGAAGGACCTCGAGCGCGCGGTCGGTGTGTGAGCGGGTGACGGCTAGGGCCTGGTGGTGTAGTCCAGGCACACCGTCGTGCCGTTGGGCCGCGCGTTGATGGTGCAGTGGTCGGCGAGCGCGTGCATCAGCAGGAGGCCGCGGGAGCGCCGGGGGTCGTGGACCCGCTGCGGCGAGGGGTGGTGCCAGGATCCACGATCGCTGACGCACACGCTGATCGATTGGGCGGCGGGATCGTAGCTGGCCTGCAGTTTCATGGTGCCGACCGTGGTCTGGGCGCGGTACGCGTGCTCGACGCAGTTGGCCAGCGCCTCGTTCACGCCCAGAATGATGTCGTCGCGCACCTCAGCCGGGGCGTCGGTCACGTCTTGGAGCCACCGGCGCAGGGCGCGGCGCAGTTCCGCCGCCGTCACGGCGTCGGCGGCACCGGCGCAGGTCAATCGCGCGGGCGTCACGACCCTGGGTGGAAGTAGTGAGGTCATGCTAAGGACATACCCCGGTGCGGGTGGGGTGCTAAACCCGTTCGCGTCTCGCTTTGGCCACAGGCGGGTACACGTTCGGAATCGGGTTGCCGTACAACGACATACAGAGGGATCCTATGGAATTCCGTGCCTTCATCGAACCGCAACAGGGCGCCGGTTATGCCGATCAGGTCGCCGTCGCCCAAACCGCCGAGCAGCTGGGCTTTGCAGCGTTTTTCCGGTCCGACCACTACCTGGCGATGAGCGGCGACGGCCTGCCGGGTCCCACCGACTCGTGGGTGACCCTGGGCGCGATCGCACGGGAGACGTCGAGCATCCGGCTGGGCACCCTGGTGACCTCCGCAACGTTTCGCTATCCGGGTCCGCTGGCCATCGCGGTGGCGCAAGTGGACGACATGAGCGCGGGGCGTGTCGAATTCGGCCTGGGCAGCGGCTGGTTCGAGAAGGAGCACCGGGCGTACGGGATTCCCTTTCCCCCGCTGCGGGAGAGGTTCGACCGGCTCAGCGAGCAGCTGGCCATCGTCACAGGGCTGTGGACGACGAAGCCGGGTGAGACCTTCGACTACGCCGGCAAGTACTACACCATCAGCGGCTCGCCGGCGCTGCCCAAACCGTTGCAGAGCCCGCATCCGCCGATCGTCATCGGCGGTCTCGGCGCCAACCGCACCCCGCAGCTGGCGGCGAAGTACGCGGCCGAGTTCAACATTCCGTTCGCGCCGATCGACGTGGCCGAGAAGCAATTTCGGCGGGTGGCGGACGCGGTCACCGAGGCGGGCAGGCCGGCCGACTCGATGGTCTACTCGAGCGCATTCGTGCTCTGCGCCGGCCGCCGCGACCGAGAGGTGGCCCGCCGCGCCGCCGCGATCGGCCGCGACCTCGACGAGTTGCGTTCGAACAGCCCGCTGGTCGGCACTCCCGCGGAGATCGTCGACAAATTGGGCACCTGGAAACAGATTGGCGTGCAGCGCGTCTACACCCAGCTGCTGGACCTGACCGATCTGGCGCACCTGGAATTGTTGGCCAGCGAGGTTATGCCACAACTGCTCTGAGGCTCATACCGACTCGGCGTCGGCACGTTCCTCCTCGAGCCGATCCTTGCTGCGCAGCAGCCGAAGCAGCGTCACGAACAGCAGCCCGCCGATCATGTTGCCCACCACGGTGTAGCCGAACCAGCCCAGCCACGTCAGGTAACCGAACGGCGCATTCCCGGTAACCAGCGCGCCGAAGATCAGCAACGAATCCAGAATCGAATGGAACAACCGCAGCCCGGCGAGCAGGAACGCGGCGGCGACGGCGGCGGCGATCTTGGCCGGCACGGAATCGGTGCCGTGCTGCATCCGGGTCATCAGCGTGATGACCATGCCGCCCAGGATCGCCAAGACCATGCTCTGCGCCGACACCGGCGCGGTGGCGAAATGGGTGCCGGACTCGATGGTCTGGGCGTGCAGCTCGGGGAAGCCCGTCATGATCAGCCACATGATCACCCAGCCGCCGACGAGGTTGGCGAACATGGTGCCGCCCCACAGTTTGGCCAGCTGGCGGAGGCTGGCGCGTTTGGCGGCCACCGTCACGACGGGAATGATGAAGCCCTCGGTGAACAGCTCGCTGCGGCCCAGGAGTAGGGCCAGGAAGCCGATCGAGAACGCCAACCCGGCCAACAGCGGCCGGTGGGTGGCGTCCAACACCGACAGGTAGGCGAGCACTCCGATCCCCACCTCGGTCCCGCCGAAAAAGCCGGTGACCAACACGCCGCGCCAGGTGCGGTGCAGACGCTGGGTGCCCTCGCTCAGCATCCTGCTGAAGGCATCCTCGAGCTCGTCCTCGATGGGACTGTTGGTGTCTCCGAGCTCGCGTTGGGTGGTGTCACTCATGGTGGATGGCCTAGTACCCGTTAATCGGGGGCTGGACCATCCGGTGTGAGGCATCTGACAGGAGCGCGTCCCCGCTGTCACCTGCGCGGTCGCAGCACCGGTGTCACCAGCTCACCGGTGTCGAGATAACTCTCCAGGTTGCGGATCGCCAGCAGCGCCATCGCCCTGCGCGTCCGGGCAGTGGCGCTGCCGATGTGCGGGAACAGCACCACGTTGTCCATGTCCAGCAGCTCGGCCGGCACATGGGGTTCGTCGACGAAGACGTCCAGGCCCGCGCCGGCCAAGGCGCCGCCGGCCAGCAATTCCACCAGCGCGTCCTGGTCGACGACGCTGCCGCGCGCGATATTGATGAGGTAGCCCTCGGGGCCCAACGCCTCGAGGACGCTCCGGTCGACCAGCCGGCGCGTCTTGGGGTCGCCCGTGGTGGCCACGACGAGGACGTCGACCGATTCGGCCAGTTCCACCGGCGAGTCGGCGTAGCGGTGCGGCGATCCGTCGATGCGGTGGCGGTTGTGATACGCGATGGCACAGTCGAATCCGACCAGCCTGGTCGCTATGGCCGAACCGATGCGGCCCAGGCCCAAGATCCCGACCTGCAAGCCGCTGACGTCGCGGGCGTAGGGGAATGGCCCGTCGCGCACCCAGCCGCCCGCCCGCACGTAGCGGTCGGCGGCTCCGAAACGGCGCAGGGTCATCAGGATCAGGCCCACGGCGGTGTCGGCCACGGTGTCCGAAAGCACGTCGGGCGTGTTGCTGACGCCGATGCCGAGACGCCGCGCCGCGGGCAGATCGATCAGGTCCACCCCGGCGCCGTTGTTGACGATCACCTCCAGGCGGGGCAGCGCCGCCATCGTGTCGGCGTCGACGCCGGGCGACCCCGACGTGAGCACCACACGGATGTCGGCCGCACGCTCCGCCAGGAAATCGGCTCGTTCGGGTCCCTCTGGGAGCTTCGAAATCTCGTAGCACGCAGTCAGCTCGGCTTCGAATGTCGGCTCGAAGTCTCCGACCCGCAGCACGTTCCTGATCTTTTTCGTGGTCACCCGTCCATCATCGAGCGTCGGCGAAATATCCGGACAACGGCCTTCGTTGTGGTTCTCGACGGTGTCGGACATTCCCCCGGGTACCACCCCAAAACCGTCGCTTCGAGCGACCACTTGCCGAGAGGCGCGAAGACGGCACCGTCCCAAACTTTTTCATTGCGCGCGGGAAGCAATCCCCCGGCGGCTTGGTTGCACCGCCAATGCGCATTGGAGTTGTGTTCCCGCAAACCGAGCTCGGTGGAGACCCCGCGGTCGTGCGTGCGTACGGCGAGGGCGTCGAAGGACTCGGATTCACCCACATCCTCGCCTACGACCACGTGCTGGGCGCCGACCCGAACGTGCACCAGGGCTGGGATGGCCCCTACGACATCGATTCGACGTTCCATGAGCCCTTCGTCATGTTCGGCTACCTCGCCGCGATCACTTCCCTGGAACTCGTCACCGGTGTCATCATCCTGCCGCAGCGACAGACGGCGCTGGTGGCCAAGCAGGCCGCTGAAGTCGATCTGCTCACCGGCGGGCGATTCCGGCTTGGTGTCGGATTGGGCTGGAACGCAGTCGAATACGAGGCGCTGGGCGAGAAGTTCAGCAATCGCGGCAAGCGTTCCGAGGAGCAGCTCGAGCTGCTGCGCCGGCTGTGGACCGAACGATCGATCACCTTCGACGGGAAGTACCACACGGTGACCGCGGCGGGGCTGGCCCCGTTGCCCGCCCAGCGTCCGATCCCCGTGTGGATCGGCGCGGCGTCGGACCGCGGGCTGCAACGCGCGGGACGTCTCGCGGACGGCTGGTTCCCGATGACGGCTCCCGGCCCCGGTCTCGACCATGCGCGGGAACAGGTGCGGCGCGCGGCCGCAGCGGCCGGCCGCGACGCGGAAAGTCTCGGGATGGAAGGCCGGGTCAGCTGGGCCGGCGACCGCGCGAAGGCCGCGGCCGACATCGCGGCCTGGCGGGCCGCGGGCGCCACCCATGTGTCGGTCAACACGATGAATGCCGGCCTCGCGACAGTCGATGATCACCTCGCCGTGCTGACGCGGATCGCCGCCGACCTCATCTAGCGGCGCTGTGGCTAGCCGGGGTTCGCTTCGACCAGGCTGAGGTGGACCGCGCGACTGCTGCCCTTCGACGACTTGCTCACGCGTCCATAGGGTTCCATCGGTCCGTTATGGACCTTGACCGCTCCCCCCATGGCGCAGTGCCGCCGCTGCCAGTCGCTGATCGCCTGATGGGCAGCGTGATCGAGGTAGTTGGCGACCAGGTGGACGGTGACCGTGGTGCGCTCGGGGATCGTCGCGAGCACACCCGTCAGCCGGGGCAGGGCCAGGAAGGTGCACGCCCCTTCGATGAACACGTGCCATTCGTCGCCCACGGGCTTCGCCTCCACCCTGGCCCGAACCACCCGCCAACCGGTCACGACGACCGCCACGGCCAGCCCAATCATTACGCCGTGCAACAGGTTCAGGAAGACGACGCCGACAATGGTCACCAGGTAGACGACGAGATCGCCATTGCGCGATGCGGTCTCGATGTGTGCGGGCTTCAGCAGCTCGATCCCGATGACGATGAGTAAGCCGGCGAGCGCCGCGGTGGGGATCTGTTCGACCAATCCCGCGAAGGGGACGGCGAACAACAGAATCCAGACGCCGTGCATGATCGTCGACGCGCGGGTTTTTGCACCCGCGTTGACATTAGCCGCGCTGCGCACGATCACGCCGGCAATGGGAAGCCCGCCTATTGCGCCCCGAGACCATGTTCGCCGCGCCCTGCCCGATCAGCTCCCGGTTGAAATCGGTGCGCGGCCCGGTGTGCATACGGTCGATCGAGACCGCGGTCAGCAGGCTTTGGACGCTGGTGATCAGCGTGACCGTGATCACCGCGATCACGACGGCCCCCCAATTCCCGTCCGGAAGCTGCGGCAGCTGCAGTGCCTCCAGCACCGAGCCCTCCAACCTGATGCGGGATACGTTGAACGGCAACACTACCGACATGACCGTAACGACGACGATGGCGACCAGTGGGCCCGGCACCTTGGCCAACCGGGCGGGTGCCCAGCGCCACGCAACCAGAATGGCGATGACGAGGAGGCCCAGCACGAGGCCCGGCCGATGCGCGCCGGCGATCTGCGCGGGCAGCCCGACGACATTCGTCCAGGCCGAGCTCTGCGATTCACCGCCCAGCAGTACGTGCACCTGTTGCAGGGCGATGGTGATTCCGATGCCGGCCAGCATGGCATGCACGACAACCGGTGAGATCGCCAAGGCGGCGCGCGCAATCCGGCTGATCCCCAACATGACTTGCAGTGCTCCCGCAATGATGGTGATCAAACATGTTACCGCCCAGCCGAACTGGGAAACCAGGTCAGCGACAACGACCGTGAGTCCGGCGGCCGGACCACTGACCTGCAACGGTGATCCGCCGATACAACCAGCAACGACCCCGCCGACGATCGCCGCTATCAAGCCGGACAGCACTGGAGCGTTCGAGGCGATCGCGATCCCGAGTGACAACGGAAGCGCCACCAGGAAAACCACCAAAGAGGCCGGCAAGTCGTATTGCATGGCCGCGCGCCACCGGTCAACTCGATTCGGTTGACCCTCCTGGAAGTCTTGTTGACCTAGCCGCCCGGCTTGTTGCATCGGCCCTCCCTGGAAACGTGCATGAGGAAGCGCGCCGGATATCAGCCCGTGATGCGCCCGGATAGTGCGATGTAAAGCCCTGTGGCACTAGCGATTACCGATCGCGGGAACGTCGTTGTTCTGCTAGCTTGCCTGGCCTATGCATATCGAAGGTATGGGGCAGCCAAGCGGGTCGCAACCTGACGGGCCGCGCGCATATCGAATGCAAATCTTTTGCCGCGGAATGACCGACGGCGCCAATTGCCGAAATAGGTTGGCGCGCGGCTTGTTACTCCAGCACGAAAACCGGTATCTGCCTCGTCGTCTTGGTCTGGTATTCGGCATAGGGCGGATAGGCTTCGACGGCTCGCTGCCACCATTGCTCACGCTCCGGCCCGTCGAGCTCGCGTGCCCTCAGTCCGACGATCCTCTCGCCATCCTGCAGCGTGACCTCCGGATTGGCTTTCAGATTGAAATACCACGACGGGTGCGCCGGGGCACCGCCTTTCGACGCGACCATCGCGTAACGACCGTCGCTTTCGACGCGCATCATCGGCACGTAACGCTTTTTGCCCGATTTCGCCCCGGTGACCGTCACCAGAACGACGGGCCGGTCGAGAATCTCGACCCCGTGGGTCGTGCCCTGTTTCAGGATTTGCTCGGTCTGCTCGCGTACCCAGTCCCTCGGGCTCATTTCGATGTCGTCAGCCATACCTGATCTCAGCACGCCGTCGCGTCTTCGTCATCCCCGGGCGCGTCGCCGAACGGTCGGTCCGGGCCTGGAAGAGTGGGCGGTCAACGCTTAAACGGGCTAACCAATGGCGGAGAGGAGTCGGGTAGTGGCCTGACGGCGATTCTCGAGAAAGCGGGGAACTCGTGCATCAGCCCCATTGACATATATCAGCCTGGTTGATATACAGGTGGTATGTCTCAGCCGACTCAAGATATGTTCGAATCCGCCTACCGGGGCGAGGCCCCCGAGATGGGTGAAGGCAATCGGCCGCCGTGGAGCATCGGCGAGCCGCAGCCGGAGATCGCGGCTCTCATCGAGGCCGGAAAGTTCCATGGCGAGGTGCTCGACGCGGGGTGCGGGGAGGCGGCGGTGTCGTTGTTCCTCGCCGAGCGCGGCTTCACCACGGTGGGCCTGGACCAGTCGCCCACCGCCATCAAACTGGCGCGCGAGAAGGCCGCCAGGCGCGGCCTGACCAACGCGAAGTTCGACGTCGCCGACATCAGTGCCTTCGGCGGCTACGACGGCCGCTTCGGCACGATCGTCGACAGCACGCTTTTTCACTCGATGCCCGTCGAGCTGCGCGAGGGCTATCAGCAGTCCATCGTGCGTGCCGCCGCGCCGGGTGCCTCCTACTTTGTGCTGGTCTTCGACCGCGAGGGCATGCCTGCCGACGGCCCGGTCAATGCGGTCACCGAGGAGGAACTTCGGGACGTGGTCTCCAAGTACTGGGTGGTTGACGACATCCGGCCGGCGCGGATCCACGCCAACGTGCCCGACAGCTTCCTGGAAGGATTCGGGGCCTTCGCCGGCGCAAACATCCGCGACGAGGGCAACGGCCGCAAGTCGATGGGTGCCTGGCTGCTATCCGCTCATCTCGGCTAGCTGACGCGGACGGTCGGGCAGGTTTCGAGCCGTGGGATTCGGGAGATCCTGACTGGAGCAGCGCAGACGGTCAGAGGAGATCCCACGTGGACCAGCAAGTCAATTTCGACCCGCCCCCCTCGCCCGAGGACGCCCGGCAGGCGACCGAGGAACAGCGCAGGTTGCAGGAGCAACTGGAGCATCAGAACGATGACCCGGACGCCCCGGGATTGCACCAGTCTCGGCGCGACCTTCCCGACGAGAGCACGCGCTAGGCGGGTTGCCGGCGGGCGGGGCGACCGTCGTATCGAAATGAGTTATGCGCCAGCGCATGGCGTCCGGTTCCGGTCAGGAATCTCGCGGACAACACTCAGCTCGGGGAGCTCCGGCGATCCTGCGCGAGAACTGCGGCCGCCAACCCCACCAGCGTGAGGGCGCCGAGTGCGGCCGCGGGAATCGCCCATACGCGCCGGATCAGCAGGGCGTTGTCGCATTGGCCTACGTAGTTCGTGCTCGAAATGCCAACTCCGCCGCCGTGGCCCTTCTTCGTATCGTCGGCGCTCGACGCTTGCGTCAAATCAGTTGTGAAACCGCTGCCACATTTGACCTGCCAACCGAATTGATCATAGGCGTCGATGAACACCGGGAAGCGCAGGGCGAATAACCCGACGGCTAAGGCGATTACGGCCGCTGACAAAACAACGGGCCCGCGTTTCACTATCTCCTCCCCCCTAGGTCATGCAGACATTCGCGAAGATCAGCACCGGCCATGACACGATCGAACCGAGAAATGACACCACCAAGTCGAGCCCGTGCATGTCGCGTAGGTGCCCCGTGTGGGTGGACGACCAGATCACCCCAACGATCAGATACGGCGTCCCCAGCAGCACGGCGATACCCAGCAGCTCGGCAATAGTCAACTGGTAGTCCAGTACCTGCCGGATCCTGTTGAGCATGGGGCGTGCCTTTCGCGCGGGACCTACCGCGGGCCCGTCGGCTCAAGAACCAGGTCGGTGCGGCCGCGGCGCCAGTCCGGATGGCGATTATGTTAATCATTATTCGGCCGATTGGGTAGCGCTCGCTGCAAAGAAGCAGAGTACCGGCCATGCCTGCGGCCCGGAAGTTTCCTGTGCGGCATGGCGTTAGGGACAGCCGGCCGGGCCCTAGTTCATCAACGGCGTCGGCACAAGTGCAGGCCCATTCCGGCGTGAAGTCGGGTTCCTCGGGGACTCAGCGGCGAGCGGCCTCGGTGGAAGCCGCGGCAGATTTGCCGATCAAAGTGATCTCCATCAAACGGCGGACCGTCATGCGAGCGGGCTCGCTCGGGCCGGGCATGACGAGCCGCCCGATGTCGACGGCGAGAGCGAGCGCCGCGTGTACGGCGTATCGAGCCCGGCCGAGCGTTAGGTCGGGTCGTGCCGCCACGGCCAGCCGGGCCCAGGATTCGACGGTGGAGCGGTGAATGTTGTAGAGGAGCACCGCGTCCGTGTCGGGCAGGTTGTGACGCTCGGTGTAGTACACCCGGGCCAGTTCTGGGTTGGCGAACGACCGTGTGACGAAGGCGTCGATCAGCTGCGTCAGCGACCGCTCCGGGTCGCTGCCGGTGGCCAAAATTGTGGACAGGTCACCGGAGACCTGGTCAGCGCCGCGGCGGTACGCCACTGCCAGTATCGCGGCCTTGCTCGGAAAACACTGGTAGATGCTCGCCACCGGTATGCCGACAGCGGTGGCGATGTCCTCCATACCGGTTTCGCGGTATCCCCGTTCGTTGAACAACCGTATCGATTCGTGCAACAGCAATTCGTAGCTGCCGACGGCGTTCGTAATCGCCACTGTCCGTGGAGATTCCGAGTCACTCACCGGTGGCGCCGGCACGTCTGCCCTCGACACGGCGGCCGCGATGTCGGCCAACGTCGCCCGAATCTCGCCGTCGCCGAGCCGGGAACGATGGTCGGTGATGCTGCCGATGACACTCAACGTCGCAGCCGAGAGGACCCAACGTTGCCGTGATTGCAGTTCGGGCCGCAGGCTGATCAACGGCCTCTGCAGACGCCGGTTGACCAGCTTGACCTGCTCGGCCAAGACCCCCTGGTCTTCACCGTGCAGGTAGCGACCTTCCCACCGATAAAGTCCCCCCGCGGTTCGGTTCACAATCGCGGTGTCGATCAGCGATCCGGTCAGTGCACGTAGCGTCTCCCCAGGATCGGCATCGGTTGGCAGGTGATCGGCGAACTCCGTGGCGTCCACAAGCCGCTGCCCGAGTGCCAGGACCGCGGAGCGGAACAGGTCGTATTTGCCGTGCGAATGCCGGTAGAGCGCCGCCGCCGAGACCCCGACCCGAGCGGCGATGTTTTCCATGCTGACCGCGTGGTAACCCAGCTCGCTGAAAGCATCTGAGGCGGCCCGGGCGATCTGCGCCTTGCGATCTTTGGGGCGGCGCTTTACCGGCTTTGCGGATGAACGGCTGGCCGGCGTCATAAAGATCACCGTAGCCGCAGTGTGCGGGGCCGGGCGGATGCACGGCTGTCCAATTCTCGGAGGCGGCCGCCCGTCACAGCGAATCCGGCTCGTCCCCGATCGTGCAAATCCGAAGTCCGACCGAGCGCTACCCCGGCGAAGTAGATGACGCCCCACACGGCGCGTGAATCCGCTGGCCAACCGCGGACACCTCTGCGGCCCGGATGGGTTCCACGCTCTCCTTCGCCGCGCGACGCGGCCGGGATGCCCTGCTGTTGAGCCAGCAGGCGAAGCCGCCCAGGACCAGGCCGACCGCGACACCGGCATCCGGGCGCTGACCGAGCATCAGCCACGACAGCACCCCGGCGACCGCGGGAATGACGGCGAACAGCATTGCCACCGCCGCGGCACCATGGGTATTGATGGCACGGACGTAGAGACTCACCGCCAGTGTCGCGTTCAACAGCACCATGCCGGCGACCGCGATCACCGCCTGCCGGCCGTCGTGCACGGTGAAGGGCGTGAGCATCGCGAGTCCCGCGGCGGGAATCAGCCCGACCGCATTCTGCAGTGCGCTCATCGCGCGAAAGTCGACACCGGCGCAGAACCGCTGCTGATAGACGCCGCCGGCCGAAAGCCCAAGCAACCCAACCCCAAGCAGCACGATGACCGGATCGACTCCGTGGGTAGCCGCCAGCCTTCGCGCGCATGCGGCCAACACCGCGACGACCCCGAAGCCGAGCGCGGCCACCCGGTGCGGCCCCAGCGGCTCGCGCAGGAACACGGCGGCCAGGATGGCCGTGGCGACCGGGTTCATCGCGATCACCACCGCACATAGCACGGCCGGCGATCCGAGCTGTACGGCCTCGTAGAGGCAGCAGAACTGCACGGCTTGAATGAGCAGGCCGACCACGGCGACGTGACCGAGCTGCGCTCCTCGCGGCCAGGGCGCCTTGGCCAGCACGGCCCATATCCCCAGAATCGTTGCGGCCAAACCGAATCGCAGCACCAACGCGGGCATGGGCGCCATGGCGGTCACCGCCAGCACCCCGATGGGGTAGCCGAGCGCGTAGAAGAACGTTACCGCCGACGCGGTGGTCAGCGGCATCCGTGGCAGGTCCATGCGACCCATGCTGGCCCAGACCTACGCTCACAGTCCAACGATTATTCCTGATCGCGATTGATCGTGATGCCTTATCGATCTACTGGTGCTGTTACCGAATCCTGTATGAGGAGCATATCGATTGATCGAGATTCCTAATCGGACTATGGTGCAGCTATGGCCCAGGTGCTGGACATCGCGCCGCTGCGCAGCCTCGTCGCCGTCGCCGACTGCGGCGGGTTTCACCGCGCCGCCGCGGCGCTGCACCTGAGTCAGTCCGCGGTCAGCCAGCACCTGCGCAGAGTTGAGACCGTTGTCGGCCAGCCGCTGATCCAGCGCTCCGGCCGCGGCATCGTGTTCACCGAGACGGGCCTGAGAGCGCTGCGGCACGCGCGCGCGATATTGGCCGCGCATGACACGGCGCTCGACGACCTGGGCGCGACCGAACCCAAGCTTCTGACGATCGGGGCCACCGAGCACGGCGCGGACGTGATGCTGTCCGGACTGACTGGCGTGCTGCGGGATCGGCTCCCCGACCGGCGGGTCCGCTTCCGGCTGGACCGCAACGTGTCCCTGGCCGACTCGATCGAACGCGGGCTGGTCGACTTGGCGATCATGCTCGACGGGGCGGGCCTGGACCGCGCTAACGCCTCCGGGCTCGTTCGGCTGCAATGGATTTCGGCGCGAACGTTGGCCGTGCCCGCGCGAGAGCCACTCCCCCTGGTGATCTTCTCCGAGCCGTGCACCCTGCGTGAGCCGGCCTTCGCCATCCTCGAAAACCACGGTATCGCCTATGAAATCGCCGCCGAGTGCGGCGATCTGTCCGGACTGTACGCGGCGGTACGGTCGGGGCTCGGAGTGGCGCTGCTGCCGACGATCGGCAAGCTGCCCGACGGCCTGTGCCCGGCCGAAGGACTGCCGCCGGCCAATAACGCATCGGTCTTGGTTCGCGGCCGAGCAGGCATAGACCCGGAGCTGCTGAGCACGGTCGACGAAGCGGTGCGTGACGTGCTGGCCGCCGCGGACTAATCGCAGCCGTGCTGCACTGCCGCCCAGTACCGTATTTCCCGCCCGTCAGGTGATTCGAGTCGATGGCACCGAACGCGCGGCCTCGCGCCCGAACCGCTCCGGTGCTTCGGGCAGCGGGTCGGGCCTTCCAGCCGAAATCAACTCGGTGCCAATGGACCGAACAACAGCGCGCGGCGCAGCTGCCGCCAGTTATCCAGGCGCCGCTTGTCATCCGGTAACTGTCGCACGGCCTTGCCGGGGTAAGTGGCGGTTCACAACGCGGCGGTAAGTCTCCACAATGCCGCGCGGTCAACAGCCGCTGAGCGATCGATCGGGCTGATCACCACGTCGGTGGCGCCCGCGTCGCGATAGCGGCGTAGCTGTCGCACGACACGTTCCTCGGGTCCGATGGCGGCGAGCTCGGTCGCGCTGGCGAGTCCTTCCCTGGCGATCACGTTGCGATACGACGGGATGCTCTCGTAAGGGCTCAGGTGCAGCGCGGCGATGGCCCGGGCTTCCTCGACATCTTCGGACAACAGCACCGGAACGGCGGCGATGATGCGCGGCGCGGGACGACCCGCATCGGCGGCCGCCTTGGTGATCTCTGGCACGATGAATTCGCCGATGGTCCGTGGGCCGGCCAGATAGGGCAGTGTTCCGTCCGCCAGTTCGCCGGTGACCCGCAACGCCTTTGGGCCCATCGCAGCCACATACACCGGGATCGGCGTTCCGCCGGCGACCTGCACCGGCCAGGTCGGGCTCGCGCTGAGCTCGCTGCCGTGGAAGTGGACGCCGGCGGTGTCGAACACCGACCCGAGGATCGTCAGATGCTCCCGTAATCGGGTAATGGTGTTCGACCAGTCGGTGCCGAATGCCTCGCGTTCGATCTGGCGTGCACCCAACCCGAGCCCCAGGCTGAAGTTGCCGTGCGCGGCGGCTTGTGCCGTCTGCGCCAATGAGGCGACGATCAGGGGGTGCCGCGGGTTGATTGGGACCACCGACGTTCCCACGCCCAGTCCTGGGACCGCAGCCCCGACGAGCGCCGCTAGCGTGATCGCGTCGTAGTTCTGCTGCTGGGGCAGCCACACCTGGGTAACGCCGTGCCCGTAGGCTTCTCGGGCCTGGTCGATCACATCGTCAACAAGGTTGGCAGCGTCGGGACGGGCCATGAGGATGATTCCGCTGGGCATACCGACAACCAACGGCGGCGCCGGTAACGTCATTCCTCTCGCGTCGTCATGATCGGAAATTCGCACCCGTGATGTCGCTCGCCCGACGGAGCGTTGACCCGCTTGAAGACATATCGCTAGTGTGCGCGAATGCCGCTGGAGGCTGTTAGGGACGACAAGCCCGTTCGGGGCGGCCAGTCCCAGCCAGCGGCGCTCACAAAGGAGTTGTCGGCATGACCGATCCCGTCGCGCCGCTCGCCGGCAGAGTCGCCTACGTGACCGGGGCCGCCCGCGGCCAGGGCCGCTCCCACTGCGTCCGACTCGCCCGGGCGGGCGCCGACATCGTCGCGATCGACGCGTGCGCGCCGGTCGCCGAACACAACGGCTATCCCCCCGCTCTCCCGGAAGACCTGGCCGAGACCGTCAGCTTGGTGGAGGGCGAGGGCCGCAAGATGCTCGCCGCGGAGGTGGACGTCCGCGACCTGGCCGGCCAGCAGCGGGTAGTGGCGAATGCGATGGAACAGTTCGGCCGGCTCGACATCGTCGTCGCCAACGCCGGCGTACTGAATTGGGGCCGAGTATGGGAGATTTCGCCCCAGCAATGGCAGGAGACGATCGACACCAACCTCACCGGGCTGTGGAACACCATGAAATCCGTAGTGCCGCCGATGATCGCGGCCGGTAACGGCGGATCGATCATCAACATCAGTTCCGCGGCGGGCGTCAAAGCCGTCCCGGGCTGCGGACATTACTGCGCAAGCAAATTCGGCGTCGTCGGACTCACCAACTCCCTCGCCGTCGAGCTCGGCGAGTTCGGAATCCGCGTGAACTCGGTGCACCCGTACGGCACCGACACCCCGATGGGCAACGACCTGTCGATGTACCAGGTCTTTCAGGACCATCCGCATTACATCCACAGCTTCTCGCCGGGCGCGCTCCCGACGGACTCACTGGCGGCGCCCGACCTGATCTCCGACATCGTGGTCTGGCTGGCCAGCGACGCGTCGTCGTTGGTCACCGCGGCCCAAATTCCGGCCGACAAAGGCTATTTGAAGATCTGACGACCCGGGGCGGGCAGAGGGTCAGGGCTGAGGCGGCGGCGGTGGCGGCGGCCCCGGCGGAGGTGCTGGCGGGTTGTCCCAACTCCCGGGCGTGCCTGCGGGCACTTGCACCCCGAGCCAGTTGCACGGCATCATCGACCGCCACGCGATGAAGGCGCACTGCTGCTCGGGCGTCAACGGACTAGGACCCGCGCACGGCGGCGTTCCGGGCACGCCGCAGACCGGATCAGCGGACGCAGTGGGTAGTCCGACGAAGTTGCCGGTGGCGATCAGTACCGCGCCGGCTGCGACAAACCCACCGATGAGACGCTCAAGATGGCTCATGTCTAACTCGAATCTCCTGGCCGATTCACCGAGCGTAACGCCAGCAATTGACGCTCGCCGGCCATTTGAACCTGTCACCGGAAATGCCGCAGCCGACGCCGCCCCGACAGTTGCGGCCTGCGCGTGCAGCGCCGTCTACTAGCCGCCTTTGCGGGCCAGATCGACGGCGTACTGACTCACGAAGGTGCCCGCCGCCGGATCGCCTTTGCCACATGACCCGTCGGATTCACCGGGACGTTTGATCCACAGGTAGGCGTCGGCATGGGCACCCGCGGTGGCCGCGGTGGGCGGAGTGCCCAGCGCCCGGCCGCTGGGGTTGCACCAGTTGAGCTCGGAGTCCGGAGCTGGACCGGCGCCGTTGCGCGACGTGTCGATCACGTAGTGCGATCCATTCGTGAGCCCGGAAATCGCCTCACCGTAACCGATTTCGTCCTCGGTGGTAAAGAAGTTCGCCGTGTTGAGGCTAAAGCCGCGCGCGTGGTCCACGCCGGCCTGCTTCAGCCTGCCCGCCATGTCCTCGGCGCTATGCCAGCGCAGATGACCGGCATCGACGTAGACGGCCGCGTTCGGATCGCGGGTCAGCGTGTCCACGGCGTAGCGGACCAAGTCGTAGCGTTCTTGACGCTGGTCAGCCGACAGGCAATCGGCCATCGCGAGCGCGTCGGGCTCGACGACAATCGCGACCCGCGAGGCGCCCACTCCGGCGGCGATGCCGTCGATCCACCCTCGGTAGTCGGCGCCCGACCCCATGCCGCCCGCAGCGAAGCTGCCGCAGTCACGGTGTGGGATTCCATAGATCGCCAGGACCGGGATGGCGCCGGCAGCGTTCGCATCGCCAACGTACTTTCCGACCGTGCCTGCCGATGAGCCCGGAACGATCCAGTAGGCCTGCGGGGTGTTGGCGATGGCGGTCAACTCGGGGCTGGGCGGGTCGGCGCTCTGGGCGGCGCGCATGGCCGCCGAATTGGGATTGACGTAGAACGGCGCACCGGCCAGCGGATCTCCGTCGCTGGTCAAGCGCATCGTTGGGGCGGGGGCAACGTGCAGCAGGCCGATGCCGGCGACAGCCGCAACAGTCAGGACGGAAGCGATCCACCGCGCGAGAGCGCTAGCAGCTGACGACATCACGTTAGGGAAACTAGTGCCTCCGCGCGTTGGGCGCGAAACCGGTCCGCAATTCGATGACATAGGGATGATGACGACATAGCCGCCGTCATGTCAGGGCTATCGTGCACGTTAGGGTGCGTTCGCCGGCCTCCGTGAACAGGCCAGTAGAAAAGTTGGGCAATTCATGACCGCAGCAACCGAAACGTCAGCGCTCGAATCACGGGTCGGCCATTACTACCAGGTCGACGACACATACCAGGTCGGCCGCGAGAAGATCCGCGAGTTCGCTCGTGCCGTGCAGGACTATCACCCCGCGCACTGGGATGTCGCCGCGGCCGCTGAGCTGGGATATTCGGGCCTGGTGGCGCCGCTGACATTCACGTCGGCCCCGGCGATGGCAGCCAATCGGCACCTGTTCGAATCGGTGGTCATCGGTTACGAGATGTACCTGCAGACCGAAGAGGTCTTTGAGCAGCACCGACCGATCGTCGCCGGCGACGAACTAGACATCGACGTGGAGCTGTCATCGGTGCGCAGGATCGCAGGCAGAGACCTGATCACCGTGACCAACACTTTCACCGACGCAGCCGGAGAGCGCGTGCACACGCTTCACACCACCGTCGTCGGCGTCACTGCCGAGGATGTCGATCCGGCGATCAGGACGACCGCGCAGCAAGTGATGATGCACGACGTCAACCTCGCCGGAATCGACTACTCCGATGCGGCCTATCAAAAGACGGTGCGACCCGAGGGTGAGATTCGCATCGCCCAAGGAGATCCAACCCGTATCCCTGGGACGCCGTCCTTCGATGACGTAAATGTCGGCGACGAGTTACCGGTGCACCACACGCGACTGTCCCGAGGCGACCTGGTGAACTACGCCGGCGTGGCTTGCGACGCCAACCCGCTGCACTGGGACGAGAACCTTGCCAAGATGGCGGGGCAGCCTGATGTGATCGCTCACGGCATGCTCACCATGGGTTTGGGCGCCGGATTCGCCTCCGCATGGTCGGGCGATCCCGGTGCGGTGACCCGCTACGCGGTGCGGCTGTCCCAGCCCGTGATCGTGTCGGCCGCCGGGGGTGCGGACATCGAATACAGCGGCCGGATCAAATCGCTGGACCCGGCAAGCCGCACCGGTGTCGTCATTGTCGGCGCGAAGTCCGGTGGCCGGAAGATCTTTGGCCTGGCGACGTTGAATGTCCGCTTCCGCTGACCGGTGAACCACGGCTGCTGGGCCACCTCAGAATGACCAGGACGTTATCGCGATGGCGAGCGTCCGAGCCAAACCCAAGCTCCAACCGTGCTAACTGATGCTGGGTAGCTCTGCGGCGCTCGCATCAGCGGCTTGGTGGCCAATGAATTCCATTCCGGCCCGAATTGCGGGGCGGTGGCGCAAGATTCGGTAATGCGCTAATCGGCCGAGCCCTCGCGTGGTGAGCAGGCGGGCGCCTGGCCATGCCGTGGCCACGCGCTCACTGGCGGCATAGGGGCTGTCCGGGTCGTCGGGGTCATGGATGAGAAGCAGCGGCGGATGGTTGGCTAGTCGACCGTTCCACGTCAGGTTCGTCTCATGCAGCTGCATACCGATCCGGGCCTCAAGGCGACGGTGCAGGCCCGAACGGATCCGGCGCCCGAAGCCGTGGCGCGCGGCGAACCAATCGAGATAGAGGGGAAATTCGCCCATTGGTGCCAAGAAAACCAAGCGCCCTACCTGTGCGCCCTGAGCCGCAGCCAGTGCCGTCGAGTTCGCGCCGAGCGAGTGGGCAACCACCGCGTGTGCCGGCCCATGGGTCTCGATCATCGCCGCAATCGCGTCGGCACACTCGATGGCGGTGGTGCGCCCGGGAGCGAGCGCACCCGGATCCGATTCGTTGTGGCTCGGCAGGTCGAACGCGATGACCCGATACCCCTCCTCCACCAGCGGTTTGACGAACACCGCCAAATGCGCGCGCTGGCCGCCCCATCCGTGCACCAGATATACCGGCGGCCCCTCGCCCCATTCCTCCCCAGCGACCCGGTGCCCATCCCAGAACGCTTCGATCGATCTACCCGGTGGCACGCCCGGCGGCATTTTCAGACTCGACTCAAGAACCGGCGGGGTGCACCACAACTCGACTGCCCACCGCGATCCCAGAGAGGGCGCCAACCGCTCAAGCGCCCAGAAAAGTCGGCGCACCCGGGCAGCGACGGGCGGCAGGACGCCGGAGCCAGCAATATCGAGCGGTGCTATCTCGCTGGCCTGTGCTTGTGCATACGCAGGTCCAGATGTCCCCTCGGTCATGAACCGCGATCGTAGTGGTCCAGCACGCGTTCACCATATCCGTGCTGCTTCACGCGTCAGTCAGCAACCGCGCTGGCGGGACCAGACCACATGACATGCGCCGACTGGGCCGAAGCCCAGCGAAAATCGGAACCCTGCACAACCTCTGCCCTACCGCGCCATGTTGGAGAAACGCGACAAGTGCAGCTGATGCGCGACGGTGACCGTCTTGGTCGGGCCGTTACGGTGTTTGGCGAGAATGAAGTCCGCCTCTCCCCCACGCGGGTCGTCCCGCTCGAACGCGTCGGGCCGGTTGAGCAGGATCACCATGTCGGCGTCCTGCTCCAGCGATCCCGACTCACGAAGGTCAGACAACATCGGCTTCTTGTCGGTGCGCTGCTCGGGGCCGCGGTTGAGCTGGCTGATCGCGACCACGGGAACCTCGAGCTCCTTGGCCAACAGTTTGAGTTGGCGCGAGAACTCGGACACCTCGAGCTGGCGCGACTCGACCTTCTTGCCCGACGACATCAGCTGCAGATAGTCGACCACGACCAGACGGAGGTCGGCCTTCTGCTTCAGCCGGCGCGCTTTGGCGCGGATCTCCATCATGGTCAGGTTCGGCGAGTCGTCGATATACAGTGGCGCCTCGCTGATTTCGCTCATCCGCCGCGCCAACCGCGTCCAGTCGTCGTCGTTCATGCGACCGGAACGCATGTCGGCGAGTTTGATTTTCGCCTCCGCCGACAGCAAGCGCATGACGATCTCGGACTTGCTCATCTCCAGCGAGAAGATGACGCTGGCCAGCCGGTGCTTGATCGAGCAGGACCGCAAAAAATCGAGTCCAAGCGTCGATTTCCCGACTCCAGGCCTGGCCGCCACGATAATCATCTGCCCGGCATGCAGACCGTTGGTCACCTCGTCGAGTTCGGTGAAGCCGGTCGGTACGCCGCGCGAGATACCGCCGTTGGAGGCGATGGCGTCGATCTCGTCCATCGTCGGCTGCAGCAGGTCCTCCAGCGGAACGAAGTCCTCCGACGTCCGCCGCTCGGCCACTTCATAGATCTCCGCCTGTGCCCGGTCGACGATCTCGGCCACGTCGGCGCCCTCGGCGCCCGCGTAGCCGTACTGCACGACGCGCGTGCCGGCCTCCACCAGCCGGCGCAGCAGCGCCTTCTCGGCCACGATGGTCGCGTAGTAGCCCGCGTTGGCGGCCGTGGGCACGGTCGAGATCAGCGTGTGCAGGTATGGCGCCCCGCCGATGCGACGAAGCATCCCGCGGCGGTCCAATTCCGCGGCCACCGTCACCGCGTCGGCCGGCTCGCCACGGCCGTAGAGGTCCAAGATGGCGTCGTAGACGTTCTGATGCGCGGGGCGGTAGAAGTCGCCGGGTCGCAACCGTTCCAGCACATCGGCGATGGCGTCCTTGCTCAGCAGCATGCCGCCCAGCACCGCCTGCTCCGCCGCGAGATCCTGCGGTGGCTGACGGCCGAAGTCCTCACTGGGCGCCGAAGAATCCATGCCCGACGCCAAGTCATCGACGACCGCCATGGACCCCTCCTCCCCTGCCACGCATCCGAACGTACATTCGAAAACCGCTCTCGTCAGCGTAAGTCAAGGAGCCGACACTTTCGTCCCACAGCACTCGCACGCCTCGCGCCGGGACGACGTTAGACGTTGCTGGCTAGTAGGTGAAAGGGCCGCTGTTCATGAACCTGTGCATCGTGTGTGCATATCCTTCGACACCTGTGTTGAGTGGGGTGTGGAGAACCTGTGTATGAATTCAAGGGGCTCTGACATCGGTGCTGTTAAGGGCCATGTAACGCCAGGAAATCCGTGTGGACAAGAATCTCTACGGCGTGTCGCCGCAGGTTACTGCGCCGGGCGTGTTGGCTTTCGGCCATATTTTCGCAGCGTTACGGCAGGGTAAATAGGGTCCGCCGGACACCCCGTAGCGATCGTTCGCTAGGACGCGGGTCCGCGATGAGGCCGGGCCGCATGACGGCAGCACAACTAAGCCCGGCGGCGGCCGATGAGGGCCGCCGCCGGGAAAGAGCAAACGTGGGAGGCTTAGCTCTCCGCGACGACCTCGAGGGCGATCTCGACGTCGACCTCGGGATGCAGGTGCACCGATACCGGGTGGGTGCCGACAGCCTTGATGTGCGACTTGGGCAGCCGCACGATTCGCTTGTCCAGGTTGGGTCCGCCGGCCTGCTTGATTGCCGCGACGACGTCACCGGACGTCACCGAGCCGAACAGCTTCCCGGAGTCGGCCGCGGTCCGCACCGGCAGCCGGACGGGGCCCAGCGCCTCGATCGCGGTCTTGAGTTCGTTGGCGTGCCCGAGGTCGCGCACCGCCTTGCCTTCGCGGGAACGGCGGATCTCGTCGGCCTGCTTCTGCGCGCCGCGCGAGGCGAGGATCGCCAGACCGCGTGGGAGCAGGAAGTTGCGGCCATAGCCGTCCTTGACCTCGACCGTCTCGCCGACGGTACCGAGGTGGTCGACGTCGGCCGTCAGAATCAGCTTCATCGTTTTCGTACTTTCGCTTCGGTCCTAAATGAATGCGCCGGCTATCGCGCCGAGGAGGTGAAGGGCAGCAACGCCACCTCGCGGGCGTTCTTCACCGCGATCGCGATGTCGCGCTGGTGCTGCACGCAGTTGCCGGTGACGCGCCGCGCCCGGATCTTGCCGCGCTCACTGATATAGGTGCGCAGCAATGCGGTGTCCTTGTAATCGATCGCTTGCCCCTTTTTCGAGCAGAAGACACACTTCCGCGTCTTGACCGGCTTTTCCGGAGCCGGACGTCGCTTGCTGGACTTAGCCATGACTGTCTTTCTTTCCGTTTCTTACTGTTGAAGTTTTTTAAAACGGCGGTTCGTCGTCGCCGCCGCCGAAGGACCCGGATGCCGGGGCGCTGCCCCATGGGTCGTCGGCCGGTGCGTTGCTCGCCGGCGCCGATCCCTGACGGGACCCGCCTCCGCCGCCGAAGCCGCCGCCGCCACCACCGCCGCCGCTGCGGCTGGCCTTGTTGACTTTGGCGGTGGCGTACCGCAGCGAGGGCCCGATCTCATCGACCTCGACCTCGAAGACGGTGCGCTTCTCGCCTTCGCGCGTCTCGAAGGACCGCTGCTTGAGCCGGCCGGTGACGATCACCCGTGAGCCGCGGGTGAGGCTCTCAGCGACGTTCTCGGCAGCCTCGCGCCAGATGTTGCACCGCAAGAACAGCGCCTCACCGTCTTTCCATTCCGAACTCTGGCGGTCAAAGATCCTGGGCGTAGACGCCACGGTGAAATTCGCGACGGCGGCACCGGACGGGGTGAACCGCAGTTCGGGGTCGGCGGTCAGGTTTCCGACAACGGTGATAGTGGTGTCACCAGCCACAATTTCCTCCTCGTTCCGCCCTGCTACTCGCTTCTCCGACGGTAAATGGCACGTGTCCTGGCTGAGCCTACGCAAGTCCACCGACGGTGGGCCCGCGACTCGGCCACGGGTGTTAGTGCTTGTCGGTGCGCATCACCTTGGTGCGCAGGACCGACTCGTTGAGGCTCAGCTGGCGGTCGAGCTCGGAGACCGTCGCCGGCTCCGCCTTCAGGTCAACGACGACATAGATGCCCTCGGCGTGCTTGGCGATCTCGTAGGCCAGCCGGCGCTTACCCCAGATGTCGACCTTGTCGACGGATCCGCCGTCCTTACGGACGACGTTGAGGAACGTCTCCAAAGATGGAGCAACAGTGCGCTCGTCGAGCGTGGGGTCAAGAATGACCATGATTTCGTATGGACGCATGGAAACCTCACCACCTCCTCTGGTCTTCGCGGCCACGGTCGTTCCGTGGCAGGAGGGTCGCCTGCGTCGGCAACCGCATCAGGCTACCGGATGGGTGGGTTGGCCTCCAAAATCGCGACGGATCCGGCCGCTCGAGCAATCCGGCTATTGCCGCGCGTCCAAGTATTCGGTGGCCCGGTCCACCGTCGCCTGATCGGCCTTGGCGAGGGCGCCCGAGTCGAAGGGCGGCTGCGGGTCGTATTCGATGAGCAGCTGAGCGGCCTGCGCGGCCTGGCGGTCCACCAGGAGCTCGACCAGTCGTAAGGCCATGTCGATCCCGCTGGACACCCCCGCGGCGGTGATGATCCGCTGCGGCAGGTGCTCGACGACCCGGTCCCGCACGTACCGGGCGCCCAGCTGGTTGAGCAGGTCTCTGGCGCGCCAATGCGTCGTGGCGGTGAGCCCGTCGAGCAGGCCCGCGGCGGCCAACAGCAGCGCACCGGTGCACACCGACGTGGTGAAGGTCGTGGTCGGGTGCACCGCTTGCAGCCATTCGCGGATGGTGCCGTCGTGGATCAGCTGGCGCGTGCCGATCCCACCGGGGCACAGCACCACATCCGGCGAGGTGACCTCGTCGAATCTCGCGTCGCAGGTGAGGCCGAGCATCCCGTTTTCCGTGCGCACCTCGCCCCGGCGGTGACCAATGAACACCACCTCGACCGACGGGATGCGCTGCAAGACTTCGTAGGGCCCCACCGCGTCGAGCGCGGTCACGCGGGGGAACAACGGGACGGCGACCAGAGTCACGGCGCCACTTTCCCCCACAAGCGGGTGGTGCCCCCACCGATCCGGGCTACGCCGGCATCATCGTCGTCGGCGCGAGTCACGGCGCCACTCCGACCGGCACCGGGAACTCGACCTCGGGCGCCGTGGCGTGGCGCACGCCGGCCGGTCGTAGCCAGTCCGGCAGCCACCGGGGCGGGGCGTCGGGCGCGCGGTTGAAGGGACCGCCCGACGGGTCGTCCACCCGGCCGTTCCAGCGCACCAAGTCATCGTCGGGCCGGTAGATCTGGCGGATCACCAACGCGCACAGCCCGATGACGGCGATGTCGCGCAGCAACACCGTCGTGGTGAAGAACTGCTCCGGCAGTGAACGGTTCGGGTTGCCATATAGGAAGTACATCCGCGGCACCCATACCACCGCATCGATGGTCATCCATGCCAGCAGGATCCGGCGATGCGGCAGAGCCAGCACCGCCAGCGGCACCAGCCAGAGCGAGAACTGCGGACTCCACACCTTGTTGGTCAACAGAAAAACCGCCACCACCAAGAACAGCAGCTGCGCCAGCCGCGGCCGCTTCGGAGCGGTCAGCACGACGTATGCGATTGCCGCACAACCGATTGCGAACAGGACCGTGACCACGGCGTTCAGCAGGGTGGGCGGCTCCCAAAACCCCAGCTTGGCATCGAACCCGCGCCAGCCGGTGAACGATTTCACCACGTTATAGAGCGAATCCATGTCATCGCCGCGTCGGGTGTTGAGCCGGAAGAATTCCGACCACCCGCGGGGAAACAGCACCAAGACCGGCAGATTCACCAGCAGCCAGGTCACCGCGGCCGTTCCCGCGGTGCGAGCCAGAGCGCGAAAGCGCCCCGTCCGGATCGCCAGGACCACCATGGGACCGAGGAACAACAACGGATACAGCTTGGCCGCGGCGCCCAATCCGATCAGCATGCCGGCCAGCACCGGTTTGCGCCGCGCCCACGCCAGCAGCCCGGCCATCGCGAATGCCGTTGCCAGCGCGTCGAAATTGGTAAAGATCTGGAAGATCAGCAGCGGCGACGCGGCCACCAGGGCCGCATCCCATATCCGGCGCCCCGCCAGGCCGGCGGTCGCCCAGACGGTGGCGAGCCAGGCCAGCGCCAGACCGAACGCCGCGACGTTGAAGAACATCACCACCTCGGCGACCACCGGCAGCGGACCCAGCTTGCTCAGCGCGGTATAGGTCTTCGCCAGCGCCATCGATACGTACTGATACATCCCGGTCAGCACCGGATACTCCATGTAGCGCACCGCCGGCCGGCCGTCGTAGCGTGTCTGCGGGGTGCCGCTGCCGTCGGTCTCGACCCAGCTCGACTTGTACGGAAACTTGCCCTGGCTCAACAACTCTGCGCCGTAAAGCGGAACGGTATCGGAGTAGCACAACTCGTAGTACGCGCGTTGGTTCTCCCAGTTGGCTACCCGCTGATCCCCCGTGCCGGTGCCGGTGCTCTGCAGGCAGGCCGCCTTCGTCGACCAACCGAGCGCCAGGAATACCAGTCCCATCAAGAACATCACCCGCAGTGGCGTCATCACCCGGGTGCGCCCGATCAGCGCGTGTCTGCCCACCGGCCCACCGGCGACTTCCGCGAGGGCGGCGCCCAACGAGTCGGTGCGGCTTGGGCAGTCGCGGTTGTCGACGCTACGCAGATCGCCGGCCAGCGGCGCCGGAGAAATGGAGGTGCTGCGCTGCTGCGCCTCGGTCACGGCGGCGGCTGGCCAGGCGGCGGAGGAGCTTGTGGGCCGCCCGGCGGCACACCCGGCTCTTGACCGCCGGGGCCGCCACCACCCGGCGGTGCCGGCCCGAGAGTGAGCGTCGTGGGCGGACCGATCGGGATCGTGATGCCGGGCGCCACCTCGACGGTGGGCTGAATGACCGTCACGGACGGCGGCGGTGGGGGCGGGGGCGCCGGGACGCCGGCATAGCCGCCGATTTCCGTCGGCTTGGGGAACGATTCATTGGAGGTGCCCTTCAGGGCGCCGTCCATGGTGGACTTCCAAATGTCCGATGGCAGCCCCGAGCCGTAAACCGGCGCACCCGAGGCGGTTACGAGCGGCACGTCGCCTTTCGCGGTGCCCACCCACACGGCCGTCGACAGCGACGGCGTGTATCCGACCATCCAGGCGTCCTTGTCGGCGGTGGTGTCGCCCAGTTGCGTGGTGCCTGTCTTCGCCGCCGACGGCCTGCCGCCGGACAAGGAGTGGCCGCGCGAATAGCTGGCGATCGGCTCCATGGCCGCGGTGACGTTGTCGGCCACGGCCTTGGGGATGCGCTGCTCGCCGTTGTTGTCGGACTTGCTCGCGTCGAAGAGCACCTGGCCTTCGGAGTTGACGACCTTCTGCACGAAATGCGGCCGGTGGTAGACGCCGGAGGCGGCCAGCGTGGCGTACGCCGTGGCCATGTCGATCACCCGGGTCTGGTACTGCCCCAGCACAATTCCGTTGTTGGGGGGCCCGCCTTTGCCGTCCTCGGACAGCGTGTGGTCCACGCCGGGGAAGCTTGTCGCGATGCCGGCCTGGTGCGCGGCGTCCGCGACGGCCTGCGGCCCGCCCTTGAGCTTGAGCATCAGCCGGTAGTAAGAGGTGTTCAGCGATTGCTTGAGCGCCTGGGCGATGTTGCACGTCCCGCAGCCCTCGCCCTCGACGTTTGTGATCTTGATGCCGTCGACCGTCAGCGGCGAACTGTCGACCTGGTAACCCAGGCCGATCCCCTGCTCGAGCGCGGCCACGAGTGCGAACACCTTGAACGACGACCCGGTTTGCAGGCCCGCCTGCGCGAAGTCGAAACCGTTGGCGTCCGTACCGCCGTAGTAGGCACGTATCGACCCGTCGTGCGGGTCGATCGACACCACGGCCGACCGCATGTCGGGGTCTTGCCCGTCAAGGTATTTCGATACCGCCTTCTCGGCGGCCTGCTGGGCTTTCGGGTCGATGGTGGTGGTGACCTGCAGGCCCTGGGTGTTCAGAGTCCGCTCGTCGATGTTGAACAGCTCCATCAACTCTTTGGTCACCTGGCGCTCGATCAGCCCGTTGGGTCCCGTCGTCTGGTTCTCCGCACGGGCTTGGTCGGGCGGCACCGTCTGCGGGAACTCCTGCGCGGCACGGTCACTGGGCGACAGCGCCTTGGTCTCCACCATGCCGTAGAGCACCCAGCTCCAGCGGGCCCGGGCGCCCTGCGGATCGACGGCCGGGTCCAGCGACGATGGCCGCCGGATCAGCGCCGCCAGCAGTGCTCCCTCGGAGACGGTCAACTGCTCGACGGGCTTGTTGAAGTAGGCCTTGGCGGCGGCGGAGATTCCGTAGGCACCCCGGCCGAAGTAGATGATGTTCAGGTAGGCCTGCAGCACATCGTCTTTCGACCACTCCCCCGACATCTTGGTGGCGATCACCAGTTCCTTCGCCTTGCGCATCAACCCGCTGACGCCGTGTTGAGCCGACCCCACCAGCGCGTTCTTCACGTATTGCTGGGTGATGGTCGACCCGCCCTGCAGGTCCCCGTTGCCGAAGAGGTTGTTGTTCACCGCCCGCGCGAAACCGCTGAAGTCGAACCCCGGGTTCGAGTAGAAATTGCGGTCTTCGGCGGCGATCACCGCCTGGCGCACGTGCACCGGCACTTGGTTGATGTTGACGTCAACCCGATTGCCTTCGGGCGGAATGATTTTGGCGATCTCTGACCCGTCGCTGGCCAGGATGGTGGAGACCTGGTTGGTGCGCAAGTCGCCCGGCTTGGGGATGTCGACGATGAAGTACGCCATGGTGAACGTGACGATCGGCAACAGCACGAGCACCGCCGCCGACAGGTAGGCCGCTCGCCGCACCCACAACCAGTTGATCTGCTGGGTCCAGTGGACGTCACGTGGCGGCCGGGGCCCGAAGCCGTCCGGCCCACCGCGGCGACCCCCCGGCCCGGGCGGCGGTGGGGGTGGCCCTTCGGGCGGACGGCCTCCCGCCGCCGGCCGCGCGCGGCGCGGCGGCGTTCGGCTATCCAGCGCCGCCTTGACCTCCTCGAGCGCATCACGCTGCAGGGGCGTCGACGAAGGGCTGTCCAGCGCGGCTTTGACTTCCTCGATGCTGGGATCGGGCCGCCGGGGCGACCGGTCATCGACGACCGGCGGAAGAATCGTGGTCATCCGGTCATCGGGCGGAACCCCACGGCGTTGGCCGGCCGCCGACGGCGCGCCACGCGGGCGCTCGCCGCTTCCATGTTTTCCCACCCGCTCAGTCGCCGACCCATCCGCGTCGCCGGACGACTGGTTGTGGGGTCCGTCGCTATTCAATGGCCGTGCGCGCGCCGTTTCGCGCCGTCCGCGTACCGCGGGTGCCCTTGGGTGGGCGCGCCGCTCCGAGCACGTACGACTTGACCAGATGATTCCATTCGCAGGTCCGGCATACCTCCACCACGTGGACGGCGAACTCCTCGAAGCGACTCGCCAGCAAGACCAACTCTTCGGCGGTGCGCGCCGAGCCCGATACCGGACCGAGGTGTTCGCCGAACACCCACGACACCAGCGTCAGCTGCTCCTTGCGGCAGATCGGGCAGATGACCTGGCTCGGTTTCCCGTGAAACTTGGCGGCGCGCAGCAGATAAGGGTTCGCGTCGCACACCTCGGATACGCCCGTGCGGCCCGAGTACACCTCGGCCAGCAGTGCTCGCCGCCGGAGCGCGTAGTCCACCACTTGTCGCTGCAGTCGCACGCCCACCAGAGTACGTCGCCATCCGGACCACCGATACGCAACCAAACCGGTGGCGGCCCGAGCCGAGTACAGGCGGGCGCATTCTGTGCCGGACCGGGCCCGGACTCTACGATCATCCCCGTGGCGAAATGGCTCGGGACGTCGCTGGGTGGCGGGGTGGCGGCAAGCACCCGCGCCAAAGACATCAATCGGCAGGACGCCTGCAAGATCCTCGACAACGCCCTGACCGACGGCGAGCTCTCCATGGAGGAGCACCGGGAACGGGTCAGCGCGGCCACCAAGGCGGTCACGCTCGGCGATCTGCAGGCTCTGGTGACCGACCTGCAAACCGACAGCAGCGCGCTTCCGGCGCCCGCCGCCAAGGCCAGGTCGGTGCCGCCAAAGCTGCGCGGTTGGGGGGTGCTCGCGGCCGCATTCGTCGTCTCGGTGCTCCTGGGCGTCGGCATCGGGTGGGGCATGTACGGCAACACCAACTCGCCGCTGGACTTCACCACCGACCCAGGAGCCAAGCCCGACGGCGTCGGCCCGGTGGTGCTGACCCCGCCGACCCAACTGCATTCGGTCGGCGGGCTGACCGGCCTGATCGAGCAAACACGCAAACGGTTCGGCGACGCCGTGGGGTATCGACTCGTGATCTACCCGACGTACGCGGTCCTGGACCGGCCGGACCCCTCCGACGATCGCCGGGTGCTGGCCTACACCTACCGCGGGGGTTGGGGCGACCCGAGCAGCTCGGCCAAGAGCTCCGCGGACGCTCCCGTTCCGGTTGACCTGAGCAAGTTCGACGTCACGGCGACCGTGGGCATCATGCGCGGCGCCCCGCAGACCCTCCACATGAAGCCGTCGGACGTCAAAACCGAGTACCTGAACATCGAACCGGCGACCGACCCGACCACCCCGGGCGCGCTCTCGCTATCGCTGTATGTCTCGAGCGACTACGGTGGTGGTTACATCGTCTTCGCAGGTGACGGCACCGTCAAGCAACTCAACTTGCCGTCGTAGCCGCCGCGATTCGATTCGGCGCACGCGGACTAATAGCGGACGAACATCCGGTGGTGTTGTGGCGAATATATCGAGACGATACGATTACGCGAGGCGTCGAACCGTCGTAACCAACCATGCAAAGGGGGTGATTCGATGCTCGAGCTCGCCATCCTGGGTCTTCTCATCGAATCGCCGATGCATGGTTACGAGTTGCGCAAACGGCTAACCGGACTCCTCGGTGCGTTTCGTGCGTTCTCGTACGGATCGCTGTACCCGGCCCTCCGGCGGATGCAGGCCGAAGGGTTGATCGCCGAGGACGCCGCCCCGGCCGGAACGCCGGTTCGGCGTGCCCGGCGCGTCTACCAGCTAACTGACGAGGGCCGTCGGCGCTTCGGTGAGCTGGTGGCCGACACCGGCCCGCACAACTACACCGACGACGGCTTCGGGGTGCACCTGGCGTTCTTCAACCGGACTCCGGCGGAGGCGCGCATGCGCATTCTGGAAGGTCGCCGCCGTCAGGTCGAGGAGCGGCGGGAAGGCTTGCGCGAAGCCGTGGCGCGGGCCAGCAACTCGTTCGACCGCTACACCCGCCAACTTCACCAACTGGGACTCGAGTCCAGTGAGCGCGAAGTGAAGTGGCTCAACGAGCTCATTGCTGCGGAGCGGGCGATGCCCGGCCTCTCCGAGCAGACGTAAAACCCCTGCACGAATTCGATCAGCTGCGACACAAGTTATGGAGTTAGGAGAACGCCCTATGAGTGACCAGAACGCGCCACAGGCGTCGACCGAGGTACGAGTCGCCATTGTCGGCGTCGGTAACTGCGCGTCTTCCCTGGTACAGGGCGTCGAGTACTACCAGAACGCCGACGAGAACAGCACCGTGCCCGGCCTGATGCACGTGAAGTTCGGCCAGTACCACGTGCGCGACGTCAAGTTCGTCGCGGCTTTCGACGTGGACGCCAAGAAGGTCGGCTTCGACCTGTCCGACGCGATCTTCGCCTCGGAGAACAACACGATCAAGATCGCCGACGTGCCGCCCACCAACGTGACGGTGCAGCGCGGTCCGACGCTCGACGGCATCGGCAAGTACTACGCCGACACCATCGAGGTGTCCGACGCGGAGCCGGTCGACGTGGTCAAGGCGCTCAAAGAGAACAACGTCGACGTGCTGGTGTCCTACCTGCCGGTGGGCTCGGAGGAGGCCGACAAGTTCTACGCGCAATGCGCCATCGACGCCGGCGTCGCGTTCGTCAACGCGCTGCCGGTGTTCATCGCCTCGGACCCGGTGTGGGCCAAGAAGTTCGCCGACGCTGGCGTGCCGATCGTGGGCGACGACATCAAGAGCCAGGTCGGCGCAACCATCACCCACCGGGTGATGGCCAAGCTGTTCGAGGACCGCGGTGTGCAACTGGACCGCACCATGCAGCTGAATGTGGGCGGCAACATGGACTTCCTCAACATGCTCGAGCGCGAGCGGCTGGAGTCCAAGAAGATCTCCAAGACGCAGGCCGTCACCTCCAACCTGCAACGCGAGTTCAAGACCAAAGACGTGCACATCGGCCCGTCCGACCACGTCGGCTGGCTCGACGACCGCAAGTGGGCGTACGTGCGACTGGAGGGCCGCGCCTTCGGCGACGTGCCGCTGAACCTGGAGTACAAGCTCGAGGTGTGGGACTCGCCGAACTCGGCGGGCGTCATCATCGACGCGGTGCGGGCGGCCAAGATCGCCAAGGACCGCGGCATCGGCGGACCGGTGATCCCCGCGTCGGCCTACCTGATGAAGAGCCCGCCGAAGCAACTGCCCGACGACATCGCCCGTGCGCAGCTCGAAGAGTTCATCATCGAGGGCTAGCCCCCATCCACCGATCGTGCGGTGAGGTCGAGCTGCTGCGGCTTCACCGCACTTTTGGATTGCGGGACCACTCGGTCACGCCAGCGTGACGCTCGGCAGCGGGGAGCCGATTCATCGCGGCCTCACAGCGAATGGACTTGCGGCAGAAGCACGAACGATCGCCGACCGACACATCGGCTCGCCGGGGCGACGCTGCCGGCCTTCGCCGTCGTCACACCTCTAGACGCCGGCGCTAGTGTCTGTAGATCGTGACCGAAATCTCCGGAGACGAACTGGACGGCCTGTCTGAGTTCTCGCTGTTGCGCGAGAACGCCGAGCAAGCCGGCGTCGAGGGTCCGCTGCCCGACGTCCAACGCGTCGAATCGGGCACGGCCGAAGGCAAGATCAGCGCGCTGCGCTGGGGCGGTACTCCCCCGCGGATCGTTTTTCTGCACGGCGGCGGCCAGAACGCGCACACCTGGGACACCGTGATCGTCGGCCTCGGCGAGCCCGCACTGGCGGTGGACCTGCCCGGGCACGGTCATTCGGCATGGCGCGAGGACGGCGACTATTCGCCGCAGATCAACGCCGACGCCCTGTTGCCGGCGCTACGCGAGCACGCACCGAGCGCCGATCTTGTCGTGGGCATGTCGCTGGGCGGGCTGACCGCGTTACGGCTGGGCGCCGTGGCGCCCGAGCTCGTCAACGAACTCGTCTTGATCGACGTCACCCCGTCGGCGCTGCAGCGGCACTCGGAGATGACCAAGGAACAGCAGGGCACGGTGGCGTTGATGCACGGGGAACGCGAATTCCCCAGCTTCCGGGCCATGCTGGACCTGACGATCGCCGCGGCGCCACACCGCGAGGTGAAGGCGCTGCGTCGCGGCGTGTTTCACAACTCGCGCCGGCTGGACAACGGCAACTGGACGTGGCGCTACGACGCCATCCGCAAGTTCCCCGACTTCGACGTCCTGTGGCAGGACGTGGACCGGCTGTCCGCGCCGATCACGCTTATCCGCGGCGGCAAGTCGGGTTTCGTCAGCGACGATGACGCTGCCGAACTCAGCCGTCGCACAAAGCATTTCCGCGCGGCGCATGTGGTCGAGGATTCCGGTCATTCCGTGCAAAGCGACCAGCCCCTCGCCCTGATCGATCTGCTGCGCGGGGTGCTCGACGCAGGCTGAGCCTACGGTGGTCTCATGAGCCCTGACCTCCCCATCCGCATCGGCGTGCAACTGCAGCCTCAGCACGCGCCGCAGTATCGCCAAATCCGGGACGCCGTGCGTCGCTGCGAGGACATCGGCGTCGACATCGCCTTCAACTGGGACCATTTCTTCCCCCTGTACGGCGATCCCGACGGTGCGCATTTCGAATGCTGGACGATGCTCGGGGCGTGGGCCGAGCAGACCTCGCGCATCCAGATCGGCGCTCTGGTCACGTGTAACTCCTACCGGAATCCCGAGCTGCTGGCGGACATGGCCCGCACGGTCGATCACGTTTCCGACGGCCGGCTCGTGCTGGGGATCGGCTCGGGATGGAAGCAGAAGGATTACGACGAGTACGGTTACGAGTTCGGCACCGCGGGCAGCCGCCTCGACGACCTCGCGGGCGCCCTCCCCCGGATCAAGACGCGACTGGCGAAACTGAACCCCCCGCCGACCCGCGACATCCCGGTCCTGATCGGCGGGGGCGGTGAGCGCAAGACGCTGCGGCTGGTCGCCGAATACGCCGATCTGTGGCACAGCTTCACCTCCGCCGACGAGTTCCCGGCAAAGGCGGATGTCCTCGCCCGGCATTGCGCCGACGTCGGCCGCGACCCGGCAAGCATCGAACGCTCGGCCGCCGTGCAGGACCGCGGCGAGCTGATCGACAATGCCGAAAAGCTCGTCGGCCTCGGAGTCACGCTGCTGACCGTCGGGTGTGATGGACCGGATTACCACCTCGGGCGGCGGAAGCGCTGTGCCGGTGGCGGGATAGTCGTTAACCCCGTCGCCAACCATTTATCGGTGAAACACCGGAAAATACGAGCCCACTCGTGAGAAACTTCTCGCGCTGATGGCCGCACCGGGTTTGAAAGAGACTCAAGGACGAAATGCCAAAGAAATACGGGGTCAAAGAAAAGGACCTGGTTGTTTCGCACATCCTTCACCTCTTGCTGACGGGGAAGTTGCGCACCGGCGACCGCGTCGATCGCAATGAGATCGCGCTGGGACTGGGCGTAAGCCGCGTTCCCATCCAAGAGGCGCTGGTGCAACTCGAACACGACGGCATTGTGTCCACCCGCTATCACCGCGGCGCATTCGTCGAGCGATTCGACGAAGCCACCGTCCTCGAGCATCATGAGCTCGAGGGTCTGCTCAACGGCATCGCGTCCGCGCGCGCGGCCACCAGCCCCACGCCGCGGATCCTGGGCCAACTCGACTCCTTCATGCGATCGCTACGCACCGCGAAGGATTCGCGGGCCTTCTGCGACATCGCCGCGGAGTACCGGCGCACCATCAACGACGAATACGCCGGGCCGCGTCTGCACGCCACGATCCGCGCCTCGCAAAACCTGGTTCCCCGCGTGTTCTGGCTGATTTATCAAGGCAGCCGCGAAGAGATGCTGCCGTTCTACGAAGACGAGACCTCCGCGATCAACCGGCGAGACCCCGAGGCCGCCCGCGCCGCGTGCGTCGGCCGCTCCTATCTGATGGCCCAGACCATGCTGGCCGAACTCTCCCGGCGCAGGGTGTTCACCGCACCCGACGACGTGAGCCCGGTTGTGCCCGGACCGCTCGAGGTACTCGTCGACGCCGACACCGTGGGCGTCGAGCCGTCGCTGGCGCTGTAGGGCACGCTCACCCGACGAAGCCGCCGCCCTGTCGTTACCGTGGCAGGGATGAATGCGCGCGTGGACCGGCGCACCCAGCGCCGCGCAAGGCTGTTCGGACTGGCCGCGACGACGGTGCTGGTGTGCGGCATGGCATTAGGCGGGCCGGCCGCGCCCGCGGCTGCCGACTGGAATCAATGCGCGCCGGCCGGCTTGGACAGCGCGAGGGCCTTGCCCAAGGATCTGACCGAGAGCCAGCCCACCCCCCAGGAAGACCGGGACACGACACAATCCGTCCAGCCGCTCACCGCGGTTGACGGCGGAGCGCTCGGGCTCGGCACACCGGGCGTGCTGACGGTGGGCACACTGTCGGACGCCCCGCCCAACATCTGCATCAATCCGACCGGCGAATTCAGCGGCTTCGACAACCTGCTGCTGCGCGCCATCGCCGACAAGCTGCATCTGCAGTTGCGCTTCGTCAGCACCGACTTCTCCGCGTTGCTGGCCCAGGTGGCGTCCCGGCGCTTCGACGTCGGATCGGCGTCGGTGAAAGCGACCGACCAACGCCGTCGCACCGTCGCTTTCACCAACGGTTACGACTTCGGCTTCTACTCCCTCGTGGTCCCCCCGGGCTCACCGATCCACAAGTTCAGCGACCTCGGCGCTGGCCAGCGCATCGGCGTCGTCCAGGGCACCGTCGAAGAGTCGTACGTCGTCGACACCCTACATCTGCAGCCGGTGAAGTATCCCGGCTTCGCCACGCTGTATGCCAGCCTCAAGACCCGCCAGATCGATGCGTGGGTGGCGCCCGGAACGCTTGCCTCGACCGTGATTCGGCCGGGTGATCCCGCGGTGACAGTCGCGAATACTTTCAGCCCAGGCAATTTCGTTGCTTACGCGGTCGCCAAGGAGAACAAGCCGCTAATCGATGCGCTGAATTCCGGGCTGGACGCGGTGATCGCCGACGGCACGTGGGCCAAGCTGTACTGCGACTGGGTGCCGCGCACGCTCCCGCCGGGATGGAAGCCCGGGTCGAAAGCGGCGCCGGTCCCGAACCTGCCGGATTTCGCCGCGATCGTGGCGAGCCAGCACCGCGCGCCGACAGGTCCGGCCGCGCCCAAATCGGCGCTGGCCCAGTTACGCGATTCGTTCTTCGACTGGGACATGTACCGCCGAGCCATCCCCGTTCTGTTCACGACGGGGCTGCCCAACACCTTGATCCTGACCAACTGCGCCATCGTGATCGGGCTGGCGCTTGGGATGGTGCTGGCTATGGCGGGCATCTCGCATCGGCGCTGGCTGCGCTGGCCGGCGCGGGCATACACCGACATCTTCCGTGGCCTTCCCGAAGTGGTGATCATCCTGCTGATCGGAATGGGCGTCGGACCATTGGTCGGCGGCCTGACGAACAAGAACCCTTACCCCTTGGGAATTGCCGCGCTTGGGTTGATGGCCGCCGCCTATATCGGCGAAATCCTGCGCTCCGGAATACAAAGCGTGGACCCCGGTCAGTTGGAGGCCTCCCGCGCGCTGGGCTTCAGCTACACGACTGCGATGCGACTGGTGGTGGTGCCGCAGGGAATACGGCGGGTATTGCCGGCACTGGTCAATCAGTTCATCGGGTTGTTGAAGGCCTCCGCGTTGGTGTACTTCCTTGGTCTGATTGCCGATCAGCGGGAGCTCTTTCAGGTGGGCCGGGATTTGAATGCCCAGACCGGGAGCCTCTCACCGTTGGTGGCCGCCGGCCTCTTCTACCTGATATTGACCATTCCGTTGACGCATTTGGTGAATTACATCGACGCGCGCCTGCGCCGCGGCCGGGGCGCCCCCGACCTCGACGACAATGCCGAGATGCTGGCGACGAAGTTCGGTCAGGAGATCACGTGAGCGCGCCAAGCCGTCGGTCGGTTTCTTTGGCCGCCAAGGACGTACACCAGACCCTGGGCGGGAACAAAGTGCTGCGCGGTGTCGATTTCGAGGCTCCGGCGGGCACCACCGTCGCCGTCATCGGACCGTCCGGCTCGGGCAAGTCGACGCTGCTGCGCACCCTGAACCGGTTGTACGAACCCGATAGCGGCGACATCCTGCTGGACGGTCGATCGGTGTTACGCGACGATCCCAACGAGCTACGACAGCGCATCGGCATGGTGTTTCAGCATTTCAACCTCTTCCCCCATCTGAGCGTGCTGAAAAACGTTGCGATGGCGCCGCGCAAGTTGCGGCACCTGCCGGCCGACGAGGCCCGCGATCTGGCGCTGAACCAATTGGAGCGAGTTGGCCTGAAGCACAAGGCCGATGCCCGGCCCGGCATGCTCTCCGGGGGCCAGCAACAACGGGTCGCCATCGCCCGCGCGCTGGCCATGGCGCCCCAGCTGATGTTCTTCGACGAGGCGACTTCGGCGCTGGATCCGGAAACGGTCAAAGGGATTCTGCAACTCATCGCCGACCTCGGCGCCGACGGCATGACGATGATCGTGGTCACCCATGAAATGGGCTTCGCCCGCTCGGCATCCGACGCCGTTGTGTTCATGGATCGCGGCAAGGTGGTGGAATCCGGGCCCCCGGAGCAGATTTTCGAAGCCGCGCAGACCGAACGGCTACAGCGATTCTTGTCCCAAGTACTTTGACCACGCCATTGCTACTAATTAGTCGGCTTAGCTAGCTTGTACGTGCCTGATATAGCGTTAGACTCCCCGTTTATGGCGGACAGCGAATCCACCGCGGCCGACGTCACCGAGCTTGCGGAAGGTTTGCACCGTGCGCTGTCCAAATTGTTTTCGATTCTGCGGCGCGGGGACCCGAGCGGCACCGCGGCCGCGGGCGAATTGACGTTGGCGCAACTGTCGATTCTGGTCACCTTGCTGGATCAGGGACCGATTCGGATGACCGACCTGGCGGCCCACGAGCGGGTGCGCACTCCCACCACCACCGTGGCGATCCGGCGGCTCGAAAAGCTGGGGCTGGTGAAACGCTCGCGCGACCCGTCCGACCTGCGGGCCGTGCTGGTCGACATCACCCCGCGCGGACGTGCCGTCCACGGCGAGTCCCTGGCCAACCGGCGCGCCTCGCTGGCCGCGATGCTCAGTCAATTGCCCGCGTCCGACGTCGGTACCCTGATGCAGGCGCTGGCTCCGCTCGAGCGGTTGGCCTGCGGCGAACCGGCGCCCACGCCGGCTGACCGTAAAGAGGCGTGAAAGTGACTGCCTTTCAACGAGTTTGGCGGCGCCCGTAGACTATCGTGCATGCCAACTGCACTCATCACCGGCGCCGGCGGCGGCATCGGTTCCGCGATCGCCACCGCGCTGGCCCCCACCCACACTCTGCTGCTGGCCGGTCGGCCCTCCGACCGGCTCGACGCCGTTGCCCAGCAGCTGGACGCGACGACGTTTCCAGTGGACCTCACCGACACCGCCGAGATCGAGGCCGCCTGCGAGATCGTGGATGAACTCGATGTGCTGGTGCACAACGCCGGGGTGTCGATCCCCGGTCATGTCGCGGAGTCCGACGTCGACGAGTGGCGCGCCACCTTCGCCGTCAATGTGCTTGGACCGGTGGGACTTACCCTGGCGCTGCTGCCAGCGCTGCGGCGTGCCCGCGGCCAGGTGGTCTTCATCAACTCCGGTGCGGGGCGCAACGTTTCGCCCGGCATGGCCTCCTACTCGGCCAGTAAGTTCGCGCTGCGCGCCTTCGCCGACTCGCTCCGTGCCGACGAACCGCAGCTGCGAGTGACGACGGTCTACCCCGGCCGCACCGACACCGAAATGCAGCGCGAACTCGTCGCGTTCGAGGGCGGGACGTACGACCCGGCGAAGTTTCTCAAGCCGGAAACCGTCGCGGCAGCGGTCGCCAACGTGCTGGCGACGCCGCCCGACGGCCACGTCCACGAGGTGGTGCTGCGGCCCGCGGGCCGGTGACTCGCGACCGCTAGACGACCAGGTTCACCAGTCGGCCGGGGACCACGATCACCTTGCGGGGATTGGCGCCCGCCAAGAATGCCTGGACCTTCTCGTCCGACAGTGCCGCGGCCTTCAGGGTGTCCTGATCGGCGTCGGCCGCCACCACCACTCGCCCACGCACCTTGCCGTTGACCTGGACCGGGTATTCGACGCTGTCGTCAACCAGGTAGGCCGGATCGGCCTGCGGGAACGGGCCGTGCGCAAGCGACGTGGTGTGGCCCAGTCGCAGCCATAGCTCCTCGGCCATATGCGGAGCCAGCGGCGCCAACATCAGCACCAGCGGCTCGACCGCGGCCCGGGGAACGGCGTCGCGGTGCTCCTTGGTGAGGTGGTTGGTGTACTCGATCAGCTTGGCCGCTGCAGTGTTATTCCGCAGTGCGGCATAGTCTTCCGATACTCCGGCGATGGTGCGGTGCAACGCTCGCAGGGTGTCGGAGTCGAGCTCCTGTTGTCCGGCCGCGTCAAGCACCCGGGTCCGGCCGGTCTGTTCGTCGACCACCAGCCGCCACACACGCTGCAAGAAGCGGTGCGCCCCGACGACGTCCTTGGTGGCCCACGGGCGGGAGGCCTCCAGCGGGCCCATCGACATCTCGTACACCCGCAGCGTGTCCGCGCCGTACTCGTCGCAGATCTCGTCGGGCGAGATCGAATTCTTCAGGCTCTTACCGATTTTGCCGAATTCCTGAAAGACCTCGATCTCGCCGCCGGGGCCCGGATAGAAGTATCGGCCACCGCGCTCGGCCACCTCGTCGGCCGGGACATACGACCCGCGCGAGTCGGTGTAGGCGAAAGCCTGGATGTAACCCTGGTTGACCAGTCGGCGGTACGGCTCCCGGGAACTGACNTGGCCCAGGTCGTACAACACCTTGTGCCAGAACCGCGCGTACAGCAGGTGCAGCACCGCGTGCTCGGCGCCGCCGACATACAGGTCGACGCCGCCGGGATCCTGCGGGCCGTGCTCGGCCGGCCGCGGGCCCATCCAATATGCCTCATTCTCCTTGGCGCACAACCGTTCCGAGTTGTGCGGATCGGTGTAGCGCAGCTCATACCAGGAGCTGCCGGCCCACTGCGGCATCACGTTGGTATCGCGGGTGTAGGGCTGCAGACCGTCGCCGAGATCCAGTTCGACGTGCACCCACTCGGTCGCCTTGGCCAATGGCGGCGACGGCTCGCTGTCGGCGTCGTCGGGGTCGAACAGCACCGGTGAATAGTCGGGCACATCGGGGAGCTCGACCGGCAGCGCGGCCTCGTCAAGGGCGTGGGCGCGTCCGTCGCTGTCGTAGACGATCGGGAACGGCTCTCCCCAGTAGCGCTGCCGGGCGAAAAGCCAGTCCCGCAGCTTGAATTCGATCCGCGCCCAGCCGCGGCCGTCGGCCTCCAGGCGGGCGGTGATCGCTTCCTTGGCCGCCGGCACGTCCATTCCGTCCAGGTAGCCGGAGTTCACCAGCACGCCGTCGCCCGGGTAAGCGGCCTCCGAAATATCGCCCCCGGCAATGACTTCCACGATGGGAAGGCCGAGCTCATGGGCGAAGTCCCAGTCGCGCTGGTCGTGGCCGGGAACCGCCATGATGGCGCCGGTGCCGTATCCGGCCAGGACGTAGTCGGCGATGAAAATCGGCACCGGCTTGCCATTGGCGGGGTTGGTCGCGTAGCTGCCCAGGAAGACGCCCGTCTTCTCCCTGCTCTCCTGGCGCTCGAGGTCCGACTTCGCCGCGATCGCCTGCCGGTAGGCGGCGACGGCCTCCCCCGGCGTCGCGGCGCCGTAGGTCCACCGCGCGTCGGTCCCCTCCGGCCAGCTCGCGGCGATCAGCCCGTCGACCAGGTCGTGCTCGGGGGCAAGCACCAGATAGGTGGCGCCGAACATGGTGTCCGGCCGGGTGGTGAACACCTCGATGTCGACCGTCTCGCCGCCGGCGTTGCTCGCCGAGAACAGCGCCCGGGTGCCCGTGGAGCGGCCGATCCAGTTGCGCTGCATGGTTTTGACCGGCTCCGGCCAATCCAGCAACTCCAGGTCGTCGAGAAGCCGGTCGGCGTAGGCGGTGATCCGCATCATCCACTGCCGCAACCGTTTCCGGAAGACCGGGAAATTGCCGCGGTCGCTGCGGCCGTCGGCGGTGACCTCTTCGTTGGCCAACACCGTGCCCAGGCCCGGACACCAGTTCACCATCGAGTCGGCGCGGTAGACCAGCCGGTGGCCGTCGATCACGTCGGCCCGCTCCCCCGCCGACAGCGTGGCCCAGTCTCGTCCGTCGTCAAGACGGCGGGCGCCTGAGTCGAATTCCGCGATCAGCTCGGCGATCGGGCGAGCCTTGCCGGCCGCGATGTCGAACCAGGCGTTGTAGATCTGCAGGAAGATCCACTGGGTCCACTTGTAGAACTCGACATCGGTGGTCGAGAAGCTGCGCCGGCTGTCGTGGCCGAGGCCCAGCCGACCCAGTTGACGTCGGAAGTTCACGACGTTGGCCTCGGTCCGGATGCGCGGATGGGTGCCCGTTTGCACGGCGTATTGCTCGGCGGGCAGCCCGAACGAGTCGAAACCCAACGCGTGCAGGACGTTATGTCCGGTCATCCGGAAGTAGCGGGCGTATACGTCGGTGGCGATGTAGCCCAGCGGATGGCCGACGTGCAGTCCCTCACCCGAGGGATAGGGAAACATGTCCTGCACGAACAACTTGTCGGCGGGAACCGGGCTGCCATCCGTCGGAGCCAACGAGCCGACCGGGTTGGGCACGTTGAACGTGCCGAGCTTCGCCCAGTTCTCCTGCCATGTGCTTTCGATACGGCCCGCCAGCGCCGCGGTGTAGCGATACGTCGGCGCATCGGGGTCCGTCGGAACGGCACCGGATTTGCTTTCGGCGGCGGTGGTCGGGGATTCGGTCACCTGAACAGGGTATAAGGGTCACCTCGGGCCGACCGCCGGCCACAGGATGATCTCGGTTCCGTTGCGCACCGATCAGGGGTTCATCCCAGCTGTATTTCGGGCCTATCCATGGCCTTTGACCTGTAGTTACAGTCGGCCTCTAATGACCTGGCAGTGCGCCATTGGAAGGACCGAGGCAGATGATCGAGATCGTCCCCGCCCGCCGTGCGCTCCTCGGGGGTATGGTCGCCGGCCTGATCGGCATGGCGGTTGTCACGGGCGCCCAGGCATCGGCAGACCCCTTACTTCCCGCGCCAGCACCCGCTCCTGCGATCCCCGCGCCGCAGAACGTCGCGCCCGGACAGGCGCCCACCAACCGGTTCCTTGCCGCCCCGCCGGCGCCGAATCCGGTCGCATCGCCGACGGCCCCGGGTGCAACGGTGCCGGCGGCGGCCGCGCCCGCCGCGCCGGTGGTCCCCGCGGTCACTCCGGCCCCGGCCACCTCCGGGACAATCCGTGAATACCTGCAGTCGAAGGGCGTCAAGCTCGAAGCGCAAAAACCCCAGGGCCTCAAGGCACTTGACATCACTTTGCCGGTGCCGGCCCGCTGGACTCAGGTTCCCGACCCCAACGTGCCCGATGCGTTCGCGGTGATCGCCGACCGGCAGGGCAGCAGCATCTATTCCTCGAATGCCCAGGTGGTGGTGTACAAGCTGGTCGGAGATTTCGACCCCCGCGAGGCCATCAGCCACGGCTACGTCGACAGCCAGAAGCTGCTGGCCTGGCAGCCCACGAACGCCTCGATGGCCGATTTCGGCGGCTTCCCGTCGTCGATCGTCGAAGGCACCTATCGCGACGGCGACATGACGCTGAACACCTCGCGGCGCCACGTCATCGCCACCTCGGGGCGCGACAGGTACCTGGTGTCGCTCGCGGTGACCACCGACCGTGCGGTGGCCGTCGCCGACGCACCCGCCACCGATGCCATCGTCAACGGGTTCCGCGTGACCGTTCCCGGGGCCCCGGCGCCGGCGCCGGTCCCGACCCCGGCGGCCTCGCCGGTCGCGCTGACCCCGGCCCAGGCTCCCGTCCCGCCGGTTCCTGCCACGGCTCCGGTCCCGCAAGTTCCTGCCACGGCTCCGGTCCCGCAAGTTCCTGCCACGGCTCCGGTCGGACAGATACCGGCCACCGCCCCGGTCGGGCAGGCGCCCGCCACACCGCCGGTTGCCCAGGCTCCCGCCGCGGCTCCGCTCCGGCAATCCTCGGCCTTGGCTCCCCCGGTGGGCCTACCCCAGGCGCCGATGCCCAGCCGCCAACCGACACCGAACCTGTTAGCCCTGGTCCCGGGCCTCCCCCCGCTCCCCAATTTCACGTTCTTGCAGCACTGAGCGGTGCCACGGCTCCCCGGAGCCCACTGAGCGGACCGGTGTCCGGGCTCGTATTGTGAGGCCATGCTTATTGCGGGAGTGCTGTGCATGTGTGCGGCGGTGGCCTCCGCCGGGTTCGGAACCCGGTCGTTGGCGCGCACCCAGAACGTCGACCCCACCGCGCTCGCGCTGCGGTCCATGGCTCCGGCACAACTCGCGGCGGCAATCATGCTTGCCGCGGGCGGTGTGGTGGCGCTGGCAGCCTCGCCGCACACCGCACTGGTTGTGTTGATCGTCTGTGTCGCCGGCGCCTTCGGAACGGTGGCCGCCGGGTCATGGCAGAGTGCGCGCTTCGCGTTACAGCGAGAAGCGGCGGCGCCCGGCTGCGGGGGAACCTGCGCCGGCTGCACGCAGTCTTGCCACTGAAGCCCGCGCGGACCCGGGGGAGGGGCGCTAGTTGCGGCTCAGGTCTATCGGGTGGGTAGCAAGCAACGACAAGGGCAACGGCTGGCGACGCAGCACCTGCGCCCACAGGTCGGACCTCGCCCCCTCCAGAATGTCAGATGGCAACGCGGACAAGACGATCCAGTCGTCTCGTTCGATTTCGCCTTCCAGCTGACCAATGGTCCAACCGGAATAGCCCGCGAAAATGCGGACCCCCTCCACCAGGGGAGCGATCGTGTCGGGCTCGGCGTCGAGATCGACCATCACCACCCGGCCATCCACATGCCGCAGCCCTGCCACCCCCTGCGGATCGGCGCCGACCCGCAACGCCGCCAGGCATAGCGCTGCGTCCCGCTTCACCGGGCCGCCGATGAACATCGTCTTCGGCTTGGCCGCCAATTTGGTCCACTGCGGCAGCACGTTGTACACCGCGGTCTCGCTGGCCCGGTTCAGCACGACCCCCAGCGTGCCGCCGTCGTTGTGCTCGACGATGTAGATCACGCTGCGCCGAAACGTCGGTTCGAAAAGATCGGTGTTGGCAAGCAGCAACGTACCCGCGCGTACCCGCTGCGCGGCCGGCGCGACATAGTCCTCTGGGTCCTCGGGCGGCGGCACCCAACCATCATCGCATCCGGCGCCTGCCGCCCGGGGGAATCAAGCGCGGGGCGTAAAGATTTGTACTGTTGGTAAGTCGGCTCGGACGTTGACGAGCTTGCTAGCCCCAATTTTGGAAGTCGGTTTTGTGATCCAATCCCGGATGCACTCAAGCGCACCCGTCGAAATATGGCGGTCGGTGCGCAGTTTGCCAGACTTCTGGCGGCTGCTGCAGGTGCGCATGGCGAGTCAATTCGGTGATGGACTGTTCCAGGCCGGTCTGGCCGGAGCGTTGCTGTTCAATCCGGACCGGGCCGCCGATCCGATGGCGATCGCACGGGCGTTCACCGTGCTGTTCCTGCCGTACTCGCTGCTCGGGCCGTTCGCCGGCGCGCTGATGGACCGGTGGGACCGCCGGCTGGTGCTCGTCGGCGCCAACGTCGGTCGCCTCATCCTGATCGCCGCCATCGGCACGATCCTCGCCGTCAGGGCCGGCGACCTGCCGCTGTTGTTGGGCGCACTCTTTGCCAACGGCTTGGCCCGGTTCGTCGCGTCCGGACTGTCGGCGTCGCTGCCGCACGTCGTGCCCCGCGATCAGGTCGTGACCATGAACGCCTTGGCCAACGCGTCCGGGGCCATCGCCGCCTTCATCGGTGCCAACTTCATGCTCGTGCCGCGGTTCCTGGTCGGCGCGGGCGACAAGGGCGCCGCGGCGGTCATCTTCCTCACCGCGGTACCCGTGTCGATCGCCTTGCTGCTGTCGCTACGGTTCGGGTCCCGCGCGCTGGGACCGGACGACACCAAGCGGGCGATCCACGGACCGGTCCTCTACGCCGTGGTCACCGGCTGGCTGCACGGTGCACGTACCGTGGCGCAGCGGCCGACGGTCGCCGCCACGCTGTCGGGCCTGGCCGCGCACCGGATGGTGATCGGCATCAACTCCCTGCTGGTCTTGCTGCTGGTGCACCACCTGACCGACCCCGCAGTCGGGGGACTGGGTACCGCTCTGGTGTTCTTCGGCGCCACCGGCTTGGGCGCGTTTCTGGCCAACGTGCTGACTCCGCCGGCGGTTCGTCGCTGGGGGCGCTACGCGACGGTCAACGGTGCGCTCGCGGCTTCGGCGATCATCGAAGTCGCCGGCGCGGGGTTGCTGCTACCGGTCATGGTGGGGTGTGGCTTTTTCCTCGGTGTGACCGGGCAGATGGTCAAGCTGTGCGCCGACTCGGCGATGCAGATGGACGTCGACGACGCGCTTCGTGGTCACGTGTTCGCCGTCCAAGACGCACTGTTCTGGGTGGCGTTCATCGCCGCGATCACGGCGGCCGCGGCGTTGATTCCCGCGGATGGGCATGCGCCCGCATTCGTCCTGGTCGCTTCCGGGCTTTACTTGGCCGGCCTGGCCATGCACGGCATCCTGGGCCGGCGCGGTGAACAGGCGAATAATCGCTACCCGGCGGGGGCAACCGACGATCGGAGGCAATGATGGCGGGTCCGGAACCGATTGTGGCCGACCTACGCGCCGAAAGCGACGAGCTTGACGCCCTGGTAGCGCCGCTGCCAGCCGATCGCTGGGCCGAACCGACGCCCGCGCCGGGTTGGACCATCGCGCATCAGATCGGGCACCTGTTATGGACCGACCGGGTCGCGCTGACCTCGGTCACCGACGAGGCCGGCTTCGCCGACGAGCTGAAGGCCGCCGCGGCGGACCCGACGGGGTTCGTCGACGCGGGTGCCGAAGAATTGGCCGCTCTGCCACCGGCAGAGCTGCTCGCCGACTGGCGGTCGACCCGTTCCCGCTTGCACGAAGAGCTGCTGATGGTTCCCGCCGGGCGCAAGCTCCCATGGTTCGGGCCGCCGATGAGTGCGGCGTCGATGGCCACCGCGCGGTTGATGGAGACGTGGGCGCATGGCTTGGACGTCGCCGACGCGCTAGGCATCAAACGGGTGGCCACCGACCGGTTGCGCTCGATCGCCCACCTGGGGGTGCGCACCCGCGACTACGCCTTTTTCGTCAACAATCTCCCCGCTCCGGCCGAGCCGTTCCTGGTCGAGCTGCGCGGCCCCGGTGGCGACACCTGGAGCTGGGGATCGCCGGATGCGGCGCAACGGGTCACCGGTTCCGCCGAAGACTTCTGCTTTCTGGTCACTCAACGGCGGCCGCTCAGCGCCCTCGACCTCACCGCCGCGGGGCCCGACGCGCATCGCTGGCTGGAGATTGCGCAAGCCTTCGCGGGCCCTCCCGGCGCCGGTCGATGAGCGCGCAAGCGCGCGAAGAGAGCCGGCGCCCATCCGACACAAGCGCCGGTCGATGAGCGCGCAAGCGCGCGACGAGAGCCGGGCGCCCATCCGACACAAGCGCCGGTCGATGAGCGCGCAAGCGCGCGGTTATTGCAGCGGGCCGCCGTAACTTGCCCGGTTCTCGGCTTCCGCCTCTTCGCGCAGCGCTGAGATCGCGAGGTTCAGCCTGTCGGCAAGCTCGCCGTGGGCATATCCAGTCATCACGCCGGGGTGCAGAGTCAGCTTGAGCAATCGGCCGTCGGAATTCGCCACGGCATAAATGTCACCGAGGTCGACGCTGTAGGTGACGGCCTCGGCCTGGGCCACCAGGGCTTCCCACTTGTTGGCCGCCTCGCTCAGTTCGCGGAGAACCGATTCGACGAGGTCCTTGTCGCTGAGATTCGCGCGACCGCCCGAATCCGACACGATCACAGTATCGTCGCCCCCTCCAACCAGCGTCAATTCAAACTCGCGGGTGACCGGTGCACCCCGTGGCGGCTACGGGGCGGGCGCCTGGGTGGCGAGTTTCTGGTACCAGGCGAGGTGATAGTTCGCCGATACCGCGTCTCCGCTCGCGATGCCTTCGGTGGCGGCCATCAACAGACACTTGAGCAGGAGCGCCGGGTTCACGGTCGGGTACTGGACCAAAAGTTGGTAGCGCGCCGTATCGAGGTGCACGCGCAGCACGTCGACCTCTTGGTCGATGACAACCGCTTCCGCGGCGGCCGCGTCCGCCAGCCTTTGCACGATGCGGGGGAGTCCGTCAAACCGGCGCGTGGTCTCGCTCAGCACCCTGGCCAGATCGCTTATAAGCGGCAGCTCGCGCGGTTCCAACGACGATTTCGTGGCGGTGAAGTCGGGCGAGCGGCGCAGCGAATCACCAGGAGCGTAGGTCACCACGCGCGCCGCGTCGCCGATCAGGGCGGACACCCTGCCGGTGCGTCGCGCGGGATCCAACAACCGCACGCCAGCCGGGAGGTTGATCCCTGCCGGTATCCACCCGTGCGCGAGGTCGGTGACCAGGACGGTCGTGCCATCCAAAAGCTCGCCGACCGCCCAGTTGAGCCGCGACTCCTGCCGCACCACGAATTCGAGGAGCCGATTCAACCGATCCGTGTCGAAACTCGTTGCGGCGGTGTCCTTTTGCCTGCGGGGCCCAGCGGCGGGCTGCTGAGCTGCATCCGGCTCGCCCTGGCTCGCCAGGCCCTCGGCCGGTCCGTAAACCACGAGCTCTGGCTCGGTGATCGTCGGAATTATCTGTGTCTCCTCCATCGAGGCCATCGAGTCCTCGACGGGTTCCGGCGGCTGTGCCAGCTGTTGCGCCTCGTCCTGGGCCGGTGCCGGATCTTCGGACATGGCGTGGTGACGACCGTTAGCGACGGGTTCGTCAACCGCGGGTTCGGCTTCGGTGATGGCGGGGATGACCTGCGCCGCCTCCATCGAGGTCGCCGGGGTGTCGTCCTCGGCGATCTGGTGGCTGTCCGGCTCGTCAACCACCGGCTCGGCCTCGCTGATTGCGGGGATGACCTGCGTCTCCTCCATCGCCGCCCCCGCGACGACGTCCGCGGTATCGATGTCGGACCCCCATTCGGGCTGGTCCTGCTCGGTTGCCGGCTCATCCAGCTCCAAGTGGTGACGACCGTTGGCGACGGGCTCCCAATCGGGCTCGGCATTCTCGGTCGGCGCGTCGACGACGGGCTCCACGTCCGTGACAGCAGGAATGACTTGGGTCTCCTCCATATCCGGCGCGCCGGCGTTCCTTTCGACGGCGGTGTCACGGACAGGGGCCTCGGCCTCGTCGCCGCCCTGCGGCACGGCAGGGGCCTGCTTGTCAGCAACCCGCCAGCGCGGCCGGCGCACGTCTCTGGTGGGCGCTTCGGAAGGTCGCGAGTTTGGGACAGCAGGGATGACCTGCGTCTGTTCCATGTCCGATGACGGCAGCCCGGTGGCGTGCGGGCGGAGATATCCAGCGGTCAACCCGGCCTTCGCCGCCTGCAGCTGGCGAATCGTCGATTCGACTCGGCGGACGGCGCGGCCCCGCGCCTCGTCGATGACCCGGGCCTCCTCCGCCTGACGCGCAAAATCGGCCAAACCCGCCCGCTTGACCATTTTCAGCTGCTCATTCGCGCTGTCGGCGATCCGCTGCAGGTCCGTCTTCAGATAGTCTGCGAGCGCGGCATTTTCGGCGGTGATCGTCGACAGCTCGGCAGGCCAAAGCCCACCGACCACCCACGGGGTGCAATCGATGGGAGAGCTGAAGGCCGGCATCGCCAGTGATTCCCGGGTAGCTCTCCGGAGGCGCTGACGCGCCGTCATCCGACCGAAGATCGCCACCGGCTCAGCGTACCGGCATCTGCCGGATGGCTTATTCGGTCAGTGAATTGTGCAGCTTTGACGGCCTGGGTACCGTGCAGATATGGCTGAATCTGCCCTGCAGCAGCAACTTGATGAGGTGCGTGCCTTGCTCGCCCGCGCACGAGAGTTGTTCGGCCCCAATCCCGTAGAGCCGCCCACCGACATCGCTCCAGATCCCGAGGCGGCCAAGACCTGGCTGTTGTAAGCCTTCAGATGGCGCTGTGGCGGCGGCGCAGTTTATGCGCGAGTAACTTCTCGATCGCCGCATCGAGGTCTCGCGGGGTCGGAACCTCGGCCGAGGGGGTGTGACCAGCCGCCACGATCTCGTCGCGAATCTCCAGCAATGCCTTCAGGCAAGACACGTCGGCGGTCAGCAAAATGCCTCGTGCCAGCGTCTCGGCGTCGGTCTCCATCGCCTCTTCGCTCAGCGCAACGCTGTGCATGTACCCGCCGCGGCAGGAGCGGACCAGGATGTGCCCACTCGGGTGAACGGTGTCAAAAGCGGGATTCGCGTCCGTCATGGACCGCGGTCAGCGATGCCGCCGAGGCTGCGCGCCGCATCCTGCTCGTGCTGTTCCCACATCGTCGCCGACGCCGCCAATTTATCTGCCAGGTCGGCGTGGTCCGCCGCTTGCTGCTCGTAGCACTGTCGTCTGAGCTCAAGCAATTCCCGCCCTGCGTCGCGAAGGTCACCAAAGATCGGGCCCAGCGAATCCAGGCTTTCCTGGATCGCCTCGTGCGACGACGGGACCGTGCGCAAGTAATCGGAGGTTTCCTGGTGACGCGCAGCGGCTTGACGCAAGTGCGCGGGGACCACATGGATCGAATCTGCCATCCGCTGTCTCCTGTTCACGGCCGCCGGCCAGACCGGCGAGATCACTATTGTCAGGTGGTCGACGAGGTCGCCGGCCGCGTGGGTGTCGGTGTGTCGGGCGTCGCCGGCACGGTCGCGGCCGCGGCCGGCGGATGTTCCCAGCCTAGAAAGCTTGGGCCGCTCACGGTGGCGATGTCTTGAATTTGACCATCGAGTAGGGCTTTTCCTGGGCCGAGGGCAAGCGCGTGCCGATCGATGAACATTCCGATATCGGCCGGAGAGACGTGCGCGGCGTCGATCGGAGTGGTCACCGCGGTGCCCGGCGGCGGGATCGTTATTCCCTGCTGCTGGAAGGCATCTGGTATCGCCGTTCCGCCGACCGCGGCTTTGATTGCCGCTGCCAGCTGAGGGTTGGCCGCCGTCACCGTTTCACCGTCGGGCAAAGTCACCGTGGTGGGACCCGCCGGTGGCGATTCGCCCTCAACTGTCGCAGCGTCCTGGTCGGTGTCGCCCGGTTGATCGGACGAAGCGTCGGTCTTCGGATCCGCATGGTCCTCGGAATCCGGCGCTCCTTCGTCGTCGAGGCCCTGCAGCGCCGGATCCGTTGTGTCGTCGCTCTGCAGGGTGGGCAGTGGCAGCCCGGCCGGCGTCGCGCCGAAGCTCGGCAGTCCCGAGCCAAAGTTGGGCACGGGCGGCAGCACAGGAGCCACGGGCGCCGCCGGAGCGCTCGCTACCTCCGGCACAGCGCCTCCCGACAGATCATCGGTTGCGGCGTCCGGATCGTCGGCGAACAACGAATCCAGCACCGGATCCCACTCGGAATCCTCTGTCGTAGTCGCGTCGGCGCCGACCGTCTGGGCCGACGGCCGTTCATCGGGACCGCTCGGTTGTCCCTTGGATGCGTCATATAGCGATGTCCAAGCGGCCATCAGCGCCGACTTCGACGTGTCGTCGAGGCTCGCGTTGAGGACCACGGCACGAATGTCTCTGAGCTTGCCGATCAGAAATCGCTGGAAGTCGCGCGCTCCGGCCGGAGTGTCCAGGTCCGACCGTGTTCGCACCGCGGCTTCGGTGTCTTGCTGCAACTTGGTCAGCGCTTGACTGCCTTCCACGGCGTTGAGGTGGGCGTTCAAGATAGCCGTGATCACTTGCATGTCCAGCTGAGAACTCGCGGAATTCTGGTGTGACAGAGCAACTTCGGCGTGTGCGATCGCTTCCGCCGCCTCGCCATGCTCCCGATCCGGTGCGGCCGCGTCTCGTCGTCGAATCTTGCCCGCGATCGCCTGCAGCTGTTCGGGGCCCGTCGTCGGGGTGATCACCGCGGCCAGCTCACCGGGCGACAGACCCGCCACCCACGCATTCGGGTCACCGGTACGGTCTCGGACATATTTCACCGCCGCAAGCAGCTCCTCGTGCGCCGACATCAGCTACGCACGTCCTTGCGGGATGCTTGGCGACCCCTCCATGCCCGGCGACAGTACCCAGGCTTGTCCCCGCCAACAATTCACCATGCCGGGCCGTTGTGGATGACACCGAAACCGCCGCCTTGCTAGGCATTGCCAGCGGCATACCGGTCCCGAAGACCTTCCAGCACAGCCTTTTTCGCTCGGCTGAGTTCGCGGGCACCCTCGACGACCGCGGTGATCTCGCGTTGTTTGGCCAGCAGGAACCGCTGAAACTCGCGGGCGCCCATGGGCGTATCGACCGCGAGGTTCGCTTGGTACACGGTGGCGTGGTCGATCTGCTCTGCGATGGCATCCAGACGCCTGGCGCCCTCTCGCATCGCGGCATGCGCGCTGGTGAGCACCTCTGCCAGCATGCGATCGGCGTCGGCCGCCGTTCCGTGCTGGCCGGCCAGAGCCGACTGCCGCGCCTGGATGGCGGCTACCGAAGGTCCTGCTTGTTCCGTCATCGGCTCACCCTGTTTGTCATAGCGGTCTGCGAATCGCAACGTTGGGTCCTAGTGGGCTGATCCGCACCGAGGCGCCCGAGTAGGGCGCCTCGACTACCAGATTGTTGCCGATGGCCAGCTGGACGTGCCCGGCGTGCGGGAAGACGAGGTCGCCCGGCCGGACTTGCGAACGGGGCACCGGGATCCCGTCGTTGATCTGCTGATAAGTGGTGCGGTCCAGGTGAATTCCCGCTTGCGCGTAGCTCCACTGGACGAGCCCCGAACAATCGAACTGGTCTGGCCCCGTCGCACCCCACACGTAGGGGCGGCCCAGGCGCGAGAGTGCGGCGCGCACCGCGACCGCGGCGCGCCCGTTAAATCCGGCGGGGCGGTGGCGCAGGAGTTGGTAGCGCAGCGCCCGCAGTTCGGCGAGGCGTCGACGCGCTCGGAAGCGGGCGGACACGACGTGCGCGCGCTGGGCCCGCAGTCGCGCCGCCCGACGACGCATCGCCTCGCGCTGCGCCATCGGTGTCGCCGGAACCTGCGCGGCGTCAGCACGGGCTTCGTCAACAACGCCCCCGGTCAGGTCGCGAGCCTCGGCCCGATCGCGCTGGGCGCGGGCGATGACGCCCGCCGCGGCGGCGTCCGTGGCGGCGGCAGCAGCGAGCCGTTGCCGGCTGTGGTCCACCGCGAGCCGATAGCCGCCGCGTGCCACTCCATCGTTCAGCCCGGCCGCCCTCTGTAGCAGATCGCGGTAATGCCCGGTGCCCGCGTCCACCGACGACGGGCGGATGCCGCCGGCGAACATGTCATGAGCACGGCTCAGAACCTCGATCTCGCTTCGGGTCACGGCGCCCCCTCGCCCTGCTGGCCACCTGACTCCACGGCGTCCGTGAAGGCGCGCACGCGGGGGAGTGCCCCCGGCGGGATCACCCCCCGGTTGCGGATGTCCCAGAGTTCCTCGACGTCGACACCCACCAGTGCAGCGATCACCGTCTCGGGCAGCGACGACTGCACACATGCCCCGTCGAAGCGGGCGCTCAAACTGGTCGGCATTCGCTTCAGCAGGGCCGTGCGCGTCGCCTCGAGGGCTTGGAGGTGCGTCATCAGCCGGTCCGTCGAGTCCGCGCCCGCGTTCACTGCGACCCGCCAGGAGCCGGCGGCCAGCATCTCTGCCTTCACGCACTGAGCGATCACAGACAGAATATACGTCTCATATTCGTTTGATGTTGTCGCAGGCAAGCGATCGATGACCGATTTGAGGGCTTCCAGTTGGGCTTCGGCATATCCTTCCAGCACTTCTGTGTCGCTGTGACGGTCCACAACCACCGGCCCGGTGCGCCTGGCGGGGACGGCGGCAGGCGGTTGCGCGGCCATCAGCCGGGCCAGTTCCGCGTCCGGATCGGCCGCCACCAACAACCGGGAATAGGTGCCCGGCGGGAGGCCTAGGCCATTCTCGACCTTCTGAACTGTGCTTTTGTGCGGCTTACGGGCGCCGCGTTCCAGGAAGCTCAGGCCCATGATGCTGACACCGGTCGCGGCCGCGAGGTCAGCTAGTGACCAGTCACGCGACTCTCGCAAAGCGCGGATCGCCGCACCTGCCGATTCACGGCTCACCGCAGGCTCCGGCCATAGGCCGGATAGTACACATGCCACAGCGTATCGCTGTCGATATACGTTTGTGTCACGTTTCTCTTGCGCTCGGCCGCGGTGTCTGTATACGCTTTTGCCTACGTTTCAAGCTTCGACAAGGAGACCGACATGGGACACCCCTGCGCTACCAACCCGGAACTGTGGTTCGGCTACCCCGACGACGACGGTGGCGACGGCGCGGCCAAGGCCCGTGCGTACGAGCGGTCGGCCGTCGAGGCGCGCATCCAGTGTTTGCGGCGCTGCCCGCTGGCACAGCAGCGTCGATGCGCCCAACACGCCATCGCGCACCGCGAGGAGTACGGCGTGTGGGCGGGCGTCAAACTTCCCGGGGGTCAATACCGCAAGCGCGAGCAGCTCGCCCAGGCCCACGACGTCCTGCGGCGCATCGCGTCCGGCGAGATCAACTCACGCCAGCTACCGGAGAACGCGGCCCTGCTCGCCAACCACGAACATGAGGCCGTTCCGGTGACCGCGGTGGTGTTGCACCTGCCGCTGGCGCAAGTGGGGCCCCGCACCGCGGCCTGACGTCCGGTACCTGGGTATGGCCGTTTGCTGACTCAGCCAACGGGGTAGAGCTTCGGCACGAACGAGTCTGTCCACCCAAAGGCGGGATCCATGACGTTCGACCTGACCCCGACGGCGGCGCAGCACGACCTGGCCCGGCGGACCCACGAGTTCGCCGAAGAAGTGATCCGCCCGGTGGCGCGCCACTACGACCAACGGCAGGAGTTTCCGTGGCCGGTCCTGGAGGAGGCGGCCCAGCGCGGCTTTTACAGCCCCTTGTTCTACCGCGACCTGATCGGCGATCCGACCGGCCTCTCGTTGCCGATGTTCATGGAGGAGCTGTTTTGGGGCTGCGCGGGGATTGGGTTGGCGATCGTGATGCCGGCGCTGGCTCTTTCGGCGATCGGGCAGGCAGCATCTCCGGAGCAGATGTTGGAATGGGCGCCCGAATGCTTCGGCACCCCAGGCGATCTCAAGCTTGCCGCGCTCGCGATCTCGGAACCCGAGGGCGGCAGCGATGTGCGAAATCTGCGCACTCACGCGCGCCGCGACGGGGACGACTGGATCATCGACGGCCACAAGATGTGGATCGGCAACGGCGGGATCGCCAACGTGCACGTGGTCAACGCGGTGGTCGACGAGGAACTAGGTCATCGTGGTCAGGCGCTGTTTGTGGTGCCCGGTGGCACCCCCGGGCTCAAGCTCGTGCGCAAGCTGGACAAGCTCGGCTGCCGTGCGTCACACACCGCGGAGTTGCTGTTCGAAGGCGTCCGCGTACCGGGCGCCAATTTGCTTGGGGGACAGGACAAGTTAGAGCACAAACTCGCCAAAGCGCGCGAAGTGGTTGCGGGCGCTAAGCGATCCGGCTCAGCGACATTGGGCACGTTCGAGCAGACGCGGCCGATGGTGGCCGCCCAGGCCATCGGGATCGCGCGCGCCGCGCTCGAGTACGCGACGGGGTACGCCACGGAGCGCGAGGCGTTCGGCGGACCGATCATCGACAACCAGGGCATCGCCTTCCCGCTGGCGGAGCTGGCCACCCAGATCGACGCGGCGCGGCTCTTGACCTGGCGGGCGTCGTGGATGGCAGCCAACAACGTTCCCTTCGAGCGCGGGGAAGGCTCGATGTCGAAGATGGCCGCCAGCGAGGTCGCCGTCAAGGCCACCGAACGCGCCATTCAAACCATGGGCGGCTGGGGCTACATCACCGATCACCCGGTGGAGAAGTGGTATCGGGATGCCAAGCTATACACCATTTTTGAGGGCACGAGCGAGATTCAGCGGATGGTGATCGCAAACGCACTGGGTGCCGCCGTCGGCACGCCGCCACTGCATGTGGTGCTCGAGCCGTCCGGCGGCCCGCTGAACCGGGTATTCGGTCGCGGCACCCCACTACGCTCCCGCGTCGCCGACACAGCGCTCTCCATGCAGGACCGGGTGCCCGAACCCGTCATGCGGCTGGCCATGAAGGTGCTCCGACCGCCGGGCAAGTAACGGCGCCTGGGTACGGTCGAGTGGACCATGAGCAACCTTGAGTCGACACCCATCGAACTCGCCTGCGCTACCTCGCCAGGCGTGGGCACCGAGGTGCTGACGCCCAGGGAGGTTCCACTTGGCGGCCCGCGGGCCATGCGGGTGCGGCGCACCCTTCCGCAACGGAACCGTTCACTGATCGGGGCGTGGTGTTTCATCGACCATTACGGCCCGGCGTCGGCGCGCATGGACGTTCCACCTCATCCGCACACCGGACTACAAACGGTGAGTTGGTTGTTCAGTGGGGAAGTGGAGCACAACGACAGCGCCGGAGTGCATGCGACAGTACGGCCGGGCGAGCTCAACCTCATGACTGCGGGTGCCGGTATCTGTCATTCCGAGGTGTCGGTTACGTCGCCGGCAGCCTTGCACGGTGTCCAGCTCTGGGTGGCGCTTCCCGATTCCGATCGCGGTTGCGGCCGCGACTTCGCCCACTACGTGCCCGAGGCGGTGTCGCTTGTCGGCGCGACGGCGCGGGTGTTCCTCGGCGGACTGGCCGGCAGCCGGTCACCGGTGCATACCTTCACGCCGCTGCTGGGCGCCCAGATCGATCTCGACGCCGGCGCTCGCCTGGACATCGATGTCGACCCGGCATTCGAACACGGTGTGCTCTGCGATCGGGGAGCCGTGTGTGTGGAGGAGACCACCCTGGCGGTCGCCGAGCTGGCCTACCTGAGCCCCGGCGCTTCGTCGCTGCACCTGCGCAACGCGGGGGATCGGCCCGCCCGGGTACTCCTGCTCGGCGGCGCACCGTTCACTGAAGAGCTAGTGATGTGGTGGAACTTCGTCGGGCGAAGCCACGACGACATCGTGGGTTACCGCGAACTGTGGGAGGACGGCGACGAACGCTTCGGCGCCGTCCACGGCTATCGGGGTTCGCTCAGCCGACTGCCCGCCCCGCCGCTGCCGACAACTCGGCTGCGGCCTCGACCCGTACCGCAAGGAAAGGAAAGCAACCATGACCGCCGATAAGACCGGAGCAGAAGCGACCGTCAGCCTTGAGGAAGGCCGGTACACCATCGCCGTGGAAGGCAAGCAAGTCGGCCTCGCCGACTTCGCCGACCGCGGCGACCAGCGCGTTTTCTACCACACCGAAATCGACCCCGCGTACGGCGGACGCGGCCTGGCGACCATCCTCGTCGAGGAGGCCCTCAACGAGGCCCGCGGCGAAGGCAAGCGCATCGTCCCCGTCTGCTCGATGATCGGCACCGTGCTCAAGAAGCACCCCGAATACGACGACATCACCGACGCCGTCACGCCGGAGATTCAGCGGTGGGTGCGGTCGTCGTAGCCGGTAGTTGACGCGACTGTTCCGCACTATCGGAGAATAGGAGTGCGCATTCCTATCTAGTCCACAGTTGGCTTGTCGGCCTTCGCCAGACTTCGGATTAAGTAAGCCCGGGGCTAGCCTTGCGATGGACCGAAATACTTGTCTGCAAGCAGCTTTGCGAGGTTGAGAAGTTCCTTACACGACCCGTCTGCCTTTGCATCGCTAAAGAGGTCCTCGATGCGTTCTAGGTTATCGCGAATCCAAGCCGCCATCGCCTCGGAAGAGACGGTGTTGGTCTCATCGTAGTTATCCAGATACTGACGAATAAGCGAGGCGCGGAACCAGTTGTCGGGCACTTCGGTCGACTTAGTTGGGGCGAAAGTCACGCCAATTTGGCCACGATCGTTGGAAATATGGCAGGTGAGTGATGGTCCCGCTATCGTTAGCGAAGCATTGATTGTCGGATTGCCCGATGTCGCCGAGTCAGTAATACGATAGCGTGAATCCAAGTAAAGGAAGTCGAAGTACTGCAGGTAGAACTGCAGCAATGTTCTCATTATTTATCATCCCCCTCCGGTCGGCGGCAGAAGTACATTGTCACCCACTCGCTGATACCCATGCGCTTCGAGATATCGAACTTCTGCAGCTGTGAAGGTATCCGGGCCAACGCGGTAGAACGGCACTGACAAGGTGACCCTATCGCGGTTTGCGATAGCCACGTCGAGTACATGCTGATTAGCCGCCAGCCGCTCAGTCCACGAGAGGGAATTCCACGCGTCGCCGAGATCGAAGTAGCTGGCTCCGTGTTGTTGCGCGACATCAATGTAGGAGGGTCCTTTGTCCGGTGGTCTAAATGGGCCGAGGACGGTTTCGCCGCTTCCGGTCAAATGTTGCTCCGACATTGCTCGCAGCTCTGGCGTCATGTACTGCAGCGGGTTGTCCAGGATGAACTCTGGATGCGCTGGGTCGATCACAACAGGCGGCGGGGCGCTGTCCGGCGCCACAGATACATGAGGACCTGCGGGAGCATGTTCGGCGGGAATCTCACCACCACCCGGGTGCGGCGCGTGCTCAACGACGGGTGGCGGTCCGGGGTGGGCGGCGCCCGGCACGGGCTGTCCGCCGCCATCAGGGATTGGCGAGCCATGCGGGGGAAGGTCCGCTTCGGCGATTGCCGCGCGGATCTCGGCCGCGCTTAGTGCGCGGGGGAGGACGTTGTCGGCGGAAAGGCCTTGCAGCGCTTCACGACTGAACAGTGTCTTTAGGCCCTGCCAGGCCACCTCCCCGCCGGCCTTGAGTTCAGGCCCGCCGACGGCCAGCGTGATGGCGCTCCACAGCGGTTCGGGCGTGGCTTCCACCTTCCCGGGATCCGGTGTGCGCATGCCGGTCAACTTGCCGCCGCTGAACGCATACGACGTGCCGGTCGCTTGATCGAAGAATTCACCCGTGCCGTCCTTGAGCTGGCCGAAAACCTGCACAGGCTGGCCGTCGACCTTGTAGGTGAACATGAAATGGCCGTCGGGAGTGGTGCTCACCGAGGCCGGATCAATGCTGTTGTAGTTGGGAATCTTTCCCAGGTCGTCGAGGGCTTTTGCTAGATCGGACTTGAGCTTGGGAAGGCTGGCGCTGGCTGCTTCTCCTTCCGGAGAACCGGGTCCGTGCGCATAGAGGTCAGCAATAGCCTTATCCAGGGCAGTCTGCGCGGCACGCACCTTGCCCATCTGATCGACGACCGCCTGGTCGGTGATCTGCCGAATATTTGCGAGCGCATTGCGCTGTTCCTGCGACGGCGGGGCTACGCCGTCACTATCGAGGCCATGCAGCGGGGCCCCGTCGTACCCATTGGTGTGCAAGCCATCCAGAGATTTCTGCAGTGAGCTGGAGTAGCCGTTGCGGATCGACAACATCTGAGCGAGGGCCGCTTTCGTGTCCCGCAGGGCATCTTCTTCACACGTTCTGATGAAGGCGTGCAGGGCGTCCACGTCCGCCGCGCTGAGATGTTTGTCTTGCAACATCGCGGCGGCTTGGCACAGCAAGTTGGAGATCCCCTGCAGCTGGGAGTCCAAATTCGCGATCTGTGCTGCGCCGGCTCGTTGCGCTTCGGCCAAGGTGGCGGCGATGTTCTCCAGGTCGGCACCGATCTTGGGTAATTGGAGGGACTGCGATCCCAACGATTTCGTCACCCGCTGCACTTCGGCGGTGTCGTTGATCGGGTGGTCGCCGGTCTGATGGTTCCAGGCGGCGTCGAAACGGTTTCGGGCTTGCTCGAACGCGTGGTCGGCCTCTGCCGTGCAACGACCGGCCTCGCGAAAGGCCTCGGCCAGGTTGGAAATCTGCAACGGATCGCCGGCCTGCAGGCTGCGGTTGATCGCCCATGGGTCACCGCCGGCCTCAGCGATCAGCGCATCAATGTCTATGTACGGCAGGCCCATAGCACCGCCCGTGGCAGCGCGGCGCCATGCCGATCTCGCCTCATGGGTCGCGAAACACAGCGCGCCGACCCCGAGCGTATAGCCGCGACGAACATTGCCACCCCTCCTGAGCTGGCAATTACGCTACTAACGGGAACGGGGACGTCAATTCACTACGCCGGCGCGGGTTTAGGGGGCCAAGACGATATGCCGCTGTTGTTGCTCGTCCCCAAGGTTGCGTTGATCGCCTTCATCGTCGTAGGAACCGGAGTTCTGATTGCCCGAGCGTTTAGGCGTTCACGGGCGAACAGATTGGATCCGCGGTGGACCGGGCGCCGCGCGCAACCCGGCTACGAGGCGTCGGCGCACGGCGCTTTGCCGAACACACCGCTTCCCGAGTGGGCCTACTGGGAGGATGAGGGCGACCACGAACGGCGACGGCTCACTGCGGTGAGGACGTTAAGGGCGCCCTGAAGAACACGGCCCGGAAAGCACGAAGGTCACGAGCTCCTTGCGGAGTTCGTGACCTCAGCGCCTGCGGCTCGGGGAACCGCTCAAATGTGGGCGAAGGGGGACTTGAACCCCCACGTCCCGAAGGACACTGGCACCTGAAGCCAGCGCGTCTGCCATTCCGCCACTCGCCCGGAAAACAACCGATGGACCATACCACTCTAATAGCCGCATTCCCCAACCCGCCTGGTCGGGCCTGAAAGCCGTGGGGCGCTGCGGGACAACGCGTCTGAACAGGGTCGACGCAGTTCTCAGAGTTTCGACGGTGCCGCCGCAATGCGCTGTCCCGATACCATGCTGGAGTGGGAGCTCACCGCGTGAATCATTTGCCGCGTGCCGGCGACATGCCGTGGCAAGTGCGGGCGAACGCCGGCGCATGAGTAGCCAACGGGGGCTGGCGGCGCGGATCGAGCGCAAGCTCGAGGCGACCGTCGACAACGCGTTCGCCCGGGTCTTCGGCGGCTCGATCGTTCCGCAAGAGGTCGAGGCCCTGCTGCGCCGCGAAGCCCGCGACGGTGTCCAGGCGCTGCAGGGCAATCGCCTTTTGGCCCCCAACGAATACATCATTACCCTCGGTAGGCACGACTTCGAGAAGGTGGGCGCGGACCCCGATCTCACGTCGGGCGATTTCGCTAGGTACTTGGCCGACTACATCCATGAACAGGGGTGGCAAACGTATGGTGAGGTGGTCGTCCGGTTCGAGCAGTCGTCGAACCTGCGGACCGGCCAGTACCGCGCCCGTGGTGCTGTCAACCCCGATGTGCAGCCCCGCCCGACGGTCAACGATCCCGTCCGGCCACAATCAAATAGTGCGTTCGGCGCAGAACGAGGAGTAGCACCAATGACTGACGATTCGAGCTACCGCGGGGCTCAGGGGCCGGGGCGGCCCAGCGATGAGTATTACGACGACCGCTACGGGCGTCCGCAAGAGGGTGGCCCGGAACCGCAGGGGGGACCTGATCCACGTGCTGGGTATCCGCCCGAGCAGGGCGGCTATCCGCCGCAGCAGGGTTACCCGCCACCCCGCCACCCCGAGCAGCAGGGCGGATATCCCGAGCAGCAGGGTGGCTATCCCGAGCAGCAAGGTGGCTACCCCGAGCAAGGTGGTTACCAAGCCCCAGGCGGCGGCTACCCCGACCAACGCGGCTATCAAGGCGGCGGCCAGGGCGGCTATCCCGAACAGCGCGGCTATCAAGGCGGCCAGGGCGGCTACCCGGAGCAGGGCCAGGGCGGTTACCCGCCGCAGTACGAACAGCGTCCTCCCGCGCCCGGCGGGTACGGCGGCCAAGGCTACGACCAGGGCTACCGCCAGGGCGCTGGGTACGGCCCTCCTGCCGGCGGCCAGCCCGCCGGCGGCCCGCAGGGCTACGGCGGGTACGGCGAATATGGGCGAGGCCCGGCCCGCCCAGAGGAGGGTGGTTACGCTCCGCCCGAGCAGCGGCCGGCCTACCCCGAGCAGGGTGCCGGGTATGAGCAGGCCGGCGGCTACGAGCAGGGCGGCGGCTACGAGCAGGGATACCCGCAGGGCGGCGGATACGGCCGCCAGGACTACGGCCCCGGGGATTACACGCAGTACTCCGAGAACGTGCCGGGCGGGGGATACCCCGGTCAAGGCGGATACGCCGAGCCCGCCCAACGCGACTACGAATATGGCCAGCAGGCCGAGTATGCCCAGCCGAGTGAGTACGGCCAACCCGCCGACTACGGGCAGCCGGCCGGTGGCTACGGCGGTTACGGCGGCGGCTACGGCGCGGCCGGAACGACGGTCACCCTCCAGCTCGACGACGGCAGCGGCCGCACCTACCAGCTTCGTGAGGGCTCCAACATCGTGGGCCGTGGACAAGACGCGCAATTCCGGTTGCCCGACACCGGGGTGTCACGGCGTCACCTCGAGATCCGCTGGGACGGGCAGGTCGCGCTCCTTTCGGACCTGAACTCGACCAACGGCACCACTGTGAACAACGCGCCGGTGCAGGAGTGGCAATTGGCGGACGGCGACGTGATCCGTCTGGGCCACTCGGAGATCATCGTCCGGATCCACTAAACGCGCTGGGCTCAACGCTGCCGTGCTTCGCCCCGCGTCGACCGCCGTCCAAGTATCGTGACGTTGCCGATGTGCTCGGAGTCACGGGCGCCAGGGGGACGACGCAGGACGGAAAGGACGCCAGATGCAGGGACTTGTACTGCAGCTGACGCGTGCCGGATTTTTAATGTTGTTGTGGGTATTCATCTGGTCCGTGCTGCGGATCTTGCGGACCGATATCTACGCGCCCACCGGTGCCGTCATGGTGCGCCGGGGGTTGGCGCTGCGCAGCACCCTGCTGCCCTCGCGGCAGCGGCGCCATGCCGCGCGCTACCTGGTGGTGACCGAGGGGGCGTTGGCGGGCGCGCGCATCACACTCAGCGGGCAGCCGGTGTTGATCGGAAGAGCCGACGACTCGACCCTGGTGCTCACCGACGACTACGCCTCGACGCGGCACGCCCGGCTATCTCAGCGCGGTTCGGAATGGTATGTCGAGGATCTAGGATCGACCAACGGCACTTACCTTGACAGGGCAAAGGTGACCACTGCGGTACGAGTTCCAATAGGAACGCCGATTCGGATCGGCAAAACGGCGATCGAGTTGCGCCCGTGACCCGCGCTCACGACGATGATGCCGGCGCAGCCGGGATCGTGGGGGCACCACCCGCTTGCGGGGGAGAGTGGCGCCCGTGACCCTGGTTCTGCGATATGCCGCGCGCAGCGATCGCGGCCTGGTGCGCGCCAATAACGAAGACTCCGTCTACGCCGGTGCGCGGCTGCTCGCCCTGGCTGACGGCATGGGCGGCCACGCGGCCGGCGAAGTGGCCTCCCAGCTGGTGATCGCCGCGCTGGCCCATCTCGACGACGACGAACCCGGCGGCGACCTGCTTGCCAAGCTCGACGCCGCGGTGCGCTCGGGCAACGCGGCCATCGCCGCGCAGGTGGAGGCCGAGCCCGAGCTCGAGGGGATGGGCACGACGCTCACCGCAATCCTGTTCGCGGGCGACCGAATTGGCTTGGTACACATCGGCGACTCGCGCGGCTATCTGCTGCGCGACGGTGAACTCACCCAGATCACCAAGGACGACACATTCGTCCAGACCTTGGTCGACGAAGGCCGGATCACCCGCGAAGAGGCGCACAGCCACCCGCAGCGGTCGCTGATCATGCGCGCGCTGACCGGTCACGAGGTGGAGCCGACCCTGACCATGCGCGAGGCGCGGGCCGGTGATCGCTACCTACTGTGCTCCGACGGGCTCAGCGATCCGGTGAGCGACGAGACCATTCTCGAGGCGCTGCAGATCCCCGACGTGGCCGAAGCCGCGTACCGCCTCATCGAGCTGGCGTTGCGCGGCGGCGGCCCGGACAACGTGACCGTGGTGGTCGCAGACGTCGTCGACTACGACTACGGCCAAACCCAACCGATTCTGGCGGGCGCGGTTTCCGGCGACGAGGACCAGATGACGTTGCCCAACACCTCCGCGGGCCGCGCCTCCGCAATCAGGCCGCGCGAAGAGGCCGCCAAACGTGTTGCACCACAACCGGAAACACCCGCCCGGCCGCGGTGGCCCAGGCGGCGGATGTTCTTCGTCGTGACACTGGCGGTGTTGTTCGTTCTCTCCGGCATGGCCATCGGCTGGTGGGTCATCCAGCGCAATTATTACGTCGCCGAATACGACGGCAAGGTATCGGTAGTCCGCGGCATTCAGGGGTCCCTGTTGGCCGTGCCCCTGCAGCGGCCGTACCTGGTGGCCTGCCTGAGCGCCCGCAACGAGCTGTCCCTGATCGGTTACGGCGAATCCGGTCATCCGAACTGTCAGCTGATGACTCTGCGCGACCTTCGCCGGCCCGGACAGGTTCAGGTTCAGGCCGGGCTGCCTGGCGGAAGCCTGGACCAGGCCGAGTCCCAGTTACGACAGTTGCTGGCCGAATACCTGCTTCCCACTTGTCCGTCGCCGCGCGCCACGTCACCGCCGGGCTCCCCGCCCACCGGGAGCGGCACCCCCGAATCAAGTGTCGCGGCATCGCCAGCACCCACCACCGCACCGAACACCGCTTCTTCCGGCCCCAGCGGGCCCCCCAGCACCACAGCCGGCCCCGCGACCACGTCGCCGGTGGCCCCCACGACCACTTCCCAAACGGTCACCGCGCTTCCAGCGCCTCCACTGCAACCGGGCATCGACTGCCGGACGGTGGCATGACGACACAACTCCAGCCGCCCGTCGCGGTCACACCCCCGCTACCCACCCGTCGCAACGCCGAGCTGCTGCTGCTGTTCTTCGCCGCAGCAATCACCGTCGCCGCGTTACTGATCGTGGAGGCGAACCAGGACCGCGAATTGCATTGGAACGTCATGAGTTACGGGCTGGTGTTCATGCTCGTGTTCGGGTCGGCGCACGTGGCCATCAGGCGTTTCGCCCCCTATACCGATCCGCTGCTGTTGCCAATTGTGGCGTTGCTCAACGGACTTGGCCTGGTGATGATCCATCGGCTCGACCTGGTCGACAACCAGCTCAGCGGCCGCCACCACCCCAGCGCAACCCAGCAGATGATGTGGACGCTCGTCGGAGTCGTCGCGTTCGCATTGGTGGTCACGTTTCTCAAAGACCATCGGCAGCTGGCGCGGTATGGCTACATCTGCGGAATCACCGGCCTGGTGCTGTTGGTGATTCCTGCACTGCTGCCGACATCGCTGTCCGAACAGAACGGCGCGAAAATCTGGATTCGCTTCCCCGGGTTCTCGATTCAGCCCGCAGAATTCTCCAAGATCTTATTGCTGATCTTCTTCTCCGCCGTGCTGATCGCCAAGCGGGGCCTGTTCACCAGCGTCGGCAAGCATTTCATGGGCCTGACCCTGCCACGCCCGCGCGACCTCGCGCCACTGCTGGCCGCCTGGGTGATCTCCATCGGTGTGATGGTCTTCGAAAAGGACCTAGGTACCTCGCTGCTGCTGTATGCGTCGTTTCTGGTGGTGGTTTACCTTGCGACACAACGGTTCAGCTGGGTGGTGATCGGCCTGGTGCTGTTCGCGGTGGGCAGCGTCATCGCATATTTCGTCTTTGCGCATGTGCGGGTCCGGGTGCAGATGTGGTGGGACCCGTTCTCCGACCCCGACGGCAGCGGCTACCAGATTGTCCAGTCCCTGTTCAGTTTCGCCACCGGCGGCATCTTCGGCACGGGGCTGGGAAACGGGCAACCCGATACCGTGCCAGCGGCGTCGACCGACTTCATCATCGCCGCGTTCGGTGAAGAACTCGGGCTCGTCGGGCTCGCCAGCATCTTGATGCTCTACACCATCGTCATCGTCCGTGGCATGCGCACCGCGATCGCGACGCGGGACAGCTTCGGCAAGCTGCTGGCTGCGGGCCTGGCCTCCACCCTGGCCATCCAGCTGTTCATCGTCGTCGGCGGCGTTACGCAACTCATCCCGCTGACCGGTCTGACCACCCCGTGGATGTCCTACGGTGGATCGTCGTTGCTGGCGAACTATGTGTTGCTGGCCATCCTCGCTCGCATCTCCAACAGCGCCCGGCATCCCTTACGCGGCCGTGAGCGCAAGGACTCGCCGATCGCGGCGGCCAAGACCGAGGTAATCGAGAAGGTATGAACACCTCTCTGCGCCGCATCTCGATCACCGTCATGGCGCTGATCGTGCTCTTGCTCCTCAACGCCACAATGACGCAGGTGTTCGCCGCCGACTCGCTGCGTGCCGACCCGCGCAATCAGCGTGTCCTGCTCGACGAGTATTCGCGTCAGCGCGGCCAGATCATCGCGGGCGGCCAATTGCTGGCGTATTCGGTGGCCACCGACAGCCGCTTCCGATTTCTGCGGGTCTATCCGAACCCGGCCGTGTACGCGCCGCTCACCGGCTTCTACTCGCTGCGTTACTCCAGCACGGGCCTGGAGCGCGCCGAGGACCCACTGTTGAACGGCTCCGACGAACGGCTGTTCGGGCGCCGGCTGGCCGATTTCTTCACCGGCCGCGATCCGCGCGGGGGCAACGTCGACACCACCATCAGACCGCGGGTCCAGCAGGCCGGCTGGGACGCGATGCAGCAGGGCTGCGGGGGGCGGCCGTGCAAGGGCGCCGTCGTCGCTCTCGAGCCGTCCACCGGCAAGATCTTGGCAATGGTGTCATCGCCGTCCTATGACCCCAATCTGCTGGCGTCGCACGACCCCCAGGTACAGGCGCAGGCATGGCAGCGGCTCCGCGACGACCCCGACAATCCGCTGACCAACCGCGCCATCTCCGAGACCTACCCGCCCGGGTCCACGTTCAAGGTGATCACCACCGCGGCCGCGCTGCAGGCCGGTGCGACCGACGCCGAGCAGTTGACCGCGGCGTCCTCCATCGTGCTGCCCGACAGCACCGCGACGTTGGAGAACTACGGCGGCCAGCCCTGTGGCAACGAGCCCACGCTGTCGCTCAAGCAAGCGTTCGCCCTGTCCTGCAACACCGCGTTCGTCCAACTCGGCATGCACACCGGATCTGACGCGCTGCGCAGCATGGCGCGCTCGTTCGGCCTGGACACCACCCCGAGCGTCATCCCACTTCAGGTCGCCGAGTCAACCGTCGGGATCATTCCCGATGCCGCGGCGCTGGGCATGACCAGCATCGGCCAGAAAGACGTTGCGCTGACACCGCTGGAGAACGCCCAGATCGCGGCGACCATCGCGAACGACGGCGTCACGATGCAGCCTTACCTGATCGACAGTCTCAAGGGCCCGGACCTGGCCAACATCAGCACCACCGTCCCCTATCAACAGCACCGCGCGGTGTCACCCCAGGTCGCCGCTAAGCTAACAGAGCTGATGGTCGGCGCCGAGAAGGTCGCACAGCAGAAAGGGGCCATTCCCGGCGTGCAGATCGCATCCAAGACGGGTACCGCAGAGCATGGCACCGATCCGCGTAATACGCCGCCGCACGCGTGGTACATCGCCTTCGCGCCCGCGCAGACGCCGAGAGTCGCCGTGGCAGTGTTGGTAGAGAATGGCGGCGACCGCCTGTCCGCGACGGGAGGTGCACTCGCCGCGCCGATCGGACGGGCTGTGATCCAAGCCGCGCTACAGGGAGGACCATGAGCCCGCGAGTTGGTGTGACGCTGTCTGGCAGATACCGCCTGCAGCGCCTGATCGCCACCGGCGGCATGGGCCAGGTCTGGGAGGCGGTGGACAGCCGGCTCGGCCGGCGCGTCGCGGTCAAGGTGCTCAAACAGGAGTTCTCCCAGGATCCGGAGTTCATCGAGCGGTTCCGCGCCGAGGCGCGCACCACCGCGATGCTCAACCACCCCGGCATCGCCCAGGTTCACGACTACGGCGAGAGCCAGCTTGACGGGGAAGGCCGCACCGCCTACCTGGTGATGGAGCTGGTGAACGGTGAGCCGTTGAACTCGGTCCTCAAACGCACGGGCCGGCTGTCGCTGCGGCACGCCCTGGACATGCTCGAGCAGACCGGCCGGGCACTGCAGGTGGCGCACGCCGCCGGCTTAGTGCACCGCGACGTCAAGCCGGGCAACATCCTGATCACCCCGACCGGCCAGGTGAAGATCACCGACTTCGGTATCGCCAAGGCCGTCGACGCCGCGCCCGTCACCCAGACCGGGATGGTGATGGGCACCGCCCAGTACATCGCCCCCGAACAGGCCCTCGGCCACGACGCGACCCCCTCCAGCGACGTGTACTCCCTGGGCGTCGTCGGCTACGAGGTGGTGTCGGGCAAGCGGCCGTTCACCGGTGACGGCGCCCTGACCGTGGCGATGAAGCACATCAAGGAGCCCCCGCCACCGCTGCCGGCGGAGCTGCCGCCCAACGTGCGGGAACTCATCGAGATCACGCTGGTCAAGAATCCCGCGATGCGCTACCGCAGCGGCGGGCCGTTCGCCGACGCCGTGGCGGCGGTACGCGCCGGCCGCCGTCCGCCGCGGCCCAGCCAGTCACCGCCCCCCGGCCGGGCATCGCCGGCGGCGATTCCGTCCAGCCCGACGACCCGGGCGGCCGCCGTCTCGAGCCCCCGGAGCGCGGCGCCGCGCCGATCCCGGCCGGCCACCGGCGGTCATCGCCCGCCCCCGGCGCGGCGCACCTTCTCGTCGGGTCAGCGCGCGTTGCTGTGGGCCGCCGGGGTGCTCGGGGCGCTGGCCATCATCATCGCGGTGCTCATCGTCATCAACTCCCGCGCGGACACCCAGCAGCAGCCCCCGCCGCCGACGGTCACCGACACCGGGACCCCGCCCGCGCCGCCGGCGACCAACACCCCCAGCGGCTCCGCGCCACGGCTTAATTGGACGGATCGCGGGACGATGAGTAATTCTGGACTGCAACGAGGGCCGGCCGAGCACGGGTGGGGTGAACCACCGACGCTCAGCGCATCACCGGCCCGACACGAGATGCCACGATGACCACCCCTCAGCACCTGTCTGATCGCTATGAACTGGGCGAAATCCTCGGATTCGGGGGTATGTCCGAGGTTCACCTGGCCCGCGACGTCCGGTTGCACCGCGATGTCGCGGTCAAAGTGCTGCGCGCCGATCTGGCCCGCGATCCCAGCTTCTATCTGCGGTTCCGCCGCGAGGCGCAGAACGCCGCCGCCCTCAATCACCCCTCGATCGTCGCGGTCTACGACACCGGTGAGGCGGAGACGCCGACGGGCCCGCTGCCGTACATCGTCATGGAGTACGTCGACGGCGTAACGCTGCGCGACATCGTGCACACCGACGGCCCGCTACCCCCGCGGCGGGCCATCGAGATCATCGCCGACGCGTGCCAGGCGCTGAACTTCAGTCACCAGAACGGCATCATCCACCGCGACGTCAAGCCGGCGAACATCATGATCAGCAGCACCAATGCGGTCAAGGTGATGGATTTCGGCATCGCGCGCGCGATCGCCGACAGCGGTAACAGCGTCACCCAAACCGCGGCGGTGATCGGCACGGCCCAGTATCTGTCGCCCGAGCAGGCCCGCGGCGACACTGTGGACGCCCGGTCCGACGTCTATTCGCTGGGTTGTGTGCTCTACGAAATCCTCACGGGCGAACCGCCTTTCACCGGTGACTCACCGGTCGCGGTGGCCTACCAGCACGTGCGGGAGGACCCGATTCCGCCGTCGCACCGGCACGAGGGCATCTCCGCAGACCTCGACGCCGTCGTGCTCAAGGCGCTCGCCAAAAACCCGGACAACCGCTATCAGACCGCCGCGGAGATGCGCGCCGATCTGGTGCGGGTGCACAACGGCGAACCGCCGGAGGCGCCCAAGGTCCTCACCGACGCCGACCGCAGCTCGCTGCTCGCGACGGGCGGAAACCTGCCTGGCACGCGCGCCGACGCGCTACCCCGCCAACCCCTGCGCCGCATCGACGACCGCAACGGCGGTTCGGTCGGTCGCTGGATCGTCGCGGTCGCCGCGCTGGCGGTGCTGACGATCGTCGTCGTCATCGCCTTCAACACCTTCGGCGGCACCACTCGCGATGTGCAGGTGCCCGACGTGCGGGGCCAGGTCTCCGCCGATGCCATTGCCGCGCTGCAGAACCGCGGCTTCAAGACGCGCACCCTGCAAAAGCCCGATTCGACGATCCCGCCCGACCACGTCATCAGCACCGACCCCGGGGCCAACGCCTCGGTGAGCGCGGGCGACGAGATCACCATCAACGTCTCGACCGGTCCGGAGCAACGCGAGGTGCCCGACGTCTCGTCCCTGGGTTACTCCGACGCGATCAGCAAGCTCAAGGCCGCCGGATTCACCAAGTTCAAGCAGGCCAACTCGCCGTCGAGCCCGGAGCTGCTGGGCAAGGTGATCGGCACCAACCCGCCGGCCAACCAGACATCGGCGATCACCAACGTCATCACCGTCATCGTTGGCTCGGGGCCGGAGACCAAGCAGGTGCCCGACGTAGCGGGGCAGACCGTCGACGTCGCGCAGAAGAATCTCACCGTCTACGGCTTCACCAAGGTCACCCAGGCACAGGTGGACAGCAACCGGCCGGCCGGCGAGGTGATCGGCACCAATCCGCCTAAGGGCCAGATGGTTCCGGTGGATTCGGTGATCGAGCTCCAGGTGTCCAAGGGCAACCAGTTCGTGATGCCCGACCTGAGCGGCATGTTCTGGACGGACGCCGAGCCGCGGCTACGGGCGTTGGGTTGGACGGGGGTGCTGGACAAGGGGCCCGACGTGGACGCGGGTGGCTCGCAGTCCCACCGGGTGGTGTATCAGAACCCGCCGGCCGGCACCGGGTGCAACCGGGACGGGATCATCACGCTGAAGTTCGGCCAGTAGCGGCCGGTTCGGCCGGGAAATAAGGCTGCACCGCGGCCCGCACCTCGTTCTCGAGCCGGCGGACCAGTGTGTCGTTGCGCGCCCACCCGCAGTAGGCGAGCCAGTTCGCCAGCATTCGGTGGCCGCCCTCGGTCAGAATCGACTCCGGATGGAACTGGACACCGTGAATCGGCAACTCGCTGTGCCGCACCCCCATGATGACGCCTCCGCGGGTGCGGGCCGTCACCTCCAGCACCGGGGGCAGCGACTCCGGCAGTATGGTCAGCGAGTGATAGCGGGTCGCCGTGAACGGATCCGGAAGCCCTTGCAGCACACCGGTATTGGTGTGGAAGACATTGCTGGTCTTGCCGTGCAGCAGTTCGGGCGCGCGGTCCACGGTGGCGCCGAAGGCGACGCCGATGGCTTGGTGTCCGAGGCAGACCCCGAGCAGCGGGGTGCGCTCGGCGGCACACGCGCCCACCAGACCGATCGAAGCGCCCGCACGTTCCGGGGTGCCCGGACCGGGGCTGAGCAGCACACCGTCGAACCGCTTGGCGACGGCTGCCTCGTCGGAAAGCTTGGTGTCGTCATTGCGCCACACCTCGGCCTCGACGCCCAGCTGGCCGAGGTACTGCACCAGGTTGAACACGAAGCTGTCGTAGTTGTCGACGACCAGGATCCGCACCGTGCCAGGTTACCGTCCGCTGGAAATCAGTAGCCGATGGTTCCCATGGGCTGCGCGAAATGCAGCCGGTCCGGCTCGGTGTGGCCGACGACTTGCACGTCGGGCTTGACCTCTTCGCGGTAGCCGAGCCCGAATCGGACCACGTACTGGCGGTACAGGGTGACCAGGGGAGCGGCGGCCAGGGCGGCTTGCATGGCGGCCGCGTTGCCGATCGCGGTGATCGTGTAGGGCGGGCTGTAGGTGCGTCCGTTGAGCAGCAGCGTGTTGCCGACGCACCGGGGCACGGACGTGGCGATGATGCGCTGGTCCTGCATCTGGATCGCCTCCGCGCCGGCGCTCCACAACGCGTTGAGGACGGCCTCGATGTCTTGCTGGTGCACCACCAGGTCGTCGGGCGACGCATCCCGCGGGAAACGGCCGTTGGCGTCCCGCGGCGCGTCGTCCAGGGTGACAGCTAGGCCCGGACCGTGCACCGGATTCATGTCCGCCTCGGCGGCCAGCTCGGCGGAGCGGCGCAGCATCGCCGCCAACGCCAGATCCGAGGACCGCCCGTGCGCGGCATCGATCTTGCCCGCCAGCGAGTCGCGTTGGGCGTTGAGATGGTTCACCGACGCTTGGGCCTCGCGAACCAGATCGACCAGCCGGGGGGCGTCGCTGCGACGGATCTCGGCGCCGCCGGACACCCCGTGGGTGGCGGCAAGGAGCAATCCCGCTGACAGGCACACCACCGGGACGCCGAAGCGCCATGGTGACCGGCGTCCGTCGCTCATTCGGCTCTCCAATTTCCTGGTCGGCCTGCCGTGTGAGTTAGTCTCGTACCCAAGCTGTGCGTGCAGCTGCGGTCTTATCGTTGCACCCGTCCCACACACCGTCTTGCTGAGGTAATCATGCCCAAGTCCAAGGTCCGCAAGAAGAACGACTTCGCCGTCGGCGCGGTCAGCCGCACGCCGGTGAAGGTGAAGGTTGGACCGTCGAGCGTGTGGTTCGTTGCCTTATTCGTCGGCCTCATGCTCATCGGGCTCGTCTGGCTGATGGTGTTTCAGCTAGCCGCCGTGGGCAGCCAGGCGCCGACCGCGCTCAACTGGATGGCGCAACTCGGGCCATGGAACTACGCCATCGCGTTCGCTTTCATGATCACCGGCTTGTTGCTGACGATGCGCTGGCACTGAGCGTCGTCAGCCTCGGAATGAATTCATTTTTGGGTTGCTCCGTTACTGCGCCAGCAACATTCCCACCCCCCAATCACACGCGTGTGATTTATCCCCACTGTTGATAGCGTCTGTGGATAACTCCATAGGCCGTGGTGGGAGGGGCTGAGCGGCGCATGCAGCAAACACAATGGGAGCCCCGCGCGCCCGGAATCGCTGGTTGTGGGGCCGTCGGCTTTCTGATGGCTATCGCCAGTGTGACCGTGGTCACAGACGTGCCGGGGCGGGTTCTCACAGGGATTGCCGCGGCGGGTCTGCTCTTGTTTGCGGGCGCGACGTGGCGTGCGCGGCCCAAGCTGGCAATTACCGCCGACGGCTTGTTGCTCCGGGGATGGTTCCGGACGCAGGTATTACGACCCGACGACATCAAGATCATCCGAATCATCGAGTTCCGCCGCTACGGGCGCAAGAACCGGCTACTCGAGGTCGAAACCGCCGACGGCGGGCTGGTTCTGTTCTCTCGCTGGGACCTCGGAACGGACCCGCTAGAGGTGCTCGACGCGCTGACCGCCGCCGGCTATGCGGGCCGTCACCGGCCCTGATCGGAGCGGCCGGCCCGGCTTACGAGATGGTGATCGACTCGATGACCACCGGCTCAGTCGGGCGGTCGTTGGCGTCGGTGGACGTCGTCGCGATCGCCTCGACCACCCGCTGCGAGTCCGGGTCAGTCACTTCGCCGAAGATCGTGTGCCGACGGTTCAGGTGGGGTGTCTTGCCGACCGTGATGAAGAACTGGGAGCCGTTGGTGCCCGGGCCCGCGTTCGCCATCGCCAGCAGGTACGGCTTGTCGAATTGCAGTTCGGGGTGGAACTCGTCGGCGAACTTGTAGCCCGGCCCGCCGCGACCGGTGCCGGTCGGGTCGCCGCCCTGGATCATGAAGCCCTGGATCACCCGGTGGAAGACCGCGCCATCGTAGAACGGACCGGAGGACCCGCCCGATGCGTTCTGGGTCGAGTACTCCTTGGTGCCCTGCGCCAGACCAACGAAGTTGGCGACGGTCTTGGGCGCGTGGTTCCCGAACAGGGCGACTTTGATATCGCCGCGGTTGGTGTGGAGCGTGGCGGTAGCGGTCTGATGGGGGCTGTTGGTCACGGCATGAGAGTCTGCCACTACGCGTGGGCGTAGCCGCACCCGGTGTCGCTCAAGCCGAGCCGCCGCCGAAACTGCGTCGCGCGCATGGCGGTTCCGCCGACGTCCCTATGCTGGCAGTCTGTTCAGCACGCACAGGAAAGGCGGCAGATGATCGCAAAGGCGGAATCCCGGCTGACCCCGCGGGAGCGACTGGCTCGCGGGCTGACCTACTCGACACTGGGACCGGTGGACGTCACCCGGGGAGTTGTCGGCCTCAGTGTCCAGTCGGCTCAGTCGACCGCATCGCAGATCCGTCGCAAATACCAAGAGGGGCGCCTGGCCAAGGAACTCGCCGCGGCCCAAGAGGCGCTCGCCCAAGAGCTGGCCGCCGCGCAGGAGGTGGTCGCGGGACTGCCTCAGGCGCTGCAGGACGCGCGTCGGGGGCAGCGGCGCGGCAAGCGCCCGTGGGTGATCACCGGAGTCGCTGTCGCGGTCCTCGCCGGCGGCGCCGTCGCGTTCACCGTGGTGCGGCGCTCGGTGCGGGAGAAGCCTCAGGAACCGCAGTCGCGGCCGCCCAGCGTCGACGTGCAGCCGCGCCCCTGACGACCGCCCTCCCCTAAGGCATCGCCTCGGCCCAGTCGACGTGCCCCTCGAAACCAAGCGTTCTCGCCATCTCCCGGTAGCGATCTCTGAAATGCGAGTAGGCCTCCCTATCGCATCGAGCCCGCGCCAGAAGAGCGCGCATCCGCTGCAGCCAAATCTCACGTATCGCCAGACCCTCGTCGGCCGGCGCGACCGCTAACCGCTCGATCGCGGCCTCGGCTTCGGCCACGTCACCTTCGGTCCCCCGGCCCAGCAGGGTCTCCACCAGAACGCCCGTAGTCGGAATGCCCCATGAGAGCAACTGTCCGCCGCGGGCGAGATGGTCGACGGCGGCGCGCATCTGCGGTATCGCTTGGTCGCGATCCCCTCGGCGGGCCGTCTCACGCGCCACGTACGCGTCAAGCAGCGGTAGATCGCACAAGAAGTGCCCGCGGCGCAGGAACACTTCGTGGACTTCCGCCAGCAACCTCTGCCCGCGATCACGCTCAGCATCCGTGTGGCGGTGTACCAGCGCAAGCCCCAGGATCAACCAGGCAAAACCCAACTGGAGGTTGTCGCCCGATCGTTCGGCGATGGTCAACGCATCCTCGATCTCCCGCACCGCGGATTCGTCGGGCCGCAGCGCGCCGGCCGGTATCCCCGCGGAGTACACATAGCTGACGAGGGTGACGTAGGACAGGGAGTCGGCGCCCTGCGCCACGGCCAGCCCGCGACGCAGGTCCTCTCGCCATCCCGGGCGACCCAGCGCGTAACGGGCGATGGCCCGCTGCGCGAAGGCGAGCGCCAGAGGAGACCCGAAAAGCAGGTTGCCTTTGGCGGGGTCACCGGCGGCCAGGTTGATGACCCGCTGGGACAGCCGAAGCATCTCGGACCACTCGCCGCTTGCCATCTTGGCCCGGATCGGCGTGAAAGACAGCGCGACCGTCAACGTTGGATCGCCGATGGACTCGACGAGGGTGACGGCCTCCGAAGCCAGCCGCGAAGCCTCGAGAACGCGGTCCTGGTGCGTGTGATCCGCCACTAGCGCTGCCATGGCGATGGCCAGGGACGCCTTATCGCCTGCGGCGTTGCACAACCTCCGCAATTCATCGAAACGATCGCCGGCCACGCTCATACGGACGCGCCAGGCGGTCGCGCACAACATTGTGCGCGGTGCGATGCGCATGGCTGCTCGGTCCGGGTCCTCGGCGGGTAATGCATCGGCGATCTTTCGGGCGCTTTCCCAACCCAGACGCGCCGCGGCGATGTCGCGGTAAGTCGCCCACATTGCCGCGCGCATGTGCCACCCGTAGGCATCCCGCAGGTCACCCGCGGCTTCGAGGTGTTCGGCGATCAGTGCCGCGTTCTGGTCGGCCGATTCCGGCTCGCGGGCCTCGATGGCGGCGGCCAGACGCCGGTGCATCTGGGCACGGTCGGATTTCAGTTGTGATTCGTAGGCCACAGTGCGGATCAGCGGGTGGCGGAACGCGAACTCGGCTCCCGGAGTGAAACGGACCTGATCAATCAGCGCGGTGCTGAGGAGCCCATCGAGGGCAGGGGCATTGCCCACCGCGGCGAGCAACTCGGGCGTAAAGCGCGAACCGATCACCGCGGCGGCGTTCAGCGTCTGCTTGGCATCGGGATCCAGACGGTCGATACGCGCGGCGATGGTGGCTTGCAGGTTCGCCGGAACGGTGACGTCGGCGATGTCTGTGGTGCACATGAAACCGCCGCGGTCGCCCTCGAGCACTCCCCGCTCGGCGAGCTCGCGCACCATCTCCTGTGCGAAGAACGGGTTCCCGCCGGCCCGTTCGGCAACAATCGACTTGATTCCGGTGACCGACGGATCGGCGCCCAACAACTCGTCGAGCAACGTTGCGGTTTCCGACTCACTCAAGGGCGCCAACGAGATCGTTTGCGCGCCAGGTACATTGGCGAGCACGCCGCGGTACTCGGGGCGGTACGTGATCAGCACCATCGACGGCGTCTGCGGGATGACGGTGAGTAATTCGGCCAGCAGCGACTCGCTGACCTCATCGATCCAATGCGCATCCTCGACGACGTAGAGAACCGGTTGGGTGCGGGTCAACGAGATTGAATTGATCAGTGCGGTCAGCCGCCGGCGCCGCGCGTCGGGACGGATCGTGGGGGGCGGCGTCTCCGGGTCTCTAATTCCCATCAGGTCATACAGCAGCAGCACATCTTCATCGGATGCATCGGGCACGCTGGCGCGCACCTGCGCGCGCGCCGCCTCATCGTCGAGCTCGGTTATCCGGGCGACGTCGCGCAGCAGGCCCGCCGCCACGACGAAGGGGACATCGCTGGTATGCGACTCGCAGAACACCGACGACACTTCGACACCACGCTGGCGGGCCATCGAGACAGCCTCGCTAGCGAGTCGCGTCTTGCCGATGCCCGCCGGTCCGACAACACAAACCACACATCCCCGGCCACTCACTGATCGATCCAAAAGGCCGGTGAGGGTGGCGAGTTCGAGGTCTCGCCCTACCAACGCGCCCCGCAGCGGGCTGCTTTCGTCATGCCCGCCGGAAATGCTCAGCAGACGGCGGGCCAGCACCGGGACGTCGCTGCCCTTTAGGTGAACCTCCTCGGCGTCGGCCAGCACGGTGGCGTGCTGAACGAGTCGAGCGGTGGATTCGCTGAGCATCACTCCGCCCGGCGGCGCCACCGATTCCATCCGTTGCGCCATTCCGACCTGTTCACCGATTGCGGTGTAACGGAACGGTCCGGAACCGATTTCACCGGCGATCACCTGACCGGAGTTCAGGCCCACCCGCAACTGCAGCTCCACCGCGTCGCGTTCCCGGACCTCGACAGCGAGCCGCTTGATCTCGTCCTGAATACCCAGGGCCGCCAGGCAGGCGCGAACGGCGTGGTCTTCCATTGCTACGGGCGCACCGAACACCGCCATGATTCCGTCGCCTGTGAACTTGTCCACCGTGCCCCCGTAGCGGTGCACCACCTCCGTGCAACGGTTGACCAATTCGGCCATGATCTCGCGCAACCGCTCCGCACCAACGGCGGTGGCGATGTCCATGGAGTGCACGACGTCCGCGAACAGTACCGACACTTGCTTGTACTCCGCATGCGCGGCGGGCTCGGCAACCGGCGCGCCGCATCCGTGGCAGAACCGCGCATTCTCGGGGAGATCGATGCCGCACGCCTCGCACGTTGCTACGGCCGTCATCCGACCCCTCCGCCAATCCGGGCCCCGCGTTTGCCGGGGTTCTCAAAGAATAGGCCGTTGGACGGTCCGCGAGGGAGTGTTGGCTTCACTCCGGGTGAGGCCGGCGCGCGGGATCAAGCGTGGGCCGCCTCAATCCTTAGCAAAGCGGAACAGCCGGTACGAGGCCTCCCCGTTTTCCAGACGGCGGTAGATCAACGAACCCGGTCCGCCTGCGTAGTCGTGGGCTATGCCGCGCAGAAAAGCTATGTTCGGGAGGCGCCGGATGATCTGGTCGAAGAACCGATTCTTCTCCAGGCCGCGCATGACCTCCGCGTTGATGGCCTTCCCCGAAATCAGGCGCAAGGGGATGCCGGCGAGGTCCGGCTCCCAGGCGGCGATCTGGTCGGCGTAGCGGATGTCGGCGTACAGGAAGTCCCCTCCCGGGCGCAGCACCCGTGCGACCTCGGCGAAGAACCGGGGGACGTTTTGGTAGTTGATCGCGGCTTCGACATTGATCACCGCGTCGAAGGAGCGATCGGGGAAGGGCAGGCTCTCGGCATTGCCCTGCACGAAGTCCAGACCGGGTAGCCTGTGCCGCTTGCGGCAGAACTCTATGCCGACCGTGTTGAGATCCAGGCCGGTGTAGGAGGCCGGGTGCAGGGTCCGCATCAGATATGAAGCGCCGCCGCCGTGGCCGCAACTCACCTCCAGCACCTGTTTCCCGGTGAGATCCACTTGGGTCGCCGTGCGGTGGTAGAGCTGAATGGGGTATCGGTCGGGCTCGTCGGAGGCCGCCAGCGGCAAGGCCATGGGCGGATCCTCCTCATATCCGTAATTGAGGAAAAGCACGTCGTCCCTGGTGAGCAGGCGGCTGAGCAACCGATAACCGTATTTGAAGCGCAAATCCAAGAGCTGCAGCGAGATTGGATTGCGGTTCAGCCGCTCGATCAGGCTTTCGGTTGCTGTACGTCGCAGCTGGTCATCGTCTTCAACGCAAGCCCGGCGCGTTGGGAATGGCCGAGGTAACCTGACGCCCATGCTTAAGTGTCCCATTCCGACACTGCTGGTTGAACGCGCCAGTCTGCAGCCCAACCGGACGGCGTTCACGTTTATGAATTACGAACAAGACCAGGCCGGCATGGCCGAGAGCCTGACGTGGGCGCAGCTGTATCGCCGCGCGCTCAACCTCGGGGAGGAGCTCAGGCTTCACGGGTCAAGAGGTGACCGCGCCGTGATTTTGGCGCCCCAGGGACTCGACTACATCAGCGCGTTTCTTGGCGCATTACAGGCCGGGCTCATCGCGGTTCCCCTCGGTGGCGCCAGCGACGAACGCGTCGGTGCGGTGCTGCGAGACGCATCGCCTTCTGTCGTTCTCACGACGTCCAGCGTCGCGGCCGATCTCGCCCAGTACGTCGGCTCGATGTCTGGTGAATCCGCTCCATCGATTATCGAAATCGACTCGCTGGAACTCGACTCGAAGAAACGGCCCGCGGCGCGGTTGGACATTCCGACGGACACCGCCTATTTGCAGTACACGTCCGGCTCGACCCGCACCCCCGCGGGCGTCATGGTTTCGTACACGAACATCATGGCCAATTTCGAGCAGATCAATGCCGGCTTCTTCGGAGATCACGGGGGTGTTGCCCCTCCGGACACGACGGTGGTGTCCTGGCTGCCGTTCTACCACGACATGGGTCTGCATCTCGGAATCATCTTTCCCATTCTGACGGGATTCCACACCGTGCTCGCCAGTCCCGTCTCGTTCCTGCAGCGGCCGGCCCGGTGGATGCAATTGCTGGCAAGGAACATTCACGCCTTGTCGGCAGGGCCCAACTTTGCTTTCGATCTGGCGGCTCGGAAGACATCCGACGACGACCTGGCCGGGCTTGATCTCAGCAGCGTGCTCAGCATCCTCAACGGCAGTGAGCGGGTACAGCCGGCGACACTGCAGCGCTTCAGCGAGCGGTTCGCCTCCTTCAACCTCCGCGACCGGGTGTTGCGACCCTCATATGGAATGGCAGAAGCAACCCTCTATGTCGCGACCCGCGAAGCGGGTCAATCACCCCGAGTTGTTGATTTTGAATCCGAAAAGCTGACCGCGGGCCTGGCGGAGCGCTGCCCCAGCGGAACCGGCACGCCCCTGGTCAGTTACGGCGCGCCCCGGTCCCCGATGGTCCGCATCGTCGATCCAGAGACCCGTTGCGAGTGCTCGGCCGGAGCGACCGGCGAGATTTGGGTGCACGGCGGCAACGTCGGAGCGGGCTATTGGCAGAAACCCCACGAGTCCGAGCAGACATTCGGCGCAACGCTCGTCGCTCCGTCGGCCGATACACCCGAAGGGCCATGGCTACGGACCGGAGATATGGGATTCCTCTCCGACGGAGAACTTTTCATCATCGGCCGGATCAAGGATCTGCTGATCGTCTACGGGCGAAACCATTCTCCCGACGATCTCGAGGCGACGATTCAGAGCATCGCGCCGGGACGGTGCGCGGCGATCTCGGTTCCGGACGACGGCACGGAAAAGCTCATCGCCATCATCGAGTTCAAGAGTCGCACCGATTCCAACGAAGCGGCGGTTGACGCCTTCGACGCCGTGAAACGCAAAGTCACCTCTGCGATATCCAGCGTGCACGGCCTGAGCGTTGCGGATCTTGTTGTGGTGGCGCCCGGTTCGATTCCCATCACCACCAGCGGCAAGGTCCGGAGGGCGGCCTGCGTCGAACGCTACCGCAAAAATCAGTTCGCCCGTTTGGACGCCTAGTACCGCGGGGTTGTTGTGAGATTTCCGAACCTGCTGCGGACCGAATCGGAGCGCACCGTCGCCGCCGTGCGGCATCACCTACATCACAACACCTTTCACTTCATTTGCGAAACCCACCTGCAGCTTCCTTCGCAGCCTCCGGCCGGTGGCCGCACCCTCGTTTTGTTCGCTCACTTCGACCCCCAGGGGATCGTCGATCCTTACGTCGCCCATTACCTCAAGGCGCTGCACGAGCTCGGAGCGACCATCGTCTTCGTCTCCGGGTCACCCACCCTCACGCCGGAATCGGTCGCTTCCATCCGCTCCCTCTGTGCCGGCATTTACACCCGCCGCACGCTGTCCCTCGACTTCGGCTCGTGGCACCTGGCATGGTCCATCCTCAGGCAGCGTGGCTGGTCGCTCGATCAGTTCGACCGTTTCGTCGTCGCCAACGACAGTGTGTTCGGTCCGCTCTTTCCCCTTCAAGAGATGTGGGGCTCGTTCCACGATGCGGACATGTACGGTGCCATCGAAAACACCCAGATGGTCACCCATCTCCAATCATTCCTCTTGGCTTGGGATCTCAATTCGCGCACCCGCCCGTTCCTCAACCAGTTTTGGGACGATTTTCAGTATGTCGTCCACAAAGGCATGGTCATCTGGCGGTACGAGATCGGCATTTCCGTGCGTGCTCGTAGAGCAGGGCTGAGGATCAAACCGTTCGTCTCCGCCGCCACCATCGAGGCCGCCTACCCCTCATCGGCAAACCCGTGGGCCCGCAGACGATCCGCGCGAAACAACGGCACCCTTTACCTGTGGGACAGCCTCATCGAGGACTTCCGATTCCCCTTCCTCAAGACGAACCTGGCGCGCTATGACATGCCATGGCATGCGTCCATGGCGTGCCTGCGCGACGTCATCGAGCAACACACCGCCTATCCTTTCCAGCTGATCCAATCGAACGTTCACAGGCTCGGCCGGAAGGCGCCCTCCCTGTTCAGCGGCTATGCTCGCCCGACGGCCAGGTGGATACGCCCTGAAGCGCGCGGAACCTTTTCGCCCAGGAGTACCGGGTCAACATGAGCGGCGGCGTTTAAGGTCAAATGCTGCTTAGACCTTCCGTCACCAGCACTAGCCCCACGACAGCGGGGAAGACAATGAGGATCCGCCGACGGTGAGCGACAAACCAGCCCTCCAGCTGCAGCATGGCGGCCTGCGTTTTCGCCGGCATTACCAAATAGCTGACGAGCGGGACCTCCACCAGAACAAGCACCACGACGGTGAATATCACGACTGCGCCAAGTTGGGTGCCGATCGCGGCCCTCGAGGAGACGATCATGATGAGCACGACGAGATAGTCGACAGGTGGCACCGTCGACAGCAAACCGACCGTAAACGCCACCCACGGATTCCCGCCTTGCAGCGCACGACGGACGCGGGCCCTGAAACGCGCTGGGGCGCTTAGTGTGAGCGGTTTGAGCGCCGGCGCCGGCGGGGGGCCCGCGTACCCCGATGCTACTGCCGCGATCAATAGCGCGAGCACGCCGACGGCGATGTGAAAATAGCCGCCCGTGAAGCGGGCGACCGTGGACCTCATACCTTCCATAACCGTCGGTAGGGTATTGCCGAGCAGTGCAAAAGCGGCAAAGCCTGGCGCAATGCCCGCTGCCAGACCGCCCACCCAGTATGCGAGAAGGTTGTGCCGGGGCCGGGGTCGTGACATCAAGACTCCGCCGATGACAAGACGCGTCGGGTCGAGCGACACCCAAAGTGCGATCGCCAACAACGTGCCCCACATCATCTAACGCCCTCCCCGAGGACGGCATCTTCAAGGAGATCGGCTGCGGCTGCGACGCTTTCGGCAGGCTTGGTCATCTGCCTCGCGATTTCGCGGGCTCGGCTCGCGTATGGCGGGGCTAGCAGCTTGCGGAGATGCGCGGCCAGCGATCCCACGGTGGTGGTCGACAGGCGCCCGGCGCGGCCGACTCGCATTCGTATGACCTGCGCCGCCCATAGCGGCTGCTCGGCCACGTCCCAGAGGATCAACGTAGGGATCCCTGCCCGCAGGCCTGCGGCCGTGGTGCCTCCGCCGCCGTGGTGGACGATCGCGCGGCAGATCGGAAGGACGGCCGTATAGTTCAGCGGGCCCACAAGCCTTACCTGTTCGGGATTCAAGCTGCAGTGGGAGCCGCTCGTGCCGGAATAGATCAAGGCCCGTTCGCCGAGCTCTGCGCAAACCGCGGCGATCATGGCGATCGTGTCGGCGGGGGCTTGAACCGGTGTGCTGCCGAAGCCGAAGTAGATGGGCGGCGTTCCCGCGGCGATCCACGAAGCCACCTCACCGTCGGCATCTGTCGGCAAGTCCATGGTCAGCGCACCGACGAAGGGTCGCCGGCCGTTCCATTCCGCCGCCAGGCCCGGAAAGCAAACCGCGTCGTAGGCCTGGATTTCGAGCGCTCCGCGTTGCGCCATCCGTTTCACCGCGGGGGCCGCTGTCCGCGGTAGGCCCAGTTCACGACGTTGCGCATCGTCGACGTCCTTGGTGATGCGCCAGTACAGCCACCAAGCCGCCCTCAACGTGGAGCGGACCAGGGGAGCCGGCGAGGGTATCGACGGAAGGGCGAGCCGGCCATTGACGCAGATCGGCATGTGGTGGAGTGCCGCACACGGAATGTCGTAGTACTCGGCGACATTGGCGACGACCCCGTGGTAGGTCTGGCCGGTTATCAGCAGGTCGGCCCCGTCCGCGAGTGAAGTCAGCGTCGTGCTCATCTGCGCCCAGCCCTCGACGAACAGCTCCCTGACGTCGCGGACCAGGTTGATCGGATTCTGCAGCGTAAAGACATGGTGATGGAAATCCGCGAGTGCGTTCACCTGCTTATCCGAATCCGGCCCGTACCCGACCGCACCAAGCCCGGCCGACTCCACGAAATCCACCAGGTTAGGCGGAACGGCCATGCGCACTTCGTGCCCTCGCCGCAACAGCTCCAGACCCATGGCGGCGCAGGGTTCGACGTCGCCGCGGGTGCCGTGGGCGGCCAAGACAATTTTCATCGACGCAACCCGGCCCGTCAGTCGTCGTCCGCGTAGGCGAGGTCCGTGACTGCTGTCAGCGCTGCACCTCCGGGACGACCGTTCACGACTCGGCTGAAGACCGATTTCAACACACTCAGGTATCGGGCCACCGAATCCCTCGCCACGGGATTGTTGGGGAAATTCACCCATATCGACACCACGTCGAAGAGGCGAATCACTGAGATATACACGTGCGCCGGATCTCTTGGGTCGCAGTAGATCCGGATGTTCGCATCCTTCATGTGCGAGGCGACGGTCGCGGAGAACGGCGGCAGGCCCGTATCCATGTAGTTGACCATGGTGCAGTTGGGACCCCACGGCCTGAGCCACGGCGCCAACTTCAATACGTCGTTGAATGCCACATCCGCCAGATCGAGATTCGAATCGAAGGAAGCCTGCGCCGCACGGGCGGTCTCTTCAAAAGATGTGGGCTTGACGGGAACAATTAACGGAACCACGCCGGTGAACCACCCCATTGTGGAGAACTCCGCCAACGACCTGCGCTTGTCGGTCGGAGTGAGCCCGTAATATGTTGCCGCGCCGGTCATTTCATATTGTGCGAGAGCCACACAGGCAAACAAGCCACCGCTGAAGCGGGCACCCGCTTGCGTGCAGAGGGATTCGAATTCGGCTGTCTGGTCCTGATCCATCAGCCGCTCCACCGCGAGGTCACCACCAGTGGGTACAGACAAGTCACCGAGGGGGAGGGGGAAGTCCGGCAGGGTCCCGCCGTTGTCTTCGGCGAATTGGATCCACTTCCGAACCTCGGGAGAGGCCGGGCTCAACGCCGACAGCCGCTGCTTTTCTCGAATGCAGAAATCGTCGTGACTGGCCGGGGGTGGTGACTGAACGAGCGCACCGCCCTTAACGAGGACGCGGTAGTTCATCAGGATCTCGGTGTACAAGCCCGAGAGAATCGTCGGGTCACAGTGGATGTGATCGACGATCGAGAAAAACGTGAAGTGGTCCGCACGCTGAATGATGCCGAACCTGAAGCAATCCCACTGCACCGGATCAGGGGTGGACAGCACAAACTGGTGCCACTCGCTTGGCGTCATCTCCTCGTGCCGGATTGGCATGAATTCGATGTCGGCGGGATCATCGATGGTATGCCGCACAATGGTTTCCGGGTCTTGGTATACGAACCAACTGTGATACGTCTTGTGCCGGCGTAGGTGCGCGTTGATGACGTAACTCATGGCTCGGATATCGCACCGCCCGGGTTCGTCGCCAGAACCGATCACTAGCCGGGCGTAGTTGAGGCCCCGGGCCGCATACCGCGAAAAGCCGCGCAGATGGGCTTCTTGCATGGCACTGAGCGGAACGTCGCTTATCGGGGCCTGCCGGACCTTCTCAACCGAGGCGGGTGACGCCTGCCAAGACACGACCTTGCCCGGCTCTGGTACCCAGTCATGCACCGTTCCCACGAACAGCCCGCGCGCTGGGCCTGCACCTACGAACACCCTTCCCCCTCAATCCTCTGACTCGGCGGACGTTTCGATGTGCGGGGTATCGGGACCGGCCGCTGCCGGCCATTGAGATTCCAGCTTTTCGGACAGCAGCCCGGCGAGACCCCGAATCGTGGTGATGTCGTTCGTGGTGACGCGTATCCCTGTTTCGGCCTCGACGCGGGTCCGCAGCTCGAGGTTGCCCATCGAATCGAGGCCGTATTCGGAAAGAGGGTGATCCGGATCTATGGTGCGCCGCAGGATCAGGCTGATGGCATCGGAAAGCATGCGACGAAGACGGATGGGCCGCTCCTCCGGCGGCAGCGCGCACAACTCGTTGAGCAATTCGCTCTTGCCCGCAGATGTCTGGTCCTTCGACCGAAACAGTTCCGCGAACCGACTGCGTTGCGCATATCCGGCAAACCACGGCGTTCCCGTCATCCTTGCGTATCCGGAATACGGGCGGTCGTGGCACAGCAGGACCTGGAACGCATGGGCCCCCTCATCGGCCGTGAAAGCCGTGTCGCGCCAGTGCGCCAGGGCGGTACCTTCGCCGCCCTGTCCGGGGGGCAAATCTTCGCCCGCCTCGGCTCGGCGCTTGGTGGCGCGACCCACCTCGCCCCACAACGCCCATCCGATCGCGGTCGCGGGCAGGCCTTGGGTGCGCCGCCACCGCGCGAAGGCGTCCAACCAGCTGTTCGCCGCGGCGTAGGCCGCCTGCCCGGGCGAGCCCACCAGACCTACCGCCGAGGAGAACAAGCAGAACCAGTCCAGGTCAAGAGCGACCGTGGCTTGGTGTAAGTTCCACGCTCCGTGGACCTTTGGTGCCCAATTGCGGTCGATGAGCTCGTCGGTCATGTTCGCCAGCATTGCGTTTTCGAACACCGCCGCCGCGTGCAGGACCCCGCGCACCGGAAGCCCGGTCGCGGATGCGGCGGCGACCAGGCGCGCCGCCGTGCCGGCTTGGGTGATGTCGCCGCATTCCACCTCGATGTCGGTGCCCATCGCCCGCATGAACTCGACCGTTTCCAGCGTCTTGGAATTGGGCTGGGTGCGCGAACTGAGCACGATGCGGCCGCAACCGGCCGCCGCCATCTTTTCGGCGAGGAAAAGGCCGATGCCGCCCAAACCGCCAGTCACGATATAGGAGCCGTCGGCACGGAAAGCCGGGACGTGCTCAGGCGGTACAACGACTTTCGTGTGCCCGGACTGGGGCGCGACGAGCACGAACTTGCCCGTGCGTTCCGCGTCGCTCTTTGCGCGCAGAGCCGTGGCCGCAGCAGCCATCGGGTAGTGAACGAGCTTGGGTGACGGCAATTCACCGTTTGCCACGTGCCGGTACACCGTGGCCAACAGTTCGTTGATCCGCTTCGGGTGACTCTCGGACAGCATTGTCAGGTCGATGTGATGAAACGTCATGTTGCGGTGAAACGGGAAGGGGATCGGCTGCGTGTTCGTGTGGCCATCGTGCTTACCGATCTCCACGAATCGCCCGCCGGCCGCCAGCGCTTCCAGCCCGACGCGCTGTGCGGGGCCGGTTAGGGAGTTGAGCACGATGTCAACGCCCTCGCCGTCGGTGTCGCGGCGTACCTGCTCTCCGAATGCGGTGCTGTGCGAGTCGTAGACGTGCTCGATGCCCTTGTCGCGCAATAGCCTTCGCCGCTCCTCGCTGCCGGCGGTGGCAAAGATCTCCGCTCCCGCGGCGCGGGCGATCGCGATCGCCGCCTGCCCGACGCTGCCCGTGGCGCGGTGGATCAACACACGGTCGCCGGCGGCGATCCTCGCCTGATCGTGTAGCCCGTACCAGGCGATGGCGTGCGGTGTGCTGACGGCGGCCGCCTGGTCATCGGCGAGGCCGGGTGGCAATGTAACGGCGAGACGGGCGTCGCAGGTGACAAATGTTGCCCAGCAACCGTTTTCGGAGAATCCGCCGACATGGTCACCCACCCGGTGAGTTGTCACTTCCGGGCCGACCGCGCTCACAACGCCGGCAAAATCCTTGCCGAGCTGAGGTGCATCCCCGTCGCTACCGGAGTCCTGGCGCGCGGCGAAGAGGAGATCGGCGAAGTTGATACTGGATGCGGTCACCGCGACCTCGATCTCTCCAGGCCCCGGCGGAACGCGTTGGAACGCGGCCAGTTCCATAGTTTCCAGATCACCGGGCGTGCGGATCTGTACGCGCATCCCGGCCCGTGTGTGGTCCACAACGGCGGTCCGCCGTTCCTCAGGGCGTAACGGGGCGGGCATCAGGCGCGCCGCGTACCACTGGCCGTTGCGCCAGGCGGTCTCGTCCTCGTCCGAGGGTCCCAGCAGCTGTCGTGCCAGCTGCTCGGCGTCGGTGTTCTCATCCATGTCGATGTGGGCGGCCCGCAGATGCGGAAATTCAGTGCTGATCGCTCGCACCAGGCCGCGGAGCCCGGCCTGCTCCAGGTTGGTCGTGGCCCCGGGAAGCACCGCCTGGGCGGCGCGCGTCACCACGTACAGGCGCGGCGGTTCCGAGTCGATTTCCGTGATCTGCCGGGCGATCCGCACCAGGTGACGCACATAGTCCCCGGCGCGCAGGGCACACTCCTCGTCCGAGGTGCCGTTCCGGGGACCGGTGAGTATGACTACTCCGGCAACCCCGTGGCCAGCCAGATGGGAGGCGAGCAATTCGGAGTTGGCCCGGTGATCCGAATTCTGCGGCCACGTCATGGTTATGCAGCCGGCGCCTTCGGCTTTCAACGCATCGGTCAGGCTCGTGGCCATGACCGCTGCCGTGGTAGAGGTGCTGATCAACAAACAGGCTCCCGGCCCTACCTGATCCACAGCGGGCAGCGTCCGCTGTTCCCACTCGATGGTCAGCAGCCGTTCGTTCAGGACGCGATCACGGTTGGCCTTCTCCGAGGCGCCGGTGCCGACTTGCAGCCCGCGCACTGCGACGAGGACGGTCCCGTGCTCGTCGAGCACATCGAGGTCGGCCTCCAACCCGGGCCCGGTGCCACATGTCACCCTCGTATAGCAGTAGCGCGCGGCGCGGGCGGGAGCGTAGGCACGGATCCGGTGTAGGCGCAGCGGTAGCAGCAGACCGGAGCTACCCGCGGCCCGGGCAGCGGAATGCGCTGCCACCGACTGGAAGCAGGCATCCAGCAAGGCGGGATGCGCGCCGTAGGCGCTCTGTTGCGAGCGGATCGGACCGGGCAGCCCGACCTCGGCCAGCAGTGTGCCCACCCCCTCGTCCGCGCCGTGCACCGCGGCCAGTCCGGCGAAAGCCGGACCGTACTGCAAACCGTGCTCGTCGAACTGCTTCCGCAACTCGGCCCCCTCCAGCCGGCGCGAGTGGGCCGCGATTAGGGCGGGCATGTCGTAAGCCGGCGGCGGGTCCTCATCCGCCGCCGCGTGCAGCACGGCGGTCGCCCGCCGAGTCTGGGAGCCGTCCTGGAAGGTCTCCACAACGAAATCGGCGACGCCCGGTGCGGTCACCGACGCGGCTGCGGATATCGGCGTCTCGTCGTCCAGCAGCAGTGTCGCCTCGAAGGTGATGTCCCGGACCTCGGATCGCTCGCCGAGGACGGTACGGGCTGCGGCCCACGCCATCTCGCAATAGGCTGCCCCCGGCAGGACGGGCACATTGTGAATCCGGTGGTCGCCCAGCCAGGGTTGCGCCGCGGTGCCGACCTCACCCTGCCAAACATGGCGCTCCGGCTCGTGCAATCGCACATGCGGCCCCATCAAGGGGTGCACCGCCACGGTGCAAACACCGCGCGCCCGCGACTCCTGACCGTTGCGGGACAACATCAGCCGGCGGTGGTTCCATGCCGGTAGTGGCGCGTCCACCAGCCGTCCCCCTGGGCACAGCGCCGAGAAATCGATTGCCGCGCCGGCACCGTGCAGATCCGCCAGGAAGCCACGCAGTCCGTGCGGCAGCTCCTGATCTCTGCGCATGGCGGCGAGTGCGGCCAGCGGCATGCCGAGGCCGGCGGCAGTCTGCTCGGCCGCGTGGGTGAGTAGGGGATGCGGAGCCAACTCCGCGAAGACCCGGTAGCCGTCCTCTAACGCGGCCTGCACGGCTGCGGCAAAACGCACCATGTGGCGCAGATTGTCCGACCAGTACCAGGCGTCGCACACGGGTTCCTCCCGCGGGTCGAACGCGGTCGCGGAGTAGAAGGGCACCTCCGGTGGCATGGGTTTGAGCTCCGCCAGCACATCGGACAGCTCGTCGAGGATTGGGTCGACCTGTGGGGAGTGCGAGGCGACATCGACAGCGATCTCGCGGGCCAACACGTCCCGTTGCTCCCACGCTGCGACCAGATCTCGCACCGCCTCGGTCGCGCCGCCGATGACGGTGGACTGCGGCGAGGCCACCACGGCCAGTACGACGTCGTCGACGCCGCGCGCCATCAGTTCCAGCAGCACTTGCTCGGCTGGCAGTTCCACCGACGCCATCGCCCCGGAACCTGCGATCGTCGACATCAGCCGCGAGCGGCGGCAGATGACGCGTACCCCGTCCTCCAGCGTTAGCGCTCCCGCCACAACCGCCGCTGCGGCCTCGCCCATCGAGTGACCGATCACGGCGCCCGGCCGCACCCCGTAGGCGCTCATGGTCGCCGCCAGCGCGACCTGCATAGTGAACAGCGCGGGCTGAATCCGGTCGATCCCGCTCACGGCGGAGGGCGCCGAAATCGCGTCAGCCACCGAGAATCCGGACTCCCGGGCGATCAGCGGCTCCATCTTGGCCACTGTCGCGGCGAACACCGGTTCGGTCGCGAGCAGTTCGGCGCCCATCGCCGCCCACTGCGAACCCTGCCCGGAGAACAGCCATACCGGTCCTCGGTCGTCCTGCCCGACCGTTGGCTGATATGGGAAGTCGCCTTCGGCGACCTCGGCCAAACCCCGGGTCAGCTCCTCGAGATCGTCCGCGACAACCGACGTGCGTACCGTCCGGTGCGCGCGTCGGCGAGCAAGGGTGTACGCCAGATCCGACGCCGTCAATCCCTGGGCGTGTACGTCGATCCAATCGGCGAGCCGCCCCGCGGTTCGCCGCAGTCCGTCAGCCGACGTGGCTGACAGCGGAAAAAGCAGCGGGCCCGAGGCCGGCGCGCATACGGGTACGCCCCCCTTGGGAGCTTGCTCCACGATCGCGTGCACGTTGGTTCCCGAGAATCCGTAAGACGACACCGCCGCCCGGCGGGGTCCGTGGTGACCGTTGCTGGGCCACGGCGTATTGTCCTGGGGCACAAAGAGGTTGGTTTCGATTTGCGCCATCTCATCGGGCAGCCGGGTGAAGTGCAGATTGCGCGGAATCACACCGTGCTGCACCGCGAGGACCGCCTTCATCAGCCCCAGCGCTCCGGCGGCCGATTGGGTGTGCCCGAAGTTGGTCTTAACCGATGCGAGCGCACACGGCCCGTCGAGCCCGTACACCTCCGCCAGGCTGGCGTATTCGATGGGATCGCCCACCGGCGTGCCGGGGCCGTGTGCCTCGACCATGCCGACGGTGCGGGCGTCCACGCCCGCCACAGCCAACGCCGCCCGGTAGGCCTCGACCTGTGCGGCGCGCGATGGCGTCACGATATTCACCGTGCGGCCATCCTGGTTCGCGGCCGTGCCGCGTAGCACGGCCAAGATCCGGTCGCCGTCGCGCACCGCATCCGGCAACCGCTTGAGCAGAAGCACGGCGGAGCCCTCCCCGGCCACAAACCCGTCGGCGGCGACGTCGAACGCATGGCAGCGCCCGGTCGCAGACAGCATTCCGATGGCTGAACCCGAACAGGACTTGCGTGGTTCGAATGACACGGAGGCTCCACCCGCCAGGGCGATATCACTCTCACCGTCATGCAGGCTGCGGCAAGCCAGATGCACCGCGGCCAGTCCGGACGAGCAAGCCGTATCCACGGTCATCGCCGGGCCGCGCAGCCCCATGGTGTAGGCGATCCGCCCGGAGCCCATGGCGAAGCTGTTGCCCATGTAGCCGTACGGCCCCTCCAAGGCGTTGGCCTCGGCATGCACGAACTGGTAATCGTCATGCATCAATCCCATGAAGACGCCGGTCCGCGATCCGGCCAGCGTGTCGCGAGTCAGACCGGCGTGCTCCATGGCCTCCCAGGAGGTTTCCAGCAGCAAACGATGCTGCGGATCCATCGCGGTCGCTTCGTTTTCGGTGATGCCGAAAAACTCGGGATCGAAGCCGGCGACGTCGTCCAGGAACGCGCCCCACTTCGACAGCGACCGGCCAGGCACACCGGGCTGGGGGTCGTAGAACTCGTCGGCGTCCCAGCGATCGGGCGGAATTTCGGTGACCAGGTCGTCACCGCGGAGCAACGCCTCCCATAACCGTTCTGGTGAATCGATGCCTCCGGGCAACCGGCAAGCCATGCCGATGACCGCAACGGGTGTGACTAACGGACACAAAGACATTGCCGATCCTTCGTCCGCACCCCGCTCGATATTGGCCCGAACAAAGCAATTCCTCCTCGCAGCAAAGGCGGAGATGCGCCGTGGGCCGCCTCATCGCTGGCTAGAACCCTGGCCGTCGTCGGGCTGCCTACTGTGCCGTCGACTTGGGGGTGTGTGGTCGGGCTTAGGCTTTCTCGCAGGTCAACCGCCCCACAGCGGCTGCGATACACCGGTCGCGCGATCGGTGTTTTCACATGTTAGCGGGATCACTATCGGTCGGGACGTTAATGCACGACGATTCCCGGCGTGGCGTGAGTTACCTGAATCGGTTTCGGCCGGCCGTTATGCCGATCAGCACGATGCGCTTTCGCAAGGCCCGAAGACGGGGCGCCTTCTAGCTGTGGAGCCTAGGGGAATCGAACCCCTGACACCCGCCTTGCAAAGGCGGTGCTCTACCAACTGAGCTAAGGCCCCTCGACGTGACTGGGTGGCTGACCGGTTGCGTCGTCCACCGCCACGTGCCAGACCTCGACCCCGCGTCGCGAGCGCACCACCGCCGCCACCACAGCGATCAGTGTGATTGGCAGGGCAACTCTTACGCAACGTCTTGACGGGCACATGGTTGTGGGCCTAGGAGGACTCGAACCTCCGACCTCTTCGTTATCAGCGAAGCGCTCTAACCGCCTGAGCTATAGGCCCGTACGCGGGGTACGGCCGAGCGACGAGATTACCGCAATCGCCGCCCCACCCCCAAAACGCTAGTCGCGGTCCGCCAGCGTCACTTCGATACCGCCGATCAGATCGGTGGTCAGGTTGTAGACGAACGCGGCGATGGTGGCCATCGCGGTCAACAACACGATGTTCACCAAGCCGATCAACACGGCGCCGCCGAAGATGGTGCCGCTGGACACGAGCTCGCCGCTGCTGCCGCTGGTGTTGTTCAGCAGGTCGCCGACGTTGCTGTTCAGCTTCGACCACACGCCCATGCCGCCGAGCACCAGGTACAGGAACGCGACGGCGATCATCCAGACGAAGAACAGCGCGACCGAGAGCAGCAGGGAGACCTTGAGCGTGCTCCACGGATCGATCCGCCGGATCTGCATGCTGGCCCGCACCGGGCCGCGCGGGCGCCGGGTTACCTGGGTGTGGCTTTCGCGGCCCTCCCGGCCCTCCCGGCTCTCGGAGGCCGGCGAACGCCCGGACCCCAGCGGGCTCGCCGCCTCCGGCGTGCGGTCGGGTGGCGTCTTGCGCTGCGGGCCGCGCGGCGTCGGCCCGGACAGGTCCGGCAACTCGCTGGCGTACGCCTCCGCCGGCGGCCCGTCACCGCGCCCCGGGGCGTCGGCCTCGTGCGGCGGGTTCTTCGCCTGCTGGGGCGCGCCGGCGCCCGGCGCCGCGGTGCCGGAGATGAACCGGTTCAGTCGGGCCTCGACCCCGGTGGGCGGGCCTGACGGCCGCGCCTCGGTCGGGGGCTCGCTCTGACGCTGCGGCGCTTGCGGTGGCCTGGGCCCGCCACGCTGCCACGGTGGCGACTCCCCGGCCTCCGGAGCGCGGCCGGGCTGTGCGGGCGGCGTCGCGCGGTGTATGCCGGCGCGCTCGGCCGAGCCGTCCCCATTGAGGCCATCGCCCTTCTTGGGGGCGCCCGGCTCGTTCGGTGAGCTCACCCCGACTCCTTTGATCTCCTGCCTCGACCCACAGGGCGATGGCAGTCACATTTTGTCTGGTCGGGCCGAGTCTAATTGCCCGGCTGTTCCTCGGACCCCCGGGATTGTCACCGACTAACCGTCGGACTCCCCGGCGCCTTCCGCTTCCTCGACGACCTCGTCCGCGTTTTCCTCGGCGTTGCGGGCGATGGCCAGCAGCGTGTTGTCGTCGCCCAGGTTCATCAGGCGAACGCCCTTGGTCTGTCGTCCCGCCTTGCGGACCTGCCGCGCCGCGGTGCGGATGACCCCACCCCCGGAGGTAATGGCGTACAGCTCGCTGTCGTCGTCGACGATCAGCGCGCCTACCAGCTTGCCGCGCCGCCGGTCGAACATCACCGTCAGGACGCCCTTGCCGCCGCGGCCCTGCACCGGATACTCCTCGATCGCGGTGCGCTTGGCGTAGCCCCCGGACGTCGCCACCAATAGGTAGGTGCCCTCGCGAACCACGTTGAGCGACAACAGGTAATCGTCGGTATTGAACCGCATGCCCTGCACGCCGGAGGTGGCGCGTCCCATCGGCCGCAGCGCCTCGTCGGTCGCCGAGAACCGGATGGACTGGCCGTTGGCCGACACCAGCAGCAGGTCGTCCTCCGACGAGCACAGCACCGCGCCGACCAACTCATCGTTGTCGCGCAGGTTGATCGCCACGATTCCACCGGACCGGTTGGAGTCGAAATCGGTCAACTTGGTCTTCTTCACCAGGCCGTTGCGGGTGGCCAGCACCAGGTATGGGGCGTCCTCGTAGCCACGGATCTGAATGACCTGGGCGATGCGCTCCTCGGGCTGGAAGGCCAGCAGGTTGGCGACGTGCTGGCCGCGGGCGGTCCGGGACGCCTCGGGTAGTTCGTAGGCCTTGGCGCGATAGACCCGGCCCTGCGTGGTGAAGAACAGGATCCAGTCGTGCGTCGAGCTGACGAAGAAGTGCTTGACGATGTCGTCTTGCTTGAGGCCGGCGCCCTGTACGCCCTTGCCGCCGCGTTTCTGGCTGCGGTAGAGGTCGGTCTTGGTGCGTTTGGCGTAGCCGGTTTCGGTGATGGTGACGACGACGTCCTCGCGGGCGATCAGGTCCTCGTCGTTCACGTCGCCGTCGGCCGCGACGATCCGGGTGCGGCGGTCGTCGCCGTGCTTGTCGACGATCTCGGCGAGTTCGTCGCGCACGATGCCGCGCTGGCGCTCGGGTTTGGCCAAAATGTCTTCCAGGTCGGCGATTTCGGCCTCGATCTTGGCCAGGTCGTCGATGATGCGCTGGCGCTCCAGGGCCGCCAGGCGACGCAACTGCATGTCCAGGATGGCCTGGGCCTGGATCTCGTCGATGTCCAGCAGCTCGATCAGCCCGGCCCGGGCGATGTCGACGGTCTCCGACGCCCGGATCAGGGCGATGACCTCGTCCAGCGCGTCGAGCGCCTTGACCAGGCCGCGCAAGATGTGGGCGCGTTCGTTGGCCTTGCGCAGCCGATAGGTGGTGCGGCGGACGATCACGTCGAGCTGGTGCGCGACGTAATGGCGGATCATCTGGTCGAGCCGCAGGGTGCGCGGGACGCCGTCGACGATGGACAACATGTTGGCGCCGAAGCTGGTCTGCAGCTGGGTGTGCTTGTAGAGGTTGTTGAGCACCACCTTGGCCACCGCGTCGCGTTTGATCTCGACGACGATGCGGAGCCCCACCCGATCGCTGCTCTGGTCTTCGATGTTGGCAATTCCGGCGAGCCGGCCGTCGCGCACCTGCTCGGCGATCGAGGTGATGAAGTTGTCGTGGTTGACCTGATACGGCAACTCGGTGATCACCAGGGAGGTTCGCCCGCGCGAATCCTCTTCCACCTCAACGACTCCGCGCATCCTGATGGAGCCGCGGCCGGTCTTGTAGGCGTCGGAGATCCCCTGGTTGCCCACGATCAATCCGTAGGTGGGGAAGTCGGGGCCCTTGACCCGCTCCATCACCGCGGCCAGCGTGGCCTCCTCATCGGCCTCGTGGTTCTCCAGGCACCAGAACACGGCCTCGGCGAGCTCGCGCAGGTTGTGTGGCGGGATGTTGGTCGCCATGCCGACCGCGATGCCGCCGGAGCCGTTGGCCAGCAGGTTGGGGAACCGGCTGGGCAGCACCGTCGGTTCCTGGACCCGGCCGTCGTAGTTCGGGATGAAATCGACTGTTTCCTCGTCGATTTCACGCAGCATCTCCATCGCGAGCGGGGTCAGCCGCGCCTCGGTGTACCGCATCGCGGCCGGCGGGTCGTTGCCCGGTGAGCCGAAGTTGCCCTGGCCGTCGACGAGGGGGTACCGCAGCGACCAGGGCTGCGCCATCCGGACCAGGGTGTCGTAGATCGACGCGTCACCGTGGGGGTGGTAGTTACCCATCGTCTCGGCGACCGACCGGGCCGATTTGGCGTGGCTGCGGTCCGGGCGGAATCCGGAGTCGTACATCGCATACAGCACGCGGCGGTGTACCGGCTTGAGACCGTCGCGCACCTCCGGCAGGGCGCGCCCCACGATCACGCTCATCGCGTAATCGATGTAGCTGCGCTGCATCTCCTGCTGAATGTCGACCGGTTCGATGCGGTCGCCGGCCTCGTCGCCGGGTGGCAGCGTGGTGTCAGTCATCTATTCCCCTTTGTGGGTTGGCGTGCCTGACTGGGTCAGACATCCAGGAAGCGAACGTCTTTGGCGTTGCGGGTGATGAAGCTGCGGCGCGCATCGACGTCCTCGCCCATCAGGATCGAGAACAGCTCGTCGGCCGCCGCGGCGTCGTCCAGGGTGACTTGACGCAGCACCCGCACAGACGGGTCCATTGTGGTTTCCCACAACTCCTTCGCGTCCATCTCGCCGAGACCCTTGTACCGCTGGATGCCGTCCTCTTTGTTGATCTTCTTGCCGGACTTCAGTCCCGCCTCCAGCAGGCCATCGCGCTCGCGGTCGGAGTAGGCGAACTCGGGATCGGTGCGCTGCCACTTCAACTTGTAGAGCGGCGGCTGCGCCAAGAACACGTGCCCGTTCTCGATGAGCGGGCGCATGAACCGGAACAGCAGCGTCAGCAGCAGGGTCGAGATGTGCTGGCCGTCCACGTCGGCGTCGGCCATCAGCACGATCTTGTGGTAGCGCAGCTTGGTGAGGTCGAACTCGTCGTGAATCCCGGTACCCAGCGCGGTTATGATCGCCTGGACTTCGGTGTTCTTCAACACCCGGTCGATGCGAGCCTTTTCGACGTTGATGATCTTGCCGCGCAGCGGGAGGATCGCCTGGAACATCGAGTCGCGACCGCTCTTCGCCGAGCCGCCGGCCGAATCACCCTCCACCACATAGAGTTCCGACTTGCGCGGGTCGGTAGAGCGGCAGTCGGCGAGCTTGCCGGGCAGCCCGCCGAGGTCGGTGGCGCTCTTGCGGCGCACCAGCTCTCGTGCTTTGCGTGCCGCGATGCGCGCCTGCGCCGATGACACCGCCTTGTTCACAACGGTTTTGGACTCCGAGGGATTGGCCTCGAACCAGTGCGTCAGCTGTTCGTTGCACACCCTCTGCACGAACGACTTGACCTCGGTGTTGCCCAGTTTCGTCTTGGTCTGGCCCTCGAACTGGGGTTCGGCCACCTTGACCGAGATGACCGCCGCCAGGCCTTCCCGGATGTCGTCGCCGGTGAGGTTGGCGTCCTTCTCTTTCAGCAGCTTCTTGTCTTTGGCGTACTTGTTCACCACCGAGGTCAGCGCGCTGCGGAAGCCCTCTTCGTGGGTGCCTCCCTCGTGGGTATTGATGGTGTTGGCGAAGGTGTGCACCGATTCCGAATAGCCGCCGTTCCACTGCATGGCGATTTCGACCTCGTGGCCGGGGCCTTTTCCGTCGAAGTCGATCACGCTCTGCTGAATCGGGCTCTTGGTGCGGTTGATGTGCTTGACGAAGTCGACCAGACCGCCGGGGTAGTGGAATGTGCGGTGCTTGACCTTGTGCGGCGCAGTCGATTCCGCGGCCTTCTCCTCGGCGGACTTGGGCGCCTCGGCGGTGTCGCTGACCACCTCGTCGACGACCTCGTCCTGCTCTACTCGTTCGTCGGTGAGATTGATCGTGAGACCTTTATTCAGGAAGGCCATCTCCTGGAGGCGCCGCGCCACGGTCTCGAAGTCGTACTGGGTGGTTTCGAAGATTTCCGAATCGGCCCAGAACCGGATGGTGGTGCCGGTCTTCTTGGTGGCCTCGCCTTGCTTGAGGGTGCCGGGCACGGCGCGGTCGTAGTACTGGAACCACTCGTGACCATCGCGTTTGATGTTGACTTCCAGGCGGGTGGACAGCGCGTTGACCACCGAGACGCCGACGCCGTGCAACCCACCACTGACGGTGTAGCCACTGTTCTCGCCACCGAACTTGCCACCGGCGTGCAGCTGTGTCATCACCACGTCGACGGTGGGGGCCCCGGTGGCATGCATGGCCACCGGAATGCCGCGCCCGTCGTCGGTCACCTCCACGCTGCCATCGTCGAGCAACCGCACATCGACCTTGCTGGCGTAACCGGCCATCGCCTCGTCGACCGAGTTGTCGACCACCTCCCAGATGAGGTGGTGCAGCCCACGCTCACCGGTGGACCCGATGTACATGCCGGGGCGTTTGCGGACGGCCTCCAGCCCTTCGAGCACGGTGATCGCTGAAGCGCCGTATTCGTCTTGCGCCTTCTTCTTCTGGGCAGCCACGGTCGGAATGCTCTCCTTGGGGTTTCATGCGGGCGGTTCCAGTCACCGCATCAGTCGCATGCCGCCAGTCTACCGTCATGGGCCGTCCGCACCGATTCTCTGGGCGCGTTTCTACCCAGCTAACCGCGCCGTGCGGACGATTTCTCTATTCCCGCCGCGTCCCGACGTGCTTCAAGGCCCTTCACCTCGTCCTAGCGGCTTTGAGCGGCCTGTTGATAACCCCGTGTCCGGCGATCGTCGGCGCCGGTCGAGGCGCTACCCGTAGGTGTCGCGCGGACCCCTCCCGGCGATGTGACGGGGTCCCTTGCGCCACGACGGCGCGGCCGGGCCGGTGATCTTCAGCGACGTCACGACCCCGTTGCCGACCGCCGCGGCGATCTTGGCCAACAGCTGGGACTGAATCATCCGCAGCTGGGTGGCCCACGCGGTGGATTCGGCGGTCACGCTGAGCACCCCGTCATTCAACGCCGTCGCGGTCGCATGATCGGCGATCTGCTGGCCCACCACCGACGACCAGTTGCCCAGCACGGTGCCCTCGGCGACCTGTGTCGACCAACCGCGCCTCTTCGCCAAGTCGCGCGCCAACCTGCCCAGCGGCTGCGGATCCCGGACGTCGGGCCCTGGGCCCGACCAGCTTCGTCGCTGCCCCGCGACTCGTCGGGTCCCGGGCGGTGTCGACCGTCCCCGCCCGGCGTCCTTCCCTTGCGCACGGGCCGCGGCGCGGGCCTCCTCGAGGGTGCGCCTGACCAAATCGATGCCCTGCAACGGACCCGGATGTGCAGCGCCGGGGCTTTGTTCGTCGCTGTCGGTCATGACCGCACCACCGAGACCCGGCCGGCGTCGTCGTCGCGCAAGTCGATGTGCACCCGCGTCGCGTCCCAGTCCGCCGGAATGTCTTCCAGCACCGCGGCGGTCACCAGTACCTGCTCCGCCGATTCCGCGACCGCCGCCAATGCTCGGCGACGAGCCGCGTCAAGTTCGGCGAACACATCGTCGAGCAGCAACACCGGTTCACTCCCGTCGGCTCGCAGCAATTCGTACGACGCCAACCGCAGCGCCACCGCCAAAGACCACGATTCGCCATGGCTGGCAAAGCCTTTCGCGGGTTGATCACCCAGCCACAGCTCCAGATCGTCGCGATGCGGCCCCACCAGACACATTCCGCGATCCAACTCCGCCTCGCGGCGTTCGGTCAGCGCGGCCAACAGCGCCGCCTCTAGAAACTCGCGGTCGTTGCCGTCCCCGTACGCCGCCGCGTGTCCGCCGAGACTGGTGCGATAGGCGATCGCCGCCGGCCGCGACGCCGGGGCGAGCAACTGATAAGCCTTCTCCACCTCCGGGGCCAGCTGGTTGACCAGGTCGATGCGCGCTGCCATCAACTCCGCGCCATGTTCCGCCAACCGGCTGTCCCACACATCGAGGGTGTCCAGGGCGCCGCGGTCACCCCGGTGCCGGATTCCGGCAGCGGACTTCAGCAATGCGGTGCGCTGGCGCAGAACCTTCTCGTAATCCGCGCGGACCGCCGCCACCGCCGGCCGCTGCACCGCCGCCAGGTCATCCAGGTAGCGACGCCGCTCCGCGGGATCCCCGCGCACCAAGGCCAAGTCTTCGGGAGCAAAAAGCACGGCGCGCAAAACTCCGATAACCTCGCGGGTGCTGCGCACCGGTGACCGATTCAACCGCGCCTTATTGGCCCGCCCTGCCGCGATCTCCAGGTCGATCGCGCATTCCCGGCCCTCGTTGACCACGATGGTCGACACCACCGCGCGGTCGGCACCCGCCCGGATCAGCGGTGTATCGGTGCCTACTCGATGTGAACCCAACGTTGTCGAAAACCACAGCGCCTCAATAAGATTCGTCTTACCGAATCCGTTGGATCCGATGAACACCGTCCGGCCCGGCTGCAGTTCGAGGTCGGCGTGCGCCCAGGACCGGAAATCGCGCAGTCCCAAATGCCGGACGTACACCTATCCGGGCAACCGAACTGGCATCAACAGGTAGACATAATCCGTCGGCAACGCCCCGAAGGGCCCGTTCCCGGTGGGCGAACTGTCGTCGGCGGAAGCCGGCCGCAGCAACGCCGGCTTACCCGGCGTCGTGAAACCGAACGACACCCGATCCGAATGAACGGCCGCGAGGCCATCGGTGAGGTACGTCGGGTTGAACGCAATCGTCAACGGCTCACCGACGAAATCGACCGCAAGATCCTCCTCGGCCCGGCCGACATCGTCGGCGCCCGCGGAGAGCCGCAGCGAGCCTTCGGAGAATTCCATCCGCACCTGGGCGCCTCGATCGGCCACCAACGCAACCAGCTTGATCGCCTCGGTCAACTCGGCCACGTTGATGGTGGCCACCGCCGTGTGCTCGGCCGGCAACAGCTGGCGGAACTTCGGGAACTCCGCATCGAGGAGCCGCGTCGTACTCCGCTTGCCGTTCCCGCTGATGCCCAGCAGACCGTCTTTACCCACCCCGCTGCCGGCTCCCAGGGACAAACGGACCTCGGAACCGTCCGCGCCGGCCCTCGCCGCCTCGGCCAACGTTTTCGCCGGTACCAGGACGGCCGCTTCGATGTCGGGCGACGACGCGGACCAGGTCAGCTCGCGCACCGCGAGGCGGAACCGATCGGTGGCGGCCAAAACCACCGTGTTACCCGAGATCTCGACCCGAATCCCAGTCAGCATCGGCAGCGTGTCGTCGCGGCCGGCCGCTATAGCCACCTGACTGATCGCCTCCGCGAAGAGCTCAGCTGGCAGCGTCCCGGTCTCGTCCGGCAAGCCCGGCAGCGTCGGGTAATCCTCGACCGCCATCGTCGGCAGCGAGAATCTCGCGCTGCCGCAGTTCAGGGCGACGCGATTACCGTCGACGTAAAAGTCCACGGGCTTGTTCGGCAACGCCCGGGTGATGTCTGACAACAACCGTCCGGACACCAAAACACTTCCGGGAGAAGCGATTTCCGCTGCAACCTGCGCTTCGGCGGAAACCTCGTAGTCGAATCCGGAGATGGTCAAGCCCTCATCGGACCCGGATAACAACACTCCCGACAGCACCGGCACCGCCGGCCGGGTCGGCAGATTCTTCGCCACCCACGACACCGCGTCGGCGAAGGACTCCCGCACCAAACGAAACTTCAAGTCGCTGAGGCCCGCTCTTGTCGTCGCCGCGTCCATAGCGTCCCTTCACCTGCCGAGCGTTTAAACGTCAGTGGCTAGCCTCTCCCCGCTAGCTTGGGGCTCCGCCACGAACGCCGCTGACATGTCATGCCACCGGCGATCGCAACGGCAGTCGAAGAACAACCGTAGATCGTCCGCGGCCATCTTGAAAGCTAATCGCGAAGCCCGACAAGCCGGGTTACCGGCGGATCCTCGACGGGCGTTCGACCGCGCGTCCCCAACGCTGTATTTCAAAGAAGAAACTACGAAGAGATCTCAGTACTAGTAATAAGGGCTGTGCAGACTGGGGACAGCGGCGGCTTGATGCAGCTAGGGCGGGGGATCGGGTTGTGCATCACCGCGTGGACAAGTGTGGGTCGAGTGTTGGGCCGCTGGGGAGGAAGGACGGCTGTGCACGCGGCGCCGCTTAGTACACGGGTGTTTGATTGCGTTGTGCACAGTCCTGCGCACAACCCGTGGGTGTGGCGGGTGTGACAGACGCGCGAGAAGTTTTTTGGAAAAAATTGCGCGCGCAGGGCGCAGAGAGCCCCGGCGTCAGCGCTTGGAGCGTTGCCGGATGCGAGTGGTGAGCTCTTTGACGTGATCGAAGACCTCACGCCGCTCGGCCATCTCGGACAAGATCTTGCGCTGCGCGTACATCACCGTGGTGTGGTCACGACCGAATGCCTGGCCGATCTTGGGCAGCGACAGGTCGGTGAGCTCGCGGCACAGGTACATCGCGATCTGGCGGGACTGCGCCAGCGCGCGGGTCTTGCCGGGGCCGCGTAGTTCTTCCACGGTGGTGTCGAAGTATTCGGCCGTCGCCGCCATGATGGTCGCCGCGCTGATCTGCATCGTGCTGGCATCGGCGATGAGGTCGCGCAGCACGATCTCGGCCAGCGCCTTGTCGATCGGCGTCTTGTTCAACGAGGCGAACGCGGTGACGCGAATGAGGGCGCCCTCGAGTTCGCGGATGTTGCGTTCGATGCTGCTGGCGATGAGCTCCAGGACGTCGTCGGGAACCGCGAGCCGCTCCATCTGTGCCTTCTTACGCAAGATGGCGATGCGGGTCTCGAGTTCGGGAGGCTGGACGTCGGTGATCAAGCCCCACTCGAACCGGGTGCGCAGGCGGTCTTCGAGGGTGGCGAGTTGTTTGGGCGGCCGGTCCGAGGAGATGACGATCTGCTTGTTGGCGTTATGCAGGGTGTTGAAGGTATGGAAGAACTCTTCCTGGATACCTTCCTTGCCCTCGATGAACTGAATGTCATCAACGAGCAGCACGTCGACGTCGCGGTAGCTGCGCTTGAACGCGACCTTGCGGTCGTCGCGCAGCGAGTTGATGAAGTCGTTGGTGAACTCCTCGGTGGAGACGTATTTGACCCGCATCCCGGGGAACAACCGCTGCGCGTAGTTCCCTGCGGCATGCAGCAGGTGGGTCTTGCCCAGACCCGATTCACCCCAGATGAAGAGGGGGTTGTAAGCGCGCGCCGGTGCCTCGGCGATCGCCAGAGCCGCGGCGTGCGCGAAGCGATTGGAGGCTCCGATGACGAAGGTGTCGAAGGTGTAGCGGCGGTTCAGGCTCGTACCGCCGGCTACCGCCGGATCGGCGTGCGGCCGCTCGGTGAAGTAGTTCGGCCAACTCTGCGGCGCACCCTCGGCCCCGTCGCCGTTCTCCTCTGCCTCATCGGTGTCGATGGCGTCGTCTTCGGCGAACGACGCTTCGGCTTGGGGAAATGGTTCACCTTGCGGAATCACAACATCGTCGGCGTCGTCGTCGGGCGGCGCGATGCGTACCCCGAGCTGGATCTGCTGTCCGAGGCGGCGGCTGAGGGCATCGGTGATGGGGGCGCGGAGATGACGTTCGATTTCGTTTTGGACGAAACTGCTCGGCACCGACAGCAGCGCGAATCCCTCGACGATGGTCAACGGCTGCACCAGGTTCAGCCAGGCCCGTTGCTGTGGTGTCAGGGGAGCAATCAGCGTGGTGCGGTTGGCGGCGACCCCGTCGGGGGTGGATTCGCCGTTGAGTTCGGAAACCACCGCGTTCCACACGGTCGTGAAACCCGAACCGGGGTCATCGGTCAACGACGCATCCCCCTGGTTCTCGAGCATCCCGGGTCAAGCTACAACCACGCTTGGTGACAAAGCGACTGTCCACATAGTTATACACAGGTGTGGACAGGATGAGCGTATGCGAACCCGAACCTACCGGCGACGGCTCGCGATCTCCGTGCTGGAAGAAAACCGTTGACGGCTGTCTAGGCAGCTAGTCGACCCACCATCCTTGCTTCGTTGTGGAGCGCCGTTGCAGTCTAAAACGACACTGGCAGAAGCTAACAGTTTTCCGTGCGGCTGCCAACCGTTCTGCTGCATTCCAATCGGGTTGTTTAGGGTTCCTTGGGCCCGGTGCGACTCGCGACCGGGGGGTGCGTTGGGGCAGGCCAGGTTTGACCAGGCGAAGCGTGGTCAGTACCCTCAAACAGTCGCCCGAAAGTCGGCGATGCGGCTGCGACCCAGGTCTGCCTGGGGACCGCGCCGGCCAGCAACAAGATTACCTCCGACCGACCCGCAGACGAACCTGAGCGAGACGTCTGGCCGGCCGGATGGAAATGCGAGACACAACGAGGAGAACGTCGTGGCCAAGGGCAAGCGGACCTTCCAGCCGAACAACCGGCGCCGAGCCCGCGTGCATGGCTTCCGGTTGCGCATGCGAACCCGCGCCGGACGCTCGATTGTGTCGAGCCGGCGCCGTAAGGGGCGCCGCGCGCTATCTGCCTGATCGCAACGTCGGGTTTTTCGGCGGTGCTTTCCGCACGCAACCGCATGAGGCGGTCAACGGAGTTTGACGCGACGGTGAAGCATGGCGTCCGCGCCTCGCAACCCGACATCGTGGTCCACGTCCGGCGGGAGGGCGATCACCATGTGGCGACGGCTCCGCGGGTCGGATTGATTGTCGGCAAGTCAGTGGGCTCGGCCGTCGAACGACACCGGGTCTCGCGGCGGCTGCGGCATGTGGCGCGATCCGTTTTGGGTGACCTCCAAGATTCCGATCAGCTGGTCATCCGGGCGCTGCCCGGCAGCCGGACCGCGTCGTCGGAGCGATTGGCACAGGAGCTGCGCCGAGGTTTGCGGCGCGCGCTCGAATCGGCGGGACGGCAAGGGTGACCGCGCCGGTGCGTGCCGCCATCCATACGCTGGGCGCGGCAACCGTGCGGGGCCTGATCTCTTTGATCCAGCTGTACCGGCACATGGTTTCGCCCCTGCGGCCGGCGACATGTCGCTTCGTGCCAACGTGCAGCCAGTATGCGGTCGACGCGCTGACCGAGTACGGCTTGATGCGGGGGAGTTGGTTGGCTGTGGTCAGGCTTGCCAAGTGCGGACCATGGCATCGGGGCGGATGGGATCCGATACCGGAGCGGTCGGGATGTCACGTGAACTTCGAAGATGCCAGCGACGCTTGGGCCCGCCCGGCGGCGCGAGGGGAGAGTGGAACTCTTGTTTGATTTCTTTAGCCTCGACTTCGTCTACTACCCGGTGTCGTGGATCATGTGGGCTTGGTACAAGCTGTTCGCCTCGATGCTGGGACCGTCGAACTTCTTCGCGTGGGCGCTTTCGGTGATGTTCCTGGTGTTCACCCTGCGGGCGCTGCTGTACAAGCCCTTCGTGCGGCAGATCCGGACCACCCGTCAGATGCAGGAACTGCAACCCCAGATCAAGGCGCTGCAGAAGAAGTACGGGAAAGACCGTCAGCGGATGGCGCTCGAGATGCAGAAGCTGCAACGCGAGCACGGGTTCAATCCGATCCTCGGGTGCTTGCCGATGCTGGCGCAGATCCCGGTGTTCATTGGCCTGTATCACGTCTTGCGGTCGTTCAACCGAACCACCGGGGGCTTCGGCCAGCCGCACCTGTCGGTGGTGCAGAACCGCCTCACCGGAAACTACGTCTTCACCCCGACGGACGTGGGGCACTTCCTGGATGCCAACTTGTTCGGCGCACCGATCGGCGCGTTCATGACGCAGCGGACCGGGCTGGACGCGTTCACCTTCTTCAGCCGGCCGGCGGTCATCGCGGTCGGCGCGCCGGTGATGATCCTGGCCGGCATCGCGACCTACTTCAACAGTCGGGCATCGGTGGCGCGGCAGAGCCCGGAAGCCGCGGCCAATCCGCAGACGGCGATGATGAACAAGCTTGCGCTGTACGTGTTTCCGCTCGGCGTGGTCGTCGGTGGGCCGTTCCTGCCTCTCGCGATCATCCTGTACTGGTTCGCGAACAACATCTGGACGTTCGGTCAGCAGCACTACGTGTTCGGCATGATCGAAAAAGAGGACGAGGCCAAGAAGCAAGAAGTGCTGGAGCGCCGGGCGGCCAACGCGCCGGCGCCCGGGGCGAAACCGAAGCGCACTCCTAAGGCCGGACAGCCCGGGGGCAATGGGTCGTCGACGGCTGCCGAGCGGGGGGCGGACTCCGAGGCCGCTGACGGCGAAGCCCCAGCGGCGAAGCCTGAGGCGGACAAGCCGAATCCGAGTGGACAAAACGGTGGCACACCCAACCGCACTCCGCGGCCGGGCGCGCGACCCAAGAAACGCAAACGCTGACAAGGGAGACATCGCCGTACCGGGCCGCCCTGGGTGGGTGACCCCGATTGGCAGGGACCCGTGGATGAGGGAGAGAAAGACATGACCGACGCAGACACCACCGAACGCGACGTGGATACCGAACTCGAAGCCGAGCAGCCGGCCGAGGAAGGCGCCGAGGACTTCGATGACCAAGAGGAGCGATTGGTCGCCGAAGGCGAAATAGCCGGCGACTACTTGGAAGAGTTGTTGGACCTGTTGGACTTCGACGGCGACATCGATCTGGATGTCGAAGGCAACCGCGCGGTCGTGAGCATCGACGGCAGCGACGACTTGAACAAGTTGGTGGGCCGCGGCGGCGAGGTGCTCGACGCGCTGCAGGAGCTGACCCGACTGGCGGTGCACCAGAAGACTGGAGTCCGTAGCCGGTTGATGCTCGACATCGCCAGTTGGCGCCGGCGGCGCCGTGAGGAGTTGGCGGCCCTGGGAGACAAGGTGGCGCGACGCGTACTGGAATCCGGCGAACGCGAAGAGCTCGCCCCCATGACGCCGTTCGAGCGCAAGATCGTCCACGACGCGGTCGCGGCGGTGCCGGGCGTGCACAGCGAAAGCGAAGGCGTGGAGCCCGCGCGGCGAGTCGTGGTGCTGCACGACTAGTCGAGTTACAGCTGTGTAGTTTCGGCCGGCACCCGATTCCGCGCCAGGCAAAGCAGAGGATGTTTCACGTGAAACATGTCGGCCCGGTCGAATCCGACGGGGACCAACCCGCCTCGCCGGAGCCGGACGCCGCGGCGTCGATCTTCGGTACGCGGCTCGATCTGGCGCGGCGGTACGCGGAGCTGTTGGCCGGCCCCGGTGTGGAACGGGGACTGCTCGGTCCGCGCGAAGTGGAGCGGATCTGGGACCGCCACCTGCTCAACAGCGCCGCGGTCGCAGAGCTGGTCGAGCCGGGGGAGCGGGTTATCGACATCGGCAGCGGCGCGGGGCTGCCCGGCATCCCGTTGGCGCTCGCACGTCCGGATCTGGACGTGGTGCTGCTCGAGCCGTTGTTGCGCCGCAGCGAATTTCTCAGCGAGGTCGTCGACCAACTAGGGTTAGCCGTCGAAGTGGTCCGCGGCCGTGCCGAGGAACTGTGGGTACGTCACCAGTTCGGGGAAAGGGATGCGGCGGTGTCACGAGCGGTTGCGTCGTTGGACAAGTTGGCGAAGTGGAGCGTGCCGTTGCTGCGGCCGGAGGGTCGGATGCTCGCGATCAAGGGCGAGCGCGGACGCGACGAAGTTGAACAGTACCGGCGTGTGATGGCAGCATCGGGCGCCGTTGATGCCAGGGTGGTGACATGTGGCGCGACCTATTTGCGTCCCCCCGCAACCGTAGTGACAGCCCGACGCGGAAGGCAGCCGCGCCACCAACCGGCACGGATGGGGAAGGCCGGAAACCGATGAGCAATCCGGGAGAATCGCCGAGCGGCGCGCACGTCCAGGCGCCCGTGGCGGCCGTAGCACCAGAGGCGGTCGGAGACCCCGCGGCGAATGTTTCACGTGAAACAGCGGACGAATTCGATACGCCGATAGGCGCCGCCGCCGAGCGGGCGATGCGGGTCTTGCACACCACTTATCCGCCGCTGCGCCGGCCGCGTCACCGCCGGGTCCTGACCGTCGCCAATCAGAAAGGTGGTGTGGGTAAGACCACCACGGCGGTGAACCTGGCCGCGGCCCTCGCGCTGCAGGGGCTCAAGACGTTGGTCATCGACCTCGACCCACAGGGCAACGCAAGCACCGCGCTCGGTATCACCGATCGGCAATCGGGCACGCCCTCGTCGTACGAGGTGCTCATCGGCGAGGTCGACGTCAAGGACGCGCTGCGACGCAGCCCGCACAACGAGCGACTGTTCTGCGTCCCCGCCACCATCGACTTGGCGGGCGCCGAGATCGAATTGGTCAGCATGGTGGCGCGCGAGAACCGGCTGCGGACTGCCCTGGCGGAACTGGACGACCTTGACTTCGACTACGTCTTCATCGACTGCCCGCCGTCACTGGGCCTGCTGACCATCAACGCGCTCGTCGCCGCGCCGGAGGTGATGATCCCGATCCAGTGCGAGTACTACGCGCTCGAGGGTGTGTCGCAGCTGATGCGCAACATCGAGATGGTGAAGGCCCACCTCAATCCGCGGCTCGACGTGAGCACCGTGGTGCTAACCATGTACGACGGCCGCACCAAGCTCGCCGACCAGGTCGCCGAAGAGGTGCGCCGGTACTTCGGAACCAAGGTGCTGCGCACGGTGATCCCGCGCAGCGTCAAAGTCTCGGAGGCGCCCGGTTACAGCATGACCATCATCGACTACGACCCCGGTTCGCGCGGGGCGATGAGCTATCTCGACGCGAGCCGTGAGCTCGCCGAACGCGATTGACCACCATCCGGAAGGGACGACCATGACGCAGCCGTTACGCAAGAAGGGCGGCCTCGGCCGGGGCCTGGCTTCGCTGATCCCGACCGGTCCCGCCGAAGGCGACTCGGGCCCCGCGACCCTCGGTCCGCGGATGGGCGACGCGGCGGCGGACGTGTTGATCGGCGGACCGGGCCCGGAGCTGGCGCCGGCGGGCGCGGTGTATCGCGAAATCGCCCCCGCCGACATCGAGCCCAATCCCCGTCAGCCGCGGCAGGTGTTCGACGACGAGGCGCTCTCCGAGCTGGTGCACTCCATCCGCGAGTTCGGTCTGCTGCAGCCGATCGTGGTGCGGGCCGTCCCGGGAGCGAAGACAGGTCCGCGGTATCAGATCGTGATGGGGGAGCGGCGCTGGCGGGCCGCGCAAGAGGCGGGGCTCGCCACCATCCCCACCATCGTGCGGGAGACGGGCGATGACAACCTACTCCGCGACGCCCTCCTGGAGAACATCCACCGGGTGCAGCTCAACCCCTTGGAAGAGGCGGCGGCATATCAGCAGCTGCTCGACGAATTCGGTGTCACCCACGATGAACTCGCCTCGCGCATCGGCCGTTCGCGTCCATTGATCACCAACATGATCCGGTTGCTCAAGCTGCCGATCCCGGTGCAGCGGCGGGTGGCCGCGGGCGTGCTGTCGGCCGGCCACGCCCGCGCTCTGCTATCGCTGGAGGCCGGGCCGGAGGCGCAGGAGGAACTGGCCAGCCGGATCGTCGCGGAGGGGTTGTCGGTGCGGGCGACCGAGGAGGCGGTGACGCTGGCCAATCGGAGCGGCGCGAGCACGCCGGCTCCCCAGCGGCGCAAGCCGATCCAGATGCCGGGACTCCAGGAAGTCGCCGATCGGCTGTCGAACGCCTTCGATACCCGAGTGACGGTCAGCCTGGGCAAGCGCAAGGGGAAGATCGTCGTGGAATTCGGCTCCGTGGACGATTTGCAGCGAATCATCGACATGATGACCACCGCCAAGGCCTGACCCGCCATACCCTGTAATTACGTCACTGTGACACCGGGGCGGTTACGGATGGGCAACGCCCGGCCCGACGGCCCCGCCGAGTTACGAAAGCACATGAGTTTCAACGATTTTCGGTAACGAACCGGTCTGGGCGGTAACGCGTTGAGCGTTCCGGCGCCGTGATCGGCGCCTCGACGACAAAGCTGGCCGGATTGCGACCTCCTCTCTTATCCTGGAGGGGTTGCCGGTGCCATTGGCTGCAGTACCGCACAGGAGCCAGGAGGCTAGTGTCCGCTCGAATCACCCCGCTGCGCCTCGAGGCCTTCGAACAGCTTCCCAAGCACGCGCGCCGCTGCGTGTACTGGGAGGTCGACCCGGCGACCCTCGGTAATCAGGACCACCTCGCCGATCCGGAGTTCGAGAAGGAAGCCTGGCTGTCGATGGTCATGCTGGAGTGGGGGTCGTGCGGTCAGGTCGCGACGGCGGCCGTCGACGACCGAAGCCAAAGCGAACCGCCGTGCCTGGGCTACGTCTTCTACGCGCCGCCGCGGGCGGTGCCGCGGGCGCAGCGGTTTCCCACCGCGCCGGTCTCCGCGGACGCTGTGCTGCTGACTTCGATGGGCATCGAGCCGGGGCAGGCCGCCGACGATGTGCTGCACGGGCTGCTTGCCCGGGTGATCGACGAACTGGTTCGGCGCGGAGTGCGGGCGCTGGAAGCCTTCGGCCGCACGCCGGCGGCGTCGGAGCTGCAGGACCCGCTGGCGGCGGCCCCTGATGTGCGGCCGGTGCTGGAGGCCGTCGGTGACTGCTCGGTGGACCACTGCGTCATCGACGCGGAGTTTCTGCAGGACGCGGGTTTCGTAGTGGTGGCGCCGCACACTTACTTTCCGCGGCTGCGGCTCGAGCTGGACAAGGGCCTCGGGTGGAAGGCCGAAGTCGAGGCGGCCTTGGAGCGCCTGCTGGAAGCCGCACAACTGCAAGAGCCGGTGGGAGCCGGGTCTGCGTCAGGAAATGCGTTGCAGGGCGCCGAAATCGGCTAGGAGCCGCCGAGCCGGCTGGCGCGTTCCACGGACAGTTCGTGGGCCAGCAGTTCGGCGAAGGTGAATGTGCCAGTGGGCCGGTCATTCTTGCCCAGGAGGTAGAGCCGTTTGACCGCGGCGAGAATACCTTCGGCGATGGCGTCACGGGTCTGCGTCGAGATCAGCATGGCGCGATCCTGTGGATTGGTGATGTAGCCGACGTCCACCTGCACCGTGGGCATCCGGGTCAGGCGCAGCAGATCCCACGTCCGGCCATGGGTTCGGCAATCCCGTAACCCGGTGCGGGCCACCACTTCTCGTTGAATGAAGTCCGCTAGATTGCGCCCGATCGTGGATACCGAGCCGTGCGAGTTTCCGAAATGAAAGGAAGCCACGCCGTTGGCTGCCGGGCTGGGCTGGTTTTCGCAGCGCAAGCTGATCATCAGGTCCGCGCCGACGTTGTTGGCCGTGGCGGCGCGTTCGGCGTCGGACGGACTGCGGTTGACCGGCCGTGACAAGAAGGTTTCCATACCGATGGCGGTCATCCGCCCCTCAAGTCGGCTTGCCAAGTCCCACAACACATCCGCTTCGCTGACCGGTCCCGACGGACCCTGCATCAGCTCGCCGTGATCTGTGCCGCCGCGACCCGGATCGATGATGATCCGCTTGCCCGACAGCTTGGGTCCTGATCGCCGGACCAGCTCCTCCTCGCGAATCGCGTGCGGTGAACCGCCCGTGACGCGGGAACTCAGAAAGTACAAGGAGCGCAATGTTTCTGGACCACAGATGCCGTCGGCGGCGAGCCCGTACTCACGCTGGTAAGACATCAACGCGTTGTGCGTCTGCAACCCGAAGTGGCCATCGACCAGGCCGGTGTAGAAACCGAGGTCCTGGAGGCGCGCCTGCAGGGTGGCGACGTCGTCACCGTAGAGCGGGGCACCGAATTGGTGATACAGGGTGCGCGCGCCGAGCCGGTAGGACGCCTCTTTCAGCGCCCGATAGGTGGCCTCGCCGACGATGCCGTCCACCAGCAGGCCGCGGTGCTGCTGGAAAGCGCGTACCGCCTGGTCGAGTTCGATATCGAAGAGCTCGGGGGGCACGTGCCGGCCGGTGGTGAGATCATCTTCGGTGCCGTCCAGCAGCCCTAGCGCTGCCAACGTAGCCCGGATCTCGGTCACAGCCGCACTGCGGTCACCACAGCGCAGCGCATCGCCGTCTTCACGGCGCGGACTCGACATACCAAAGGCCCTCCGGGACACACTGACAGGCTCGCATCTGAGCAACAGCTAACAGCAATTGTCGCAGATGCTTCGCATATTCGGGAAAACCCCAGGCTGAACGCCGGGGCGTGGTGCGGCGAACTTAAATCGCGATCAGCTGAGGTTGGGAACCGCGTCCGAGAGCTCCCGCAGCAGCGCTGCCTTGCCTTTGGCGCCGACAATCCGCTTCACCGGCTGGCCGTCTTTGAACAGAATCATGGTGGGGATGGAGACGACTTGGAAGTCGCGCGCGGTCTCCGGATTGGCATCCACATCGAGCTTGGCGATGGTGAGCTGCTCGCCGCGCTCGCTCGCGATTTCCTCGAGCACCGGCGCGACCATCTTGCACGGCCCGCACCACGTCGCCCAAAAATCAACCAGCACAGGCTTATTGCTGGACAACACCTCCGTGGAGAACGATGCGTCTGAGACTTCGATTGTGGCCCCGGCTTTTTCGGCGGTCATTGAGGTGCTCCAATCATCTCGGTACTGCCAGGAAATTCGGTTGCGTCGCTTTGAGCTGCAGTGCTCGATTCGACATGGTCGGCCAGCCAGCGTTCGGCATCGATGGCCGCTGAGCAGCCGCTGCCGGCGGCGGTGATCGCCTGGCGGTAGGTGCGATCCACCAGGTCCCCGGCGGCGAACACCCCCTCGATCGAGGTGGCCGTGGTGTGGCCCTGAACCAGCACGTAGCCCTCGGGGTCGGTGTCGAGAACGTCGCGCACCAACTCCGAGCGCGGGTCGTGACCGATCGCCACGAACACACCCGTCACGGGCAGAGTGGATTCCTCTCCGGTGAGGGTGTCGCGCACCCGCAAACCCGTCACCGTCTGGTCGCCTTCGACGCCCAGGACGGCCTTGTTGGTCGCGAAGGTGATCTTGTCGTTGGCCCGGGCGCGTTCGAGCATGATGCGCGAGGCGCGGAATTCGTCGCGGCGGTGCACCAGGGTGACGCTGCGCGCGAACCGGGTCAAGAACGTGGCCTCCTCCATCGCCGAGTCCCCGCCGCCGATGACCGCGATGTCTTGGTCTCGGAAGAAGAACCCGTCACAGGTCGCGCACGAACTCACCCCGCGGCCCAGCAGCTCTTGTTCACCGGGCACCCCCAGATACCGCGCCGCCGCGCCCATGGCCAAGATGACGGCGCGGGCGCGAACGGTCTCGCCCTCGGCGGTCGTCACCGATTTGACCGGGCCGTCCAGCGAAACCGATTCGACGTCTTCCATCCGCAGATCGGCCCCGAAACGGAGGGCCTGTTCACGCATCTGGTCCATCAACTCGGGACCGGTGATGCCGTCACGGAAACCCGGGAAATTCTCCACCTCGGTGGTGGTCATCAACGCGCCACCAAACGACGTCCCTTCGAACACCACCGGCGCCAACTGCGCCCGCGCCGTGTACAACGCCGCGGTGTACCCAGCAGGACCCGAACCGATGATGATCACGTCGTGCACAGTGTCGGCGGTCATAGAACCCTTTCAAGCGATCGTCCCTGGATTCCTACAAACGCCAGCGTAGGCACGGCTGTTCCCGGTGCCGCACTAAGGGCGGGGGATTTCGGTGTTGGCCAACAAGCCGGTGTCGGCGGCGCTGCAGTTCAGCGCGACCGCGTAGACCGCCAGGCTATGGGGAGTGTCGCCCGCCACGACCAGCACGACGCCGGGGCGGGCGTTGATCTGGACCGGGCGCGCGCCCAGCACCTGCGTGGACGCCGGATAGCCGAGGCCGGTGAGGCACGAAGCGCGCCGTGCCGGGTCACCGAGGGGGCCGTAATCCGGGCTCTGGTTGAGCAGGCCGAGTATTTCGTCCTGCGACAGCGGCACAACCATCGGCGGGGTCGACACCGTGATGTGCTCGGCGGTGACCGGGGTGCTGGGGGCTGGCTCCGGTGCGGTGATCAGAGCCGCGGTACCCACGCCGACCGCCGCGAGCAGCGCGCCGACGCCCGCCACCACGGCGACCACCCGCGCGGGCCGGATCCGGGGCCGAGCCGAGTGCGCGACCGGCGGGTCTGTCTCAGCCGACGCTAGCGCTGCCGAGATCCGGGCCGTGACCTCGGGCGGGACGTCGGGCGCCGGGTCGGCTCCCAGCGTGGCGACGTCGCAGCGTGCCCGGTTGAGGGCGCGCAGAACCTGCTCGGCCTGCGGGTCATCGCGGACCCGTCGCCGCACGCGGGCCGCTGATTCGTCGTCCAGGAGGCCGGCCTGCAGGTCGGCGAGAAGCTCGACCGTCAGGGGCGACTCGTCGGCTTCGTCGTCGGCGTCATTCATCCGCCCCAGTGTCCGTCATGCGCTGCCTGACGGCCATGGGTGGGCCCAGGTCGGGCGCGGCTTTGAGGTAGCCGAGAAGTTCGGCGAGGCGCATCCGCGCCCGGGCGCACCGGCTCTTGACGGTGCCCTCGGCGACGCCCAGCAAGGCGGCGGTGTCGGCCACCGAGTACCCCTGCATGTCGACGGCGACGACCGCGGCCCGTTGCTCGACGGGAAGCCGCATCAGAGCGCGCTGCACCACCATCGCGGTCTCGACCTGGGCCGTGCGATCGGCCACCGGGTAGACGTCTTCGAGCGGGACGGTCGGGTGGGCCTTGGTGCGCCGCAGCCGGTCCAGGCAGGCGTTGACGACGATGCGGTGCAGCCAGCTGCCGACCGCGGCGTCATGCCGAAACGCGCCGGCGCCGCGGTGCGCCGAGAGCATGGCGTCTTGCAGCGCGTCCTCGGCATCCTCGGCAGTGCGCGTGGTGAGCCGGGCCAGGCGGTGCAGCTGTCGCTGGTGGCGCAGGAACAACTCGCCGAAGGCGTGCCGGTCGCCGGCGACGTGGGCTGCCAGCAGCTCGGCATCACTGCGGTCGCGCTGGATGTCGCCCCGGGAGCCCACGGCCGGACAGTAACCAATCGGCAGCGGGGCAGCACTTCACTACGGCGGGGGTGCTGTGAGCGCGATCAGGAAGCGGCCTGGACCGTGATCTCGAAGAAGCCGGCCTGGCTCTTGCCGTTCGTGGTTCCCAGCGTGGAGATCCACACCAGCAGATTCGACGTCGGCGAACCCGCCCGGACCGGGATGACGTTGTGACCCGGCTTGAGCGTGAAGGCGGGCGCCAGGACGGTGGTGTCGTTGAGCGACGCCGGGGAGGCCGTGGCCGACGAGCGAATCTCGACCTTGGTCCCGCTGCTCGGCGTGTCGATCGTGACCTGCCCGACGACGGTGGCGCTGGGCAGCTGCAGCATCAGGCCCTCACCCTGCTTGAAGCTGGGAAACGGGACCGCGTCGGTGTAGACCTCGGTCGCCCAGGCGGTCGAGGGATCACCGTCGATCGCCTGCCCGGCCGTGCCCGCGTTGTCGGCATCGCCGTCGGGGGAGTAGACCGTCGCTTTGGTCGGCTTGACGACGCTGCCGGCGGCCGCGGAACTGGGGGCCGACGACGAGCTGGAGGAGGGGCCGTTCAGCCCGAGCTCGTCCTTGTTGAGGCCACCGCCGACGTTGCCGAAGATCCTGCTCACCACCGACGCCAGGACCAACAACGCCACCACGATGACGACAACGCCCGCGCCCACGCCGATCAACACGTTGCGGCGCCGCCGCGCCAGGGTCGCGTCGTCCTGACCCGCGGAGGCACGCGCGGTGGCGGGCGCCGGCGAATCGTCGATCGGACCCAGCACCTCGGTCCGGTCGGCCACCGCAGTCGCTTGTTGCAGCAGGTTCAAAAGCGTTGACGCGCTGCGTATCCCGCCATCCTCCTGAACCGCGCGGACCGCTACGGCCGAAATCTGGAAGGGGATGCCGCGGTCGATGACCATCGGCTCCACCGGCTGGCCCGTCGAATCGCGCTCGGCGGGGGCGAGCCCGCTGCGCACGCTGGACTCCGCGAGCGGCCACCGATTGACCAGCAGGGCATAAAGCGCTGCGCCGATCCCGCGGATGTCGCCCTGCGGGTTGGCCTCGGGCATGGTCGCCGGGTACGCCAGCACGACGTCGCCCTCGATGCTCACGCGCACCCGGCTGGGGTGGTCGATCGACAACGCGACCCCGGCGCGGTGCGCCGCGTCCGCGGCCGCCGCCAACGACTGCATGGCCCGGACGGCGCCGACGGGCGACGGCGCCGTGTCGGCCACCTCCTGCAGCGAACCGCCCCGCACCCACTCCGAGACGACCAGGCCGCCATGGCCGGTGTGGACCACGTCGAGCACTCGGGCGATGCCGGGCTTGTCGATGCGGCTGAGCCGCAGGGTGCGGGACAGGATCTCCTGCAGCACCTCGTCGGGCAACGCCCCGTCGGGGTCGACGAAGGTCAGCGCCACCTGCCGGTCCAGCGCGGTGTCGAGCGCCTGCCAGAACTGCAGGGGCGGCGCGCCGCCGTGGAAGACCAGCAGGCGATACCGGCCGCCGGCGATGCGAGCGCCGGGAACCAAATGGACGTCGTCTGCTGCGGCGTCCCCACCGCGGTCGCGGGGCGCGTCAAACGGGGGCGGACCGCCGCGCGACTCGGGCGCAACGTCGCCGTTGCGCTGGTCGGACGGCCGTGACGCCGACGGCTCGGACGGGCGGTCGGCTGGGATGTCTGGTTGGAAGTCGTCGGCAACCGGTCGTGGCAGCTCGGCACCCGATGCGGCACTCTCGACAGGGCGGTCGGTCACCTCCGGTCCTTTCGCTATCCGGGCTGGGATTGCCCGCTCCGGAGGTCTGCGCCGGATCGGCTCCTGGACCGCATTTACCCCAGGCGGGGACGAATTCCTCTGCTCAGGGTACGTGACCGGGGACCGGCCAGACGATCCGTCCGGTGTCATCGGTTTGCGGGACAGCACCGCATGGCCCCCGAAGCGGCGTCTGACGGCGTCCAGCGCGGCCTGCGCCTCCGGGACACGCGCGCGGAGCATCACCGTCGCCATGATCGGCAGCATGATGACGGCCAGGATGAGCAGGCGCAGCAAGGAACCGGCACCGCCGCCGTGCGCGGTCAGTTGGTCCAGTCCCGCCAGCCGGTCGGCCACATGGGCCACCAGACCGGCCAGCATCGAGGCGGTGATCGTGACCAGGATGGTCCGCAGCTCACCCCTGCCGATCAGGTAGCCGCCCGTCGGCAGCAGGGTGCGCCGCAGCAAGAGGTAACCGATCACCGCGCCGGCCAGAAACCCGATGCCGTTTGCCAGCCCCAGATAACCGGCTACCAGCCTGGGGTCGTCGGTGAGGTGCGGCGCCAGCACGGATCCGACGATCTTGACGGCAGTGATGACGAGGATGATGACGATCGGCGTCCAGGGCTGTTCGCGCGCGTAGAAGACGCGCAGCTGGAGCAGCACCAGCCCGTAGGGGATCAGCGTGAACGCCGACAGGGCGATCGCGGCGCCCAGGTATCCGGCGTCGACTCCGCCGAAGTGGCCGTAGGCGAACAGCGCGCTGCCGATGGCCGGACCGCCGACGGTCATGAACGCGACGATCGGGATCAGCGTGATCAGTGTCAGGCGCGTGGCCAGCGACAGGTCGGCGAGCACGGCCTTAGTGTCGTCGGCGGCGGCGTTGCGGCTCAGCCGTGGCATCACCACGGTCAGCACGGTCACGCCGATCATGCCGAACGGCAGCATCAGGACCAGCCAGGTGTAATTGTAGATCGCGGGCCCGGAGGCGGCCGCAGTGCTGGCGATCTGGTTGCCGACCACCAGGCCGAGCTGGCTGATCAGCACGTAGAGCACCATCGCGGCGGCCATCGTGCCGAATCGCTTGAGGCGCTCGTCGATTCCCCATAGGGGGCGCAGGTCGACCCGCTGGCGCCGCAGCGCCACGAGCAGCACCGCGGTCTGCGCGAAGACGCCCAGCGTGGTGCCGATGCCGAGGACCAACAGCTTGGTGTTGCCCATCCGAACTGGGTCTACCGACAGCTCGCCCGGGACGACGGCGTAGACCGCCAGGGTCGCGAGGGCGACGACGTTGTTGACCACCGGGGCCCACGCCGTCGGCCCGAACACGTTGCGGGTGTTGAGGATCGCCATGAACACCGAGGTCAGGCCGTAGGCGAGCACCTGGGGGAGCAGCAGGTAGGCGAACGCGGTGGTCAGTGGCTCGTTGACCTGGGGGGCGCGGCCGAGCATCAGCCGCACCAGCAGCGGGGCGGCGAGCACCGACAGCGCGGTCGCCAAAACCAGCAGCGCGGTCGTCAACGTGACCAGACGCCGCACGAACGCGGCGCCGCCGTCGGAGTCGCTCTGTTCGGCGCGGGCCAGCACCGGTACGAAAATGGCGGTGAAGGTCGCCTCGAGCACCAGCGCCGCCACCAGGTTCGGCAGCTGGTTGGCCACCGAGAACGCGCTGGACAGCGCGGCGCCCAGGATGGCCGCCAGCAGCACGACCCGGGCGAAGCCGGTCAGCCGGCTGACCAGCGTGGCGAATGCCATCGCCCACGACCGCGACACCAGCGCGGCGTCGGACAGTTCGGGTCGCCGGCGATCGATGCCCGCTGGGACGGGCGGCAGGGGACCGGTGGGCGGCGAGCCCGGGCTTCGGGGGCGCCGCGGCGGCTGTGCCGGGCGGGGCTGTTGCGGAGCGGCCTGCCGGTGGGCGGGTTTCATACTCGATGCTCTTGCTCGACCCGATCGCCGGTCTGGTCGTCCATGCCCGCGGACCTGGCTCCGGGCGGGTCCGGCCGGTCCAGGTCGGCGCGGTCGGGCTGGCCGCGGAAGCGGTGCCACAGGCGCCGTCCGGCCAGCAACACCAGCACGGCGGCAGCGGTCATGGTGATGGCGAACAGCACCTTGCCGTAGGCGTTGGAATGCACCGACAGGCGAACCGGCTCACCCAGGCGCATGCCCTCCGGGGTCCGCAGCGTCACGTCGATGGCGACCCGCTGGGTGAAGTTCACTTCGATCGGCACCCGCAGCGGTAGGTATCCGGGCGGCAATTCGATCTGGCCGACGTCGGTGACCCTCATCCCCGGTGGTGCGTCGACCTGCAGCCGCACCCGGATGGGGACGGCCAGGCCGTTGTGCAGCGCCAGCGGTAGGGGGCTGTGCTCGGTGGCCAGGGTGTAGGAGCCGCCCGGGTTGACGATCGTGACCGCGCCGAACAGGTCGTTGATCGTCTTGCCGACGACGGCCATCCGCTGCTGGGCCATTCCGTTGCGGGTGTCGGGCGGTTCGGATTGGCTCAGCGCGCGCAGCATGTCTTCACGTAGCGGCGCGGTGTACTGGATGCCGGTCAGCCCGGTGCGCTCGTCAGTGCTCAGCGCCGACGTCAGGCCCCAGAGCCGGCCGACCTGGCCGGCCACCGCAGCGGTCACGTCGTCGCCGAATCGGCCGCGCACGGAGGTGTAGGCCCCGGCCGGCTCGGACTGCTCGGTGCGGGCCGAGGCCTCGGCGACCACCGCCGGCAGCGGTCGCGGTACCGCGAGACCGGACCGGATGGTGGTGGTGAGCGCGGTCAAGATCACGTGGGCGTCGTCGGCCTGCAGATTCCACGTCGCCGGCGGGACCAGGATCTGGGTGCGGGGCGCGTCGTCGTGGCGCAAGGCGTGCCAGAACATCGAGCCCAATGCGTCCTGGCGGCGTGCGGTCACCGAGTCATGCGCGAGCCGGACCGTCAGCGATGAGTCCAGGTACGTGGGGACGGCGGGTGAGCTTCCCGCCCCGGCCAGCGCCGCGCCCACCGCCGGGTCGAACGGCGCGACCACCACTTGCGGGGACAGCCGCCGCGGTGCGGTGTCGACGGTGGCATCGGAAGCTCCCTGCGCATCCGAGGCGGACAGGTCGGCGGCGGCAACGGCGACGGTGGTTTCGTTGGCGCCGAGCAGGTTGACCGCGCGGTTGGTCAGCGGGCCGTCGGGCACCAGGGTGGCGCCCCGCACGGACGGCACGTCCAGGATGCGGTCGACGATGCCGTTGACGTCGGTGGTCGCGGCGGCGCTCAGCCCGCGATCGTTGACGCGTTGCAAAGCGTCCAGGTCGGCCTGCGCGTAGGGGAGCGGCGCGACACAGGTGCGGCGGGCCAGGGCACGCAGCCGGTTGAGCCATTCGGCCGCCGCGGCCTGTCCCGCCCCCGGGTGGGTCAGGGTGCCCGGAAGCTGACCGGGGCCCTCGGGCGGATCGGTCACCACATAGCCGGCGGTCATCGCGTTGACGGTGACTAGCAGGTCGGGGTCGACGGCCAAACACAACGCCCGGCCGACCGCGCCGTCGGGGTCGACGTCGTGGCTGGTGGCGACCTCGGCCGCGGACAGCAGGATGTCCAGCCGTCCCCCGCTGGCCAGGGAGGTGGCCAGGTCGTCGTCGACCAGGCGCACCGGAATGGTGCCGCCGGGCACGCCCGGGGCCAGCCGGGGCCGATCGGCCAACGGCCACAACATGGTGATCCACACGGGTTTGGAGGTGTCGGGCGCGACGGCGGAGCCCAGATCACCGCCCTGGTCGGGGGGCACACCGACCACCGGTAACAGGAAGCGCGCGTTGTCGAGCCTGGCGGGGGCACCGTAATCGGGTGTGCCGTTCACGTTGACCAGGACCGGGTAGATGCCGGGCTTCTCGATCCCCAGGGACTGCTTGGTCAACGAGCGCAGCGGCGCCGACAGGGTGAAGCCGGCTTCTTGCCCGCGTTGCAGTTCGGGGGCGACCGTCAGGAAATCGGCGGCCGGCTGATACCCGTCGGTCTCGCCGTCCAGGGTGGTCCGCAATCCCGTGGACGCGGTGATCGCCCCGGCGTGTTCGAGGCGGACCATGACGTCGCGGACGGGGCGGTCGCCGATGTTGGTCACCATGCCGCTGACGGTGACGACGGGTTGGCTGGACGTGGTGACCACATCCGGGGTGACTTGGTCGATGCGGACGCGGACGAATGGTGTCACGCCGGGCTCGCCCGCGGCCGCGCGCGGCATGACGGGCGCGGTGAGCATCGCGAACCCGGCCACGATGCCGATCACTGCCGCGAGGCGTAACAAGCAGAGTCGGGGCGTCGTCACGGCCCTGGCCCGTGGCCGTTCTTTCGGCTGGTCGCCGGCTTGTCGGCATGCCGGGTGCGCGAGTGCGTCTGCGGGCGACGCCGGGGGGAGGTGGGTGGCAGCGGGGGCAGGGCGGCGGGGCCGTGGTTTTGCAGCTTGTCGATCAGCTCATGGGCCACTCGGGCCAGCCGACGTTCGTCGGCGTAGGCCAGCTTTGACGGCAGCTCGTGCATCGGCACCCAGGCCACCTCGGCCACTTCGAGGTCCTCGTCGGACAACTCGCCGCCGGAAAAGCGCATCAAATAGTGGTGCACGGTCTTGTGGACCCGGCGGCCGTCGGTGACGAACCAGTAGTCGATGCGTCCGAGCGCCGCAAGCACGCTGCCGCGGATGCCGGTCTCTTCGGCGACTTCTCTTATAGCGGTCTGCTCGGCAGTCTCACCGAGTTCGATGTGTCCCTTGGGTAGTGACCACAGCATTCGCCCCCGGCGATCGATGCGACCGATGAGCGCCGCGACCTGAGAATCGCGCGGCCCGTCGAGACCGTCGATGACCAGTCCTCCGGCGGAGGTTTCGTGCACGGTCCGCAGCCGGTCCGGCGAGCGGCGAGGCGAACGGGATCGGCGCGATTTGGTCGGCGTCGAGTCGGCGGGGGTTTGGCCGTTCGTCTGGTTCTCGCTCGAACTCGCAGCGCCACGACCGCGCCGCCGCCCCCGGCGCCTACGTGGCTTGCCTTGTTCGCCGTCCGACACCCAAGCGATAGTAGCTGGCACGGCATAGTCTCCCAGGACATACTCGCCGCTAGCGGGGCGCGCGATGGCTCAGGAGCGAGTGCGTCTGGTCAGATCGGGCCGATTGCTGCGGCGATAACAAAAGCGGGAATGAAGATCACGAGGGAGAGCGGCCCGGACAGGCTGCCAATCATCATTCCGCGGCCGATCTGACCACATCTGCCCGCTGCCCGCGCGATGAGGGCGCTGATGCCGACGTATGCCAGCGTTACCGGGAGAACGACAAATACGAAGGGCCACATCGGCAAAACAAAGAGCCAGGTAACGAAATCCACCACGAAGATGTGGACTATGGCCACTGCGAAAGTCAGCGGCCCATAACGATTGACTAGAGGTTGGTCTGGCATCGGTGACCGTCAGCGCAGCACCAGATAAGCGAAAGCCGTTCCGCCCGCGAGCACGACGGCCGAACAGCTCAAAATGCTGATGCCAACACCCCGATTACGTGGTGACGTCGACCTCAGGAACTTGGCGCCGATAAGCAGCGACACCAAAGTCGTCAGGACGGTGGAGGTCAGCATCCAAGCGCGCTCGCCGGAGTACGCACTACGCGTGTCGAACGGCCACTTACCCAGTAGCCACATCACGACAAGCAGCGTCGCCAGTATCAGTTGAACGACAAAGGGCGCCGACCACGTGGCCGTGCGCCAAGCGCGGGCGTCGAAGAAGTTCACTCGCTCAGAGCTCGACATGCTGTTGCCTTCGGATCCTTCCCGTAGCGCGTGACGCTACTAGCGGGCTTGGGCGGGTCAATTCACCTTGGGTGCGTGCGAGGCTCCTCACACGGGCTTTCGGCCCCCGGCCGACTACGCTGATCGAACGTGTCCGAAGCCGATGTCGAGCTGCTTGCCGCCGCCGCGGTTGCCCTGAATCAACACGCGCCCATGTTGCGCGAGCTGGGCTCGGCGTTCGGCGCCGCGGGCCACGAGTTGTACCTCGTCGGCGGCTCGGTGCGAGATGCCGTGCTGGGCAGGCTCAGTCCCGACTTGGACTTCACCACCGACGCCCGCCCCGAGCAGGTTCAAGAAATCCTGCGGCGATGGGCGGATAACTTGTGGGACACCGGCATCGACTTCGGCACCATCGGTGTCGGCAAGGGCGAGCACCGGTTGGAAATCACCACGTTCCGCGCCGACGCCTACGACCGGGTCTCGCGGAAACCCGCGGTGCAGTACGGCGAACGGCTCGAAGACGACTTGGTGCGCCGCGATTTCACGGCCAACGCGATGGCCGTGCGCATCACGCCGGACGGGCCGGGTGAATTCCTTGATCCCCTCGGCGGTTTGGCGGCGCTGCGCGAACGGGTGCTCGACACCCCGGCGGCTCCGTCGGTGTCGTTCGGCGACGACCCGCTGCGGATGCTGCGCGCGGCGCGATTCGTTTCGCAGCTCGGTTTCGCCGTCGCCCCGCGGGTGCGCGAGGCGATCGAGGAGATGGCCCCCGAGCTGGCCCGGATCAGCGCCGAGCGGGTGGCCGCCGAGCTGGACAAGTTGCTTCTCGGCGACGACCCGGTCTCCGGCATCGACCTGCTGGTGCAGACCGGCATGGGTGAGGTGGTGCTGCCCGAGGTCGGCGGGATGCAGATGGCCATCGACGAACACCACCAGCACAAGGACGTCTACCAGCATTCGCTGACGGTGCTGCGGCAGGCGATCGCCCTGGAGGATGGCGGACCGGATCTGGTGCTGCGTTGGGCGGCGCTGCTGCATGACATCGGCAAGCCGGCCACCAGGCGGCACGAAGACAACGGCGGCGTGAGTTTCCACCACCACGAAGTGGTCGGCGCCAAGATGGCCCGAAAGCGGTTGCGGGCGTTGAAGTATTCCAAGCAGATGGTCGACGACATCTCCCAGCTGGTGTATCTGCATCTGCGGTTCCACGGGTACGGCGAGGGGAAGTGGACCGATTCCGCGGTGCGCCGCTACGTCACGGATGCCGGGCCGCTGCTGCCGCGGCTGCACAAGCTGGTGCGCGCCGACTGCACCACCCGCAACAAGCGCCGGGCCGCCCGGCTGCGGGCCAGCTATGACCGGCTGGAAGCGCGGATCGGTGAGCTGGCCGCGCAAGAGGATCTGGCCCGGGTGCGTCCTGACCTGGATGGCAACCAGATCATGAAGCTGCTGGACATCCCGGCGGGCCCGCAAGTCGGGGAGGCGTGGCGCTTCCTGAAAGAGCTGCGGTTGGAGCGCGGGCCGTTGACGGCCGATGAGGCGACCGCGGAACTGCTGAGTTGGTGGCAATCGCGGGGGAACCCGTAGCGGCGGTCTCGCGTCCCATCTTTCGTGGACTACTGCATGGCTGGCGACGACGGCACGGCGGATATGTGGCACCGGGACCTCGACCTTGACCTGGATGGCGACGGCCGGCTCGATGCTTTCGGGCTGGATTTCGACGGTGATGGATTGCACGACGACACGCTCGCGGACTTTGACGGTGACGGCATCGCCGATCACGCGGTGCTCGACCTCGACAACGACGGCACTCCCGAGGCCTACTTCACCGACGACGGGTCCGGGACATGGGGGATACCTACGGACCAGGGGCGGCAGCTCCGTTGGTTCGGGCTTGATGGCGTCGAGCACACCGGCGGACCGCTGGTCGATTTCGACGGCCACGGCCGCGCTGACGATCAGCTCTTCGATATTGACGGCGACGGAGTGGCCGACAGGGTGTTGTGCGCCGATGAGGGCGGCGTCACCGGATACGTCGACACCGATGGCGACGGCAAGTGGAATGTCCGGCTGAGCGATTCCGACGGCGACGGCCTCGCTGACGGTGCTAGCGCGCTGTAAGGGTGCACACTCTTCTCCGAATCGAGGAGCTGCACCGCGCATCCATCGCCGTCTGCTATTGGTTGCCTCGGACACCGAGACATAGGTGCGGTGGTTAACCCGGAATTTTGCTCAGGCTGTAGTCGGTGACGTCGAGCACAGCTTGCTGGCCCCTGTCGGTGTTTATGAGTCCGACGTTGACATCAATCAGCACGTTGTTCTTGGCGGCTATCGCGCGGTCAAGGCGCGCTCGAAGCAAAGGCCCCTGCGCCGTCGCCACCAGGGTGGTAATCCCGTTCTCGACGATGTCGGGGACGCCCATAGCCGTCTTAACGGGCTTAGACCCGGGGGCATGCCCGAACACGGTCATGGTCGAGCCCCCACACCGGCGCCAGATCGACAATGAATTCGCGAGCTGTTGCTGGGCTGCTGCGGGGTCGCGAAAGGCTAGGACTACTTCGCCCACCATCTGGAGGGGGGGTCCGTCGCGGGGCTCGTTGATGACCAATGAGTAGTAGCCAGTGACGTCCCGCATGTCGTATGAATTGTGAGCCCCGCCCCCGAGAATCGGGCGGCACTCCTCGGGGTCTACGTCGCCAGAAGTTTGGCTGGGCTGGAATGTGGGCGGTTCGGGTAACAAGTTCTGGATACCGACGAAGTTTTTTACATCATCCAGGGGTGGTAACAGCCGGGGCAAGTCCGCTGGCTTAACCATGGGCGGTGGAGATGGCGTCGGTGAGGTCACAGTCGTTGGAGGAGCAAGGGTTGTATCGATGATCGATTTGCCGGGCGGCCTTTGGTGCGAGGTCATGATTGCCGCGGTGAGTGCACCGCCTACGGCCAATATTAGGGCCGCGACTGTAGCCGATATTCGTCGGCGGGACTTCGGTCCTGCCGGCGCGAAGTTTGGCTGGCCGTTGACGGGAGGTGAGGCGAGTTCGGTCGGCGGGCCGCTCGGATGCTGCTGCCACCACCGCGAGTCAGGTGGGGTGCCAGAGGAAATACCAGATGGTTCAAGGCGCGGCGGAGTGCGCCCCGCGGTGACGCGTCCCTCCAGGGCCGCAGTGGCGGCATGAGCGAGCTCGCGCGCTGAGGTGAACCGGTGCGCCGGGTCCTTGGCCATGGCTGTGGCGATCACGCCGTCCATAGCCGTCGACAGCCCGGGGAGCCTATCGGTGATCTTTGGGGGTGGCCAATGCAAATGTGCTGCGATCACCGCCACGGCACCACCTCCGGCCGCAAACGGCACTTCGCCCGTGAGAAGTCGAAACAGTGTGCAACCCAAGGAGTACAGATCGGCTCGGCCATCGAAAGACTGCCCGGCAAGAACCTCCGGCGCCGCATAGGACAAGGTGGCCAAGACCGAACCGGTTGCAGTCAGACCGGCATCATCAAGCGCACGGGCGATTCCGAAATCTCCTAGGAGCACTCGCTGATCGGCCCCAGCTTGCCCTGACAACAAAAAATTTGCCGGCTTGATATCGCGGTGCACAACGCCACGTTGGTGTGCATAATCGACTGCCTTGGCGATCTCGCCGACTACGTATACCGCCTGCGCTGCGGGCATGGGCGCGGCTCGCAGCGCGTCTTCAGCATTAACACCGTCTACGTACTGCATTGCGATCCACAGCTGGCCCTCCCACTGACCACGCTGATGAATCGAAACGATGTTGGGATGATCCAGCGCTGCGGCGACATCGGCCTCTCGGATAAACCGCGTCCGGAAATCGGGATCGCGCGACAACTCCGCCGCGAGCACCTTCAAGGCTTCGCTGCGGGGCAAGTCCGGATTACGCGCCAGATAGACGGTTCCCATCCCCCCGGCACCCAACACCCGTTCAATGCGGTACCCGGCAAAGACCGAACCCACGCTCAGCATGACGGCAACCGGCTACCCGCGACTAGCCGCAAAAATCGCGCCCCACACGTACGCCGCAATGACCAACCCCCTATGAACAGCAATGACAATTGACGATAACCAGGCTCGAGATTGGCCGCGGCAGGAATTGCTGTTATAGATCCGGACACGCCCTTCGGCGGCCTCCGGCGGACTACCAGCGTCTTTCCCGAAGCTCACTCGGAAAGGCCAAGACCGCCTGAGGGTCACCGCTTGGGATTGCTGAGATGGGGATACGGACAGCGCCGGCAAAACGGGATGCCCAGCAGGGCGGTTCGCCGGTGAAGATCCCACCGGCCGCGCCGAACGCGCTGCAAGGTCGCTGTGGGGTTACGCCGTGAATTGACCACTGTCGCCGACCTATTTAGCCTGGTCAGTAGTGGCGTGCCATGCGAATGGCTATGCATCGCTTCTTGCCGCGGGCAATCGAGAGAGGGGGTGGCGATGTTCGTCGACACAGCGCTATTGCACTCCGGAGGTAACGATTCGCATCGTGCCGGCGGACACGCGCAAGAGGGAGCTGACCAACTCGCGCAGGGACCACTGGGGTCGGGGATGTTCGGTGACTTCGCCGCGGCCGATTCGTTCCATTCGGCGATCACCGCCGCGCATACGCGGCAGGTGCAGACCCTGCAGGGGCACCAGCAGACGCTGACCGATGTCGGCGCCAAGGCTCATCACGCGGCCAACGGTTTTACCAGCTTGGACGAGAGCAATGCCGGCGAAATGCGGGCGTTGCGGCCGGGGGCGGGTACAACGACATCCTGAGTCTGAGGAGGGCGACGGTGATGAACGCTGCTCCCAACTCGGGAATGGGACCGACTGACGATCCACCCAGTGGGCCGTGGATATCGAGTCACCCTAGACAGCCAGCACCGCGTGCGCGCACCTGGCCGGCAACCGCCTTCGCAGCGATTGCAACTCTGTTGGGCGCTGCAGCCCTCGCCGTGGCACTGATGCGCTCGACAGGGAGCCCGGGCGAGGCCCCCGCGACGACGGCTAGGTACACGCCGGAAGAATCCACTGCAGCGCACAGAAAGCTGTGTGACGCATACAGCTTGGCGTCGCGCGCCGTCCAAATCGAGACAAACGGCACCAGTCCAGAGCGCGCAGGTATTGCGGAAATCAATGGGGCGATGATGCTAGACGATGCAGTGAATGGGGCTGCGGGGCTATCGCCTAGCGACCGGGCAGCGGCGGTTGCCCTAGCGCGGGCATACACGAATCTCGCGGCCGTGGCTAGTTTGAATGACAATCTGAAATGGCAGCCAGCGTTGAACGATGCCAACGCAAAAGACGCTGTGATGCAGAAGGTGTGCAATGGCGGTTGACCAGCCGACGTGTGGGCCGCGTGCCCCGATCGGGCTGCGGTGGCCAGCACCGCCCGCGGCCCTCAGGTTGCTGCGCAGGGCTGGAATCAGACGTGGCTGCGCGGTGCGATACTCCGCATAATCCACAAGCTGGCGCGGGCAGCCCGTCGTCTCTAACGGATACCGCATCGCCTAGCCGCAGAAGGTTCGGCCACTTCAGTTGGATTTGATGCGTATACAGCATCGGCAGCCGAGGCGAGGTGGTGGGATCCATCGGACGACGGAATGGCAATCTCCGCGGCGGCCAACAATCTGAATTGCTCACGACGCGTTCGCTGTCGCACTATCGATCCGCGGGCCGTCAAAGATAATTGGAGCCTGTCACTGACTGGATGTTGCACCGCGAGGAGGACGCATGACGGGGAACATGCCTTTGGGACGCGGGGAGGGGCCAGCCATCGGACCGCCCACTGGACCTTGGTCACCAAACTATCCCGGGAGCCCAGCGCCGGGCTCGCGTACGTCTCGAGGCGCTGTCTTGACAGCAGTCGCGATTGGGGCGACAGCCGCAGTCGCCGTCGCGGCATTAATCGTGGCCTTTGCGAGACCTACAGCGACGAACACGTCAACCACGAATACGACGCCGACCTACACGTCTGCCCAGACAGCGGCGGCTCAACAGCAAGTCTGTGACACGTACAAATTGGTCGCTCGGGCCGTGCAAGTCGACACTGCCGGTACCGATAAAGCGCTAGCGCGCATCGCGGACACCAACGGCGCGGTCATGCTTGACATCGCTGCAGCAAATCCTGCGCTTGATGGCACGCATCGTGATGCTGCACGCGCGTTGTCGACCGCATATGCAACGGTTACAGCGAAGGGAAACGGCATGGTCGCCACGGATGCCGAATATCAGGCTGCGATCGATGACGTTATAGCTAAGGACTCTGCAATGAAGAGAGTTTGCGGTGGGAGTTGACCTCCCACCAGGTAAGTGGACGGCGCTGCTGATCGGGCCGTGGTGGCCAGCGCCACCAACCGCCCTGCGCGCCGCCGCTCAATACTGGAATTATGCGTTCGAGCAGCAAGAACAATACTCGCAAGATTTGCGCAACCAGCGCGCCACGCTATTAGCGCACAATGCGGGCCACACCGCCGACGACCTGGCTGGCCGCTATTACCAGGGAGAACAATTTCATCTGGACCTGGCTGAAAAATACCGGGATAAAGCGGCTGCTCTGGACAGGTGCGCTAACGAAGTCGATTCTTTGCGCTCGAAGTTGGCGGCTAAAGCGGCGGCCGGCAACAAAGAAATCGACGACATACTGGCGTCCAAGAAGCCAGAATTGGAAAAATTAGCCGAAGTGCAGGCTGCCCAAGTCCGGTACAACGCCGAGGCCGAGATTGCATCCGACGCCGCCGTCACCAACATGATGGCCCAGACGCAGCAGATGCTCAGTAACGAAGGTATCTCCAGCAACGCTGAAGCATGGGCGCGTGACCAACGGCTGGGTGACGGCTCCATCGCACGACCTCGACCGATCACAGGCGAGGATTTGAACCCATCGTCACAAAGCCCCGGAGGACGTGACGCCAGCTGGGTCAAAGAGGACGGGGGCGCCCCTGCTGGTATTCAGACAGCTGGCGGGAGAGTGCCGACACCACCAGGAGCTCGCAATGGTGGAACGGGCGGTGGGGGAGGTGGGTCGCCAGGAGTAACTCAAGCCACTGGTGGGCGCGCCACGGGAGGTCCTCCACCGGCTGCGGCCCCGCCGTCACCGCAATCGGGCGTGCAAATGCCCGCTGGCGCTACGTCCGCAACGCCAGGGATGCCGGGGATACACGGTGCACCCATGTCACCCGCGGCTCCGGCGCAGGGTATGGCGCCCGGATTAGGCCAATCATTCGCGAGCGGAATGGCGACGGGGCAATCAGCGGGCGCGGGTCCGCAAGCACTCTCGACAAATGCGATGAATGCGATGGAGGGGGGATCACCCCCGACTAACCAAACGGGCGCTCCGGCTCCTCCGACAGTAGCGACCGGCGTCCCGGCTGGCGGAGCATTCGTTGCGGCGAATGCTCCGGTGGACACACCACCGGTCGCTTCGGATGCGCCGGCGTCGGTCAGTGGCGGATCGACCTCGGTGGCGCCTGCCGTAGTGCCTGGCGGCTCGTGGTCAGCGCCAGTGGCTCCTGTCACCGGCGGCCCTGCTGGTCCGTTGCCCGCTTACGGCTCTGACCTGCGTCCACCAGTGGCGGGGCCTCCGACCATGCCGACGGCCCCGGCGGGACCGGTATCTGGCACACCGGTCGCGCCTTCACCAGGTTCATCCCCATCGGCCGGCGGACCACTAGTTTCCCCGGTAGAGCGGGCGGCGCAGGGAGCCGCCGCTGGGCAGGCCGGAATTACATCCTCGACGGTGGCTGGCGCAACGGCGGCGTCTGCCACCGCTGGCGCGGCGGCCGGGGTTGCATCGAACAGGTCAGCCGAACAACAACGGCTGCAACGAATTGTCGACGCGGTGGCCCGACAGGAGCCTCGGTTATCCTGGGCGGCTGGATTGCGCGATGACGGCACCACCACCCTGCTGGTCACCGACGTCGCTAGCGGATGGATTCCCCCACACGTCCGAGTGCCCGCCCACATCACTTTGCTTGGACCCTCTGCACGACGCCGTGATGCCAACGCAGTTGATTTGTTGGGCGCCATTGTGATTGCGGCTGCCCACCATGCCAACACCTATGTTGCCGAGCCGGGCGCGGAGGAGCCGCCGTTAACGGGCGATCGGCTCGCACGGTCCACCGTGCCGGACGTCGATGAACTCGGCCCAACCCTCGTGGACGCCGTGCGACGTCGTGATGGCCTGCCGCGGATCGCTCAGGCCATCGCGACGCCCGCTGTGCGGAAAACTGGCGTGCTCGAAACCGAGGCCCAACTATTGCGTGAATGCATCGCAGACGTTCAGCACTCGGTTCTCATAGCGTACCCCCACCATGACCAGGCCGCAGTTGGCGACTGGATGCTTCTGGCGGCGATCGAGGCGCTAATCGACGACCACGAGTACCTGGCGAATTACCACCTAGCTTGGTTTGCGGCGATCTCCAGGCACGGCGGCTCTTAAAAAGCCCGGATTGATACTGGTGATTGGTGGTTTTGTTGACCATTGAGCGTCAAGGTGACTACCGCCCAGGGCGTGTTATGGAAAAATCAACTTCGGCGGTCAATGCGGGTGTCGTGAGAAGGAAAGGGGGGTGGAACTGTGACAATCCAATCGAATCCGTTGGTCTACGGAGTCTTGGCGAATGCACCGGCGGATCTGCCGCCAGTGTCGCCGCCTCAAGGCGCTCCGCCGGACGCCTCGCCCGCAGGGGGCCCGGCTACTCAAGCAGCGATAGCCGCTGCGAACGCGGGCGTACCCAAAGACGCAGCAGACGCCGCAGCCGCAGACGCGGATCGCCGGGCCCGCGCCGCCGACGCGGCCGCGAAATTCCCCGCGAACGAAGCTGAATCACAGCAACAGATGCAGAACGTCGGTCAGCAAGCCCCGCAGATGATGCAGCAGATGCTGCAGAGCATCACCGGTGCCCTGGGCGGCGCGGTCGGCGGCATCATGCAGCCGCTGACGCAGCTGCCACAGCAGGCGATGCAGGCGGGCCAAAGCGCTATCCAGCCCCTGATGAGCGCGGTTCAAGGCGCTCACGGAGCCGGACTGGCGAGCGACGCGCATCTTGTCGACAGCGTCGGCCCGGGCTCTGGAGCCGGAGCCGGCGGCGGCTTGGGCGGCGGTGGCGGGGGTCTGGGCGGCGGCGGAGGCACCACCCCGGCCAGCTCGCTGGGCCCGCCACCGGTGCCGACATCGTCCCCGCCGACGACCCCGGCCGGGGCGGCCAAGGCGGCCATGGCGCCCCCGGTCAGTGGCGCGCCGACCACGGGGGGTCAGACGGGTATGGGCGGTATGGGCATGATGCCGCCCGGCGCGATGGGCGCCCACGGTGACGGCGGCAATAAGGAGAAGTCTCCGGAGAAGCGCATTTCCGCCCCGGGCGTGCCCAACGGCCAGCCGGTCAAGGGGCGCCTGACGATGCCGCCGAGCCCGCCGGGGCCCAAGCCCGGTGAGGACAAACCCACGGTTGTCACCAACCGGCCGAACCGGCGGATCGTGATCATGCCCACCGAGGACGAGGCAAAGGACTAAGGGCACCGGAAGCCATTCCCACTCCACCGGAAGGTGAGTGGTCGGTCCACTCGGCCCGCAGTAGGGTCGCTACGTAATCGCTCGTTATTGACAGCGGAACTGCCTATTCGTGCATGCTATTGAGTACGAATTTTCGCGGCCAGGGTGTGGGAAAAAGGGGAATCAGGGTGGGGCAGTCGTTGACTGATCCGCTGACGAGGCAGGCGGTGACGGCGCTATCCCGCGGCCATGGCCTGTTCGCCGGCGAGACCATTGCCGCCCCGGTCGGCAGCGGGCAGGCACACCCCGAGGTCAGAACCGACGGTCTTCCGGCCGCCGCGGCCGAAGGCTCGACGAACGCGCTGAACGAACTGCGCCAGTCGACCGAAACTGACCGCGCGCTGGCCCGCATCATGGCGACGGCACGGGACGACCACGCGCAGGCACGGACGGCCACCAGGGCGATCTTGGAAGACGCGAAGGCCGACGCCACGCCGGCCGATACCCCGATGGCGCGGCGCGAGGCGATGGCGCGGATGGCGGCGAGGCTGCGCACCCAGCACCGGCACATCCTGAACTCGCGCCGGCGGGCGCGGCTCCTGGCGCTTCGCATAAGGCGGCTGCGCTACCGACAACGGCGGGCGGCGATGCGAGGCGACCAGGGCAACGGGCGAGCGGCGGTCCTGGCGGCGACTCGTAAAGCCCTGGATATCAAGGGCATTCACGACCCGGCCGCGCGTGCCCGCTGGGAGCGCGGCATGGATCTGGTGGCTCGCCGCGAATCCAACTACAACGCCAACGCCGTCAACGACTGGGACTCCAACGCGGCGCGGGGCACTCCGAGCAAGGGCGCCTGGCAGTTCATCGCGCCCACATTCGCGGCCTATCACCAGCCGGGTACGTCACGCGACATCCACAATCTGGTGGCGCAGGCGTGCGCGTTCATCAACTATGCGATGGGCCGCTACCACGTCGCCGCGGACGCGTCGAATTTGGCCGATCGGATTCAGCAGGCCGATCCGCGCAGATCACCTAAGGGGTATTGAGCATGCCGCTGAGTTTGTCGAACCGCGACCAGAACTCGGGTCACCTGTTCTACAACCGACGGCTGCGCGCGGCGACCACCCGGTTCTCGGTGCGGATGAAGCATGACGACCGCAAGCAGACCGCCGCGCTGGTGTTGTCGATCTTGTTGGTGGCCATCGGCGCCGGTTGGATGATGCTGCTGAACGTCCTGAAACCGACTGGCGCAGTGGGTGAATCGGCGATCATCGGCGACCGCGATTCCGGTGCGATCTACGCCCGCATCGACGGCCGGCTTTATCCCGCCCTGAACTTGACGTCCGCCCGGCTGGCCACCGGAACGGCGAACCCACCGACGTGGGTGAAGCGGAGCGAGATCGCGAAGTATCCGACCGGGCCGCTCATCGGTATCCCGGGTGCGCCGGCGGCGATGCCGGTGAATCGCGGCGCGATTTCGGCGTGGGCCGTCTGCGATACGGCCGGGCGCCCCCGCAGCGGGGAGAAGCCGGTCGTCACGTCAATCGCGGGCACGCTCGACGGCGGCGGCCGCGCGGCCCCGCTGGGCGATGATGCCGGAGTGCTCGTGACGTTCGAGGGCAACACGTATGTGATCTGGGGCGGTAAACGCTCGCAGGTCGATCCGGCCAGCAGGGCGATCACCCTCAGCCTGGGCCTGGACCCCGGAGTGACGTCGCCGGTGGAGATTTCGCGCGCGCTCTACGACGGACTGCCCGCAACCGAGCCGCTGCGCGTCCCGGACGTGCCGCAGGCGGGCGCGCCGTCGACGTGGGTCTCGGGCTCGCAGGTGGGCGCGGTGTTGCAGGCCCAAACCGCCGGTGGCGGCAAGCAGTTCTACGTGCTCCTGCCCGACGGGGTGCAGAAGATCACGAGCTTCGTCGCCGATCTGCTCCGTAGCGCGAACTCCTATGGGTCAACGGCACCTCGTGTGGTGACCCCCGACGTGTTGGTCAACATCCCCCAGGTGAATTCGCTGGCCGTGGACTACTACCCGACGAAAAGGCTGAATTTCGTTGATACGGCGGCAAATCCGACTACCTGCGTAGGCTGGGAGAAGGGCTCCACGGATCCGCAGGCCCGCGTCGTCATCTATAACGGTCGGGGCCTTCCGGTGTACTCGTATCTGGATGACCGGATCGTGCACCTGGTGCGCGACGACCGCGACCCGGCGTCGGTGGTCGCCAACCAGGTGCTGGTGCTGCCGGGGGCGGCCAACTTCGTCACCTCGACCAGCGGGGTCATCACGTCCGATTCCCGCGAGTCGTTGTTCTGGGTGTCCGACAATGGCGTGCGGTTCGGCATCGCCGCCAACGACGACACGATGCGGGCACTCGGGCTCGATCCGGCCTCGGCAGTGCAGGCGCCCTGGCCATTGCTGCGCACTTTCGCTGCGGGCCCGGCGTTGTCGCGGGAATCGGCGCTCGTGGCGCGTGACACGGTGCCGGCGCTGGGAAGGGCGGCCGTGGTGACGACATCAGCGAAGGCGGGAGGCTAGGGGATGTCCAAGAAAGCGTTTCCCATCAACCGAGTCAAGATCGAGCCGCCGAAACCCGTTCGGGTAGCACCGAATGCGCCGATCGCCTTGCCGGAGCGCGAGCCACGCAACATCTGGGTGATGATCGGGGTGCCGGCGCTGATCGTGGCGCTCATCGGCACCATTGTCATGCTCTACGTGTCCGGGGTCCGAAGTCTCTCCACCGGGTTCTTCCCTCTGATGGGCATCGGCGCGTTCAGCATGCTGGCGTTTTCCGGCCGCTTCGGGCGTGCGCGCAAGATCACCTGGGGCGAAATGGAAAAGGGCCGCCGCCGCTACCTGCGCGACCTCGACACGAACCGCGACGAGATCCAGTCCGCGGTGTGCGCGCAGCGGGAATGGCAGAACGCGTTGCACTCCGATCCGCGTGGGCTCGGGGCCATCATCGGTGGGCCGCGGATGTGGGAACGCGGCCGCGGCGACGTGGACTTCCTGGAGGTGCGGGTGGGCACCGGGGTGCAGCACGCACCCGACTCGGTGTTGTCGGTCACGTGGCCCGACATCGCCTCCGATGAGGAGCTCGAACCCGTCACCGGACAGGCACTGCGGGATTTCATCTTGGAGCAGCGCAAGATTCGCGACATCGCCAAGGTGGTCAACCTGCGGTCGGCGCCGGGCTTCAGCTTTGTCGGCGACGACCTGGACCGGCTGCGCTCGCTGATGCGCTCGGTGCTGTGCTCGCTGGCGGTGTTCCACAACCCGCGCGACCTCAAATTGATGGTGGTCACCCGCAGTCCCGAGGTGTGGTCGTGGATGGTGTGGCTACCGCACAATCTGCACGACGAGTTGTTCGACGCCTGCGGCTGGCGCCGCCTGGTGTTCACCACGCCCGAGGAGCTGGAGGAGACCCTCGGCGCCGAACTGCACATGAAGGGAAAGCGTGGCGCGTGGACGCCCCCGGCGGCGGCCAGCCCGACCGCGATGGGATCGGCGCTCGAAACCGGCGGCGACACAGTGGATCTGGGTCCGCACCTGGTGATCGTCGACGACAACACCGGCAGCCCCGACGCGTGGGAGAGCGTGGTCGGGCAGGTCGGCAAGGCGGGAATCACCTTGCTGCGCATCGCGTCCCGAATCGGCACCGGTGTGGGCTTCGCGCAGGACCAGGTCTTCGAGATGGGCGAGCGGCACAGCACACCGGTAAACGGCGAAGTCAAATTCGGCCGGAACGGCTTTGACGCGGACGGCGAGGACGGCCGCCCGGCGCCCCTGTTGCGGGTGCGCGACAAGTTCTTCGCCCACGCCGACCAGCTGTCGATCCACCGTGCCTACCGGTATGCACGGGCGATGGCGCGGTGGTCGCCGACCACGCGTAGCGAAATCGCCGATTCGACCGGCGGTGCGACCGAGTTGCTGCGGGCGCTGGGCATCGTCGATCCCCGCCAATTGGACGTCGACCGGCTGTGGGCCGAGCGGCGTGGCCGCGGTGACGAGAGATGGTGTGAAATCCCCGTCGGCGCGAAACCCACCGGCGAGCTGCAGAACGTCATCATCCGCGCGAAAGACTTCGGCGGCTTCGGATTTCACTCCGTGGTGATCGGGACGAGCGGCTCGGGAAAGTCGGAGTTCTTCCTGTCGTTGGTCTACGGCATCGCGCTGACGCACTCGCCGGAGACGTTCAACGTCATCTTTGTCGACATGAAGTTCGAATCGGCGGCCCAGGACATCCTGGGCCTGCCGCACGTGGTGGCCGCCCTGTCGAACCTCGGCAAGGACGAGCGGCACCTGGCCGAACGGATGCGCCGTGTCATCGACGGCGAGATCAAGCAACGCTACGAGCTGTTCACCTCGGTGGGCGCCCGCGATGCCAATGACTACGAAGAGATCCGGTTGGCCGGACGGGACCTGCCGCCGGTGCCGGTCCTGCTCGTCATCGTCGACGAGTATCTGGAACTCTTTGCCAATCACGAGAAGTGGATCAATCTGATCATCCACATCGGCCAAGAAGGCCGTGGCGCCAACGTCTTCTTCATGTTGGGCGGGCAGCGGCTGGACCTGTCGTCGCTGCAGAAGGTGAAGTCCAACATCGCGTTCCGGATCGCCTTGCGCGCAGAGTCCGGCGACGACAGCCGCGAGGTGATCGGATCGGACGCCGCCTACCACCTGCCGTCGAAAGAGAACGGCTTCGCCCTGCTGAAGGTGGGGCCGCGCGACCTCGAACCGTTCCGCTGTTTCTACCTGTCGGCCCCCTTCGTAGTGCCCAAGGGCAAGGAGGTCGCGACCACCGTCGACATGACGCTGACCAAGCCGCGGCTGTACAACTGGCAGTTTCAGCCGCTGGAGGAAACCGACGCCGCGGCCCTGGAAGCGGCTGCCGCCGCGGACACCGAACCGGACGAATTCCTTTACCACGATGACGGGTTCAAGCGGAAGAAGATCGTCGACGTCCTGCGCGAGTCGTTGCACGACGTCCCGCACCGGTCGCCGCGCCGGCCGTGGCTGGAGCCGCTGGAGGACCCCGAGCCCGTCGACGTCCTGGTGTCGGCCTACCGCGGTAAGCCGTGGCATGTCGACTACGGCCAGAACGCGGGCCTGATGTTCCCGGTGGGCGTCATGGACATCCCCGAGGAGTCGAAGCAGATCGTGCACGCCGTCGATGCGCTGCGCAGCAACGTCATCGTGGTAGGCGCCAAGCAACGCGGCAAGACGACCACGCTGATGACGCTGATGTGTTCCGCCGCAACGATGTACAGCCCGGCGCGGGTGACGTTCTTCTGCATCGGCGGCGCGACCCTGGCCCAGGTGGCGTCGCTGCCGCACGTCACCGACATCGTGTCGCCGAAGGACGCCGAGGGCATCGAGCGGATCTTGAGCAGCATGGACGCGTTGATCGACGCGCGCGAGGATTCGTTCCGGCGGCTGAAGATCGACCTCGACGGCTTCCGTGAGCGCCGGTTCGCGCCGGGCAGTGACGGGCTTGGCGGTACCGACCCCACCGACCCCTTCGGCGATGTGTTCGTGGTGGTGGACGACTACGACGACGTGTATTCGAAAGACACCGTCCTGGGCGATCGAATCATCTCGTTGAGCAGCCGCGGTCCCGAGTATGGGGTCCACGTGATGTGCAGCGCCGGCGGCTGGATCCACGGGCAGCGACAGAGCCTGTTGCAAAACGCCACGGCGCGAATCCAATTGCGCCTCGCCGACCCGAGCGAAAGCCAGATGGGGCACTCGTCGCTGGAGTCGCGCGACGCCGCCCGGCGGACGCTGAACCGCCCGGGCTTTGGTCTGACCGACAGCCTGCACGAGTTGCGAGTCGGTGTCCCGGCGCTCGCCGATCCATCCACCGGCGCGCTGGTGAGCATCATCGATGTCGGCGCGCAGATCGCCGACGTCGCGGGTGTGACCAAACATGCGACCTTGCAGCGGCTTCCGCAGCGCGTCGAGTTGCGCGCGATCCTGGAGTACGACGCCGCGCATCGCAGCGGTGACGACCTGTCGATCGCGTTCGCCATCGGTGAGCGCCACGAACTTGGCCCGGTCCCGCTCAAGCTCCGCGAGAGCCCGGGCTTGATGATTCTGGGCCGCCAGGGTTGCGGCAAGACGCTGTCGCTCGTGTCCATCGGTGAGGCGATCATGAACCGCTTCGGCCCCGAGGAAGCGCAGCTGACCCTCATCGACCCGAAAACGGCCGCGCAGGGCCTGCGGGATCTGAGTGGGCCCGGCTACGTGCGCGCGTACGCCTATGACCAAGACGAGATCGACGAGGTGATCACCCAACTCGCACAACAAATCCTGCTGCCCCGACTGCCTCCGAAGGGCTTGAGCCAGGAGGAGCTGCGCGCGCTCAAGCCGTGGGAAGGCGCCAGGCATTTCGTCCTGATCGACGATGTCCAGGACCTGCGCCCGGATCAGAGCTACCCGCCCAAACCTCCGGTGGGGGCGGCGTTGTGGAAGCTGATGGAACGGGCCCGGCAGATCGGCCTGCACGTGTTCACCACCCGCAACAGCGCGAACTGGGCGACGCTGCAGATGGATCCGTGGATGCGGTTCCAGAACTCGGCGAAGGTGGCGCAGCTCTACATGGACAACGACCCGCAAAACCGGATCAACCGCTTGGTCCGCGCCCAGGCGCTCCCGCCCGGACGAGGCCTGCTGTTGAGTGCCGACGGCGACGTCGAAGGCGTGCTGGTCGGGATGCCGTCGACGGTCATCCAACAGCAGTAGCGACCGGAACCGTTTGCTGCTCAGAGAGTTTGACGGCTCCGCCGGGCCGACGGGGGAGCGAGCGCGGCCACCAGAACCAGCGGCCCAACAGCGCCACGATGGACGGCACGATGAACGCCCGCACGACCAGGGTGTCCAGCAACAGCCCGACGGCGATCGTGGTGCCGATCTGGGCGATGCTGAGCACGCTGCTGCTCAGCAATGCCAGCATGGTGAGCCCGAAGACGATGCCGGCAACGGTGACCACACCGCCGGTGCCGCCGAAGGCGCGAATGATGCCGGTCTTCAGGCCCGCTGCCGCTTCCTCTTTGATGCGCAACGCCAGCAACAGGTTGTAGTCCGCGCCGACGGCGATCAGGGCGATGAACGCGATCGGGGCGACGGCCCAGTGCAGATTCTGGTGCAGTAGGTGCTGCCAAATCAGCACGCTGGCACCGATAGCCGACGCGTACGAAGTGACGACGGTCCCTACGACGACCAGGCCCGCGACCGGGCTGCGCAGCATCGCCGTGACGATCAGAAAGATGAGCACCAACGCGGCGCCCACGAGCAGCTTGGTGTCACCGGCGACGAAGCGCTGCAGATCGGACGTCACCGGGCCGACGCCGGCGAGGTCGACCTCCACCGGCGTCAAGGTGCCTTCCTTGGTGGCCTCCTTGATGGCGGCGCGCACCTGGTCCGCCCGCTTGGCTCCGTCGCTGCCCCACTCCGAGCCGTCGCCGTAGACCAGCAGGTAAGCGGCGCGGCCGTTCTCGGAGATCAAGTGGCTCAACGCGGTGGTGTACCGCGGATCGGTCAATGCCCGTTGCGGCATATAGAAGTCCGCCGCACCACTGCCCTGAAATTGCGTGGCTATCTCGTTCAGGTAGTCGGTCAGCTGACGCATCTGGGGTCCGAGCGTGTCGGTCAGGTCCAGTAGGTCGTGGGTAGCCGAACGGGCTTGCCCCAAGGCGTCTTTCATCGAGCTCACGCTCTGCGGCAGACTGGCCATCGCGGTGGCGGCCGTGCTGGAGCCGCTGGTCAGTTTCGCGGTGCCGGCATCGAGGCGCGATGACGTCTGGACCAGGCTGTCGACCGGCTCGAGCACGCGGTTCAGCGTGGAGCAGATCGGATTGGCGGCGCAGTCGGGCGTCCGCCCGACGAAGTCCCGCAGCGGGTCGAGGTAACCCGACACGGTCGTGACGTTGCGCTGCAGCCCGTCCATGCCGGCGCGCATGTCGTCGGCGGCACCGGACACCTCCGCCAATCCCGCACCGCCACCGCGCAACCCGTTACCCAGCCCGTCCACCGCGACCTGGGTCCGCGCCAGCGCGCTGTCCAGCTCGGAGACCCGCTTGAGGCGCTGGCTCAGCGCATCCATGGAGTCGCCGAACTGGCGGCCGAGCACGCCGGCCTGATAGCTCAACGTCGCCTGCTCGGGCACCTTGCCGTCTGGGCGGCTGGCGGATTGCACCGCGCGCACCCCCGGTACGGCCATGATGTGCCTGGTGATTCGCTCGATGGCGATCAGGCCGGCCGGGTTGCGCAGGTCGTGGTCGGCTTGGATCGCGACAACATCGGGCAACAGGGAGTTGGCCGCGAAATGCCGGTCCGCGCTGACGTAGCCGCGGTTGGAGTCGGTTGCAGAGGGCGTGGCGGCGGGTTCGTTGAAGCCGACGCGCATGCCGGTCAGCGGTAGCGCGACCAGCAGGGTCATCCCGCCCGCGGTGACCAGGATCGGCCCGGGCCAGCGCGCCACCGCCGTCCCCACGCGCCGCCAGCGCCGCGCCGTCTTCGACGGGCGCGGTTCGAGATATCCCCGGCGGATGGCCAGGCTCATGAGTGCGGGCGTCAAGGTCAGCGCCGCGACCATGGTGGCGAGAATGCCGATGGCGCAGGGCAACCCGGCGCTCCGGAACGAGCCCACCTGGGCGAACACCAGGCAGGCCAGTGCCACCGACACGGTCAACGCCGACCCGATCACCACGGGCGCGATGGAACGGTAGGCCTCCGTCAACGCCCGGGCCGGCGCGACGCCGCGGCGGCGGCCTTCGTGGTAGCGGCCGACCAGGAAGATCGCGTAGTCGGTGCCCGCACCCAGGGTCATGGCCGCCATCAGCGCCACCGAAAAGAGCGAAACTTCAACCACATTGGACTGGCCGAGCGCGGCGACGACGGCGCGGGCCAGCGCCAGAGCGAGCCCGACCGAGACCAGCGGAATCGCGGCCGCGATCGGCGATCGGTATACCGCAAGTAGCAACAGCAAAATGAGACCGATCGTGGCGGCGGTGATTCCGAGCATCTGGCGATCGATCGCGGAGAACTCGTCGACGATCGTGGCGCCCGGCCCGGTGACATGGACTTCCAGCCCGGCCGGCGGTGAGAGCTTGGAGACGGTGGCGCGGACAGCGTTCACCGAATCACGCGCCTGTGCGGTGCCGAGCATTCCGGCCAGCCGCACCATCACGCTGACGGCCCGCCCGTCCGAACTCTGCGCGCCGGCGGCGGGCTGCGACCACAGGTCGGTCACCGCGTACACGTGACGGTGATCGGAGCCCAGTGCCGTCGTCATCGCGTCGTAGAACTGACGGTCGCGAGGAGTCAGCTCCTGATTGCGTTCTAGGACAACGTAAACGAAGTTGTTGCTCGGTGTCTGATCGAACAGCTGGGCGGCCCTCGAGGCGGCGACCGCGCTCGGCGCGTCCGTTGGCATGAATGACCTGGCGTGCGAGTCGACGACCCGCTCCAGTTGTGGGAACGCCAGGTTGGCGGCGGCAGCCGCCAGGACCCACAGGCCGACGATCAGAACCGCGTAGCGGCCGGTGAGCCGGCTCAGCAATCCCCGTCCGTCATGCAACGGTCTGCCGATCGCCGGTCGGTCCGCCGAACAGGCCCACGGCGACGTACTCGCCGCGGGTCAGCGAGCGCACCCGCAGCGACCTGCGGGAGCCGGCGCGTATCAGCGCGTGCAGGCCGGGTTCGGCGGCCTCGAGATCGGCCCGTACCTGTTCGGCCGCCACCCCCTCATGCGCCGCCTGATCCAGCTTGGCCACCAGCATGGTGATCCAGCGCTGTCCCAGCGAAAGCAGCAGCCCCTCCTCGTCACCGAACAGCCGGGCTAGCTCGGATGAGTTGGCGACCAACGCAAGTGCCGCCTCGGGATCGGCCGCGGCCTTGATGACTTCGGCCATGAAGGCCATCCGGTCGTGCAGCAGTGTCCATGTCATGACTGAAACGCTAGGAAATCGGTCGCCGGCTGCGCGTCGTGCCGAAGTGCAGTCTTTGCCTCCTACCATGGGCGGAGCCGATCGCCGCCCACGGCATGATGTGCGCAGGTAACGCGCCCTTCTACGATTGGACGATGTTGCGTGCCGCAACGAGATATGTGCGCGAACAGCTTCGCCGGCGAGGCGAGCTGATTCCCGTCGGCCTCACCTGGGCGTCGTTCGTCGCCGTCGATGTCAGCCATGTCGGTGGCGCGGTGATCGCGATCCTGCAGCGCCCCACCGCGGACCTGCCCGTCGGGCTGGCCGCGTTCGCGGTGTCGATCGCACCGACGCTGGTGTTCTTCTTTCTGAACACGAAGCTCAGCCCGCTGTTGATGTGGGCGACGTGGATGACGGCCACCGCCATGATGCTGTTCGGCACGTCGACACCCATTCACGCCGATTTCGCCCCGGCGCTGCTGGTGCTGCTCGTGTTGTCAATCGCCACGTTGAGCTCCATCGCGGTCGGACTCCTGGCCGCCGCGTCGGCGGCAGCGCTGCTATTGGCCGCCTCCGGCCTGCACCGCCTGGACGCGGTGGGGCTGTACTTGGCGTTCGTGGGGGCGGGGTGGCTGCTCGGTTACGTGATGCGCACTCAACGGCTGCTGCTGGCGCAACAGATCGAGGCGCAGAAGATGCTGGCCGAACACGCCGCCGCCGATGAGAGGCGGCGCATCGCCCGCGAGGTGCACGACGTGATCGCCCATTCGCTCAGCATCACCCTGTTGCATGTGACCGGTGCGCGGCGCGCGCTGCAGCAGGATCGCGACGTGGACGACGCGGTCGAGGCGCTCGAACAGGCCGAACGCCTGGGCCGACAGGCCATGGCCGACATCCGGCGCACCGTCGGACTGCTGGACAGCTCGCCGACGAAATCCGCGCAGACCACGCCCGAACCCGGCATCGACGACGTCGGCGTCCTCGTCGCGGATTTTCAGCGTGCCGGCCTGGACGTCGTGCTGGAAATCGACGGCGCCACCGAACGCGTCTCGGCGGCGGTCGGCCTCGCGCTGTACCGCATCACCCAGGAATCCCTGACGAACATCGCCAAACACGCACCGGATTCGAAATCGACGGTGGCGCTGAATATCTCGGTAGCCTCGGCGAGGCTCACCGTCGACAACCGGTTGCCGGTGGCGATCGCCGCCCCGCATTCCGCCGAGGGGCGCGGGTTGCGCGGCATGCGCCAGCGTGTCGAGCTGCTGGGCGGGGCCATCGATGCCGGCCCGACCCACGACGGATGGTCGGTGCGCGCCGACATACCGCTGCACGAAGGTGATGCCGGCTGGCGCCCGTGGTGGTGCAAGGCGTGATCCCACACACTCCAGAGACTCCCGAGATCACCGTCCTGCTCGTCGACGATCAGGAGCTGGTGCGCTCGGGGCTGCGCCGGATCTTGCGGCGCAAGGACGGTTTCGTCATCGTGGCGGAATGCTCCGACGGTGACGAGGTGCCGGCGGCGGTGGCCGAACACCGACCCGACGTGGTGGTGATGGATCTGCGCATGCGCCGAGTCGACGGCATCGAGGCGACTCGCAGGCTCGGGGGCGCACCCCCGGTGCTGGCGCTGACCACGTTCAACGAGGACGAGCTGCTGTCCGAGGCGCTGCGCGCAGGGGCGGCCGGCTTTGTGCTCAAGGACTCGTCCGCCGAGGAACTGATCCGCGCCGTGCGCGCGGTCGCCCGGGGCGACAGCTACCTGGATCCCGCGGTCACCGCGCGCGTGCTGACCACCTATCGCAGAGCCGCCCCGGGTCCGCGTGGCACCGCGATCGGGGAGTTGACCACTCGCGAGCTCGACGTCCTCACATTGATAGGCCGCGGCCTTTCCAACGCCGAGATCGCCGACCAACTCTGCATCTCCGGCGTCACGGTCAAAAGCCATATCGGCCGGATCTTCGGAAAACTCGACCTGCGCGACCGCGCCGCGGCGATCGTCTACGCGTACGACAACGGCATCGTCGTCCCGCGCTGAGGGGCCTACAGGGGCGCGCCCTGATCGGCCAGGTTCAGCAGGCCGTAGGCCATGCACATCAGGAAGTTCAACACCACCAGGACCAAACCGGCGAACATCAACGAGCGGGCGCCCTGCCGCTTCAGCCGCTTGTACCGCGCGGCGCGCGTTTCACGCTCGAACCGTAGGGCGATCAGCGCGAAATTGATGTCCATCGCTTCATGAGCCGCAAGGGGCGCACCCGCCAGCATCTCCCGCACGCGGTCGGGCGCGGTTCGGACGCCGACGCGCTCGAAGTTCTGGCACATTCGCCGCGCGCGTCTTCGCGCGAGTGGTTGATATCGCATCTGTAGCTGATGCGCGAGTTGCCCTCGGTCGTCCCCCCACGGGTTTGACGGGGTCATCACGAAACGGATTCTAAATCGCATCGGGCCGATTACGGCGTGTCTACACGAATTTATGTTGGCGACGGTTGACTCGGCGGGCCGCCGCTCATTCGCTCAGACTGGGGTAGATCCAGATAACGCTCCAGGTTGCGATGCATGTTGATCACGCGCCGTTCCTCGCTGGACAGCACCAGATGGGTGAAACCTGGCTGATGCATGCCGCGCTGCAGGCCCGCGAGCACCTGAATGTCCTGGGTGAGCACCACGCCGGGCTCGGCCTCGCCGGCGGTTACCCGGACATCGGTCGGCTTGGCGCGCGCGGCGCCCGGCGGCATCCGCGTCATCAGGAACATGACCAGCTCGCCCCTGTCGGGATCGGGGCCGGGGCGTGAGCACATGACCGTCAGATGATCGGCGTTGGCCAGCAGCGTCATGTTGGGGAAGACGTTGTACTGGTGCAGGCGGGTGATCCGGTCCGTGTCGGCCCAGTCGAGGTCCACGCCGCGGGTCGCGGCATACGCCCGGGTGTGTGCGGCGATCAGATCCTGAACCGTCTCACCCGATTGGTGCTCGGGGAACGGCGTGCCCTCGGCGGCTCCCATGAGCGCGCCCTGCGTGTAAGCGTAAGCGTCCCAGACTTCTTCGTCGCTCAGCGCGCCGTCGAAGCGTGGGCTCTGCACGCCGTAGGGCTGGTCGGATTTTCCGGTGTGACCCCAGATCTGTTGTGGCGCATGAATGTCGTCGACGCAGCGCAGCAATTCCGGGTGCAGCGTCTGAATGTGGTAAGTCTCGCTGTAACCGTCGGCGATCGTCTTCCAGTTCGCGTCGACCTCGACGGTCAGCGTGGCATAGCACCGGAAGTCGCTCAACCGGCACCAGGCGATGTCGTCGGGCACCGCCTCCAGGTACTCGAGCAGCGGCATCGCGTCAAGGTCCGAATTGACGAAGACGAGTTCCTCCCAGGTGTCCACCCGCACCGGCACCAGCGGGAAGTCAGACATCTTCAGCGACCCGAAGCCCTTGCGGTTGGGCACCCGCTTGAGCGTGCCGCCCAGGTCCCAGGTCCACCCGTGATAGCCGCACTTGAGCTCCCGCAGCCCCGAGCCCGAACCCACGCACACGGAGTTGCCGCGGTGACGACAGGCGTTCTGGAAGGCGCGCAGCACCCCGTCGTCACCGCGCACAATCAACACACCGTATGGGCCGCAGCGGTATTCGAAATAGTCGCCCGGCTCGGCGACGTGGTCGACCATGCACGCCAACTGCCAGACCTTCGGCCACATCCGCTCGACCTCGAGTGCGGCGAACGCGGGGGAGTAATACCGCTGCGCCGGCACCAGGGTCGGGCTTTCCGGCGGGGTGCCGATCGCGTCCTCGTCTCGGGTGCGGGTCGGGTTGCCGGCGGGCGCGTTCATGTGGGGAGCCTTAACGCGCTCCGCGTACCAAACGTCCGGGACGGGCGCCGGTGTCGACGTCGTCGCGCCGGGTGACGGTCCCGCTGACGATGGTGGCCGCGTAGCCGCTCGCCCCCTGCAGGATCCGGTTCCCGCCGGCGGGCAGGTCGAAGGCCATCGCGGCGGGATGCAGCGTCAGGGCGTCCATGTCGATGACGTTGATGTCGGCCTTCTTCCCCGGCTCGATGGTGCCGCGATCGGTGAGGCCGAACAGGTGGGCGGTGTCGCGGGCCTGCTTGCGGATCACGTACTCCAGCGACAGCTTCTCGCCGCGGCGCCGGTCGCGCGCCCAGTGCGTGAGCAAGAACGTGGGATACGAAGCGTCGCAGATCATCCCGCAGTGGGCGCCGCCGTCGGAGAGCCCGAGCACGCCGGCCGGGTGCAGCAGCATCTCCCGGATCGCATCGCAGTTGCCGTCGGCGTAGTTGAACAAGGGGAGCATCAACATGGCGGTCGCGTCCGACTCGAGCATGAGGTCGTAGAGGGTGGACAGCGGGTCCTCGCCGCGGGCCTTGGCGATGGCCGCGACGGTGCGGTCCGGGGTGGGCTCGTAGTCCGGCGGGTTACCGAGTGAGTAGAGGCGATGCAGGGAGTGCTGCACCAAAGCGAACATCCCGTCGAACAACAGGGTCGGGTCGGCGGGCAGGTCGTCCTCGGACAGGATCGCGGCCTTCACCGCGGGATCGGCCAGGCGCCGCGCGAGTTCCTCGCGGCCGCATTCGGCCTGCAGTCGGCGGTAGGTGGGCCGGTGGCTGAAGCCGTGGTGGCCCTGGAATCCGATCATCATGCCGAACGGGCGGGCCGCGACTTGCGGGTACAACCGGCTGCCCGCGGCGTGCGCGTCGGCGGAGAGGTCGAGCATTTCGCGCCACAGGTTCGGATCGGCGTCCACCTGGATGAGGGCGAACGACACCGACCGGTCGATCTCGCCGCTCAACCGCCGCATCCAGTCCAGTTCCTTCTTGGGGGCGACGATGTCCTCGCCCGCCGATCCCTGCGGCGCCAGCTCGAACACCGCCTGGCCGCCGGCGGCCATGGCCCGCCCGAGGCCGAACAGTTCATCCTCGGCGGCGTAGGTGCCGGGGACCGGTTCGCCGTCCATGGCACGGTGCCCCATCGTGCGGGAGGTGGAAAATCCGAGCGCGCCGGCCTCGATCGCTTCCCGAACCAGCCGGCCCATGGCCTCGATGTCCTCCGGGGTGGCCGGCTCGTTGCGCGCACCCCGCTCGCCCATCGCGTAGGCGCGGATGGCGCCGTGGGCGACCTGGCTGCCAACGTCGACGGCGAACTTGTGCTTGCCGATCGCGTCCAGGTATTCGGGATAGGTTTCCCAGCCCCAAGTGATGCCCTCGGTGAGCGCGGTGCCGGGGATGTCCTCCACGCCTTCCATCAGCTCGATCAGCCACTTCTCGGTGCCGGGCCGCACCGGGGCGAAGCCGACGCCGCAGTTTCCGGTCACGAGCGTGGTGACGCCATGGCCGCTGGACGGCTCGAGCAAGCTGTCCCAACTCACCTGGCCGTCGTAGTGGGTGTGGATGTCGACGAAGCCGGGTGCCACCACCCGGCCGGTGGCATCGATGGTTTCGGCGGCCGCACCGCCCATCTCGGGGCCATCGGCCCCGCGGCGGACGACGTCGACGATCTTGCCGTCCTTGATGCCGACGTCGGCGCGATAGCGCTCCGCGCCGGTGCCGTCGACGACGGTGCCACCAACGATCTTCAGATCGAACATGAGACTCTCCTTGCCGCCATGGGCTGAAGGCGCAAAAAACCCGCAGCATTACGCTACGGGAAGTAGCGTAACTCTTGCCGCGGCCATCGCAATAGGTTCGGCGAAACTTGCTTGTCTTAAAGCGAACTCTGCAGCGCCGCGACCGTTTCCAGATCGTCGAGCGCCTCGACACCGCGCCGCAGCCCTTCCATGGCGATGTCTTCGACCTGCATGCCGCCCATGCCCGCGGTGATCAGCGGCGCCACGTATGCGTACAGCGCGGCCTGGCGGAAGCGCAGCCAGAGTTCGTCGCGATCCAGTTCGGGTCCACCGGCCGCGGCGAGCGAGCGGCGGTAGTCGTCGAGCAGTTCGCGCTGGGTCGCCCGGCGGTCTTCGGGCGTGAGGCTGGTGATCAGCGTGTAGGCGAGTTCCCGCGACGGATGCCCACGCCGCACCGCCTGCCAGTCCAGCAGTCCGGCCTTGCCGCCGTGGAAATACATGTTGCCGGGGTGCGCATCGCCGTGCATGACGGTGTGTGGGGGAGTGTCGATGAGGGCGGCGACGGCCCGATAGTTGTCGGCGATGAAGCGGCCGCTTTCGACGGGGATCTCGGTGCGCTCGGCAAGGCGCTTGATCGAGGCGTGCATCAGCGAGCCGGTCAGCACGGAAGTGACGTCGCCGGACGGCGTGTAGAGCCAGCCCAGGGGGCCGCGCCCGTCGCGGGGGAGGCGGTTCCAGAAGGTCGCGTGCAGGTCGGCGAGCAGCTCGACGATCAGGCCGGCCTGCTCGGGCGAAAGCGGGTGCAGGGTGTCGGGGAATTCGCACGACTCGGCGGGAAGATCCTCCAGCACCAGCAGGTAGCGCCCCGTCCACGGGTCGAATGCCGCGCCGAAGGCATACGGGGCGCCGACGACCTGCGGCGCAAGCTGCCGGTAGAACCGCACCTCGGTGTGCCCGAGCCGGCCCAACTCACCCATCAACCGGGTGGCCGCCGTCTCCGCCGCGAGCTTGACGAACACCGAGTCGGGGACATTCTTTCCGGTCAGCACCAGCCGAGCCCGCGACGACGTCCCCGCGTCGCTGTCCAGGACGCGGACGGTTCTGACGGCGGTGCCCATCACCTTGGAGAGCACTGCCGCATCGATGTCCCGCACCCGCCGCGGCAACCCCACCCGGCCGCCGACCACTGCGTCGGCGGCTACCCGGCCCACGCCGAGGCCCAGGTGAGCGGCCAGACCGACGGCCGAAATGGCCCGCTCCACAGGGTTATTCATATTTGTTCGTTTCTTGGTGCGGACGTATCACCCGCACGCGAGCCGTTCGGACGTCGCGGCACGGGGTCAGTCCAAAATACTCGAAGGCGGCGATATCAGACAATACGTTGTTATTGTCTGATCTCCGGGTACCAGGGCCCGCACCACGAATTGCTCGACGAACTCGCGTTTGTCGGCGGCCGGGCGGTACCGCCAAGAGGGCGCCAGGAGAAACAGCGTCGTCGCGTGCAGCCATTGCACGACCGACCGCGGGTCGAGATCGGCGTAAAGACGCCCGGCCGATTTCCACCGATCCAGCAGCGGTTGGTAGTGCCGCAACAGCGTCTCCACGATGGGCTCCGAACCCTTCTCGAGGGCCGTCGCCACGGCGGTGCTCTCGGCCGCGAACAGCGCCTCGTTGAGAGGATCGCCGTCCACCGACTCGACGCGGGCCAGCACCATCTCGGGCACCGACCGCACCGGATCGTCGGGGGCGGCCAGCGACCGGACCAATTCGCCGAGCGCGTGGTCGACCCGCTTCAGGATCAGGCCCAGCAGGACGTCGTCGCGGCCGGGGAAATACCGGTAGACCGTGGAACGTGACACCCCTGCCTCGTCGGCCACTTCACCCATCCGGAACTGGGTGTTGCCGCGATGCGCGATGCAGCGGCCCGCGGCGTCCAGGATGCGGCTGCGGGCCTCCTCGTCGTCGAGGATCGCGCGGTCGTCGCCCCACCGGCGACTCGGTTCCATGGCGCAGATGTTACGGGGTCAGTTCCCCATGACAACGAATTCCATTGCGAACCAAGCACATCGGACGCACGCAGGGTACCGCGGGTTCAAGTGCCCGGGCGTTGTGTCAGATCGGTCCAGGTCAAGGTGACGCGGGTGCCGCGCGGGGCGCGGTCGATGGTCACCTCGTCGGCGAGGGTCTCCATCAACGGAATGCCGCGTCCGCGGAGTTGCTGCTGGTACTGGGCCGGCATTCGCTGACGCCAACGGCCGCGATCGTCGACGGTGACGGACAAGGTGTCGGTCTGCCGGTCGTAGGCGGCGCTCACGTCCAGCGTCCCGCGCTGGGAGGTCTCGCAATAGGCGAATTCCGCGGCGTTGGCGATGGCTTCGTTTACCGCCAGCAGGACGTCGCTGAACCGGTCGGAACTGAGACTGAAATGCGTTTCGAGCCAGACCCCGAATTCGGCTCGGGCCCGAGCAGCGCTACGCGGGTCGGCGGCGACGCGGTTCCGCGCGAAGCGGAATCGATCATCGATGTTCGACACGTCATGCGGTTGAGGATCAGAGCGCCCCATCGTTCCCAGTTGTGCCCCCATCTCGAGGTTCACCCACCAGCAATGCCGCTCAGTGCGTCGTCAAGCGAGCTGTAGAGCGCGAGCACGCTGTCGATTCCCATCAGCTTGATCGGTCTGCTCGTCGCCGAGCCGTTGGCGACGACAGCGAATTTTGTCGGCGGCTGGGTCTCCGCCTGCGCCGTCACCAGGACGGTCATTCCGGCTGACGCCAAGAAGTCCACTTTCGACAGGTCAACGATCAGCGCGGCGGGTTTGGTCGCCATCGCGGTCTGGATGGCCTCGGACAGATGCGGCGAGCTGAGCATGTCCACTTCACCCGAGACGGTCAACACGACCGCCTCGTCTACCTGCTGTTTTCCTACTGAGAAAGCGGTCGGATCGATTGGATCGCCAGTTAGTTCGCCCATGGTCTATCACTCACATTCGGTCCCTGGTGGGACACCGTTAGCTCTTCAAACAGCCACTGCCAACACCGGGGGCTGCTTGTTCAACCCCACGGAAAGCGCTTGCCCTTCGGAGGAGAGACACTCCGTCGATCTGCGCTCCAGCTACAGATGCAGCCGCAAGTTGTTCATTCGATGGTATGACACGCGGCGAACCACACCCAAAACGAGTGAACGAATGGCCCCGGCGCGACGTCCTGTGAGTGTGTGCGCCGCCCCCTCCAGAAGTTGCGCTTGGCATTGGCCCATGCGTGAATTGCCTCTACCGAATTCGTGTCCCACCCGGGCCTCCTGGCCTGCACAAACGCGGAAGGACGGTCGGCGTGGAGCCCGGTGATGGTAGCGAGCAGGACGACCCGCGGGCCGATGTCGAGCCCACCGGCGCCGGTACCGACGCAGTGACACGACGGCGCGCATTGCTGGGCATGGGAGCGGTGGCCGGCATCGCCGCGGTCGATGTCGGTGGCTTCGCCTACGCGGGCGGCTGGCTGCGACCAGGTGCCCTGACACCGCCCCGGTTCGCCGACCGCTTCGAACACGTCTACGGACGCCACGACGGCTTTCGCCGGAATCACGCCAAGGGGCTCAGCGCCGTCGGAACATTTACGAGCACCGGGGCAGGGGCGGCGATCTGCCGCGCCGCCGTCTTCCGGGCGGGGAAGGTGACGGTGATCGGCCGGTTCTCCCTCTCGGGTGGCCTCCCGGACCAGGCGGACGCGCCCACCACGGTGCGCGGACTGGGTTTGCTTTTCCAGGGCCCCGACGGCCAGCAATGGCGCACCGCGATGGTCAACATCCCCGTCTTCCCGGACAGCACGCCGCAGGGCTTCTACGACCGGCTGATCGCTTCCAAACCGGTGCCGGGCACGGGCAAGGCCGACCCCGAGAAGATGGCCGTCTTCCTCGACCGTCACCCCGAGACGGCCGCGGCGATGAAGGTCATCAAGCAGGCCCCGCCCAGCTCGGGGTTCGCCGACAGCACGTTCTACGGCCTGAACGCGTTTCGGTTCACCAACGGCGCCGGGGCAACCGTTCCGGTGCGCTGGGCCGCCGTTCCGCAGGAAGCGGCGGTCGCACCGGCGGCACCGGACGGCAAGGACTACCTTTTCGACGACCTCATCCGCGCGCTCGCGCAGCGAGCACTCAATTGGCGGCTGGTGCTCACGGTCGGGGAGCCGGACGATCCGACCCACGACGCCACGAAACCCTGGCCGCGATCGCGCCGCACCATTGACGCCGGCACCGTCACCGTCACGGCGGTGCAGACCGAGGCGCCCGGCAACGCCCGCGACATCAACTTCGACCCGCTGGTCCTGCCGGACGGCATCACCGCCTCCGACGACCCGCTGCTCGCCGCGAGATCGGCCGTCTATGCCCGCTCGTTCACCCGCCGCGCGGAGGAACCAAAGACGCCCAGCGCAGTCGACGTTTCCCGGGTGCTCCGGTGAGCGACGCCAACGCCACGGCCCGGTTCGCGCTCCCGTCCCGCCTGCTGCACTGGCTGATGGCGCCGATGGTCATCGCCCAACTGCTCATCGGCGTCACCATGGTCGCGGCACTGAGCTGCTACCCGCTGCTGCTGGCCATCCATCGGCCGCTGGGTGTGCTGATCCTGACGTTCGCCGTGGTGCGGCTGGCGAATCGGCTCAGGCACCGGCCGCCACCGTTTCTGTCCACGATGAGCCGCGCCGAACGGCGCATCGCGACGTGGTCGGAATACCTGCTCTACGCCCTGCTGCTGGTGCAGCCCCTCACCGGGTGGGCCATGCTCTCGGCGGCGCGGTTTCCGGTCACGCTGGTGGGGCCGCTGCGCCTGCCCGGCATCGCGCCGCACCGCATCGACATGTTCGCGGTGCTGCGCGAGTGCCACGGCGCCTTCGCGTTGCTGCTTTTTCTGACGTTCACCGCCCACATGTGCGCGGTGCTCTTTCACACGCTCGTGCTGCGCGACGGGCTCCTCGATCGCATGGCGCTGTGGCGCGCCAGACCCGCCGCCGCGCGAGCAGACCAAGCCGAGCTGTAGCGACCTGCCTCCCCGGGCTCCGATCGGCCGAATATGATCGGCACGATTAGCGCAGGGGGTTGGGCACCGCAGGCGCCGTGACCACCCGCCGACCACGAAGGAGTGGAGAACTTCCATGCCGAACGAGAAGCAAGCGGAGCGGATGACGTCGGGGAAGGGGTTCATCGCGGCGCTCGACCAGAGCGGCGGCTCGACGCCCAAGGCGCTGCGCCTCTACGGCATCCAAGACGACGCGTATTCCTCGGAAGAGGAGATGTTCGACCTCATCCACCAGATGCGTTCGCGGATCATCACCTCCCCGGTGTTCACCGGCGACCGCGTCCTGGCCGCGATCCTGTTCGAGCAGACCATGGACCGCGAGATCGAGGGCACCCCGTCGACCACCTATCTGTGGGAGACCAAGGGCGTGGTGCCCATCCTCAAGATCGACAAGGGCCTGGCCGAGGCGTCCGACGACGTGCAACTGATGAAGCCGATCCCGGGACTGGACGAGCTCCTGGAGCGCGCCGTGAGCAAGGGCGTCTTCGGTACCAAGGAACGCTCGGTGATCGGCGGCGCCAACGCCAAGGGTATCGCCGCCGTGGTCGCCCAGCAGTTCGAGCTCGCCCACCAGGTGCTCTCGCACGGCCTGGTGCCCATCATCGAGCCCGAGGTCACCATCTCGATCGCGGACAAGGCCGAGGCCGAGGCCATCCTGCGCGACGAGATCACCAAGCAACTCGAGAACGTGCCCGACGGGCAGCGCGTCATGCTCAAGCTGAGCCTGCCGACCGAGGCCAACTTCTACCTCCCCCTGATCGAGCACCCGAAGGTGATGCGAGTGGTCGCCCTCTCCGGCGGCTACTCGCGCGAAGAGGCCAACGACCTGCTGGCGAAGAACCACGGCCTGATCGCCAGCTTCAGCCGCGCGCTGACCGAGGGGCTCACCGCCGACCAAACCGACGAGCAGTTCAACGCCACGCTCGATAAGGCGATCCAGTCGATCTACGACGCGTCGGTCGCCGGCTGACCTAGTAGCGGTGGTCGGCCATCCGAGGCGGGCCGTCCCCGGCGTCACGTTCGTCCGATACCACCGCGGGCACCATCTCGCTCGTCACCAGCCCGTCGTCGCGGGTCAATTCGTCGATCACGTCAAAGGATTCGGCGACGTTGGCCGGGGTGTCGACGACGATCGTCACCACGGGGACGCGCCGGCGCAGCGACAGGAACCTGTCACCGTGCGGTTCATGGTCGCCGTGGTAGCCCCAGATGCCGCGCACCACCGTCGCGCCGTCGGGCGCTTCGCGTTGACGAAGCCGCCGCAGGATCGCGCGGTGAATCGGCACCCCGTCGTATAGAGCCGACTCGGACGTGTAGATCGTCAACTTCTGGAACAGCGGCAGACCGCGTTCGTCGACCCCCGGGAGGGCGTGCGGCCGTTCCAGGAATTCGCCGTCGCGTTTGCACACGCGGACCCGCTCCAGCGTGACCATGGGTTGCCGGAGCAACCCCGTCAGCTCCGGCAGCACCGCCGCGATCCGTTCCCCGGATCCGACGGCGACGATCATCATCGGCACGTTGGCGTTACGGCCGAAGAATCGCGCACGGTGCCGCTGTCCGTGGGTGACGCCGTCGACCCCCAGCAGCACCGACGCGCCGGCTATCCGGCGCCGATGCAGCACATCGCAGATGGCGACGTAGGCGGGTGCGCCGTTGACACGTTCCTTGCGGCCGACGTAGACGGTCAGCTTGACGGCTTCGCGCAATTCGTCGGGGAGCTGCAGCGGCTCCGCGAGTGACCCGTCGTCGCGCAGCAGCCGCGCCCGCTCCAAGGTGACCAGGCCCCGCTGCTTGACGGCGAGCACCGGGTCGAGCAAAGCCTCGATCTTCGCCCTGGTGTCGACGGCGATGATCGCGACGGGCGGGTCCTCGGACAACGTCAGCGACTCGTCGGTCCTCAGGTGGCGCCCGGAACCGAAGCCGCCGATGCCGCGCAGCACCACGCCACAGGCGATGCGATGCCGGGCATAGAGATCGAGCAGCACATCGGACACGAAGCCTTGGTCGGTCCGCCGACGCTCGGCCAGGTAGGTGGTGAGCTTCAGACAGTCTTCGTCCATCGCCGCTCCCGTCACTTTGCGGCGATCCTACTCGGTTGGAGACCCCAAGCGTCGCAACGGTGTTCGACGCTGTCCGGCTCACCGTAGGTTTTCGGTCGGCACCGCGTAGCGGTCCTGGTAGGCCCGCGCCCGCTCGCGCACCTCGCCGGCCTCGAGACCGGTGTCCGACCAGGTGTAGCGGCCACGCCCGCCGTCACCGGGGTGGGCGGCAAGGAAGTCACGCATCTTTTGCTCGGCATCGGGGCGCAGCTCGCGATCGAGCCGCTGATAGATGTCCTTGATCGTGGTCCACGGGTCGTTGATGAAGTCGGCGTACTGCACATCGATCACGCGGTCTGCCGGCACCGCCCCGCTGTCGCGCAGGGCCATCTCGCGCTCCAGCCCGACGACGATCTCCTCGTAGGACTGCGCCGCGCACTCGGCGATGCTGGACCCGTCGCTGCACATCCGGCGCAGGTGGTGGGTCAGCGCGGCGATCGACGAGATGACGTTGAGCGGGTCGCGATGGGTCTGCACGATCAACGCGTCGGGGTACTCGGCCAGCAGCGTGTCGAGCTGCCACAAATGCGCCGGGGACTTCAGCAACCACTGCCCGGGAACACCGGATTGCAAGTGCTGCAGAAAGATTCGGTGAAAGCGGTACGCGCCTGCGTGGTCCGCCTCGTAGAGCAGCCAACGGTAGTAACTCGGTAGGCGGTACTGCACCGAAAAGATCATGCTGACGAACTCTGCGGCCGTGATGCGCACGCACTCCTGACCGACGAGGGCGCCCATCGGATGAAACGCCAGAAAGCCCGGCATGATCTGCTCGGACATGTCGATGGCGGCCTGCGCCTGAGCTATGCGCGGATCGTCGTGATAGGTCTCCGGCTGCGGAACCGGGCAGGGCTCGTCGACCTCCCAGGTCAATGGGGCGCGCAGCGCAGGGTCCTGGGCGAGCAGGTCGTAAAGGATGGTGGTTCCGGTACGGGGCTGACCGACGATGAATATCGGCGCCGCAACCGGTTTCGTCGCGATCTCCGGATTCTGCTTGCGCCAGGCGGTCACGCCCAGGCGATTCTTGAGGGCCCGCATGATGTCAAGGTGGGCGATCTCCACGCCGATGTCCGACAGCCGCGCCTCGTTGATCAGCCCGTCGGTGAGGCGGTGCAGGCCCGGCCGCCACCCCTCGGCGCCGAAGTCATCGCTTCCGGCTTCCTCGCAGGCGGTGGCTATCAGCCGCTCGGGGGCGAATCGGTCCTTCAGTGTCATACCGGCTCCTCACATCGGCGCACCGCCACTGCTACGTCGGGAGGGCTGGGGTTGTCCAGCCAGCGCAGGACGACGAAACCGCGATGCCGGCCACCGGTGGCGAGCCAGTGGCCGACTCCGAAGTCCTTCGCGGAGATCGCGATTCGCACCCGGCCGTCCGCATCGGGTGAGGCGCCGCGGTTGGTCACCGAGCTGTGCCGGGCGCGCGGTTCCAGGCACTCGTGCCAGATGCTTTCCAGCGTGACGTTCCAATAGCGGGTGTCGGGGGGAGCGATGTCGAGGACCAGGGCCTCGTTCGGTTCGAGCCGGTAGGTCCCGATCATGTACAGGTTGTCCGGGGTGGTGTCGGCGGCGCCGAGGTTGGCGGCCTCGGCGGTCAGCAGCGTGTTCGGCATGTCGAGCAGTTCCGGCTTGATGGTGCGGTGCAACGTCGCGAGCTTCATCAGTGACCACGCCATCGCGGTGAACTGGTCGGCGAGCTCGCCGTCTGTCAGCGGCGCCGGCGGGACGGGGTCCAACGCCTCGATCCGCACCGTGGCCAGCTCTTCGCGCGCCCGGTCACCGATGTACTCCCGGACCACCACCGACGAGGCGTCCTCGGGAATCTTCACCCATTGCGCGCCGGCGAGGTCGGACGGTTCGTCCGCCGACAGCACGAGCGCGAATTCTCCTGAGTCCAAGGCTAAGTCGACGTCGCTGACGTACGCCGCCATGCGGCGCGGCGTGAGTCCCGTCCCGGCCAGGATCTGCAGCCCGAGGTAGGCGCTGGTGCCCCGCGATCCGGTGATCCGGTAGCTCCGGTCCCCACGAATCATCGCCAGGTAGTAGTTGCCGTCGGGATTCGGACCGCCGACCATGCGGTTGTCCGAACACATATCGAAGAAGGAGGGCCGCTCGGCGTCCGCCTCGACGGACATCTGCGCGCACAGGGACGAGACGCGGGCGATCAGCCGCAGGCCTTCGAGCAGTTCCCGCTCGGATTCGGCGTCTTCGCTCACGACCTTGGTGATGTCCGCAAGCATCTGCTGGACGAACTGCCACGCGGCGCGCGCCTTCGGGGCCGCCTGATCGGACGAATCGGGATCGTGAGACATCGTCTCATGCTAAGACTATGTCTTACGCCTTAGGCGTCGATTCGCGGAAAAGGTGGGGGAATGGCTGCCACGACATCGTTGGCCGAACGCAAGCGAACGGCCATGCGGCAGCGCATCGCCGCCGCCGCCGCGCAGCTGGTCGCCGACCGCGGCCTGGCGGGCACAACGGTGGAACGCATCGCCGACGAGGCCGACATCGGGCGGGCGACCTTCTTCCGCTACTTCAACTCCAAGGAGGACGCCGTCGCGGAGGGCATGACGGTCCATTGGCTCAACCGGATCACCGCCGCCCTGGCCGCCCAGCCCGAAGGCTCGAGCGCCACCGACGCCGTCATCGGCGCCTTCTCCGAGCTCGCCGGCGGATTCGCCGAAATCGAGGACCAGATTCGCGAATTAGCGGTCCTGACACGGTCTTCCGAGACGTTGGACGCGTGGACACTGCACATCTATGTGCGTTACGAGCTGGCGATCGCCGAGCTGATTGCGCCTCGGCTGTCGCGATCGGCGGCCCAGGATCCCCGGCCCCGCCTGATCGGCGCCCTGGCGATGGCGACTGTGCGGATCGCCCTCGACGACTGGCTCAGCCACGGGGGCTCCCTGCCGGACCGCGTCAGCCAGGGCCTGGCGGCGATCACGATCAGCTGATCAGCCTTTGAGCGCCTCGACGATGAGCCGCGTGGTGCGTTCGGCTCGTCGCCGCGAGTAGGGCTGCGCGCCGGAGAGGATCGGGTACACCACACCGCCGACGATCGCGTCCGCAGCCGATTCGGCCTTGGCGGCGCCGATGCCATCGGCGAGCAGCCGGGCCCGCACGCTCTCGTGCAGCGGCGCGCTGAAGCCGGCGCGCAGTCTTACGGCGGTGTCCTCGTGTTCCATGCAGGCGACGGTCAGGGTCCGCAACATCGCGGCGCCGCGGGCGGTCGTCAGGCTGGTCACCAGCTTGCCCACCCAGCGAACCAGGTCGGCGGTCAGGTCGCCGGTATGGGATACCGACGCCAGCAGTTGATCGGCGTCCTCGAGCATGACGTCGGCGACCAGCGCCGGCCGGCTGGGCCACCACCGGTAGATCGTCTGCTTGCCCACGCCGGCACGGGCGGCGACCGCTTCGATGGTCAGACCGTCGAAGCCCCGCTCGAGAAGCAGCTCGCGCGTGGCGGTGACGATCGCCGTGCGCGACTTCTCGCTGCGCCGCCTCGGCGCGCTCACCTGGGTGAGATCGCTTGGCATATGGTGATCCTCACTGCCGCGGTGGCCCGCTTTACATAGCCTGACTACCCCCGGTAGTCTGCCACAAGACGAGACGGTCCGTCTTGTAAGTCCCGGAAGGATATCAGTCCGTGCGGCCAACCATAGTCACCTCTCGGCCGTCATCGTGACCCTGGGACTGAGCCCGGAGCAGCAGGAGCTCAGCGACGCCGTCGGGCGGTTCGCCGGCCGGCACGCCCCCATCGCCGCCACCCGTGACAGCTTCGACGACCTCGCGGCCGGGTGCCGCCCCGAATGGTGGGATGCCCTCGTCGGCAACGGCTTTCACGCCGTGCACTTACCCGAAAGCCTGGGCGGCCAGGGCGGCCGGCTGAGCGACGCGGCCTGCGTTCTGGAGGCGGCGGGCAAGGCGCTGTTGCCCGGGCCGCTGCTGCCGACGGTCGCCGCGGGGGCCGTCGCCTTGCTCGCCGATCCGACACCGGCCGCCGAAGCGCTGCTGCGCGACCTCGCCGCGGGCGTCGCCGCGGCCATCGTGCTTCCCGACGACGGCGACTTCAGGGCACGCGCCGACGATGGGGGATGGCGGATCACCGGGGCGTCCGAGGTCACCGCGGGCGTGTGCGCGGCGGGAACGGTCCTCGTCGCCGCCCGCACGGAAGGCGACGACGTGGTCTGGGTGGCTGTCGACACCGAAAACCCCACGGCGACAGCGGAGCCCGTCAACGGCACCGACCTGGTCGCCGACGCCGGCATCTTGCGGCTCGACGACTACCGCGCGGCCGGCGCTCAGGTACTCACCGGGATCGATCCCGAGCGTGCGCGGTGCGTCACGCTGGGCCTGCTGGCCAGCGCGATGGCCGGCATCGTGCAGTGGTGCGTCGAAGCGGTGACCGCGCACCTGCGCATCCGCGAACAGTTCGGCAAGGTGATCGGTACCTTCCAGGCGTTGCAGCACAACGCCGCGATGCTGCTAGTCAGCAGCGAGCTGGCCACCGCGGCGGCCTGGGACGCCGTGCGAGCGGCCGACGAACCCATCGACCAGCACCGCATGGCCGCCGCCGGTGCGGCGGTGATCGCGATCTCACCGGTGCCCGACCTCGTCCTCGACGCGTTGACCATGTTCGGCGCCGTAGGGTTCACCTGGGAGCACGATGTGCACCTTTACTGGCGGCGGGCGATCAGCCTCGCGGCCTCGATCGGCCCGGCCAATCGCTGGGCCCGCCGTTTGGGCCAGCTGACCTGCACCCAGCAACGCGACATGTCGGTCGACCTCGGCGATGCGGAATCCGAGTTTCGTTCCTGGGTCGCCGAGACGCTGGATGCGGCAATGCAATTGCGCAACGACCAGCCGGCACCGCACGGCGACTACCCGGACCAGGCCTCCGGGCCCCAGCGCACGTTGATGGGCGATGCCGGCCTGATGGCGCCACACTGGCCGGCGCCGTGGGGCGTCGATGCGGGTCCCCTCAAACAGCTCATCATCGACGAAGAGTTCGCCAAGCGACCCGGGTTGGTCCGGCCGTCGCTGAACATCGCCGAGTGGATCCTGCCCTCGGTGCTGGCCGCCGCGCCAAAAGACCTGCAAGAAAAGCTGATTCCGCCTACCCAACGCGGCGAGATCCATTGGTGTCAGCTGTTCAGCGAGCCGGGTGCCGGCTCCGACCTTGCGTCGCTGGCCACCCGGGCGACCAAGGTCGACGGCGGTTGGCGGATCAACGGCCACAAGATCTGGACGTCGTTGGCGCAGTATGCCGACCTTGGCGCCCTGCTGGCGCGCACCGATCCCGAAGCCGGCAAGCACCGCGGCATCGGTTACTTCATCCTCGATATGCGGTCGCCCGGCATCGAAATCCAGCCGATCAAAACGGCCACCGGACAGGCGCACTTCAACGAGGTGTTTCTCAACGACGTCTTCGTCCCCGACGAGATGTTGCTGGGCGCCCCCACCGACGGATGGAACCTCGCGATCGCCACCATGGCCGAAGAGCGTTCGGCTATCAGCGGTTACGTGAAGTTCGACAGGGCGGCAGCGCTGCGCCGGCTCGCGGCCGAGCCGGGACCCGACCGCGACGACGCGCTGCGCGCGCTCGGGGAACTCGACGCGTACGCCAACGCGATCAAGGCACTGGGGGTGCGGGAGACCATCCGGCTGCTCGACGGCCAGGCGTCGGGCCCGGCGTCCAGCATCGCGAAGGTGGCGATGAACGTGCTGCTGCGCAGGACATTCGAGGCCACGCTGGGGTTGACCGGACGCACGGCGATGGTTGCCGACGCCGACCCCGACATCGTGGAGCGCTACCTGCACCTGCCCGCCGAGCTGATCGGCGGCGGAACCAGGGAGATCCAGCTGAACATCATCGCGCAGATGATCCTCGGGCTCCCCCGAAAGTAGGATGGCCCATGGGATTACGCGGAGAAGCGGCGATCGTCGGCTACGTCGAGTTGCCGCCCGAGCGGCTCAATAAGGCCTCGCTGGCGCCGTTCGCGATCGAACAATGGGCGGAACTCTCCGCGGCCGCCCTCGAGGACGCCGGACTGTCCGGCGATGTCGTCGACGGGATCGTGGCGTCGCACCTGGCGGAGTCGGAGATCTTCGTGCCCTCCACCATCGCCGAATACCTCGGCGTTGGAGCGCGATTCGCCGAGCACGTCGACCTCGGCGGAGCCAGCGCGGCGGCGATGGTCTGGCGGGCGGCCGCGGCGATCGAGCTGGGCATCTGCGACGCGGTCTTGTGTGCGCTGCCGGCCCGGTACATCACCCCCTCGTCGAAGAAGAAGCCCAGGCCGCTGGTGGACGCGATGTTCTTCGGCTCGTCGAGCAACCAATACGGCTCTCCCCAGGCCGAATTCGAGATCCCGTACGGCAATCTCGGCCAGAACGGGCCGTACGGGCAGGTGGCCCAGCGCTATGCGGCCGTTTACGGGTACGACGAGCGGGCGATGGCGAAGATCGTCGTCGATCAGCGGTTCAACGCCAATCACACCGAAGGGGCGATCTGGAAGGACAAGCCGCTCACGGTCGACGACGTCCTGGCCAGCCCGGTGATCGCCGACCCCCTGCACATGCTGGAGATCGTCATGCCCTGCGTCGGGGGCGCCGCGGTGGTCGTCGCCAACGCGGATCTCGCCAGACGCGCGCGCCATCGGCCGGTGTGGATCAAGGGATTCGGCGAACACGTGCCGTTCAAGACTCCGACCTATGCAAAGGACCTGCTGCACACCCCGATCGCGGAGGCCGCTGACACCGCGTTCGCCATGACCAGCCTTCGCCGCGAGCAGATGGACATGGTGTCGATCTACGACTGCTACACCATCACCGTGCTGCTGTCGCTGGAGGACGCGGGCTTCTGCGAGAAGGGCAAGGGCATGGAATTCGTCGCCAACCATGATCTCACCTTCCGCGGTGACTTCCCGCTCAACACCGCGGGCGGTCAGCTGGGCTTCGGTCAGGCCGGGCTGGCCGGCGGCATGCACCACGTCTGCGACGCCACGCGCCAGATCATGGGCCGCGCGGGCGCGGCGCAGGTGGCCGACTGTCACCGCGCCTTCGTGTCCGGGAACGGCGGAATCCTGTCGGAACAAACCACGCTGATTCTCGAGGGGGATTGATCGCAGATGGCCACCTTCGAGCGCCCGATGCCCGTCAAAACCCCTACCAGCGCCCCGTTTTGGGACGCGCTGGCGCAGCACCGGATCGTCATCCAGTACTCGCCCTCGCTGGGAAGCTACGTGTTCTACCCACGGGTGCGGGTGCCGCGCACGCTCGCCGACGATCTGGAATGGCGAGAGATCTCCGGCATGGGAACGTTGTATTCCTTCACCGTGGCGCGCCGGCCGGTGAGCCCGCACTTCGCCGACGCCGTGCCCCAGCTGCTGGCCATCGTCGAATGGGACGAGGGGCCAAGGTTTTCCACCGAGATGGTCAACGTCGACCCTACCGACCTGCGGGTGGGGATGCGGGTGAAGCCGGTGTTCTTCGACTACCCCGAACACGACGTCACAATGCTGCGATACACGCCCGCCGACTGACGTCCCGCGACAGCGACTATTAGTCGCTACTTCACCGGCGGCCGGCCGGCAAAGCGACAGCCGCCCCGATGACGACCCGGTGTTGCGATATAACTCTTTAGCCGCGGCTGCGAACGAGCGTACGCGGTTGACACTGTGATCGGCGCCATTATCTACTAGTCACTACGGCGGCGAGGAGTGCGGCATGAACAAGGACGATCTGATCCTGATCAGCGTGGACGATCACATCGCCGAGCCCGCGGACATGTTCGACGCGCACGTCCCCGTGAAATACAAGGACCGCGCCCCCCGGGTGGTTATCGAACCCGACGGCATCCAACAGTGGTATTACGGCGAGGTCCGCGGGCGCAACATGGGCCTCAACGCCGTGGCGGGAAAGCCGCGGGAGATGTACAACATCGATGCCTCCCGCTACGACGAGATGCGGCCCGGTTGCTTCAACGTCGACGAGCGGATCCGCGACATGAACGCCGGCGGTCAACTGGCCGGCCTGAACTTCCCCAACTTCACCGGGTTCTCCGGGCAGGTCCTCAACCAGGGTCCCGACCGTGACGTCAACCTGGTCATGATCAAGGCCTACAACGACTGGCACATCGACGAGTGGTGCGCGGCCTACCCGGGCCGCTTCATTCCCTGCGGCATCCTGCCGCTGTTCGACGTGGCCGAGGCGGCCAAGGAAGTCGAGCGCCTCGCTAAGAAGGGCTGCCACGCGGTGACGTTCTCGGAGAACCCAGAGGCGTTGCAAATGCCCAGTATTCACACCAAGTACTGGTATCCGCTGTTCGAGGCGGTCTGTGAGAACAAGACGGTGCTGTGCACGCACGTCGGCTCCGCATCGCGCTCTCCGCAGGTGTCGACGGATGCCCCGCCCAGTGTGCAGATGACGGCGTCGTCGATGATGAGCATGTTCACCTTCGCCGAGCTGATCTGGGCCGAGTTCTGGGCCGACTTCCCGCAGCTGAAGTTCTCGCTCACCGAGGGCGACGTCGGCTGGATACCGTACTTTCTGTGGCGGGCCGAGCACGTCTACAACCGCCACTCGGGATGGACGCTGGCCAAGTTCCCGCCCGGTTACAGCGGACCGGCCGACGTCTTCAAGCGGCACTTCTACACGTGCTTCATCAGCGACAAGGTCGGCGTGCGCAACATGGACTGGTTCAACGAGGACATGCTGTGCTGGGAGTCCGACTTTCCCCATTCCGACAGCAACTGGCCGTTCGCACCCGAGGACGTCATCGCGACCATGGGGCATCTCGACGACTCGGTGATCGACAAGATCACCCACGAAAACGCCATGGCAGCCTACTCATTCGATCCGTTCCGGCACATCCCCTCAGAACACGCCCGTGCCGGGTACCTGCGCGCCCAGGCCACCGACGTCGACGTCGTGACGCACGTGGGGCGCCAGGCGAGCCAGCGTGACCGCGACGCGTGGACCCGGATGACCCAGTTCGCGCTGCAGGCGCAGGTGACGGCGGAAGCCGCCGGAATTGCGGGCCGGGCCACCACCCTGGGCAACTGAACGTGTCACCCCGAGCGCCGTTCGCGGGCTGGCGCGTGCTGGAGTTGTCCAACGGCATCGCGGTGTCCTACTGCGGCAAGATGTTCGCCGACGCCGGTGCCGAGGTGGTGAAAATCGAATCGCCGGAAGGCGATTCCCTACGCGGGCGGTCGGCCGGCGGGCCACCGGGCGCGCTGTTCGGCTATCTGGCCGCGGGCAAGAAGTCGGTGACCAACAGCGGCCAGGCGGAGATTTCCGCGCTGCTGGCCGGCGCCGACATCGTGCTCACCGACCTGACCGATGGGTGGGCCCTCGACGAGATCGGTTCCCATACCGGCCCTTCGGCCGTGGTGGTCGCCGTGACGCCGTTCGGCACGACGGGCCCCTACGTTGACGATCGCGTGCTCGCCAACGAGTTCATCCTGCAGGCCCTGTGCGGCTCGACCGCCGGCCGCGGCTGGCCGGAAGACGAGCCGGTGCAGGCCGGCGGCCAACTCGGTGAGTGGTTGGCGGGCACCTTCGCGGCCGCGGTCGCCGCGGCGACCGCCCGGCATGCCTCGCGTAGCGGCCGCGGGGAGGTGATCGACGTGTCGACGTACGAGGCGATGGTGATCGCGATGGGTGGCCTGTCCGCCATGTCGGCCAGCGTGCTGGGTGCGGATTCCCTACTGGGACGGCGCAGTTTGGAACTGCCGTCGATCGTTCCCACGGCCGACGGCATGGTCGGGTTCTGCACCATCACCGCGCAGCAGTTCCAGGACTTCCTGGTGCTGATCGATCGCGCCGACCTGCTCGACGACGCCGAGCTGGCGTCGTTCGACGGCCGCGTCGCCCGCCGCGACGAGTTCGTCGGCATGGTCACGCAGTGGACCCAGTCCCGCACCACGCAGGAGATCGTCGACCTCGCGGTCGCTTTCCGAATCCCGGTCGCACCTATCGCCACACCCGAGATGTTGCCCACCATCGACCATTTCGGGCAGCGCGGCGTGTTCGCCGAGTCCGATGCGGGCGTGCTGCGGCCCAGGGTGCCGTATCGCAGCGACGCGATGCAAACCCGGCCACCCGGGCGGGCGCCGCTGCTCGGTGCGGACAACGGCGGCGTTCACTGGCCGCCGCGGCCGGTCCCTCCCCCGGGTGCCGACAACGAGGCGCTCCCGCTGGCCGACACGCGGATCACCGATTTCACCGCCTTCTGGGCGGGGCCCGTCGCCACCCAGCTGCTTGGCGCGCTGGGCGCCGACGTGATCAAAGTCGAGGGCGTCCGCCGGCCCGACGGTATGCGGTTTTCCGCCGGGCGCCCACCCAGCTGGGACCAATGGTGGGAGTGGGGTCCGGTCTTCCTGTGCAGCAACAGCAACAAGCGCGGCGTCAGCGTCGAGCTCAGCACCGACGCGGGACGGGACATCGCGCTGGAGCTCATCGCCGCAAGTGATCTCGTCATCGAGAACTTCTCGCCCCGCGTGATGACGAACTTCGGTCTGGGCTGGGATGCAGTGCACGCGGCCAACCCTCGCGCCGTCATGGTGCGGATGCCCGCCTTCGGTCTCGACGGGCCGTGGCGCGACCGGGTGGGTTTCGCCCAGACGATGGAGCAGGCCACCGGCATGGCGTGGATGACCGGACACGCCGACGGCCCTCCGGTGATTCCCCGCGGTGTGTGCGACCCGATCGCGGGCCTGCACGCGGCCTTCGCCGCCGTGGCGGCACTGGTGGTGCGCGACCGCGACGGAACCGGGATGCACGTCGAATCGACGATGGTCGAGGCGGCGCTGAACGTGGCCGCCGAAATGCTGGTGGAGTACTCGTGTAACGGAATTGAGATGCGCCGCAACGGGAATCGAGGCCCCGGCGCCGGCCCCCAGGGGGTTTACCGCTGCCGGGGGGAGGACGACTGGGTGGCGCTGGCCGCGATGGACGACGCCGCCCGCGCGTCGCTGGCCAGGCTGCTGGTCCAACCGGATCTTCGCGCCGGTGACCGGCTGGAGCACCCGGACGAAATCGACAAGCTGATCTCCGACTGGACGGCGGGCCGGTCGGTGGCCGAAGCGGTCGGGGCACTGCGCGGCGCCGGGGTGGCAGCGGCGCGCGTCACGCCGGCCCCGGACCTCCTGCGCGACCCGCACCTGCATGCGCGCGGTTTTTGGGAAACCGTCGACCACCCGGTCGCCGGCTCTTTCCTGTGCACCGGAATGCCGTTCGCGTTCCTCGGCAGGCCGCGGCGCTGGATCCGCCGGGTGCCGCCCCTGTACGGCCAGCACACCGGCGAGGTCCTGACGGACCTGCTGGGGCACAACCAACAAGAGTTGTCCGCGTTGCGGCAGGCGGGGGCCATCAGCGCCCGGCCGGCGGGCCTCTGACATGCCGGTCACCCTCTGCGTGCCGCCCCGACCCGGCGAACTGTGTGCACCGGTGCGGTTTTTGGTGCGCGAGGATTCGGTGGTGATGGAACTGACCGCCCGGCACCGCATCACCGGCGTCGAATGGGACGAGCACGAGCGCGCGGTGGCGATGGTCGTCGAGATCACCGACCCGCAGACGGCCCGACCCGTGGACGTGCGGATCGACGTGGTCGATGCCGGCGCGGAGCCCGCCGATGCCCGAACCACGACGATCGGGACCATCATCCGCGACGGGCGACCGTACGACGTCGTCGGCACCTACCTCGGTGTCGTGGCGGACGAAAACTAGACGCGAAGGATTACGGAAGTGGCAGGCACAAAACGCACCGCGGCGATCGTCGGCGTGCACAACACCCGGCAGGGCCGCCGCCTGGAGGGCGAGACCTCACGCAGCCTGGCACTGGCGGCCATCCGCGGCGCACTCGACGACGCGGGCCTGCGCCTCGAAGACGTCGACGGGATCAGCGCGGGGCCCCTGTCCACGGCGCTCATCTACGACCTGCGCCTCGGCCCGGCCTGGCAGGGCCTCGCCTTCGGCGTCGGCATGATCACCGAGGCGGTCACCGCCATCGAACACGGCATGGCGGACGTGGTGGTGCTGGTGGCCGCCCAGGCCGGCGAGTACCGCGACCACGAGGCCACGGCGCCGTGGACGCGGCCGGAGAACGAATTCGTCGCGCCGTGGGGCATGTTCACCACCGCCGAGTTCGCGCTCATCGCGCGCCGGCACATGCACACCTACGGCACGACGCGCGAACAACTTTCGATCGTGGCCGCGACCATCCGCAACAACGGATCGCGCAACCCCGAAGCCGTCTACTACCAACGCGGACCCTTCGCGCCCGACGACATCACCGCATCCCGGCCCATCGCCGACCCGTTTCACCTCCTCGACTGCGCCACCACCTCCGAAGGCGGATGCGCACTGGTCGTGGCAAGCGTCGAAAAGACCGACCGCGCAAGCCAGCCCATCTACGTGCTGGGCAGCGGCGCCGACTTCCACGGCCCGTCCTACCAGCACCCACCGGCGTGGGACCTCACCGGGCGGCGCGACCGGCATGTCAACGGTGTGGTCGGCAGGCGCGCGGCCGAGCGCGCGTTCGACCACGCCGGGCTGCGGCCCGCCGATGTCGACGTGCTGGAGCTCTACGATCCGTTCTCCTTCGAAATCATCCGCCAGCTCGAGGCTTTCGGGTTCTGCGGCGAAGGTGAGGGCGGACCGTTCGTCGCCGACGGCCACATCGCCATCGACGGCAGCCACCCCATCACGACCGACGGAGGAACCATGTCGTTCAGCCACGCGGGCTCCAATCCGCAGATGATGCAGCGGGCCGTCCGCGCCGTCCAGCAGCTACGCGGCCAGGCGGGCGAGCTTCAGGTTCCCGACGCGCACATCGCGTTGTGCAGCAACGGGGGAGCGGGGGCCTTGTTCACCACACTGCTGATTCTGGGAGACGAACCGCTGTGACTTCCGAAGCCCTGCGCCCGCAAACCGGCCCCGTGCCCCACGCGAGTAGCCACCTGAGCGTTCCGTTCTGGGAGGGCTGCCGGTCCGGCGAGTTGCGGTATCAGCGCTGCGAGGCCTGCGGCCTGGCGAACTTCCCGCCGACCGAGCATTGCCGCCAATGCCTTTCGGCGCAGGTGCCTTGGGAGCGCAGCGCCGGACAGGGCGACATCTACAGCTGGACGGTGGTTCACCGTCCGGTGACTGCGGAATTCGAACCGCCCTACGCGCCCGCGATCGTCACGCTGGACGAGGGCTACCAGATGTTGACCAACGTCGTCGGGGTGGCGCCGGAGGACTTGCGGATCGGCATGCGCGTGCGGGTGCAGTTCCACGCCGTCGGGCCCGACGTCACGCTGCCGTACTTCACCGGCCAGAAGTAGACCAGTCGTGAGCCCCCGGCGCACCAGCAACGGCCTCCCGGTAACCGCCTACCTCGTGCTGGGTGTGCTGGCCGCCAACGACGAGCAGCTCACCGCCGGCGAGATCAAAATGCGCGCCGAGTTGTCGGTGGGCCATTTCTACTGGTCTCCGTCGGTCAGTCACGTACGGCGCGAGCTGAACCGCTTGTTGGCTCGCGGCATGGTGAGCGAAACCGGCGCCCAATCCGGCAAGCGGGCGATCACGCTCTACGAGACCACCGATGCCGGGCTCGACGCACTACGCCGGTGGGTGCAGCACTTCCCGGGCGAGGACCAGGTCGTCATCAAGCACCCCGTCATCCTCAGAACCTGGCTCGCCCGTGGCGAGGACCCCGAACACATCGTCGACACGCTGGACCGGCACCTCGAGGCGACCCGGGCGCGGCTGGACGAGGCGCTGTGGTCGCGGCAACGGTCGCGTGAACTCGGCATCAGCGATGACCCGGACCAGCGCTTCTCGTTGGCGGTGCTGGACTACGCGATCCGCGGCTTGTATGCGGAGATCTCCAACATCGCGCAGTTGCGTGACGAGATCGCCGCCGGCACAACGCGGGATCCGGTCAGGCGGGTGCGACGGTCGAAGGGCCAGATCCGCCGGCGGGTGTCCGGGACTCAGAGGTAGGCGTCGCGACGGCGTAGGCGGTCCCGCGTGGTTGGCGTTCCAACAGCACTTCCCCCGCCGCGATATTCGTCCCTTCTGCGATCAGTTGACGCTTGAGCACTTTGTGGGTGGCGGTGCTGGGCAGGTCGGTGGCGATGCGGACGTAGCGCGGGCGGGCCTTGGGGGACAGGTCCGGCTGCGCGTCGAGGAACGCTTCGAAGGAATCGGCGTCGAGGGCATGCCCTTCGTTGAGTACGACCGCGGCCATCACCTGGTCGCCAACGCGATCGTCGGGAACGGCGTACACCGCGACGCGGTTGATTGAACTGTGCCGCAACAGGATCCGTTCGATCGGGGCGGCGGCGAGGTTCTCCCCGTCCACCCGCATCCAGTCGGCCGTGCGGCCGGCCAGGTATATCCAGCCGTCGGAGTCGCGGTAGGCGAGGTCGCCGGACCAGTACATGCCGTGGCGCATGCGTTCGGCGTTGGCATCCGGGTCGTTGTAGTAGCCGGTGAAGAAACCCGAGCCGGCCGTGTTGACCAACTCGCCCACGGCGTCGTCGGCGTTGACCAGGGCGCCGTCGGCGTCGAAGCGGGCGACCGCACACTCGGTGACGGTGTCGCTGTTGTAGATCGCCACCCCGTCGATCCCCTTGCCGATCGAGCCCTTCGGCGTGCCGGGTTCGCGGATCACGATGACCGCGTTCTCGGTGGAGCCGAAGCCGTCCTCGACCTGCACGCCGAACCGCCGCGCAAACTCCTCGATGTCCTTGTCGTTGGCCTCGTTGCCGAACGCGACCCGCAGCGGGTTGTCGGCGTCGTCGTCGCGTTCGGGCGTGGCCAAGATGTAGGCGAGCGGCTTGCCCACGTAGTTCATGTACGTCGCGCCGTAGTGGCGAACGTCGTCGAGGAAGCTGCTCGCCGAGAAGTTCGCCGGCACGATCGCGGCGCCGGAGACCACCGCGGGCGCCCACCCCGCGACGACCGCGTTGGAGTGGAACAGCGGCATCGATACGTAGCAGGTGTCCTGCTCAGAGAGCGCGAAGCGCTGGACCAGGTTGACGCCGGCGAACGTCGCCATCAGGTGTGACACCTGCACCGCCTTGGGGTTTCCGCTCGTTCCCGACGTGAAGATCATCATGAATGGGTCCATCGCGGTCACCTGTCGGTGGGGCACGAGTTCGCCTGCGTCCTTGATGAATTCGGTCCACTGCGGCGTCGAGGTGTCGAGGATCTGCGTTCCCTCGAGGTCCAGGCCGTCGAGCAGCGGGCGGTGTTCGGCGTCGGTGATGAGGAACTGGCAATGGGCGCGCCGCACGTCGGCCGCGAGCGCCTCGCCGCGCCGGGTGGTGTTCAGGCCGCAGAGGACGTAGCCGCCGAGGCCGGCCGCCGCCATCTGGCTCAGCATCTCCGGGTTGTTTCCCAGCAGGGCGCCCACGTGCATCGGCCGGTCTCGGTCGGCGGCCGATATCAGGGCCGCCGCCCGCGCCGCCGAACCCGCCAGGTACTGACTCCAACTCCACTGCAGGGCGCGATGTTTGACCGCGACACGCGGATCGGACAAGCGCCTCTGCAGCAGCGCCTGAATCGTGTCCTCAGTCATCGGTCCAAGTCACCTTCACTATGCCTAGCCTTTTGCGAGACGAGACGGTCCGTCTTATGGTAGCGACGGCCGGACGTCGCCCCGTTATCCGCCCACCATCATCAAGCCGCCGTCGACCGCCAGCAGCTGCCCGGTGATGAATCCCGAACCGGACCCGGCCAGAAAGACCAGCATCGGGCCGAGGTCCCGCGCGGGATCCCCCAGCGTCCCGCCCAGGGGAATCATCATCTGCATCTGCTGGTCGATGAACGCACTCGCGTCGGGGCCGAGGAACTCGCGCAGCCGATCGGCGCCGGCCGTCTGCACCGCGGGCGCCAGCGCGTTGACGGTGACCTTGTCCGCCGCCCACGCTTTGGCGGCCGACCGCGTCCATGCCTGGACCGCACCCTTGGTGGCGGCGTAGACGGCCGAGATAGGGCTGCCCATCACGGCTTCGGACGAGCCGAAGTTGATGATCCTGCCGCCCTTGGGGTCCTGGTCCTTCATGACGGCGTAGGCGGCCTGATTGGTGAGGATGGTCGCCTTGACGTTGGTGTCCAACAGGAACGAGATGTCGTCACCGCCGATGTATCCGGGAATCCCGGCCTGCCACAGCCCCGCGGCGTTCACCAACACGTCGAGTCCGCCCATACCGTCGGCGGCTTGTCGCACCATCGCCGAGACGGCGTCGCCGTCGCGCACGTCGCACTGCAGCCAGCCGGCCGCGAGGCCGTCAGGCGGCGGGGTCTGGTGATAGGTGGCGGCGACCTCCGCCCCGGCCTCGCTGAGGGCTCCCACGGCGGCCGCGCCGATGCCGGTCGCGCCGCCGGTGACCAGGATCCGCCGGCCCCGCAGCGGTGGCGTCGTGTCTGACATGCGCAAGACGCTACCGCCGGCGGGGCGGGCGGTTACGCGCGCACCGCGATCGTCGACAACAGGTCGGCGAGCCGGTCCGGCTGGTCGATCATCGAGAAGGTCCTGGCGCCGCCGATGACCTCGAGGCGGGCATTGGGGATGGTGGCGGCCAGGCGGACCCCGTCCTCCTGCTCGAAGAACACGTCGTCGGCAGACCAGGCGATGAGGGTGGGCTTGTCGAACTCAGGCAGGCGGGCGGCCACCCCCGTCGTCACCTCGGTGCGCATCGACAGCGTGAACTGGCGCAAGTCTTCGGCGATGCGGGGGTCGGATAGCCCCGGTCGCACCCACGCCTCGGTGAGGGCGTCGATGTTGTGGTGCGCCAATCCGTCGAACGCGCGCTTGCGCGCCGCCGGCACTCGCATGGCCTGGGAAACCGCCCGGAACGTCGTCTTCGACTTGGCCGCCAGGATCACCGGCTTGAGGATCGGCGGCGGAAAGTGTTCGAACGCATCGCAACTCGTGAGCACCAGGGCGCCGAGCCGCGCGGGGTGGTGCACGGCCACCAGTTGGGTGACGACCCCGCCCGTGTCGTTGCCCACCAGCACCACGTCCTGGAGGTCGAGCGCGGTCAGCACCTCGGCGACCATCCCCGCGACACCGGTGATGGTCCGGTCGGCGCCGCGGCGCAACGGCTCCGGATGCGCGCCCAGCGGCCACGTCGGGGCGATGCACCGCAGCCCGCGGTCGGCCAGGCGTTCGCTGACCTGGCGCCACAGCTGGCCGCTCATCATGTACCCGTGCACGAAAACGACCGGCCGGCCGCTTTCGGGTCCGGTTGCTTCGTAATGGATGGTTCCGGCACTAATGTCGATCGTCGACATAGAGAACTCCTACCTCGGGATACATTTACAAACAGGCTGTCTGTTCGTAAGTTACCAACAGGTTGTATGGAAAGCAAGAGACGGACTCAGGAAGAGCGCTCCGCGGCGACCCGCGACGCGCTGATCGCGGCCGCCCGCAAGCTGTGGGGGTTACGCGGTTACGCGGAGGTCGGCACGCCGGAGATCGCGGCCGTCGCGGGGGTTACGCGCGGTGCGATGTACCACCAATTCACCGACAAGGCAACGCTTTTCCGCGAGGTCGTCGAGGCGGTTGAGCAGGACGTGATGGCGCGGATGGGCACCCTGGTGGCCGATTCGGGTGCGACGACACCGGCGGACGCGATCCGTGCGGCGGTCGACGCGTGGCTGGAGGTTTCCGGGGATCCGGAGGTGCGTCAGCTGATGTTGTTGGACGCCCCGAGTGTGCTGGGCTGGGCCGGTTTTCGCGACGTCGCGCAGCGGTACAGCCTGGGCATGACCGAACAGTTGATCACCGAGGCGATCCGGGCCGGACAGTTGGCCAGGCAACCGGTGCGGCCGTTGGCGCACGTGCTGATCGGTGCGCTCGACGAGGCGGCCATGCTCATCGCGACCGCCGAGGACCCGAAACGCACGCGCAGAGAGACGCGGCAGGTGCTGCACCGGCTGATCGACGGCATGCTTACGGGGTCATGAGGCGCTGAACCGATGGGGCCACCAGCTCCGCTCCCGTAAGAGCGTCGCGATAGCTGGAACGGTGAGCGTGCGAACGACGAACGTGTCCAGCAGCAGCCCACAGCCGATCACGAATCCGGCCTGGACCATCATGTCGAGCGATCCGATCATGAGGCCGAACATGCTGGCGGCGAAGATCAGGCCCGCTGAGGTGATCACGGAGCCAGCGCCGACCGTCCGCTGCATGGTGGTGGCCGCGTTTTGGATATCGGTGAGAGTGCCGGCAAGGGTTGCGGTTTGGTTGAACTGATCGCTGAGTCCGGCCACCTGGTCGAAGAATCCACCGTTGCGCAAGGTAACGAGTACGCGGGTTTCATCGCGCAGTTGTGCGCACTGCGGCGTGGTGGCGCACCAGGGTGAGGCATCGAGGCCTTCGACGAGTGGTTCGATCGCCGCAATGGCGGCGGCGGCTTGTTGGGCCAGGGGCCGCAACCCCGCGCCGGTGTGAACGGCTTGGTCCACGGCCGGTGCCGTGGCGTTGAGTTGCTGCAGCAGGGGCCGCGCGCCCTGCAACTGTTGACCCCTGCTTCCGGCTTGGTCCAAGAGATCGGTCAGTGGTGTGAGCGCACGCCGGAGCGTGGTGTCGAGTTGGCCCAAGCCGGCCGCGAGTTGGTCGGCACCGTTGGTGAGCTTGGCGAGGTCGTCCCTATGGGCTTCGCCATCGGCGACGGCGCCGGCCATCTTGTCGCCGATTTGTCCGTTCTGCCAAGACAATTGCGCTTGATCGAGCCGGTTCCCGGTCGGGCGGGTCACACCAGAGACGCGAGTGACCCCGGGCAGCTGCGCCACCCGCGAGGCCAGCGCGTCGAGATCGGCGAGGCCTTTGGCGGTCCGCATGTCGGTGCGGGATTGCACAAGCAGGAATTCGTTGATGACGGTGTCTTTGGGGAAGTGCCGATCCAACAGCTGATAGCCCTGATTGCTGGCGGTGCTCGCGGGTTGTCCTTTGCGGTCGTCGTAGCTGATCGTCATGGTGGCCACGACGCCGGCCAGGGCCAGCAAGACCACCAGGCTCGCGGCCAGCACCGGCGTTGGTCGTCGTACCACCACGACGGCGATCCGGTTCCAGTACTGACGCGATAAGTCGGCGCGCGGCTCGGCGATGCCGCGTTTGGCCGCCAGCGCCAATAGCGGCGGGAGCAGCGTGACGGTGGCCAGGAATCCGATCAGCACGGCAATGGCACATGCGGGGCCAACACCCTGGAAGACGCTCAGGCGAGCGAACACCATGGAGGCCAGCGCCAGGGCGACCGTCGCCGCTGAAGCCAGAATGACGCGCCCGATGCTGCCGCAGGCATGAGTGATGGCCTGTTCGGGGGCGTTTCCATGCCGTCGTTGTTCGTGATAGCGGCTGATCAGGAACACGCTGTAGTCGGTGCCGGCGCCCAACAGAACCGCGGTCATGAACGCGATGGTGAATTGCGAAACCGGAACGCCGAATTCGCCCAGCGCCGACAGAACACCTCGGCCGACGGCCACGCTCGCGCCGATCACCAATAGCGGCAACAGGGCGGTGGCCACCGATCGGTAAACCAGCAGCAGGATGAGCCCGATGAGGGCGGCGGTCGCGATCGAGATGAGAAGCAGCTCGTGTTCGCCGGAGCCGATCTGATCACGGAACGTCGCGGCCGGGCCGGTGACGTAGGCGGTGGTCGATGATCCGCTGACGACGGAGGAGACGTGCGCGCGCACGGCGTCGACCGACTCGGCCGCCTTCGGGTCGCCCAGTGTGCCGGTGATCCCGATGGGCAGGAACCACGCTTTTCCGTCTTTGCTTACCGCGCGGCTTCTGGTGGTGGGCTCGGCAAGTAGATCCTGCACCAGCAGAACGTGAGTTTTGTCGGCGCGCAGCGCGACCACGAGGGCGTCGTAGCGTTGCCGCGCGGGTGGGGTCAGTCCGGCGGGGTCTTCCATCGCGATGACGATCGAGGTCTTCGCGCCCCGCTCGTCGAACGCCGCTGCCATGCGATCAAGCGCTTGAAACGACGCCACGTCACCGGGCAAGAGCTGGACCGACTGCTGGCGCACGACCGTCTCCAGTTGTGGGAAGGCGATAGCGAGGATCACCGCCACGCCGATCCAAGTGCCGATCACCCATGCGTTGCGCCGGACGGCAAGTCCGCCCAGCGCGGCAAGGCGCGCACTGTATTCACCGGTGCGCTCACGCTGGGGCTCGGCCCGTTGCCCGCGCCAACGAAACCCGTTCCCGAAAAGATCCCCCGTTGCACCGCTCCCCCTATGATTGGTTGGTGAAGCAGTTCACCAAACCGTATTGGTGAAGATCCTTCACCAAAGTGAGGTGCGGGCGCAAGTCCGCCAGTCAAACGACAATGGAGCGAGGCCTGATGGCAGTGCACCGTGGCCTAACCGCTGATCAGCGGCGTGAACAGCGCCGCGGACAGTTGATCGAGGCTGCTTTCGACACGATTGCCGAGCATGGGGTGAACAATCTTCGGGTGCGCGCCGTCAGCGCAAGCGCGGGGCTTAACGACCGCTACTTCTACGAGAGCTTCCGCGACTGCCACGAGTTGCTGATCGCGACTTTCGAAGACCAATTCAGCCGCGCGTTGACGGGGATCATGGCAACGGTCGCGGAGTCACCGCACCAACTCGAGGCCCGCGCCCGCGCCGTCATCGAGTTCGCGTTCGGCTTCATCGACGAGGATCCGCGGCGCCCGCGGCTGCTGATCGAGCTGCAAACGGCCGAAGCGCTCGCCGGGCGTCGGGACGAGGTGATCGACGTCCTCACCCAAGTCATGGTCGGGCAGGTACGGGCACTGCTCGGTGCGGCCGCCGGTACCGACGACAACGTCATGCTGACCGCGTTGACGGTGGTCGGCGGCCTTCTTGAGCTGATCACCCAGTGGTACCGACGCCAAATCAAGGTGAGTCGACCTCAGCTCATCGAGTTCATGACGGCGCTGGTCGTGACAACGACGGACATCGCCGGCGCCCTCGAACGCCGACTCACCGCGGAGGATCTTTAGTCACCGCGAACGGCGCCGACGCCCGCGATCGCCTAACGGTGGTTCTGGGCGAAGAACTGCCAGATGGTGTCGGTGGCGTCCAGCGCCGTCGAGGGTGGCGGGATGCCCGCGAGCTTCTCGGCGAGGGGGCTGGGTTCGCCGCCCGGCCATTGATGGCCCGCGCCGGCCACCGAGATCAACTCGACGGTGCGTCCGTCCGCGCAGCCGGCGATTTGTGTCGTCACGTCGCCGGTGGTGCTCGAGTTCGGCGCTCCGCACGCGTCAATGGCGCGCCAGGTGGCATTGACGGACTGCGCCGACGGCCCGTCGACGCGGGCGGTCCCGTTGAGCGCGAACGCCTTTCCGGGCCCGCCGTCATAGGGCACCCTGTCGTCGGCCGTGCCGTGGATTTGCAGCACCGACGCGCGCCGTGCTTGGGAGCAGTCGGTCAGCACCGTGCCCGCCACCGGGGCGATCGCGGCGAACACGTCCGACTGGCAGCCGAGCCGGAGCGCCATCATGGCGCCGTTGGACATACCGGTGACATAGACGCGCGCCCGGTCGATGGGCATTCCTTGCTCGATGGCGCCGACCATCGTCGTGATGAAACCGACGTCGTCGGTGCCGACGCGCTGCGGTTCGCCGCAGCACGTCCCGGCGTTCCAGGCGCGGTTGATGCCGTCGGGGTAGGCGACCACGAAATGCCCGGCGTCGGCCTCGGTGTCCCAGTGGTAGGCGCGCTCCGCCTGCTGGCCCGTGCCGAAGCCGCCGTGCAGCATCACCACCAGAGGGGCCGCATCGGTGAGTCCCTGCGGCCGGTAGAGGTGATAGCTGCGGCTTGCGCCGCCCGACTCGACGCTCTGGGTGGACTGTCCGACCGGAATCGATTGCGAACCGGGCGTTCCCAGCGCGTGGCCGCCGCCCAGGCAGCCGCCGAGCACGACCGCCAGGACGGCGACGAGGCAGACGCTGACGGCCCGGGCGCGGCGCGATCGCATGACGACATCGTGGCAGCCGATAGGCATTTTGACAAGTTGCTTGTCAATTGCGGTGGGGGTGGCACACTCTTTCCATGCGGCGCCCTCTGCATCCGGACTGGCAACCCACCGTTCCCGCGCTGGTGAACCTGGTGGCCGCGTCCGGGGCGCCACGCTTGCGGTCGGCGTTTGCCGCGGCGGGGCTTGACGGGATCCGCCCGGGGCAAGCGGTCGCGCTCGTACCGTTGGCGGCGGGTGGCCTGCACGCGTCGGATCTGGCCGACCGGCTCCAAGTGAGCCGGCAGGCGGTCGCCCAGGCGATCGCCGGACTGGAGCGACATGGCTACGTCACCCGAGTCCCCAACCCGCTGGATGCGCGGGCCCGAATCATCGAGCTGACACCTCGCGGCCGCCAGGCCCTACGCGTAATGCGTTCGAACGCAGTCGAATTGGAGCGGCAGTGGGAGCAGGCCCTGGGGCGTCAGCGATTGACCGCGCTACGTGAGACCTTGCAGATGTTGCTCGCGGCTCAGACCGAGGCGGCGGGGGAATAGCCGCTGGCGGAAATTCCCATGTCTTGATCGTCGCCGACGGCCTAGGCTCGACCCAAGACAGTGAACAGGAGTCGCCGTGCCCATCTTCATGGTCGAGCGCAACTTTGCCGAGGAACTCGAGCCCGGCCTCGAGGTTGCCGACGGTATCAATCGAATCAACGACCTCGAGGGCGTTCGCTGGATGTACTCGTTCCTGTCGGCGGACAAGCGGAAGACGTACTGCCTATATGAGGCGCCTTCGCCGGAGGCCATCAGGTCCGCGGCGGCGCGGGCCGGCCTGCCCGCCGACTCCGTCGTCGAAGTGAAAGAGCGCTTGATGCCGGACGGGGTGCTGTCCGACATCTGAGCGCGCTAGCCGAGCAGCTCGTGGTCGGCCGCGTACATCGCCGCCTGCGTGCGGTTGGCGGCGCCGGTTTTGATCAGGATGTTGCGCACGTGGTTCGCGGCGGTGTTGGTGCTGATGAAGAGGCGCTCGCCGATCGCGCGATTGCTCAACCCCTCGGCGAGCAGCCGCAGCACCTCCACCTCCCGTTCGGTCAGGCCGTCCGGACCCACCGGACCCGCGGCCAGCACTGAATCCGCCAGGTCGACGACGCGGGCCTGCCCGATCGCGGCGGCGATGGCGCGCGCCTCGTCGGCCAGCCGCCGGGCGTCGTCGGTGCGACCACTTGACGCGGCGAACAACGCGTGCCGGGCCAGCGTCTCACTGACATGCACCACCGAGCCCATCCGGCGGTCCATCTCGATTGCGGCGACGAAGTGCCGCTCGGCGGCGGCACCGTCTCCGCAGAGCGCCGCCATCCGGGCCAGGTATCGGTCGGCGCTGCCGAACAGCGCGACGAACTGGCCGGCCACCAAATTCTTTCCGGCATAACGCGAGACGAACGGACGCAGCGCGTGGACCGCTTCGCGATGCGAAAGCCCCAACGCCGCCTCGACCATGAACACCAGCTCCATCGGCCACTGCGCATCCTCGAGGCGGTCGCCGAGGTTGCGGTTGAGCAGTTGATTGAGCGCACGGTTCATCCCGCGTTCGCACTGCAACTCGGTGTACAGGGCAAGCAGCCCGGGCACCCAGCGGCCGGCGAACGTTTCACTGCCGTCGATGAAACCGCCGAACCTTTTCAGGTCGCCGGTTTCGCGGCGGATCATGAACATCTGGACCCCGTTCGAGCCCTCGGTGTCGTCGGTGCCGAACAAATCGCCTGTGCGCAAGGCGATGTCGGCCCATCGTTCGGCGCCGGTGAAGTCGCCGCGCAGGTAGGCCAACGCTTGTTCGATGCACGCGCCGACAAAGCCGAAGGCGGGCTGACCGCAGCTTTGGGCCGCGCGCCGCATGTCGGCGGTCGCGGCGGCCAGGCCGTCGGGCCGGCCGGCCAGGTAGCTGACCATGGCGTGGAAGTGTGACGCCGCACCCAGCGACTCGTAGTCGCGGCGCGATAGCGCCATGTGCGATACCTCGTCGGCACGCTCGGCCTGGATCTCGCTCATCTCCGGGGTGAGGCCCTGCCACAGGCTCGTCTTCAACGTGTGCAGCAGCACCGCCTCGTCGCCGACGGCCCGCGCGCGCTCGATCGCGTCGGCGCCGACCTCGCGGGCCCGCTCCGCCTCGCCGGCGAAGGCCAGCGCGCGCCCGAAACTGCCGAGCGCCTGCACATAGCGGGGGTCATCGGCTTGCAGCCCGCACGATTCCAGGGCCGACGCCAGCAGGTCGGCCGCCTTCGAAGTCGACTGGCCGGGGCGCCAATTCGCCTCCTCGTAGCCGACGGCAGCCTCCAGCCGCATCAGCGGGTCGTCCATCGCGCCGATGCGTTCGTAGATGGTCCGCGCCCGCACGAAGGAGCCGGCGCGCACGTGGTTGGCGGCCGCGTCGAGGTGCAGCCTGGCCCGCTCCGCGAGGCTGAGCTCGGGAAGCGAGGCGGCCCGCTCGAACCACTTGGCCGCGTCCTCGTAGGCCAGGCTGTGCTCGGCCATCCGGGCCGCCCGGCGCGCATACCGCAACGCCTGCTCGTGGTAGCCCAGCACGTGCGCCATCAGGAAGTGGTTGGCCAGACGGGGAACGAGCGACGGGTCGCCCCGTCCCTCGAGCGCCTCGGCCGCGCGCGCGTGCATGATCCGCAACCGCGATGCCGCCATCCCGCCGAGCACCGATTCCCGGGTCAGCGCGTGCACGAACGCGAACTCGTCGTCCGAGTCGTGCACCGCACGGACCAGCCCGACCGCCTCGGCCGAATCGATCGCCGCCAACGTCGCGGCGACCTCCGCCTCGCAGGTCGAGATGAGCGCCGGCAGGTCGAACGTCTGGCCCAGCACCGCCGCCTGCTCGATGACCGCCCGTACGCCGGCCCCCAGCCCGGCGAGGCGGCGGGCGATGGCGTCTCCGATGGACCCGGGGACCGTCTGCTGCGTGCCCAAAGTGGCTAGCCCGCCCCGGATTTCGAGATCATTGACCAATTCGGTGAGGAAGAACGGATTCCCGCCGGTCCGCTCGCGCAGCAGTGCGGCGGCCGTGCGCACCGACGCCGGGGCCAGCTGCTGGGTTCGTGCGACGAACTCGGCGATCGCCTCGGTGTCCAGGCCCGCCAGGTCCAGGCGTCGCACCCCGTCGAACCGGTGCAGCTCGGCCAGCCGGGTGGCCAGGTCGTCGGACCGGTCGGGTTCGGTCGTGCGGAACGTGACCACCACCAGCACGCGCACATCGGCGCAGCCGATCAGCACGTGCTCGAGCAGCGCGAGCGTGGGGAGCTGCGCCCAGTGCAGGTCGTCGAGGATCAGCGCGATCGGGCGATCGACGGCCAGACGCCGCAGGAAGCCGGTCAACGCGTCGAACAGGGCCTGCCGCGCCGACCCGACGTCCGGGGCCGGACCGTCGTCGGGCAAATGCCGAACGACTTCCGACGAAAGTCGTCGAAGCTGCGGCCCCGCGTCGCTCAACGGTTCCGCCATCGAACCCGGCGGACCGGCGATCAGCAGCCGGTCGAGCGCTTCGGCGAAGGGCGCGTAGGGCAGGTCCTCGTCGGCGGTCGAGCTTCCCACCAGCACCGCGACGCCGTGGTCGAATAGCGTTCCGGCCACCTCCGCGGCCAGTCGCGTCTTACCGGCACCGGGCTCGCCGCCGATGAAAACCGCCTGGCGATTGCCCCGCTCCACGCGCTCCCAGGCCTGCTCGAACACCGCGAGCTCCGCGTCGCGACCCACGAGCGGGCCCCGGCGGCGAGCGATCAGTTCGGCCGGGAGCGGGGGCGGCACCCACTGCGCCATGCAAACAAGGTAGCCGCGACGGTGTTGGTCGGTCGATAGTCAGATGTGACTATCGTGGAATGCCTCGGAAATGCTCGGTTGTGGTCATGACGCGCGGTTGACCGGCCTCGTAACGTCGGCGCATCAAGACCCGCGAGCAAACAATGAGGTGTGGGCCATGAGCCTCACAACCGCAACCGATGAACTACGCGCCAGGCTCGGCTCGCAGGTGATCCTGCCCGAAGACCCGCGGTACGAGGAGGCGCGGGCGGTTCACAACGGCATGATCGACAAGCGGCCGGCGGTGATCGCCCGCTGCGGCTCACCCGCCGACATCGCGACCGCCCTGGAATTCGCGCGGGACCGCAACTTCGTTGTCGCCGTCCGCGGGGGCGGTCACAACGGCCCCGGCTTCGGCACCGTGGACGGTGGACTGGTCATCGACCTGTCGCCGATGAACCGGATCGACGTGGACGCCGACAGCCGCACCGCCCGGGTCGAAGGCGGGGCGACGTGGGCGCAGGTGGACGGCGCGACGCACGCATACGGGTTGGCGGCGCCGTCGGGCATCATCTCGTCCACCGGAGTCGGGGGTTTGACCGTGGGCGGCGGCCACGGCTACCTGTCCCGCAAGTACGGCCTGACCATCGACAATCTGGTCGAGGCCGAGCTGGTGCTGGCCGACGGCCGCGTGGTGCGGGCGTCCGAATCCGAGCATCCAGACCTGTTCTGGGCGCTGCGCGGCGGCGGCGGAAACTTCGGCGTGGTCACGTCATTCACGTTCCGGCTGCATCCCGTGCACACCGTGATCTGCGGCCCCACGGCGTGGCCGGCATCGGCCACCGCCGACATCCTCTCGTGGTACCGGGATTTCATGCCTGCGCAGGACGAGGATCTCTACGGATTCTTCGCGGCCATGACCGTTCCGCCGGCGCCGCCGTTCCCTGAGGCGTTCCACCTGCAGAAGGCGTGCGCCGTGGTCTGGTGCTACACGGGCGATCCCGCCGGCGCCGAGGAGGCGTTCGCGCCGGTCCGGCAGATGGAACCGGCCTTCGACGGGCTGGGCGCCGCGCCGTTTCCGGCGCTACAGTCCACCTTCGACGGCCTGTATCCCAAAGGGCTGCAATGGTATTGGCGCGGAGACTTCTTCCGCACGGTGCCCGACGGCGCGGTTGCGGCCCACGCCCGCTTCGCCCAGGAGCTGCCGACCATGCATTCCACGATGCACCTGTACCCGATCGACGGCGCGGTCCATCAGGTCGGCCAATCCGAGACGGCGTGGGCGTACCGGGACGTCAACTTCTCCCAAGTGATCGCGGGGGTGGACCCGGACCCGGCGAACGCGGAGTTGTTGAAACGCTGGGCTGTTGACTACTGGGACGCCGTCCATCCGTACTCGGCCGGTGGTGCCTACGTGAACTTCATGATGGACGAGGGGCAGGAGCGGGTCCGGGCGACCTACGGCCCGAACTACCCGCGGCTTACCGAGGTCAAGGCGCAGTACGATCCCGGCAACGTGTTCCGGATCAACCAGAACATCCGGCCCGCGGGCTAAGTAGGCTACGGCGTTTTGAGGAAGACGTCGTTGAGTGTGACGGTGCGCAGGTTGCGCTCGCGGATGGTGTCGACGAGCTGCGGGTAGACGTGCGTCACGGGCAGGTGATTGAGGTGCCCGATGACGATGGCCTGCGGCGTGAAGTACTGATCGGCCATCTGCACGATGTACTCCTCGGTGATCAGCGTCGAATCCGACAGCGAACCCGACCATAGCGTCGGCACGGTATAGCCGAGGTCGGCGGCCACGGCGTCGACGACGGCGTTGCGCTTCGCGTACGGCGGCCGCCAGTACGGCTTCGCGCCGATGCCGAACGTCTTCTTCAGGAATTCGTCGTTGCGGCTGAGCTGTTGGGCGACTTGCTCTTTGGACAGCGTCGTGAGGTCCGGGTGTGACCAGGTGTGGTTGCCGAGTTGGATCTGGCCGCTGTCGACCAGGGGCCGCAGCATCTCCTTGTTCTCGGTCCAGGAGCCGTAGGTGCCGTTGACGAAGTAGGTCAGCCGCACGCCGGTGTCTTTGGCGAACTGGGTGTACGCGCGCACCACCTCGCTGTTGACGCCGTCGTCGACGGTCAGCGCGAGCAGATCACCCTCGCCGGGGATCTTCATCAGCGCGCCCCCACCGGGCAGCGGGATGCGGGCGCTCAGCGGCGGCGGCGGCAACAGGGCCGACGGGGCGGTCGGGCCAGAGGTCGCCACGCCGGAAGGCCCAGGCGCCTGGGCGAACGTTCGCGGCTGCGGGTCGACGACGAGCCGGGCCGCGCCCACTCCGGCGACGACGGACGCGGCGAGCGAACCGAGGAACTGACGGCGATTCATCGCGGGCAGGCGAAGGCCGGGCGCAATCGTAGGACGAGGTGATCCGGACCGGGCCCGGTGTTGGCTGCGCCGCTGCGCGCCTCGAGCCGACTCCCGGAGGGGTCGCCCGTCGTACACAAAATCGCCAGCCATCAGCAGCGAACCGTACCACTACCAGGAACAATATGTCGGTTGCGTTACGGGAGGGTCAGCTGTGAATTTCGCGATCAGTGTGATTCCGCGCCGCCGCGGTGGGGCAGCTGCACCGGCTCGGCGGCGGGTGTGCCCAGCGTCGAGGCCAGCCAGGGCAGCGCCGCCTCAAACGCCCCGGCGGCAAACGGCCAGTCATGCTTGCCCGGCTGACTGACCACGGCGCAGCTGATGCCGTTGGCGCTGGCCGCCGCGCACAACGCGTTGGCGGCGGCGTCCTGGCCCTCCGGATTGGCGGCCGGGTCCGTGCTGGGGGCGCTCGCGGTGGAGTTGGCCTCTTCTGCGACGTCGCGCGGCTCCGAGGATCCCGGGACGTCGAACCAGCCCGACAAACCGGTGTAACGACCATGCCGCGCGATCACGGTGAGGGGGTCGAATGCGGCCCAGGCGGTGCGGTCGCCGCCGAACAGCTTGGCGATCGTCTGATCCCTGGGGCCGACGTTCGGGCTGCGGTCGCCGGCGATGTCCAGGAATGCGCTGAACAGCTCCGGATGCATGACGGCCAGGTCAACCGCGCAGGTGCCGCCCATCGACCATCCGGCGACGCCCCAATTCGCCCGGTCGGCGCTGACGCCGAAGTTCGAGACCATGAACGGCACGATGTCCTTGGAGAGGTGATCGGCGGCGTTGCCCCGGCTGCCGTTGACGCACTCGGTGTCGTTGTCGAACGAACCGGTGGGATCGACGAACACCAGCACCGGGGAGAAGCCGTGATGCGCGGCGGCGAAGTTGTCGATGGCGGTGAAAGCGCCGCCCGGACCGAGCCAGTCGGCCGGGGTATTGAACGCCGAGCTGATCATCATGACCGCCGGCAGTCGGGGTGGCGGATTGCTGTTGAACCATGCGGGCGGCAAATAGACCAATTCTCGGCGGTGGCGAAAGTGGGAGGCGTTGTCGTCGATATCGACCGGCACCACCACGCCCTTGGTAGGCCTGGTCCCGGCGACCTGCATCTCGGTAACCCGCAGCCGGTCGATCTGGTCGGGCAACGGCACGGAGGTCAGTTGATTCCATGCGGCAAGCGCCGTCGGGAAGTAGCCCACCCAGCCGTTCAACGCCAGTCCAGCGCACAAGGCGCACAGCGGTACGGACAGCACGGCCACCCCGCGACGCCACCAGCGGACGCCCCGCCAGCCCACCAGGAAGATTGCGGCGGCCAGGCCGCTCATCGCGATCCACAGCCACAGCGTCGCCGGCGCCGGGTCCCCGGCCACGCCGAGCGACGTGATGTACCAGTACGCGAGCGCGGTTACCGCGACGGCCGCGATCAGGGCGACGGGCAGCACCCGCTTGAGCCAGCGCGGCGCGCGCCACTGGATCGCGATGACCAACACCAGCAGCGTCAGTCCCTGCACGGTCGGCGGAAACCAGCCGTGCAGCAGGGACAGTCGTCCGAAGAATTGGTCCAACGGTCGTTTGCCTTTGCTGAGTCGATCGCTGCGCGGGGCGGACCCGTGGTCTTTTCGAACGCGGGGGTCGAACAACTATCCCACACCAGCCCCATCCGTCCGCCTGCCAGCGTGGCGTGTGGGCGCGGTGATCTAGGTGGCCGTGACGCTGCTGAACGAGCGCAGCCGCAGGCTGTTTGCGACTACGAAAACGCTGGAAAATGCCATCGCGGCGCCCGCCAGCATCGGGTTGAGCATGCCGAGCGCGGCGAGCGGGATCGCGGCGATGTTGTAGCCGAACGCCCAGAACATGTTGGTTTCGATTGTCCTCAGCGTGCGCCGGGACAGCCGAATCGCATCGACGGCGGCGCGTAGGTCACCGCGCGTGACGGTGAGGTCGGCGGCTTCGATCGCGACGTCGGTGCCGGTGCCCATCGCCACCCCGAGATCGGCGGTCGCCAGAGCCGCGGCGTCGTTGACGCCGTCACCGACCATCGCGACGACCTTCCCCTCGGACTGCAGCCGCCGGATGGCGGCGACCTTGTCGGCCGGCGTCGTCTCGGCGATCACTTGCGTGATGCCGACCTGGTCGGCGATCCGATCCGCGACGGTCCGGTTGTCGCCGGTCAGCAGGATCGGCGTCAGGCCCAGCCGCTTGAACTGCCGGACCGCTTCGGCGCTGGTCGGTTTGACGGTGTCGGCGAGCACCAGGATCCCGCGGGCGCGGCCGTCCCAGCCGACGGCGACCGCGGTCTTGCCCTCGCCCTCGGCACGGGCCTTGCCCGCCGACAGCGCCGCATCCAGCGGCTGACCCCCGTCGGCCAGCAGGCTCGCCCGCCCGATGACGACGGTGTGGCCGTCAACGTCTCCTCGCACGCCGATGCCTTCGAGGCCGACGAAGCGCGCGGCGGCGGGCAGGGCACCGAGCTCGGCTCTGGCGGCCCACGCGATGGCCCGCCCGATGGGATGTTCGGACGCATCCTCGAGCGCACCGGCGTAGCGCAGCAGCGTTTGGCGGTCGGTCCCCGGCCCGATGATCACGTCGACGAGAGTCATCTTCCCGGTGGTGACGGTGCCGGTTTTGTCGAGCACGATCGTGTCGACGTTGCGCGTGGACTCCAGAACTTGGGGGCCCTTGATCAGCACGCCGAGCTGAGCCGCGCGCCCGGTGCCGACCAGCAGGGCCGTCGGGGTCGCCAGCCCCAGCGCGCACGGGCAGGCGATGATCAGCACCGCGACGGCCGCGGTCAGGGCCGTGGTGAGCGGGAAGCCCAGCGCGACCCACCCGCCGAGCGTCGCCAGGGCGATGCCGATCACCACGGGGACGAAGACGCCGGAGACGCGGTCGGCGAGCCGCTGCACCTCGGCCTTGCCCGATTGGGCCTCCTCGACCAGCTTGGCCATGTGCGCGAGCTGGGTGTCGCCGCCGACCCGGACGGCGCGCACGACGAGGCGCCCGCCGACGTTGACGGTCGCGCCGGTGACGGTGTCGCCCTCGCCGACCTCGACGGGGACGGATTCGCCGGTGAGCATCGAGGCGTCCACGGCCGAGGAACCCGAGACCACGATGCCGTCGGTGGCCACCTTCTCCCCGGGCCGCACCACGAACTGGTCGCCGACCGCGAGGCAGTCCACCGGGATGCGCGTCTCGGCGCCGTCCCGCAACACCGCGACATCCTTGGCCCCGAGCTCCAGCAGGGCGCGCAGGGCGGCGCCCGCGGTCCGCTTGGAGCGCTTCTCGAAGTACCGCCCGGCCAGTACGAACAGGGTGACGCCCGTGGCGACTTCGAGGTAGATGTTGCCCGCGCCGTCGGAGGGCCGGACGGTCAGCTGGAAGCCGTCGTGCATCCCCGGTTGTCCGGCCGTCCCCAAGAACAGCGCGTACAGCGACCAGAGGAACGCCGCCAGCGTGCCGATCGAGACGAGCGTGTCCATGGTCGCGGCGCCGCGTTTGAGGTTGGCCCAGGCCGCGGCGTGGAAGGGCCGGCCGCCCCATACGACGACCGGCGCGGCCAGGACAAGCGATGCCCACTGCCAATAGCGGAACTGCAACGCGGGAATCATCGCCATGGCGATCACCGGGCCGGCGAGCGCGGCCGTGGTGATCAGCCGGGTGCGCAGCGCGCTCAGCTCGGGATCGTCGGCCGGAACGGAACTTTCCCGCGGCAGCGCGGCGGTGTAACCGGCCTGTTCGACGGCCGCGATCAGCAAGCGCGGGTCGTATCCCGAGGGGACCGTGAGGGCGGCCTTTTCCGTGGCGTAGTTGACGGTGGCGACCACGCCGTCGAGCCGGTTGAGCTTCTTCTCGATCCGGGCGGCGCAGGACGCGCACGTCATTCCCGCGATCGTCAGCTCGATCTGGCTCACCGGCGCCGCGCTCATGCCACCAGGACGGCCTCGTAGCCGGCCTCGTCCACCGCGCCGAGGACCGCGGCCGCGTCGACGGGAACAGAACTCGTGACCACCAGCCTGCCCGTGTCCGCGCTGACCTCCACGCGCTCCACACCCGGGAGGCGGCCGACCTCATCCTTGACGGCCGCCTCGCAGTGGCCACAGCTCATCCCGTCGACCCGGTATTCGCTCGTGGTCATGACCTTCCTTCCGATGCACGTCGGGCGTTGCCTCGTCATGTGCGTGGGCCGCACCCGGGCAACACGATTCTGCCGGATCCCGTGACCCGCGGTCAGGGCTGGGACAACAACAGCACGACCCGGCCCGTAGAAGGTGACGCGGGGAACGCGGCCTCATCGAAGCCGTAGTACTTCCGCTGATCGGACGTGACGGCATCGATCACCTTGCCGGTGGCCGTGAGCTGGCCGTCGTGAACGCGCGACATCATCCCCTTGAAGTCCGGGACAGCCATCGAGTCGGCCAGCACCAGCGCCTCGCCGCCGCCTGGCAGCGCCACCAGCACACCGGCTCCCGCGTAGTTGTTCGCGCCGCGACCCGAGCCCCGCGGAGCCCAGTAGACGGGCTTCGAGGCCACGGTGCCTTTCACGCGGCGATATTCGCCGGGATGTTCCGAGTCGGCGGCGGTGACGACCGGGAGGGCCGCGATCGTCCGCTGTTCCTTCAGCCACAGCACGCCCAACGGGATGCACACGACGGCGTACATCAAGGTCACCAAAACCAGCACCGGCTTCCAGGCGATTTCCCACCCGAGTCGACGCTGCGACATCTCCAAGCCATGCAGTTGCGTGTCGAGCTGGCGACGGCCGAATCGAAAGACATACCAAGCCAATACGCGCGCCAGCGCCACCCGCGATGACAACCAGGCCGACGATGCCGCACGCTCGCCAGTAGAACGTGCTGTCGCCCTGGTTGACGGTGGCCGCCCACATCACGGCGGGGATCGGAGCGGTGATCAGTAAGAGAAGCGCGTACGACGGGTGACTGGTCAGGTACGGGTAGGTCACGCGCCAGGCGGGGTTGCCGCCGTAGACGGTCACCGGCCCGATATCCGCGTGCACCGTCGGCGTCCAACTGCCCTGCACGATCCGGGGCTTGACGAGGGAGCGGACGAAGAAGTACCCGAAAATGAGCGAGACCACGAGCGCTCCCCAGAACGTCGCGTCGAGCCGTTCGCCGGTGCCGGGCACGCCCAGTGCGCCGTGGATGTCGATGACCTTGCCGAAGAAGAACGTCAACGGCATCACGAAGAAAAACTCAGTCAGCCATGTCTGGATTAGCTGAGGTATACGCGAGCCTAGCCGTTCGAAGGCAAGCACACGTTGCCAGAGGAAGCGCAATACGCCCATGACCGGCGACCATATCGATCACAGCCGATAGCGGCAATGGTTTCGCGTCGCGAGGAGACGCGGTTTGCTTGTCCCGACCGGCTCAGACGTAGCCCACGCCGATATCGACCGAAAGCTGGGTCGCCGTGACCAACCGGGACTGGTCGGAAACAAGCCAGGCCACGGCGTCGGCGATGTCCTCCGGTTGGGCGATCCCCTCGGGCAGCAGCGGCTTGTGCAGGCCCCGCAAGTGCGGGTAGGTATCGGCGGCGGCTTGCAGCGCCTCGCGCATGCGGCCGGTACCCATCGGTGTCGACACCGCTCCGGGGTTCAGGCTGTTGACGCGGATGTTGTGCCGGCCGAGCTCGGCGGCGAATGCGCGGGCCATCCCGACGACCGCGTGCTTGCTCGCCGTGTAGTGGATCATGAACGACTGCATGTTGATGCCGGCGGCCGAGCCGATGAGGATGATCGACCCTCCCCGCCCGCCGTCGATGATGTGCTGAGCGCCGGCCATCACCGTGTTCCAGGTGCCGGTCACGTTCGTGTCGATGGTGTCGCGGAACGCTTCCGCGGTGATCTGATCCCACGGGGCGGGACTGCAGATCCCGGCGTTGGCGACGATGATGTCGAGGCGGCCCAGTTCGGCCACCGCCGCGTCGACCGCACGCTTGAGTGCCTCGAGGTCACGGATGTCGACGGCCGCGGTGACGACCCGTTGGTCGTTGGCGCTCACCAGTCGTGCAGTCTCGGCCAGATCCTCGGTGTCGGCGAGTCATACGGAACGCTCGGCGGCAGCGGCCCGGCGATGTCAACCGCGATGATGTCGGCGCCCTCGGCGGCCAGGCGCACGGCGTGCGCCCGGCCCTGCCCCCGCGCCGCACCGGTGATCAGGGCCACCTTTCCCGAAATGGATTGCCTCATTGCTACTTTCGGCTCCTCCCGACGCGGGCTCCCGCCGCGGCCACCCGCGGCGGGAAGTCTGCTGTTCTGAGTTCGACTCGGCGAGCGTAGCGTCGACCTGACGCTGCCGGACAGCCGAAAGGAAAGATCATGACCGTCACCGTTGTCGACGCGGGCCCGCGGCAGGTAAGCCGGTCGGTCGAAGTGGCCGCGCCGGCCGCCGAACTGTACGCGATGGCCGCCGATCCCCGACGACACAGCGAACTGGATGGGTCGGGCACCGTGCGGGACAACATCAGCGTTCCCGCGGAACTGACTGTGGGGTCGAAGTTTTCGACCAAGATGAAGATGTATGGCCTGCCGTACCGCATCACCAGCACGGTGACGGCCCTGAAACCGAACGAACTGGTCGAATGGCGTCACCCGGTGGGGCACCGCTGGCGGTGGCAATTCGAGGCGCTCTCGCCGACCCGGACCCGGGTCACGGAGACGTTCGATTATCGCGACGCCGGTGAGGTCAAGAACGCGTTGAAGTACTACGAGCGGATCGGGGCGTGCAAAGGCAACGCCGCCGGAATCGAAGCGACGCTGGCCCAGTTGCGCGATCGTTACGCCGCGCGCTAACCGGGTTTCCGACGCGTCACCCCATGCCGAGGCGTCGCAGGTGTTCGATCATGGTGTCGACCGCGGCCTCCAGAGGCGCGGTGTCGCGACGGACCTGGCTGAGCAGTAACCCGCCCTGGATGCCGGCGAGCATCGCCAGCGCGACGCGCTCGATGTCCGTTCCGTCGGCCAACTCGCCGCGCGCGGCAATCGCTAGCAGGCTGTCGTGGATCATGTTCTCCCACTGAGCAAATGATCGCGCAAGCTGCGCTCGCGCGATCGGATCCGACTCCGACAGCTCGTTGGCCATCGAGCCGATCGGGCAGCCGCCCGCGCAGCCCATGTCGCGCACCAGGTTCACCATGATGCCGCGCCAGCGGTACAAGTCCTCGAGGCTGTCGATACGGTCGAGACCCAGGTGCTGCACGCCGAGCACACGGTCGGTCTGAAAGTCGATGACGGCGGCGACGAGATCGCTCTTGTCGGCGAAGTAGTGATACATCTGCGAGGTGCTGATGGCCGCGGCCTCCTGAATGTCTTCGATGGTTGTCCGCGCGACGCCGCGCTGCAGCATCAATTCGGAAGCGGCGGCCACGATGCGCTCGCGGGTTGCGCGGCCCTTCGCGGTCAGCTTCTCGTAGGGGACCGGAGCCATAAGCTTCCTTCCGTGGAGGAACCCCCACAAACTACTCTTTTTGGAGTTGACACTCCATTTTCGGTTGAGCAGGCTGAACGTCATCGTCTACTAATCGATGCCGGAAGCCGTTGTGCGCCAAGCCGGCACGCATGTGAAGGGCAATGAACTCATGACCAGCACCGCCGACACCAACGAGACCACGATCGCGTACCGGGTCGCGCAATTCCAGCAGGGCATGGCAAGCCAGTTGCCTGAGGACGTCGTCAGCACCTTCAGCGCCGAGCAGGAGCAGCTACGGGCCGGCGGTATACCGGTCGGCGTCGCCGCCCCCGGCGACGCAATGCCCGATGCCCAGCTGCTGGATGCGCGCGGAGTGCCCACCACCCTTGCCCAGAGTGTCGGGGGACGCAGTGCGGTGGTCGTGCTGTACCGCGGTGCGTGGTGCCCGTACTGCAACCTGACGCTGCGCGCGTATCAGGAGCAACTGGTCCCGCAGCTGGCGCGGCGCGACGTCGAGCTGGTGGCGATCAGCCCGCAAAAGCCCGACGGTTCACTGTCGACGCAGGAGATCAACGAGTTGAGTTTCACCGTGTTGTCCGATCCCGGCAATCAGGTCGCGGCCGGGTTGGGCGTACTCACCGCACCCAGCGAAGGGGCCAGGGCCGCCCAACGCAACCTGGGCCTCGAGCTGGCCGAAGTCAACGCCGATGGAACGCTCGGACTGCCAATGCCGACCGTGGCCATCGTCGACCACGCCGGGACCATTCGCTGGATCGACATCCACCCCGACTACACCACCCGCACCGAGGTCGCGGACATCGTCGCTGCCCTGAGCAGCCTCGAGTGAACCCAGGGCTTCGCGAATTCGTCCTCATCTTGTGGACGAAAACCCCGTCGTAACGCGCGCCAGCTCAAACCCGTTGGCGCAGCCGCTGACCCGGTCGGGACAGCTCATCGGCCGCTACGGCCTCGTCATCGTTCTGGCCTGGATCGGGTTCGGGAAGTACGTGAAGATGGAATCCCGCGTGCTCATCGAGCACAGCCCGCTGATGAGCTGGATCTACCAGGTTTTCAGTGTTGCCACCGTCGCGCGCGGGCTGGGGACGATGGAAATCGTTGCCGCCCTTCTCATCGCGGTTCGGCCGGTGTGGCCGCGGGCATCGGCGGCCGGCAGCGCGCTGGCGGTGGTGCTGTTCCTGGGAACGCTGAGCTTCCTCTTCACCACACCGGGGGTGGTCGCGACGCATGCCGGTGGTCTTCCGGTGTTGTCGGCCCTGCCCGGCCAGTTCCTGCTGAAGGATCTGGTGCTGATCGGCGTCGCGGTGTGGAGCCTGGGCGACGCGCTGTCGGCGGGCAGGTCACACGTTGGGCAGAACTTCGTCGGCCATTAGGTGCAGGCTGGACCAGCCCGCGTCGATCGGAAGGCCGCCGATGAGCGGGTTGATCACGACTTCCCTTCGGCCACCGTGGATCTGATCGATCAACTGTTCCGGAGTCAGGATCTCGACATGGTTGAGGCGGCGCAGGTCCCGGATCGAGGCCGGTGCGGTTTCGTTGGGCCGCGGTACGCCGGCGCGCTTCCAAGCGCTGTACTCGACCGCCTCCGCCAGGATGAAGTCGCCGTAGCGCGACCACGCTTCGTCGGGATCGGCGTGCAGCAGGGTGACGGTGCTTCCGTTCTCGGGGTGGTAGACGAAACCCTCGTTCCCGCGGTCGCGCAACTCCTGCGTATACACCGCTTCGACCTCTGGCATGGCCATCGGCGGTGAGAACGGAAGCCCGAGGCGGGCCGCGCGCCGGGCCGCGGCGGCGGTCATACCGCCGACGAAAAGGATCGGATGCGGACGGGTAAACGGTTTCGGGGTGACGTTGATGACCGCGCCGTCGTATTCGAACGGCCGATCGCTCCATGCCTTGAGCAGCACCGCCAGGCAGTGGTCCATCAGGGTCGCCCGCCTGGACCAGTCCTTGCCGGCGGCCCGGTACTCCTCGGGCCGGTAACCCATGCCGGCGACGAAACTGAAGCGGCCCTGGGTGAGGTTGTCCAGCACGGCGACGTCCTCGGCCAGCCGAATCGGATCGTAGAGCGGGACGATCAACGCGTTGATGCTGATCCGTACGCTGCGTGTGCGCCCCGCCACCGCGGCGGCCAGGATCAACGGCGACGGAAGCCAACTCGTGGCCGCCAGGTGATGTTCTTCTGCGCTGACGGCGGTGAAGCCGCGGTGATCGGCGAACTCCGCCATGTCCAGCGCAGCCCGGTAGCGATCCGCCTGGCGCGCTGTGGGATCGGCGACATTGGTCATGTTGAGCCGCAGGGCGGTGAGTAACGTCATCGCTGTGCGCCGGCCGGGCGCGCGAAGAGCGTTCCGCTGATCAGGTCTTTGGCCGAATCCAGTGCGGCCGCGTACGCGTCCGGAGTCAGAGTGGCGGCCCGCTCCGTGAGACCCCGCGCCAGTGCGTGAATCGCATCGGCCGCCGCGTCCGGGCGGATGTCTGGAGGCAGCGCACCCTGCGCCCGGGCCTCGGTGAGGATCTCAGTGACGGTGTCGCGCAACGCTTTCAGCCCCGCGTACCTTGGCCGGCCGCTGGCCGGATGCTCGTTGCTTTCACTGCGAATCGCCCGATCGAAGGCGGCCAAATAGGGGTACTCGCGCATCAACCTGCTCGACTCGTCCAACACCGCCTTCAGGCGATCGACCGCCCCGTCGGCCCGGGCGGCGGCGGCCCGCAGCCGGGGTGACGCGATGTCCTCCATTTCGGTAACGGACGCTTCCAGCAACTCGGTCTTGTTCGGAAAGTAGTGGTACAGGCTGCCGCTGGTCATGTCGGCGGCCCGGGCGATCTCGCGAATCGTGGTGCGGGAGTAGCCCATCTCGGCCACACACCGCATCGCCGCGGTGATGATCCGCGCGCGGGTCTGCTCCCCGTCTGCGCCTACCGGGCGGCCCAATTGCGACGGCGCGACGCTCATGCCGCGCGGAACCCGTCGCAGGTCCGTCCATCACACACTGCGCACCTCCGCGCGGAAGCCAAAACTAATCGATCACTCGATTATATTCGACCATGCCGGGCACTCGGAGCCGGCGGACAGGACGCGCGAGTGGGGAGAGCACGGTGACGCGGGCGCAGCGTGGACGCCCGGTCGGCGCCAGCGGCGAGGAGACCCGCCGGCGGATCGTCGCCGCCACCATGCGCTGTGTGGCCACCGCGGGGTACTCACGGGCCACCATCCGTGAGATCGCCCGCACCGCGAACGTCACCAGCGCCAGCCTGTACAACTACTTTCCGAACAAGGCCGAGTTGATCAAGGCCGCGATCGCGGCACGCACCGATGTCGCATTGCCTCGACTGCGGGCGGCCGCCGCGGGCGCCGGGACCGCCATCGATCGCATCGAGGCGGTGCTCGACGAATCGGGCCGGCTCATGCGCGAGTATCCGGATCTCGCCGCCTTCGAGTGGGTGATCCGCGCCGAGGGCGTGGCCGACGGCGATGCGCGGCTCGCGGGTGGCGCGCGGTTTCAGGCATTCCGGGAGATCATCGAAGGCGTCGTCGACGACGCCTACCGGCAAGGCGAACTCGCGCACCGGCCGGATCGGGACAGCATCGTCGAAGCCGTCTACGCGCTCATCTACGGGTTGACCGAGCTGGGGGCCACGTCGCCGGCGCGGGGCTACCACGCCGCGCTGGACTCCGCCAAGAAAATGGTCAGGGGGACGCTGTTCGTCGCGGGTGAGCCGGGATCGCCCCAGGCAGGGGACACGACCGACCGACGCCGCCCTTGATACGATCAAGCGATTGATTATATAGTCGGGGCCACGAGAGGATGCCTGGCCGTGACTGAAACCGTTGCCGTGACGTTCGACGTCGACGCGCTGCGACGCAGGTACGCCGAAGAGCGTGCGCGGCGATTGCGCCCGGATGGCATCGCGCAGTACGTGGAGATGGCGGGCGCGTTCGCCCGCTTCGCCGAAGACCCTTGGGCCGACGGGAAATTCGATCGCGAACCGCTGACCGACGAGGTGGACGTCGCGGTCATCGGCGCCGGCTTCGGCGGTTTGTTGACGGGGGTGCGGCTGCGCCAGCTCGGTGTGGAAAGCGTGCGGCTGATCGACCGGGCGGCCGACGTGGGCGGCACCTGGTACTGGAACCGGTATCCCGGAATCGCCTGCGACGTCGAGTCGTACGTGTACATGCCGCTGCTGGAGGAGCTCGGCTACGTTCCCACCGAGAAATACGCCAAGGGACCGGAGATCTTCGCGCACTGCCAGCGCATCGCGCGGCACTACGACCTGTACCGCGACGCTTGCCTGCAGACCGACGTGCGTGAGATCCGCTGGGACGGCGATGAATCACGGTGGATCATCCGCACCGACCGGGGCGATGAGATGCGGGCCCGGTTCGTGTCCATGGCCAACGGCTATCAGGCCAAACCCAAGCTGCCCGGCATCGAAGGCCTCGGGGCTTTTCGCGGCCACGCGTTTCATACCAGCCGGTGGGACTACGCCTACACCGGAGACAACCTCGAGCGGCTCGCCGGCAAGCGCGTGGGCATCATCGGCACCGGCGCCACGGCGATCCAGTGCGTCCCGCATCTCGCCCGGGCTGCGCAGCGGCTCTACGTCTTCCAGCGCACGCCGTCATCGGTGGACGTGCGGGCCAACCGCGCCACGGATTCCCAGTGGGCCAGCACATTACGGCCGGGATGGCAGCGCGAACGCATCGAGAACTTCCAGATCCTGACGGCCGGCGGCCAGGCCGATGCGGACCTGGTCGCCGACGCCTGGACGAGCATTACGCGCAAGCTGCCGGTGATGCGCCATGACGGGGACGGGGCCGTCGACCCGGCGCAGCGCGGCCGCGACATCGAGATCGCGGACTTCGCCAAGATGGAGGAGATCCGGGCGCGGGTCGACGACATCGTCAGCGATCCGGCCACCGCGGAGGCGCTAAAACCGTGGTACGGGTATTTCTGCAAACGGCCCTGCTTCCACGACGAGTATCTGCAGACCTTCAACCGCGACAACGTCACGCTGGTCGACACCCGCGGCCGCGGCGTGCAGCGCATCACCGAGTCCGGTGTGGTCGTCGACGGTGTGCCCTACGAGCTCGACTGCATGATCTTCGCAACGGGTTTCGAGGTGGGCACCGACTACTGCCGGCGCACCGGTTTCGAGCTGATTGGCCGAGACGGAGTGTCGCTCACCGAGCACTGGCGCGACGGGGTGCGCACCTTTCAAGGCCTGTGTACGACGAACTTCCCGAATTGCTTCATCGAAAGCATCGCGCAGGCGGGCCTGACGGTGAACTTTCCCTACCTGCTGGACGTGCAGGCGACCCACGCGGCGTGGATCATCGCCTGGGCGCTCGAGCGCGGCGTCGCCGAAGTCGAGGCGGCGCCCGCCGCCGAATCCGCCTGGATCGACACCGTTGTCACCCGGTCGGCCGCGAGCGCCGAGCGCGCCCAGACCTGCACCCCGGGCTACTACAACCGGGAGGGCAAGGCGGACAACAAGACTCGGCAGGGCAGCTTCTTCTTCGGCGCACCCACGGAGTACGCCGATATGCTGCGCGCGTGGCGGGCCGGCGGTGGCCTGGACGGCTACCTGATACGCGGCGGCGAGGCCGGGCCGTGACCAGTCGGCAGGCCCGCTGGCGCTACGGCGTCGGCAGGCTGCGGGCGGCGACCCGGCGCCGGCGCCCACCGAAGGTGGCCATCATCGGTGCGGGCTTCGGCGGCCTCGGCGCGGCGGTGGCGCTCCGCCGGGCCGGCATCGACGATTTGGTCGTCATCGAGGGCGACGACGGCGTCGGGGGCACCTGGCGGCGCAACACCTATCCCGGCGCCGCATGCGACGTGCAAAGCCACCTGTATTCGTTCTCGTTCGCCCCGAACAGATCCTGGAGCCGGACCTACGCACGGCAACCCGAGATCCTTGGCTACCTCGAATCCGTGGCCGACGACTTCGACCTGCGGCGCCACCTGATCTTGCGCACTTACGTGCGGCAGGCGAGATGGGACGAGCGCGCCCGGCAGTGGGAATTGCAGCTGCACCGACCGAATAGCGACACCGTCACCACGTTGCGTGCCGATGTGGTGGTCAGCGCTGTCGGCCTGTTCGGCGCTCCCAGACTGCCCAACATCGAGGGCCTGACCGGCTACCGCGGCCACTTGATGCACACATCGGCGTGGGATCCGGGCGTGGATCTGTCCGGCCGGAAAGTCGCGGTGATCGGTACCGGCGCCAGCGCAGTGCAGGCGGTGCCCGAACTCGCTCGAATCGCCTCGGGTGTCACCGTTTTTCAGCGAACGCCGCCCTGGATGGTGCCCAAGGACGACCGTCCGTTCAGTGATCGGGAGCTGGCGAGGTTTCGCCGACAGCCGTGGGCGGCTCGCAGGGAACGGTGGCGAATCTGGAAGCAGTTCCACGACTTCGCCGGAAACGCCGTCGAAGACCCACAGGTGGCAAATCGATCACGGGTCGCGACATCGTTCTTGGAGCGCACCGTTTCCGACGAGCGGCTGCGCCGCCTGCTGACACCCGACTATCCCTTCCGCTGCAAGCGGGTGCTACTCGGCGACGACTACTATCTGGCGCTACAGAAGGAGCACGTCGACCTGGTGACCGAACCGATCGCGCGAGTTACCGAGACGTCGATCGAGACCGTCAGCGGCAACTTGGTGGACGCCGACGCGATCGTGTGCGCCACCGGATTCCAGACCAGCCGCTACCTCGCCGGCATCGAGGTGATCGGACAAGGCGGCCAAAGCCTGCACGAGCGCTGGGGTGACGACCCGAGCGCCTACCTGGGCGTCGCGGTCAGCGGGTTCCCGAATTTCTTCATGCTCTACGGCCCCAACACCAACCAGGGCGGCAACTCGATCGTCTACATCCTGGAGGCCGCCGCGCGCCTGGTCGCCAGCGCGGTCAGCCGGGTGGCGCGCAAGGGCGGCTATATCGACGTCCGCCCGGACGCCGAAAAGCGCTACAACGACCAGCTTTCCGCGGACCTGGAGCGCACCATCTGGACGCGGTGCGACAGCTACTTCCGTTCGCCCACCGGCCGCATCGTCACCCAGTGGCCCTACACCGAGCTGGAGTACGCCCGCCGGACCTGGCGGCTCCGGCCGCGGGACTGGCTACTGGCCCAAGCCGAAGTCGATGACCCCGCGGATCAGGCGGCCGGCGGCCAGGTCGGCATAGGCGTCGTTGATGTCGTCGAGCCGGTAGCGTTTGGTGATCATCTCGTCGAGGAGTAGCCGCCCCGACTCGTACAGCGTGGCCAGCAGCGCGACGTCACTCTTGGGATTGCACGAGCCGAACACCGTGCCGCACAACGTCTTGTTCATCAGGATGAAATCTTGCAGGGCGACGGCGATCGAGGCCGTCGCGGGCGCAGGGAGCCCGGTCAGCACGCACGTGCCGCCCTTGCGGGTGAGCGCCAGCGCCGCCCCGACGTCGGCCTCGCCGATCATGGTGGGGGAGACCACGACCGCATCCGCCATCACGCCGCGGGTCAGGTCGCGCACCAGCTCGAGCGCGTCGGTCGCCGTCGCGGCGACGTGGGTCGCGCCGAAAGTCGTTGCGGAGGTGCGCTTGAAGGCATTCACGTCGACCGCGACGATCCGCGCGGCGCCGCTGATGCGGGCACCCTGAACGGCCGCGGTGCCGATCCCGCCGGTGCCGATCACCACCACCGTGTCCCCGCCCCGCACCGCTGCGCGCCGGGCCGCCGACCCGTACCCGGTGGGTACCGCGCACGCCAGCAGGGCGGCGGGCACCAGCGGAAAGTCCGGGTCGATCTTGACCAGCGAATTCGCCGCCACGACAGTGTGTTCGGCGAACGCACCGATTTTGGACACGTGGCCGAGGTCGCGCCCGTCGACGGTGTGATGGCGAAAGGTGCCGTCCGTCGGCATGCCCGGCGCCAGGGTGCCCGACCCCGTGTCGCAGAGGTACTCCATCCCCGAGGCGCACCAGCGGCACTGGCCGCAGACCGCGACGAAGGACGTCACGACGTGATCGCCCGGCGCGAACCCGGCGACGCCCGCCCCGACATCGATGACCACACCGGAGCCCTCATGCCCGCCGATCGTCGGCGACATGGCGGGTAACCCCAAGGCGCGCAACGTTTCTGGTGGCGCGGCCAGCCTCCCCTGCCGGATGTGTTCGTCGGAGTGGCAGAGCCCGCAGGCGGCCAGCCGCACCAGCACCTCGCCCGCCTTCGGCGGGTCCAGCTCGAACTCCTCGACGGTCCACGAAGTGCCGTACTCGTAGAGGATGGCCGCACGGCTTCGCATCGTCGTGGCGCCTTTCTGCCGGGGCCATTCGATGGCACGGATGTCCGAGCGGCGGGCTCAACCGGCGGCGGCGGCCACCCTCGCGCGCTCGGTCATCGAGGCGATCACTCCGCCGTCGTTGAGGATGTCGGTGCCGGTCAGGTAGCCGGCCTTGTCACTGGCGCAGAAGGCGAGCAGCTCGGCCATCTCCTCGGGCTTGCCCCATCGCGGGACCGCGGCGTTGGTGACCATCGCGCCGGCGCCCGCCTGCTCCTCGAGCCGGCCCATCTCGGTGTCGACCGACCCCGGCGAGACCGAGAGGATGCGCAATCCGCGCGCGTTGAATCTCTCCGCCTGCGACTGGCTGTACCACTTCACGAAGCTCTTGCTGACGGCGTAGGCGATGCCGGACCTCGCCTCCTCGGGCACGATGTTGCAGGTCGTCAGCATGGCCTCCATGAAGGCGTCGGCGTCCTGCAGCGCCAGCGGAAATTGGTCCACCGGAACCATTTCCGCCGGCAACAGGTGGGCCGCCATCGACGCCACGTTGACGATCACGGAGCCGTCGCCGGCCGCCGCGTAGAACGCCTCGTTGACGTTGAGCGTGCCGAGGGCATTCGTCCGCATCACGTAGTCGGCAGGGCCCATGCTCGGGCTCACTCCCGCGGTGTGGATGACCGAGGCGAGCGTCCCGAGGTTGCCCGCGGTGCCGAACAGGTCGGCGACCGCCCGCCGGTCGGTGACGTCGCAGTTGACGGCCGTGACCGTCACCCCGAGCCCTTCCAGGGTTGCGGCCGCCCCCGTGAGCCGGTCCTGTCGGACATCGCAAAGGACCAGGGTGTGGTCGCGGCCGACGATCTTGGCGGTGGCCTGCCCCATGCCGCCCGCGCCACCCGTGATCACCGACACTCGATTCATACCTGGGACCGTATACGCACCGGTATCGGGACCTGAGCCGGGCTACTCCATCGCCTCGGCCCAGGCGATGTGCCCTTCGAAGCCCAGTGAATTCGCCATCGCGCGGTAGCGGTCACGATAGTCCCGATAAGCGACATCGTCGCCGAGCGCTCGTGCCTCCGCCGCGCGCATCGGCAGCAGCCACAGGTCGTGCAGGACGAATCCGGTGTCGATCGGCACGGCCGCCAGCCGGCCGATGGCCGCTTGCGCTTCGCAAAGATCCGAGGGTCCGCCCCTGTGTAGTAGGGCTTGTACTAGTGCAGCGGTGGTCGCCCCGAGAATGGCCATGTCGGATCTGTCGTATTGCTCCTCGATCGTCGTGCGCAGCAGTTCGATCGCACCGTCGGGATCACCGGCGCGCAACCTCTCGTTCCCGACGAAGAGGTTGACGAACGTGGCCGCTCCAAGCGTGAAGCGCTCTTGCAGGGCGGCTTCGCGCGCGGCGGCAAGCAGGGTGAAGGCGTCTTCGCGCGGGGTGCCGTCGTAGCTCAACAGGGCGACGCCGTGCACGTACTGGGCGCAGGCCAGCGTGAGGTCGTCGCCGGAGCGCTGCGCGATCTCAAGTATTTCGGAGGTCTCATGTACGGCCGCCGCGTCCGGCAACCAGATCCCGTTAGGCACGAGGTTGTATTTGAACAGCAGCATGATCGCGCGCAAGGATGGTTCGAACGCACGGACCATCCTCGTTCCCTCGTCGACATCGGTCTTCCAGCCTGGATCCCCAAGGAAGCATCGCGCACATCCCCGGAGCACGATCGCGCCCGTCAAGGGGGAGCCGATGATCAGGTTGCCCTTGGTGGCGTCACCGTCGGCCATGTCGATGGTCCGTTGCGCGATGCGCAAGGCCTCGGTCATCTCGCCCCGCGAAATTTTTGTGGGCAGCGCGGCGTAGAGGAGCCCGAGGATCAACGTCGGGTCGCCGATTGAGTCGAGGAGGCTCTCCAGTTCCGAGGCCACCTCTGAGGCCTCGTCGAACCGGGCGTGCACGATCAGCGCCGGGAGCCAACCGGCCATCGCCATCGCCAGCGACACCTTGTCGCCGGCGGCGGTGGCAAGGTCACGTAGTTCGTCGAAGCCGGTATCGGCCATGGTCCCGCCGGCCAGCCAGGAGCTGGCGCACAGCAGCGTGCGCGGGCTGATTCGCATAGCGGCGCGGTCGGGGTCGCTGTCAGGCATTCGGTCCGCGACGTCTCGTGCGTGCCGCCAACTCGCCCGTGCGGCAGCGATATTGCGGTGAGTCAGCCACGTCCCCGCCCGCATGTACCAGTCGAAGGCGGCATGCAGATCACCCGCCGCCTTCAGATGTTCGGCGATCAGCGCGGCGTTTTCGTCGGCCGATGCCGGCTCGCGCTGCTCGATCAGGGCGGCCAGCCGCCGGTGCAGCTCGTCGCGGTCCGCCTTCAATTGCGATTCGTAGGCCACGAAGCGGATCAGTGGATGTCGAAACGCGAATTCGACCTTCGGGGTGAAGGCGACTTGATCGATCAGCTCGCCCTTGACCAGTTCATCGAGGACCGGTTCGACGCCCAGCGCGCTGACGAGGTCCGGACTGAACCGCGTTCCGATGACCGCGGCCGCGCAGAGCGTGCGTTTGGCCGGGAGGCTCAGGCGGTCGATGCGGGCGGCGATGACGGCGTGCAATGTCGGCGGGGCCGTAATGTCGGCGATCTCGCCATGGAGCAGGTAGGAACCCCGCTCGCCTTGAATCGAGCCCCGCTCGGCGAGGTCGCGCACGATCTCCTCGGCGAAGAACGGGTTGCCGCCCGCACGTTCGGAGATGACTTCTGCGAGCCCGTGCACCGAGGCGTCGGTGCCGATCAGTTCGCCGATCAGCGCCACTGTTTGGGTGTTGTTCAGCGGACGCAACGCGATCGTCTGTGCGCCCGGAATGGCGGCCAGCGCGCCTTGGTACTCGGGCCGATAGGTGATCAGCATCATCGAGCGGGTTTGCCGGATCACCGTCAGAAAGTCGGCGAGCATCGACTCGCTGACCTCGTCGATCCAATGGGCGTCCTCGATCACATACAGCGCCGAGCCGCGGCGATTCACCCATGCGGCAGTCACGAGCGCGGTCAGACGCCGCCGCCGGGCATCGCCCTCGATGTTGGGCGCCTCGACGGTGGGATCCGCAATGCCGAGCAGGTCGTCGACCAGCCAGAGATCCTCACTGTCGGCGTTCGGGAACCGGGCTTCCAGCTGTGCCCGTGCGGCCGCGTCGTCCAGCCCGTCGACCCCGAGGGCGGCGCGCAATAAACCCGTCACCGCGTGGAACGGGATATCGCTGGTATGGGATTCGCAGTAAGCGGTGATGACGTCCATGCCGCGGTTTCTCGCCAATGCCGCCGATTCGCGAACGGTACGGCTCTTGCCGATGCCCGGCGGTCCAACCACATCGATGACGCATCCGGCGCCGCCGACTGCCTCATCGAGGATGCCGGCGATGGTGTTGAGTTCCCATGTGCGCCCGACCAAATGCGGGTCTTTGCGCTGGCTGTGATGGCTTGTGGCAGCGATCAAGCGGCGAGCCGTGACCGGGTCCTTCGCGCCTTTGACGTGCACCATCTCCGGATCTGAGAGGTCGGCAGCATCGTCGACCAGCCGCGCGGTCGACTCGCTGAGCATCACCCCGCCCGGTGGCGCTACCGACTCCATGCGCTGGGCCATGCCCACCTGCTCACCGATGGCGGTGTAACCCAAAGCGCCGGAGCCGATTTCGCCGGCGATCACCTGGCCCGAATTCAGGCCCACTCGCAGCCGCAGGTCGATCTTGTCTCGGCGCGCGACCTCACCCGCCACGCGTCCAGCCTCGTCCTGGATCCCGAGGGCCGCCAGGCAGGCGCGAAAAGCGTGATCTTCCAACGCGATCGGCGCACCAAACACGGCCATGATCCCGTCGCCGGTGAATTTGTCCACCCTGCCGCCGAATCGTTGCACCACCGCCGCCGCCCGCTCGACGAGCTCGCCCATGATCTCGCGGAGCCGTTCTGCGCCGACCGCAGCGGCGATATCCATCGACCGCACGACGTCCGCGAACAGCACGGTCACCTGTTTGTACTCCGCCGACGTCGCAACCGGCGCCATCGGCGACCCGCACTCGTCACAGAACTTTGCGGTGGCACGCAATTCCTCGCCGCATGACGGGCACGCCACGGTCGACGTCGTCACGTGAGCACCACCCATCCAGGTCGTACCACCCCAGTTGCTAACAATAGGTGGCTTGCCGGGAGGAAGCGCGGGTATTGATGCTTTGCTGGGCGCGCGTCCGTCGGGGGTTAGGGGTCTGGCACCGGATGGTGGGGGTGACCGCTGTGCCGGATGGCCTTCCCGTAGAACGGCGCCCGGAGGGTGGCCGGCAGGTCGCGGCGGTACCGGATCAGCGCGACGATGGCGACCGCGGTGTAGACGGCGCAGAGCAGCAGCCGGCCATGCGTCGTGGCTATCGGGAATTGCACCACGAACAGGCCGAGCAGGGTGACCGCGGCGGCGCGGTGGAATCGCAGCGCCAACAGCAGCGCCACCCCCATCATGGTTTGGGTGGCCGTGAGCAACACCTCTTCCACCTGACGCGGGTCAAGCTGCAACGAGAATCCGCCGCCGCCCAGCAGGTGGGCGATCGGCAGCGACCCGATCAGCAGCGTCCACTGGTTGACCTTGGAGGAAATCAGGGTGGCGATGGCCGCCGTGCCCTTGCCCCGCGCGGCGAAGATGATCGCGACGATGAACTCCGGGGCCTCCGAGGCGAGCGGGGCGAGCCACTGGACTAGCAGGAACTTGTCGATGCCCAGTTCGGTGCCCGCGGCGACCAAGTTGTCGGCGAACGGTTTGGCGCACAGCAGAATCACCGCACCGGACGCTAGAAAGAGGCTGACAACGACGATGCGCCGGCTGCGATCGGGTAGCTCGCCCAGGGCGGCGGCGGTCCCGATCAGGTCGGGCTCCTCCACGTCCCCGTGGCTGACCTTGTAGAGGTAGAAGCCGAACCATGCCAGCAGCGCCAACCCCAGCCCGAAGTGAATTTCGCCGCTCGCCGGTATCGCGAACGCGATGATGCCGGCGATCAACAGGAATCCGAGTTCGACGCGGTTGGTCGGTTGCAGCGCCAGGCCGGTGGCATTGCCGGAGCCGGCCTTGCGCGCCACCAGGATGCTGACCAACACCACGACGGGCCAGCCGAGACCCATCAGCAGCCGGTTGGAACCCGTCATGTTGGCGGCGGCGTATTGCGTGTAGTCCGGGTTGTGGCCGGACACGTACGCGTAATACAGGTCGACGGCGTACTCGGGCAGCACCGCGATGAGCGCCAGCACCGCCGTTGCCAGCCCACCGGAGACATCGATCTGCGCGGCTTCGGCCGCCCAGGCCAGCAGGAAGCTGGCCGACACCACCGCAGCACCGAAGATCAGCAGGGCGACGACCGGGTCGGTGTGCAGGCCGAGGACGCGTATCACCATCGCAGGGGCGACGAAGGCGGCGGTGATCAGTGCAGAACGCGCCAGGGTGCGACGCCGCGAGCGTTCTGCCGTCGAAACCGCGGCCGCGGGCCTGTCTGTGGCGAGCATCGTCATCCTTCGATGGGGAGGGGTGGCGAGTGTGGCGGCTAGGCCGGCCGGGTTAGCCGTGCCTAACGAGTACCCAAGTTACGCGTGAAGCTCGTCGCCAGCAACGTACTCTGCAGGCGGAGCGGCCTTCCGCGAAACGCTATCTTTGCTGGCCAGCAGGCCGCTGCAGAAAAGTTAGGCTGACCTGATTTCGAAGTTTGGCAAACCTTCCGGTCCGCAAAACCGCCCCTGTGCAGTACGACGCGCCGCTAGGGCAGGAGGTTCCTGCTAGTTGTCCGGGCCCATGGCCGCGGCCGCGGCTTGGGCGAACAGTTCGACGGCTTGGTTGCGGGTTAGCGACGCCAGCATTCGTTCGGCGGCGCGCATCATGTCGCCGACCATCAGGGTCGGCCCGTTTCCGAGATTGTTGAATGCCTCCGCGATGACGTCGGCCACGGCGGCCGCGCCTGGCGGCGCCTCGTCGAGCGAACCGATCTGGCCGCGGCTGTGCTCGAGTTGCCGCAACGCGGGCGTGTCGGTCTTGCCCAGGATGAGGCCGAGGACGTCGACGCCCTTGTCGTGCAGCTCTGCCCAGAGGGCCTCGGCGAACACCATGTCGAACGCCTTCGAGGCACCGTAGGCGACCATGTTGGCCCCGCCGGCCAGGCCGGCGCCGGACCCGAAGAGCACGATCCCGCCGCGGCCCCGCTCGACCATGGGGCCCGCGAAGTGGTGGCACAGCTGCATCGGCACCATGCAGTTGCGCTGCACCATCGCCTCGGCGGCTTCGACCGGATTGGCGAGGAACGGCTCGAAGTTCGGGTCGGCACCCGCGCAGTACACCAGGAGGCCGACTTCCAGGTCATCGGTCGCCGCGGCGATCGCCGCCGCCGCGCCCGGTTCGACGAGATCGATGGCGAGGGTCCGCGTGGACGCTGCCGTTTCCCGCTCGATCTGGGCCGCGACTTCGTCGAGGACGGCCTGTCGGCGGGCGATCAGCACCACGCTGATGCCACGGTCGGCGAGCCCGCGGGCGAACGCCGCGCCCACCCCGTCTGAGGCGCCGGCCACCAGCGCCCACGGCCCGTACTTGGTTGCGAACGTCATCTAGGGGCTCCCGAATGTCGTGATCCGCACTTGGGTGAACCGGCGCCGCGCAAGGCGCCAGCCATCGCGGGCCCGGACGATCTCGTCGTCGTAGAAGCCCCATGCGTTGACGCCGGACTGGTTGTCGCCGAACATGATTACCGCGTCGACATAGGTGCGTGCCGTGGCGTTATCACCATCGACCGTGATGACCTGATTGGTCAGGCGGTGCAGGGTCTGGCCCGCTAGCGCGTGTGTCTTGTCCATGAATTCAGTTACGGCGTCGATGCCGGTCCACGACCCGATCTCGCCGTAGTCGAGCTCGCAATCCGCGGTGAACACACTGCGAAACAGCGGCCAGTCGCGCCGGTCTATCCCGGTGGCGTAGCGCACCAGGAGCTCGGAGATGTCCTGACGGTCATCACGTTCGGTCATGGCAGGTCTCCGTTCGGATGGACGACGATCCGCGGCGGACCGGCCGACCGGCGGGCGAGCTCGAGCGCGTCGGGCACTTCGTCGAGGCCGATGACCTTGCCCACGCTGGGGAGCGGGTCCAGCCTTCGCGCCGCGATGGCGTCGAGCGTGCCATACCAGTCCTGCGGGTGTGGACCGCCGCCGAATTGGATGGTGACGCCTTGGCGAGTGGCGGTGGTGATGTCGAGCGTGTCACCGGTGTACCAACCGCCCGCGCAGTAGAGGCGGGTTCCCATCTCGGCGGACTCGACGATCTTCTGAATCAGCCCGCTCGCGCCGACGCACTCGAAAACGACTGCCGGACCGGGCAATCCGTGCTGGGCGCGCACCTCGCTGAACGCGTCGAACGGCGACTTCTCGCCCGCGTCCACCGCGACGTGGGCGCCGAAACGCTCACGGGCCAGCTCACGGCGGTCAACCTTGTAGTCCGCCACGAGAATCGGCTCGATCCCGCGGCTGGACAGTGCGGCTACGGCCGACAGGCCGATCGCACCCGCGCCGATCACGATGGCGACCTCACCCGGTTGCATCCGCGCCGACCGAACGTAGAACTCGCCGACGGCGAACGCGTCGGTCAGTGCGACGGCGTCACTGGAGACGTCACCGGGGACAGGCTTGGTCGCCACCTCCGAAACCACCAGCAGCTCAGCGAAACTGCCCTGCGCTTCCGGATGCTGGCCGATGATCCGCATGCCGCCGGCGCCACCGTCGACGAGCCGCACCGGCATGGCCGTCACGCGCGTAGCCACCGCGAACTGATCCGTGCAGCCGGGTCCGTGGCCGACGACCTCGCCGACGAACTCGTGTCCGAGCACGATGTCGCGGTCGGTGTCGTACAGCGAGCGACCGGTCGGATCGTCGACGGCGAGCTCCGGATGGTCCATGAAATGCACGTCGGACGCGCAGATGGCAGTGCTCAGCGTGCGCAGCAACAGCTCACCGGGTCCGGGTTCGGGGTCCGTCGTCTCGCGGACCTGGAGCCGGCCGCCCCTCAGCACCACAGCGCGCAATGCGTTACTTTCTCGAATAACCGATATATGATCTCGAAAATATCCGTCTCACTCTAAATCGTGTGGCAGAGGAGTCAAGCCATTCGCGGATCGACATCTGCGCCGACCGCCCGGGTGCTCGACGTTGTCGAGCTCCTGGCCCGGTCCGGGAATGCGCGGCTGCGATTCTCCGACATCGTGCGCGAACTAGGGCTCACCCAGGCGACCGCCCACGCGATTCTCAAGACGCTGTGCGACCGGGGATGGGCCAGCCGCGATCCGGTCGCCAAGACGTTCACCCTGGGCCCGGCGTTGGCCGTGGTGGCGGCGCGGACGGACACCGCCCGGCCGCTCGCGCACGCGGCCCGTGCCGCGGCAGTGCGGTTGTCCCGCGATGTCGGCTACGCCTGCTCCGTGGTCGAGCGTTTCGGAGATTCGTTGGTGGTCACCGCTTTTGAGGGCGAGCCCGCCACCCAGCCGTCCGGAATACCGGGCGATCGGATCCCGTATGCCCCGCCCTTCGGAGTCGCGCTCGCCGCGTGGGACGACGGGGAGCAACAACGCGTGTGGATCCGCCGCGGTGCGGGCAACAATCCCGATCGCATCCGGCGGCTCGAACAGGTGCTTGCGCACACGCGCGAGCGCGGCTTCGACGTCGACTGGACGACGCCCGCACTGGCCCAGGCGGTGCAGGTCGTCGGCACGCTCGACAGCGACGAGATGCCCACGCCGGTGCGGCACATCCTGGATCAGTTACTCGTCGAGTTCACCACCATCGGCTTCCTCTCCGACGACAACCCGGGGCGGCGCAAGCAACCCGTGGTGACCATCGCCGCACCGGTTTTCGAGGAAGGACACGTCGCGCTGATGGTGGCCGTCCATCCGCTGTGCCCGCTCTCGGCGCGGCAGATCCGGGTCATCGGCAAACGCCTGACCGACGAAACGACGGCGATCAGCCTGCCCCCGTCGCGACCGACCGCGGTCGACCGCGCCGTCTAGGCTCGGCGTATGGAACTGCGGCAGTTGCGCTACTTCGTGGCCGTCGCAGAGGAGTTGCACTTCGGTCGCGCCGCGCAACGCGTGCACATCTCCGGACCGGCCCTGTCGCAACAGATCATCTCGCTTGAGCGGGAACTGGGCGCCGACCTGTTCGTGCGGGACCGGCGGAGTGTTCGGCTGACCGAGGCCGGGCGGACCTTCCTTCCGGATGCGCGCCGAATCCTGTCTCTGGCCGACGATGCCAAGCACCGGCTGCGGCAGGCGGCCGCGCGCAGCACGCCGGTGCGCCTGGGTTACGTCAGCTGGCTGCCCGAGGGCATCACCACGATGGTCGGGACCGCGGCGGACGTGCGCCTCGACGAATGGGTGCTGCCCTCGCACACGCAGGCCGACCGCGTGGCCGAGGGCACCCTCGACATCGCGCTGGCATGGGTCACCGCCGGCCAGGCCGAGGAGCGCGGCCTGACGGCGTATCTGCTGCGGACCGAGCCGCTGCATGCGGTCATTCCCGGTATCAGCTCGACGGAACCCGTTGCCGCGCAACGAGTCAGCGTACTCATCGACGCCGACGAGTCGGCGTGGTCGTCGTGGAATCGGTACGCCGAGGAGTTCGCCGGCCACGCCGGCGCCCGTGTCGTCCACATCGATGACGGCGGCATCACCGGCGACGCGTTCTACGCGCACGTGCGCAGGGTCGGCGCGCCGGTGCTCGCTTCACCCAAACGCCACACCGCGGCGCTCCCGCCCAGCCTGGGTCAGCGTCCCGTCGCCGAACCGATACCGCTGTGGACGTGGTCGCTGCTGCACCGCCGCGACGACGACCGCACCAGCGTGCGCGGCGTCGTGGACGCGCTGCTGGCGGTCGCGCGTGCCCGCGATTGGCCGGCCCCTCCCGCCGGCCCGTGGTGGGCGCCGGTCGACGACCCCCACCTGCGGTGAGAAGTCCCACCGAGCACTGGTAGGACAACGGACCTGGACGCCGGGCCGACGCTGCGCTTCAGTGAATGTAAGCAGCCCGGAAGGCGAAAAAGCATGGCAGAGAACTACGTTGTGGATGACCTGGCCGGTTTCGTCGTCGGCGCGGAGCGGGCAGATCTGACCGGACGTCCGCGCGCGCTGATGAAACGCAATGTGCTCGACAGCATCGCCTGCGCCGTCGGTTCCCTGGACGGGGAGCTCGTCGCGACGATTCGCGAACACACCGACCAGTTCAGGGGTGTGCCCACCGCGACGCTGGTGGGCGGCGGACGGGCGTCGGTGGATCAGGCCGCTTTCTTCAACTCGGTGCTGGTGCGCTACCCCGACCTGCTGGACACCTATCTGACGGTCGGAGGGCTGTGTCATCCCGCCGACAACTTCGGCGCCGTCCTGGCCGTCGCCGAGCACACGGGCGCCAGCGGGGCGGACTTCCTGCTGGCGCTGGCGGTCGCCTACGAGGTGCAGTGCCGGTTCAGCGCTCAGGTGCCGGTCATGGCTCGCGGGCTCAATCACGCGTTGCAGCTGTCGATGTCGGTGGCGGCAGGCACGGCGAAGCTGCTCGGCCTCAGCGTCGAGGAGACCGCCAACGCAATCGCGGCCGCCGCGACCGACAACGTGTCGCTGGCGACGGTGCACGCCGAGCCGGTCTCGAACTGGAAGGGCATCTCGCCGGCCATCACCGGCATGCGCGCGGTATATGCGACCATGCTGGCCGCCCGCGGTGTCACCGGACCGAGGTCGCTGTTCGAGGGCCCACACGGCCTGGTTCAACTCTTCGACCAGCCCATCGATCTCACGACCACCGACCGGCGGCTCGCCTGCGTCGACCAGACCTACCTCAAGCAGTACTGCTCCCTCATCCACGGGCAGGTGGTCATCGACGCCGTCTTGGCCCTGCGCGACGAGAACGACCTGCGCGGCGAGGATGTCGCCAGGGTGACGCTCGAGGTGTTTCAGGGCGCGTACGAGTTCGCGGGCGGGGGAGCGTACGGCGCCAAGGACGATCCACGCACCAAGGAGCAGGCAGACTACAACCTCAAATACCTCAGCGCGGTGGCACTCCTCGATGGCGGGGTGGGTCCCGAACAGCTGGAAACCGAGCGGGTTTCGCGCGCCGACGTGCGGGACCTGTTGACGCGTGTCGACGTCAAACCGGCCGCCGACCTGACCGCCGACTATCCTCGACGCACGGCGGCCCGGGTGCACCTGGTGACCCGCGACGGGCGGGAATTCGACCGCGAGCAAGCCGATTACGAGGGATCCCCGACCCGGCCCATGTCCTGGGAACGCGTGGCGAACAAGTTCGGATGGCTGGCCGAGCCGTTCTGTGACGAAGCGCTGCGCGCCGACATCGTCGCGGCCGTCGACCGCCTCGATGAGATCCCCGTCGCCGAACTCACGGGCCTCCTGGGCGCGGCGAGCCCCACCCCCCAACGGCCGCGCACCAAGCCCCGGTTCTAAAGGCGCGCCTGCGCGCCCCCTTGCGTCGCCCGCGGCCCGCGGTCGATGATCGGCCATGCGCAAAGATCACGGCGGCAATCGGTGGGAGTTGGTCACCTGTGCGGTCGCGGGCCACGCCACCTACGCGCCCGACGAGCAGGACCTCGCCGCGCGGCTGAGCGGCACCACCGGACTGGGCGAGGTCTGGCGCTGCCTGCGCTGCGGTGAATTCACCGTGGGGAATCCGCACGGGCGGGGGCGAGCCGAGGACGCTCCGATGATTATGCGCGGCAAGGCTTTACGCCAGGCCATCATCATCCGGACGCTCGCGGTGGAACGCCTGTTCCGGGCGGTGGTGATCGCGCTCGCCGCGTACGCGGTGTGGAAGTTTCGGGGTGCGCGGGGCGCCATCCAGGCCACCCTCGACCGCGACCTGCCGATCTTTCGCGCCGCCGGATTCAAGGTCGATCAAATGACCATCGTGCACGAGCTGGAAAAGGCGCTGGCCGCCAAGCCTTCCACCCTGGTTTTGCTGACCTTGCTGCTCGCCGCCTATGCGCTGCTGGAGGTCGTCGAAGGCGTCGGCCTGTGGCTGCTCAAACGCTGGGGCGAGTACTTCGCGGTGATAGCCACCTCGGTGTTCTTGCCGTTGGAGATACACGACCTCGCCAAGGGCATCACGATGACCCGGCTGGTCACCTTCACCATCAACGTGGCCGCCGTGATCTACCTGCTGTTCTCCAAACGCCTGTTCGGCTTGCGCGGTGGTCGCGCGGCCTACGACGAGGAACGCCGCGGCGAGCAGCTGCTGGATGTCGAGAAGGCCGCCGCCAAAGCCTGACGTCAGGCCGGCGACTGCCTGGGGTGGATGAAAATGCCTTCCGCCTCGACCGTGACGCCATCCTCATCGGCCAGGTGACCGACGGCGAACGTCTTGACACCCTCGGTGCGCTCGACGTGCGCCTGCACGCGCAGCGGCCGCCCCAGCTCGGTTCGGCGCCGGTAGCGCAGGGTGAGGGTGCCGGTGTAGGCGGGCCGGCCGGGACGGTGCGCGGTCGCCCCGAGCACATGGTCGAGCACCAGCGCGCAGATGCCGCCGTGAACGTGGCCGGGCGGTCCCTCGTAGGCCGCGCCCAGGGTGAACTCAGACCAGACCACGCCGTCCGGCTCGTGGTGGACCACCAACGGCGGTGCCACCGGGTTGCGCACCCCGACCACCGCGTTGCCCCACGCGACGGTCTGGCCGTCGGGCAGGTAGTGCACGCCGACGGGCCCCGGCTGCGCCGCCTCGCCCAATTCGGCTGCGGCCGCGTCGATCTTGGCCTGGACCGCCGCCACCGCCGCCGGTTCCGCCTCGGTGCGGATGCTGATGTCGATCAGCCGGCGGATCGACTCGGCCAGCGGCGCGTAGACGGACTCGAGCCGGCCGAGGTCGATGCAGGGCGTTTGGTCATGCATCCCGGCAACCTAACAGGACGGCTACTGGTAAGAACGGAGCGATGGGCACTTATGCGGTCACCGGATCGGCTTCCGGGATGGGCCAGGAGACGGCGCAGCGGCTCAAGGCTGACGGGCACACCGTGATCGGCGTCGACATCAAGAACGCAGATATCGTCGCCGACCTGTCGACGCCGCTGGGTCGTACGCAGGCCGCCGACGGCGTGCTGGCGGCCTCGGGCGGCAAGCTCGACGGTGCGGTGCTGGCCGCGGGCCTCGGGCCCAGCCCCGGTCGAGAGCGCCTGCGGCAGATCGGCCAGGTCAACTATTTCGGCGTCGTCGAGCCGCTCGTCGCCTGGCGGCCGGCGCTGGCCGCGGCCGAAAGCGCGAAAGTGGTCGTCGTGGGGAGCAACTCGTCAACGACCGTGCCGCTCGTGCCGCGCCGGACGGTGAAGGCGCTGCTCGCCCATGACGCCGACAAGGCGCTGCGGTCGGTGCGCCCGTTCGGTCCGGCCGCGCCGACGATGATGTATGCGGCGTCGAAGATCGCCGTCAGCCGCTGGGTGCGGCGACACGCCGTGCTGCCGGAATGGGCGGGCGCGGGTGTGCGCGTGAATGCCCTGGCGCCGGGAGCCATCATGACGCCGTTGCTGCAGGAACAGCTTGCGACGCCCCGGCAGGCCAAGGCCGTGCGGTCCTTCCCGGTGCCGCTGGGTGGGTTCGGCCAGGCGGGCCACATGGCCGACTGGATGTGCTTCATGCTGTCTGAGTCCGCCGAATTCCTCTGCGGCAGCGTGATTTTCGTCGACGGCGGCACTGACGCGTATTTTCGGGCCGACGATTGGCCGAAAGCGCCACCGGCGCACGGATTGCCGGGCTACCTGCGACGGTTCAGACATTCGGGGAGTGTGTGACAAACGGCCGGCGCGCCGCCGACGGGGCGCCTAGGTAGCGAACCGCCTTGTGTGACGGATGGCAGACCCTGCGGCGGGTGTGCGTCGCACCACAATACGGCTTTTCGTGGCGTTCACCCCGGCGCGGCGCATCCGTAAAGCGGCCGCGGTGGAATTCAATGATTCGGCGCACAGGCCGAACAGACGAAGGATCGAAACCGTGGCATCACTGCCGTCCTGGATCAGCCAGAGTCCTGCCAACTTCGACATGGTGACGCCCATCAAGGCGCGCGCCTGCGACGCGTGGCAGGCGGTGCGCAGAAGCGCGCCGCGCCGGGCCCGCACCAACGTGACGCTCATGCAGAGGGGCATCGAGCGCTGCTGACGGCCGCCCACGACTACTGGAACCACAACGCCGCGTATCACGGCTGGCTGGTCGAACTCGCCGCGCGCCACGGCGGCGATGTCCTGGATGTGGGGTGCGGTGAGGGGCTGCTGGCCCAGCGGCTAGCCGCGGTGTCGCGCCGGGTCGTCGGCATCGATGCCGACCCGTCCGCGGTCCGGCGAGCCGGGGATCGACTGAAGACGGCAAGCAACGCGTCGGTGCGGCTGGCCCCCTTCGAAGAGTTTCAGGCGCAACCACATTCGTTCGATCTCATCACATTCGTGGCGAGCCTGCACCACCTGCCACTGCGTGAGACACTGCACAAAGTACGCGGAATGCTCAGGCCGGCAGGAGAACTCGCCGTCGTCGGTCTGTCGGCCAACAAGACCGTCGGCGATTGGGCATGGTCCGCTCTGTGCACACCGGCGGCGCGCGCCGGGTCGTTACTGCATCGGGAGACCCGCGACATCGGTGTGGCCGTCGCCGATCCCCGGGAAAGTTTGCCCGAGATCCGCGGGGTGACCGCGGATGTGCTGCCGGGGGCGGTCATTCGGCGAGGCCTGTACTACCGATACCGCCTACTGTGGCGAAACCGCTGAGCCGTTCGCGCGCTCACGTTCGCGGCGGCGGGCCCGGGACGCGCGCAGGTTGGCGGCGTTGCCGCACGTCTTGACGTCGTGCCACACCCCGCTGTTGTTCTTGGAGCGGTCGTAGAACGTCGACCCGCAGCGGTGGTTGTGGCACTGCTTGATCCGCCGCCAGGTATCGGCCTGCTGGCTGAGCAGAATCTCGGCCCACAGCGCCGAGGCGAGCCAGCGCCAGCCGGTGCCGCTGGGCTCCAGCCGCACCTCACCGGCGTCGGTGACCACGAGAGCCGCGGGGACGGCGCTTCGTCCACCGGGTGTCTCGCCGGCCACCAGTGAATCGATCCTGGCCCTCAAGGCGCGCAGCTTGGCCAGGTCCCCGTCGTCGAAGGTGGGCACCGGCACGTCGGTGCCGCGGGCGGCCGACCAAGCATGGACCGCGTCCGCTACCCATTCGCCCGCGAGCGCGGCGTCAGCGAGCAGGTCCGGGCCGTAGGCCCCGATTCCCCTCGTGTTGAGGAAGTCCTGAACCAGGCCCAGGCCTCCCGGTGCCGCGGTGATGCCGTACCGCTGTGACGCAGACCATGCAGAGGACATAACCAAAAACTACTTGACTATGTCCCGCGCGTCAACTACGGTGACAGAAGCAAAGAGCTAATGACTACGTCAAGGAGTGCGGATCATGGTCAACATCAAGGGGTCGACGGTCGTGGTCACCGGCGGACAGCGCGGGCTCGGCAAGACCCTCGTGGACGAGTTGTTGCGGCGGGGGGCGGCGAAGGTGTACGCCACGGCGCGCGCGCCCAAGCCGAGCGCGGATCCGCGGGTGGTCAGTGTCGAGTTGGACGTCACCAAGCCGGAGTCGGTTGCGGCCCTGGCCGTCTCGGCTCCGGATGCAGAAATCGTGATCAACAACGCGGGAGTCCTGGGCGCGCGGAAGCTGCTCGAGAGCGACATCGAGGAAGTGCGCGCGGTGTTCGAGACGAACTACTTCGGCGCGCTGCGCGTCGCGAAGGCGTTCGCGCCGATCCTGGCCGGCAACGGAGGCGGGGCCCTGGTCGACGTCGCCTCGATCTTGTCCTGGATGCCCGGCTCCGGCGGGTACGGGGACTCCAAGGCGGCGCTGTGGTCGGCGACGAATTCGCTGCGGATCGAACTGGAGAAGCAGGGCACCCTGGTCGTCGCCGCGCACCTCAGCTTCACCGACACCGAGATGACCTCCGGCTTCGACGCCCCCAAGAACGACCCGCGGGAGGTGGCGCGCGCGATCGTCGACGGCATCGAGCACGACGACACCGAGGTGTTGGCCGACGACGACACCCGCTACGTCAAGGCGGCGCTGTCCGGACCGGTCGAGGCGCTGCCGCGGATGGAGTGATCCGGCTGGGCGCATGAAGGTCTGCCCGAAGGCAGATCCCCGTCTTAAGACGGTGGGTCAATCAGGCCCTTGCGGATGGCCTCGCCCAAAAATGGGCTTGCTGCACTTCGGGCAGACCACCGGGTTGACCGGCATCACCACGGTCGCACGCGCCGCCCGGCGTTTCGATGGGCGAAGGTCCCGAATGCATCGGCCGAAGGTCACATCCACACCGTGTCGCGCTGACGGTCCGCGTGTTTGGATAGCGACATGCCCGACATGGAAATCGAAGGGGTCGTGAGCGCCACGCGCGTCATCGCGGCCAACGCCGCGCGGATCTTCGAACTGATCGCCGATCCCGCCCGCCAGCCGAGCTGGGATGGGAACAACAATCTCGCCTCGGCCGCCCCGGGTCAGCGGGTCCGCGCGGTCGGTGACGTGTTCAAGACGACGCTGACGAACGGCGCCGTGCGGGAGAACCACGTCGTGGAATTCGTCGAGGGCAGCAAAATCGCTTGGCGCCCAGCCGAACCCAGGAAGCAGCCGCCCGGCCACCTGTGGCGCTGGGAGCTCAGCCCGGTGAACGCCGAGCTCACCACCGTGACGCACACCTACGACTGGACGGAACTGGCCGACCCAACCCGCCTCGAGCGCGCTCGTGCGACGACGCCGGACATGTTGCGCGAGTCCATGGACCGGCTTGCCGTGGTCGCGCAGGCCCCCGACTCCGGAGGGTAAGGCGAAAGCGCGCCGGACTCAGCCGTTCTTGCCGCGCACCCACTGAACCGTGCCGAGGTTTTTCACCCGCACGCTGACGAAACCGCGGTCTTCCAGAATGTCGGCGATCTCGTCGTCGTCGAAGACGTGCGCCCCCATGTTCGGCAGCCGCTGGAAGAGCCGCGCGGCCGGACCGACGGTGGGGACCATGACGGCGAGCCTCCCGCCCGGTCGCAGCACCCGCGCCATCTCGCCGAGGGCCGCCGCCGGATCCGGAACCAGTTGCAAGACGGCCGTCGAGATGACGGCGTCAACCGTGTCGTCGCGCAGCGGAAGTCGTTGCGCGTCAGCCTTGATGAAGCCGACCTGCGGCCCCGCTTCGTTGCGGACCGCGCGGGCGAGCATGGCCTCGGAGATGTCGATCCCCAGGGCCAGCCCGTCCGGACCGGCCGCGCGCGCCAGGGCGGCGGTGACGTTGCCAGGGCCCGAGCCGACGTCCAGCGCGATGCCGCCCGGCGGGATGTTCAACCACTCGAGGGGGGTCTGCCACGCGGCGATCAGCCGCCGCGACAGGGCCTGGGCGTTGTCGTAGAGCATCGACCCGATCGGTGATGCCCACGCGGCCTGGATCGGTCCGGTGTTTTTCGCGACGCGTTGGTCCTCGCCGGATCCGCTCCCGAGCAGATCGAGATAGCCCTTGCTCACGTCGGGATCCGCCGGCGGATCGGCGAGCAGATCCAGCGCTCGACGCAGCGCGGGAGGCAGCGACACGTGGACGTCAGTCATGCGTACTCCTTAGGCCAAAAACCAAGCTGTGCGCCGGAACTCGCCCGGAAAGCCGGGAGCCTGAGTCCGTTGGGCCCCGATGGCAGCTTACGCCGAGCCGCGCCTGCTCACCGCCGGACGATCGCGTGCTCACGCACCAGGGAGTACAGCCGCCAGTGGCCCGGCACGCCCTTGAGTGCGGTCTCGCCGCGGTCGCCGAAGCGGTGTCGCGACCCGGTGACGATGTCGCGCAGCGTCGAGGACACCAGCACTTCGCTGGGGCCGGCGAGTGCCGCCACCCGCGCGCCGATGTGGACGGCCATGCCGGCGACGTCCGTACCGCGCACCTCCACTTCGCCCGCGTGAATGCCAACCCGCACCTCGATGCCCAGCACGCGGACCGCGTCGACGATGGCGTCGGCGCAGGCGATCGCGGCGCTCGGGCTGCTGAATGTGGCGACGAATCCGTCGCCGGCCGTGTTGACTTCGCGCCCGGCGAATCGCTGCAACTCGTGGCGCACCAGGGTGTCGTGATTGTCGAGCAGGTCGCGCCAGCGGTGGTCGCCGAGCAGTGCGGCGCGCTCGGTGGAGCCGACGATGTCGGTGAAGACGATCGTAATGAGCAGGCGCTCGGCGTCGGAGCTGCCGCGCACACCGGTGATGAACTCCTCGATCTCGTCCAGGAGGGGCGCGGTGTCGCCCACCCAGTACAGGGTGTCCTCGCCCGGGCACTCGACGAGCCGTGCCCCGGGAATGTGCTCGGCGAGATATCGCGCGTGCCCGACCGGGCTGAAGCCGGGGTTGTCGCGATGCAGGATCAGGGTCGGCACGGCGACGCGGGGCAGGCGGTCGCGGACGTCGCCCTCCCTGACCTTGTTGATGAACGCGCGGGCCATGCTGGGTGACGCGGCGCGATTGCCGGCCATGTCCCACCACGCACGAAACGCGTCGTCGTCCGCCGCGGAGGGCGCGATGATGCCGAGCATGTCGAAACCCTGCTCGACGGCGTCCGGCTCCATCCCCACCGTCGTGAAGCGGTCGGCATCGTCGAGGTCACTGCCGATGGGGTAATCGGGACCACGCAGCGTGCGGGCCGCGCCGTTGGAGATGACGAGGCTGTTCACCCGGTCGGAATGGTCTGCCGCCAGAACCACGCCGGCCAACGACGTGAAACCCGGGGCGAAGACGGTCGCACGCTCGCATCCCACCGCATTCATGACCGCGATGGCGTCCTGCGCCCAGGACTCCGGGCCGAGCATGTCCAGCGACGGCACCCGCGAGGACAGGCCGATGCCGCGCTGGTCGAACCGGATCACCCGGCAGAACGATGCGAGCCGGCGATGAAAGCGGTACATCGACGGCTCGAGGTCGACACAGTCGATCGGGATTAACGGGCCCGGCAGCACCAGCAGGTCGATCGGGCCATCGCCAAAGACCTGATAGGCGATGTCGATCTCGCCGCAACTGGCGTACCGGGTCCGCGGAGCCGCAGAACTCCCAGCCACGCTTTCAGGCTAGTGCAGGTCACCGACAAGCCGGAACGGGTCAACCGCGGATGATCGGCACCAGATAGCGGGCGGCGTAGTCGCGGACGGCCGTGGGATCCGACGTGTCGAGGCGGTCGGTGGGAAACACGATGATGCCCAGGGCGACGCGAAGCAGGATGTCGGCGATGTTGGTCAGGTCGCGGTCGGGGATGTCGGCCCCGCATCGGCGCAGGGTGTGCGCGATCCCGTCGGCGAACTGACCGATGGGGAAGGCCTGCGAGCGGGAGAACATCCCCAACAGCTCAGGTTCGCTGTCCGCGATCCGGGAGTACAGCGGGGAATCGTGGACCAGGCGCACCCCGAGCGCGAACGCCTCGATCACGGCCTGCTGCGGGTCGCAACCCGTCGCGGCCCGGTCCAGTGTGGTGAAGAACGATTCGGCCTCACGCCGCACCACGTGCCCGAACAGGTCGTCCTTGGTGGGAAAGCGCCGGTAGATGGTGCTCCGGCTGACCCCGGCGCGCGCGGCGATGTCTTCGATGTTGGCCCGGCGCACGCCGTAGGTCTCGAAGACGGCGCGCGCAGTGTCCAGGATGGTCCGGTCGAGGTCGGTCTTGTCGCCGAGATCGCCGGCAAGGCTGTGGTTCTGCACGGATTACGCCCCTCCCGGCAGTCTCGGCGCAACAACGCTCGTTTGACACAAAGATACGCATTTGTTTCACTGCTTCACAACGGGGTATGCGCGCGTGGGGGCGAGGAGATCGGATGACAGCGCAATGGGCCGGCCAGGATTTCGACACCGGTGTGCGGGAGGCGCTGCCCATGCCGGTCGACGGGCCGGACGACTTCACGCGGCTGGGTCCCGAGTCGTTGATCTGGAAGTTCTACGGGGACAACCGCACCCAGTTCTTCGGGTTCCAGCGCACCGCCGGGGTCGAGAACTGCATCGAGCAGCTCGCCCAGGGCGTGCTCGACCACTCGGTCGTCTTCAGCGACACGTTGGGGCGGGCCAAGCGGACCGCGCCGCCGCTGATGAAGACCGTCTACTCCGACCAACCGCGCGAGTGGGGCCGCAAGGTCCGGGACTTCCACAAGACGATCAAGGGCGCCATCAGTGACGGCTCGAGGTATCACGCGCTGAATCCGGAGCTCTTCTACTGGGCGCACGCCAGCTTCGTCGATCAGGTCATCTACAACGCCGACACGTTCATCCGCCGGCTGTCCCGTGCGGAGAAAGAGCAGATATTCGACGAGGGCAAGGTGTGGTACGGCCTCTACGGGGTCAGCGACCGCGGCCAGCCGCAGACCTACGACGAGTTCCTCGCCTACTGGGACGAGATGCTCGAGCGGTTCGTCCCGCATAAGACCGTCCTGTACGGCACCGGCTACATCAGGAAGGGGATTCCGGGCCCGCGCTGGATCCCCAGGCCGATCTGGCGGGTGTTGTCCGCGCCGCTCAACGCCTACACCCGCCTGGTCCTGGTCGGGACCATGCCGCCGCAGATGCGCGAAGTCTGCCAGCTGGAGTGGAACACGAAGAAGGAGAAGCGTTTTCAGCGCTTCGCTGCCGCCATGCGCGCGCTCAACCCACTGATCAACCGGCTGCCCGTCGGGGCGATCTACACTCCGTGGGCGGCCAGGGCGTGGCGGCGCTCGGGCGTCGACCCGCGCCGGCTACACAACCGCGCGGCTTAGCGGCGGCGTTCGGCGGCGGTGATGCCGCCTTTGAGGAGCTCGTCGATGACCCTCTTGAACACGGGCAGCATCAGCCGGTCAAGACCGGGAATCTTCAGCGTCGACCGTAGCTGCCAGCTGACCTCGGTCCCCATGCCTGTCTCGCGCAGCTGGATCGTGCCGATGTGATTGCGGGTCGGTGCGCCTGAGATCATCCTGTACGCGTAGCGGGTGGGTCGCTCATACTCGATGATCTCCTCGACGAACGGCGGACCGATCGCCACTAGACGTCTGATCGCGCCGACACCGTTCGGTGCGGGGATTCCCTCGCGATCGAGCGTGCTGCGCCGGATTGCCCACACGGCGTCCGCGATCCCGCGGTGGTCGGTCATGGCGTCGAACACGGTCTCGATCGGCGCCGTGGAGGTCCGGGTGAGGGTGAAGTCGATCATTCGCACTCCATGCTGCCGATACGCCCTGGTGGTATCCGGTTGTTCACCGCCATGATCCGTCCCTTCTCGCTGCAGAGAACATAGCCTGTGGCCGACAGCGCATGTCCGGCCGCGAAAGTGAACAGCGGGTACACGGCACCGAAATTCCGTGCGAAGTAAGGCAATACGGCGCCGGGCGCTTGGCGAGCGGTTGAGGATGGGCGAGGATCTTTTGATATGGCCGATATCGACTTCTCGCTGTTGGACGTTCCGAGATCGGATCCGGTCGACGATCCCGAGGCCTATCTGCGCGCGGCGATCGCCTGGCATTTCGGTGAAGACACCGGTTCGGCGTTCTGGTTGCGGACCGCTGCGACGCTGGACTTCGATCCGATCGCCGACGTCAACACGTTCGCCGATCTGAAACTGTTTCCCAACCTCGTCAACGAATTGCGCGGCGTGCCGGTGGAGGATCTCATCCCGCGCGGCTACGGAACGCCGCCGCCGGTGCCCCAGATATTCGAGTCGGGCGGCACCACCGGCGCCCCGAAACGGTCTGTGCAGCTGCCGGATTGGGTCGCGCAGGTGGTGCGATGGCAGACCGAGGACTTCGCCACCGGCGGGTTTCGCCGCGGTGAAGGCTTCCTGTGTCTGATGCCCAGCGGACCGCACGGGGTGGGCTATTTCTCGCGGCTGGTCTCCGAGCGGCTCGGCGCGACGTTCCACGCGATCGACATCGATCCCCGCTGGGTGAAGAAGATCGCCGCGCGCGGTGCCGCCTCCGAAGTCGCCGCCTACGTCGATCACGTCGTCGAGCAGGCCGTGTTCGTGCTGGAGACGCAGAAGGTCGCGAACCTGCACGCCACCCCGCCGCTGCTCGAGGCCCTGGCCCGGGACGACCGGCTGGTCGACCTGCTCAACGACAAGATCCGCTACCTGTTGCTCAGCGGCGCGCACGTGGACGCCGACACCCTGGAGCTGCTCCGCGGCATCTTCCCGGAAACGACGATCACCATGGCCTTCGGCAGCACGATGGTGCTATCCCAAGCGGTCACGCGAACGGCCGACGGCGACGTCTTCGTGTTCGACCCTCGCACACCGTACGTCGTGTTCTGGGTGGTCGACCCCGACACCGGCGAACGGGTGCCCTACGGGCAGACCGGTCAGGTGGTGATGAACCACATCAGCAAGGGCATGTTCATCCCCAACAACCTGGAGCGCGATCTGGCGGTCCGGGTGCCCGGTCCGGCCGGCGAGCTCAGCGACTCGGTCAGCGAGGTGCGGCCGGTGGCCACCTTCGAGGGCGAGGCCGTCATCGAAGGCGTGTACTGAGCATGGCCGACGAACGTGCGCGCACCGCAACCGATTTGGCGGTAATCGATGCGCTCGGCCCCGACGGGGAGTACCGGACCCGCCGTCGGGAGGCCATCTTCAGCACCGCCGGCGCCGCGGTCGCCGAGTTGAGTCTCGTTCCGCCGCTGTATGTTTCGCGCACCTTGGCCGCGCAACGCAGGGTGGTGCCGCTGCCGGTCGAGCAGCGCGCGGCGGCGCTGTCGCGCGCCGCCGGCATCTTCGCGGACGGGGTCGACGCCGGCTTGGACTTCGAGGCGTACGTCCGGCTGGCCAGCCGGATTTCGGGAGTGCCCATCGCAGTGACCCGCGCCGGGGCGCGCGGCGTCGCCGACGCCGTCAGCGGCGCATTCGACGCGGTCGGCCCGGCCCGGCCGGTGGGCGCGGCGCTCGATTGGCGCGAGGAACGCGCCCGGCGCGGTGGCGCGGTGTGGGTGCGGCGGGGGGAGGTCTTCGCCGTGCACGCGGCCGGAAACGGCCCGGGCGTGCACGGCCTGTGGCCGCAGGCACTGGCGCTCGGCTACCGGGTCGCGGTGCGCCCGTCCCGCCGCGAGCCGCTGACGGCGCACCGGCTGGTAAACGCCCTGCGGCGGGCGGGTTTTCGCCCGGAGGACGCCGTCTACCTGCCCACCGACCATGCCGGTGCCGACGAGATCATCCGCTCGGCCGACCTCGCCATGGTGTACGGCGGCCGGCAGGTCGTCGACAAGTACGCCGACGACCCGGGGGTCATCGTGAACGGCCCCGGGCGCAGCAAGATCGTCATCACCGCCGACCACGACTGGCGCGACCACGTCGACGTGATCGTCGACTCGATCGCCGACCTCGGGGGCATGGCCTGCGTCAACACCACCGCCGTGCTCTACGAGGGTGACCCCGGCCCGCTGGCGCGTGCGATCGCGCGGCGGCTGGCGGCCATCGAGCCGCTGCCCACCGACGACGAGCGTGCGCTGCTGCCCACCCAGCCCCTCGATCAGGCCCGGGCGCTGGCGGATTACCTGGCGGCGAAAGCCACCGGGTCGACGCCGCTGCTGGGCGCCGATCAGGTGGTTGCCGACCTCGGCGACGGCTACGCGGCGCTGCGCCCGGCCGTACACCTGCTGCCCGCGCCCGCCGCGGACACGCTCAACGTCGAGCTGCCCTTTCCCTGCGTGTGGGTATCGCCATGGTCGCCCAGCGCGGGCGTGGAACCGTTGCGGCATTCGTTGGTTGTCACCGCGATGACCAATGACGAGCGCCTGATCGACGAACTGCTCGCCGAACCGTCGATCGCCAGCGTGTATGCCGGGCCCCACCCGACGTGGCACGCGGCGCCGGGCATCCCGCACGACGGGTTCCTGGCGGACGCCCTGATGCGCAACAAGGGCTTCATCCAGGACAGCGGCTGACGCGCCGGCCGGCGTGTCCGTCGAGCGACGAACTCAACGAAGTGATCGCTCAGCTTCCGAAGCCGCCCCGGCCGCTCGCGACCGTCGAGGCTCCAGCGGTTCCCGCGTCGAGGTGGCTGGAGGCGAAGGCGACGCCTTTGTCGATCATGGCGCCGTCGTCGGCGTAGGTGTTGTGGGCGGAGAAGTTCATGCCGTCGGAGCAGACCGGGTCTTCGGTGGCNCGGTTCCCGCGTCGAGGTGGCTGGAGGCGAAGGCGACGCCTTTGTCGATCATGGCGCCGTCGTCGGCGTAGGTGTTGTGGGCGGAGAAGTTCATGCCGTCGGAGCAGACCGGGTCTTCGGTGGCGCAGACCTTGATGGTCTTGTCCTGATAGGCCGGGCCGATGACGACGGGGGGTTCGCCGAGGAAGTTCATGGCGCGCACGTTGGGCATGCCGAAGAGCACGACCGAGGAGACGTGGCTGGCCACCGAGGGGTCCAGGGGCTTGGGCACGGTGTTGGGGTCGACGCCGTCGGGGACCGAGGGTGAGGTGACGAAGCCCATCACGGCCGCGCCCTGGGAGTAGCCGCCGAGCACCATTTTGGTGTTGGGGCAGTCGTGGGCCATCGAGTTGATGTGGCCCGCGGCGTCTCTGATGCCGTCGACGCCGGTGTCCCATTGGTCGCTGGCGGGGTAGTTGACCGGGTAGACGTCGAAGGACTTGGCGCCGACGCGCGAGTGCAGGGCGTCGACGAAGGCCTGTCCGGTGGGTCCGACGCCGGGGGCTTCACCGGTGCCGCGGGCGAACACCACTTGGACGTCCGGACATTGGGCGGCGGCGGTGGGCAGGACGGAACCGGCCAGGGCCGAGGCACCGAGGCCGGACGCCGC
>NZ_JACKUR010000020.1:0-724 GCF_025822865.1 Mycobacterium paraffinicum | reverse complement strand
GACTGCAACTCCGCGGCAATCGCATTCCACGCCGACGCCGCGGTCATCAACGACCCCGACCCTGGACCGGCGTAAATCCGCGCCGAATTAACCTCCGGCGGAAGCGCCCCAAAATCAAACACCATTGACTCCTTTAACCCGTCGCGGCCGCGTTGGCCGCCTCAGTCACCGCGTACGATCCCGAGCTCATGCCCAGGGTGTTGACGAACATCTCGTGAATCGCCGTGGCTTGGGCGCTCACGGCCTGGTACATCTGCGCGTGCGCAGAGAACTGCGCCGCGGTCAGTGCTGACACCTCGTCAGCAGCGGCCGGCACTACCCCCGTCGTTGGGGCCACCGCCGCCGCGTTCTGTGCATTCAGCGTCGAACCGATGCTCTGCAGATTGCCCGCCGCCGCGGCCAAGGCCTCGGGCTGCGTCGTGACGAACGACATTTGGATTCCCTCCCTGTTCTCTAGGCTCGCTGGCCTTCGAGGAACGGTTTGCCGGTGGGCTTACCGCAGGCATGGCTTACTGGTGAGATTAATGGGGTCACGCGGTGCCTCGCCTCCCTAGTGCCGACTGTTCATTCGTGTACAACTTCCGTTCACCTGGCCTTTCCCTATCCGGCTGATGGTGGGCGGGTGAGGACGCTGTAGCGGAAGCCGTATTTGTGGGAGTAGCCCGCGGCGGCGCCCGCGCGTCGGCCGATGGCGCCGGTGGGCATGCCGCGCAGCAGGGCGTTG